>NZ_CP161805.1:3400263-4080316 GCF_040801785.1 Sulfitobacter sp. LCG007 | reverse complement strand
TTCTGTCCCGCGTTTTCCTAGCGTTCCCAAATCAAACGACGCCCCTTTCGGGACAGCCGTCCGGTGCGGCGATGGCATAAACCTTCCCTGCCCGGTCTCCCCGCAGAAACCGATCTTGTCCTCATGGACTTCTAACAGGGTAGGCCGCCTGACCGGGGCTTCGGCCACCAAACGGCCAGAAAGCCCGGCAGTCATGCCGACCGCACCAAGTATTCGACAGGGCATGGCGCCGGACAGGTCCGGCACATGCAGACTGTGGCACGGCGGCTCTTTTGCCGCGCCCAGCCCCTGATCCCCATTGTTCCGCCGCAACACGGAAGGGTCTCAGGGCCCGCCCCCCAAGGCGAAATGAATCGCCTGATACTCGTACCAATTTCGCCCGCGACGCAGCAACTGAACTTCAAACTTGACTCAGGAAATTCAGAAAAGAATCTCCGGCTCTTTTTGAAGCCGTGGCAAATTGGCCATCAAATGCGAAAGGGACGCCGCTTTTGGCGACGTCCCGTTAACGATCATTAATAAAATGTCACTACAGGATCAGGACAGCGCCTTCACCCGGGAGGCGAGACGCGACATCTTCCGCGACGCGGTATTCTTGTGAAAGACACCCTTGGTGACGCCGCGCATCAGCTCGGGCTGGGCCGCGGTCAGGGCTGCGGCGGCAGCGTCCTTGTCGCCGGAGGCCAGCGCCTCTTCGACCTTGCGCAGGTATGTCCGGATCCGCGAACGGCGGGCCTTGTTGATCTCGTTGCGCTTCTCGCTCTGACGCGCGCGCTTCTTGGACTGGGGTGTGTTTGCCATGGTGCGATCACCTTCGGGTTCATGTTGTTTCTGTCGCGCAACGCAGACCCGCACCGGTCATCAGAGACCTGGGTGATTCTAGCCAGAGCGGGCTGCACGCGCATGTATGGGGGCGGTCTATAGTGGCTTTGCAGCGGAATGCAAACGCCTTTGTCGCACGGCCTGCCAGCAGGGTCGGCCGCGTCGCTCGGTGTCACTTGTCGCGGAACTGCGCCTCGCGCTTTTCGAGGAAGGCCGCCATGCCTTCCTTCTGGTCCTCGGTCGCAAAGAGCGCGTGGAACATCCGGCGCTCGAAAAGCAGCCCCTCGGCGAGCGGAACCTCATAGGCGCGGTTCACGGCCTCCTTGATCGCCATGACGGTGATCATCGACTTCTCGGCGATCTTCTGGGCGGCCGCGGTCGCCTCTTCGAGCAGCTTCTTCGCCGGCACGACGCGGCTGACGAGCCCCGACCGCTCGGCCTCGGCCGCGTCCATGAAGCGGCCGGTAAGGTGCATGTCCATCGACTTCGACTTGCCGACCAGCCGGGTCAGGCGTTGTGTTCCGCCGATGCCCGCGACCACGCCGAGGTTCACCTCGGGCTGGCCGAACTTGGCGTTCTCGGCGCAGATGATGAAGTCGCACATCATCGCCAGCTCGCAGCCACCCCCCAGCGCATAGCCGGCCACTGCGGCGATGATGGGCTTGCGGACGCGCAGGATCTGCTGCGTCTCGGAGGTGAAGAGATCGCCTGCGAAGGCCTCGACGAAGCTCTTGTCGCGCATCATCGCGATGTCGGCCCCGGCGGCAAAGGCCTTTTCCGACCCGGTGATGACGATGCAGCGCACCCGCTCGTTGTCCTGCGCCGCACTCAGGGCGTCGGCGAGTTCTCCCAGCAGCTGGTCGTTCAGGGCGTTCATGGCGTTCGGCCGGTTCAGCGTGATCAGGGCGACGTGATCGTCGACCTCCACGATGATGGTTTCATATGCCATGTGTGAACTCGCGGTTGCTTCGGTCTGAGGGTTGCAGCAATAGCATGCGCGCGGGCCGGTTCAACCTATCTTTGGCAGCGCGCGCAATAGAACGACGATCGGCCCGACTGAACGATGCGGGAAACGGCACTGCCGCAGCCGTCCGTCCTGCAGGGCTGGTTTTCCCGCCCGTAGACATCGAAACTGTGCTGGAAGTAGCCCAGCTCGCCATCCGCCCGCCGGTAGTCGCGCAGGCTCGACCCGCCCGCCTCGATCGCCTCGTTCAGCACGTCGCGAATGATCGGCACGAGCCCGGCGACCCGCGCACCCGAGATCCTTCCGGCCAGCCGCGTGGGACGGATGCCTGCCCGGAAAAGCGCCTCGCAGACGTAGATGTTGCCCAGCCCCGCCACGGTCCGCTGGTCGAGCAGCGCCGCCTTCACCGGGGTGCGTCTGCCCCTGAAGGCATTCACCAGATGGTCCGCGTGAAACGCGTTGCCCAGCGGTTCCGGCCCCAGCCCGGCCAGCAGCTTGTGCGCCTCGGCCGTCGCGGTGGCAATCAGGTCCATCGCCCCGAAACGGCGCGGATCGTTGAAGGTGATGCGCGCGCCGTTCTCCATCTTCAGCACCACATGGTCATGCTTTTCCGGTGCGGGATGGTCATGCACGAAAACGCCCAGCGGATCGCCCGAGACCAGCATCCGCCCCGACATGCCCAGATGAATGAGAAGCGTCTCGCCCGAGGAAAGGTCGGCCAGGATGTATTTCGACCGGCGCCGCAGCCGCTCGACCCGCTGCCCTGCCAGGCGCGCGGCCATGTCCTGCGGAAACGGCCAGCGCAGGTCCGGCCGGTTCACCTCGGCCAGCGCTATGACCGCGCCTTCCATGACCGGGGCCAGACCCCGGCGGACGGTTTCGACTTCGGGCAGTTCCGGCATTGTGTTTCCCGTGGGGTTGCTGTGACGAAGGGCGTCATTGTGCAGACCCCCAAGCGACCTATAACAAAGGTTCGAACCGGAAGGACCGCAAGTGCCCATGAACGAAGACACGCGCGACGAGGCGCAGGAACCGAGCAGCTCCACGACACATTTCGGCTACCAGACCGTCCCCGAGGGCGAGAAAGCCGGGCGCGTGAAGGGCGTATTTACCTCCGTCGCAAGCCGCTATGACGTGATGAACGACCTGATGAGCCTCGGGATCCATCGGCTCTGGAAGGATGCGATGATGGACTGGCTCGCGCCGCGCCCGGGCCAGAAGCTGCTCGACGTCGCTGGCGGGACCGGCGACATCGCCTTCCGCTTCCTCAAGCGCGCCGGCAGCGGACATGCGACCGTGCTCGACCTGACCGAGTCCATGCTCGAGGAAGGCCGCCGGCGCGCCGAGGCCGAAGCGCTTCACGAAAGTCTCGACTGGGTCGCTGGCGATGCGATGGCGCTGCCCTTCGAGGATTCGACCTTCGACGTCTACACGATCAGCTTCGGCATCCGGAACGTGACCCGCCCCGAGAAGGCGCTTCAGGAAGCGTTCCGCGTGCTGCGTCCAGGCGGGCGGCTGATGGTGCTCGAATTCAGCCAGCTTCCCAACCCGGGTCTGCAGAAAGCCTACGATCTCTACAGTTTCAACGTGATCCCCCGGCTTGGCGAACTGGTCGCGCGGGACCGCGAAAGCTACCAGTATCTCGTCGAATCGATCCGGCGGTTCCCCGATCAGGAGCGGTTTCTGTCCATGATCCGGACGGCGGGTTTCGAGAACGCAGCCTATCGCAATCTCAGCATGGGGGTCGCCGCCCTGCATTCCGGCTGGAAACTCTGAGGTGCGCGGACCGCACAACATCTGGCGCCTGATCCGCACCGGCGCCACGTTGGAGCGCGCAGGTGCGATGAATGTCGTTCTCGACGCTTTCGAGGCGCCGACGAGCCTTCGTTTCATCGCCCGCGCGCTTGGCAAACCCTTCGAGTGGCTCGGCTACAAGGGCGATCCGGCGATGCCCCCGGCGACCCGTGCCCTGACGGCGCTCGGGCCTGCCTACATCAAGTTCGGACAGGTGCTTTCCACACGGCCCGACATGGTGGGCGACGAGCTATCGGTTCAGCTTCGGGTGCTACAGGACAAGCTGCCGCCCTTCTCCACCGCCGAGGCCAAGGCCGCCATCGAGCGCGAGCTGGGCCTGCCCGCCGACCTGATCTATTCGGAATTTTCCGAACCCGTCGCGGCCGCATCCATCGCGCAGGTCCATCGGGCCCGGCTGGCCGCCAGCGGCGAGGAGGTGGCGGTCAAGGTACTGCGGCCGGGGATCGAAAAGGCGTTCCGCAAGGACATCGACGCCTTCTACCTGGCCGCGCGCGTCGCCGATCTGCTTGCACCAGGGGCGAAGCGGCTGCGGCCGATGGACGTGATCGAACATTTCGACGGTGTTGTGCGCGGTGAACTCGACCTGCGGCTCGAGGCTGCCGCGGCATCTGAATTCGCTTCCAATACCGAAAAGGACGCGGGCTTCCGTCTGCCCGGCGTGAAATGGGACTATTCCGCGCGCCGGGTCATGACGCTGGGCTGGGCCGAAGGCGTGCCGCTGGGCGATAACGCGGCCATCGACGCGGCGGGCCATGACCGCGTGGCGCTGAGCGAACGGGTGCTGACGCTCTTCCTCAGCCACGCCTTGCGCGACGGCTTCTTCCATGCCGACATGCATCAGGGCAACCTGAAGGTCGCGCCGAACGGCGATATCATCGCCTATGACTTCGGCATCATGGGCCATATCGACGAGTACACCCGCCGGGTCTATGCCGAGATCCTCTTCGGCTTCATCCGCCGTGACTACAGGCGCGTGGCAGAGGTGCATTTCGAGGCTGGCTATGTCCCGCCCGACAAGGATGTCGACGAATTCGCCCGCGCCCTGCGCGCCGTCGGAGAGCCGATCTTCGGCATGGACGCGACCCGGATCTCTATGGGCCGGCTGCTGAGCTACCTCTTCGAGGTGACGGAACGTTTCGGCATGGAGACGCGGACCGAACTTATCCTGCTTCAGCGCACCATGGTCGTGGTGGAGGGCGTGGCGCGCTCGCTCAATCCGCAGATCAACATCTGGACGGTCGCGCGCCCGATTGTGTCCGGCTACATCAGCAAATCAATCGGTCCGAAGGCGGTCCTGCGCGATCTCGGACGCACCGTATCGGTGATGGCCCGCTTCGGCCCGCGCCTGCCGGGGCTCGTCGAGACGGCTCTGGTGCGGCAGAGCAATTACGAGCCACGCCGGCGCCAAGGCTTCAAGCGCTGGATCGCAGGCGCGGCCGCGCTCGGCGGGGCGACGGGTGCGGGTGCTATCTGGCTGCTACAGAGCCTGTTCTAGGCGCTTGCGCCAGGATCAGGCCCGCAGGCATACGCGCGGGCCTATCCCCGTTTCGGCGTGAAATTTCCGCCCTTGCCACCCTTCGTGGCGGCAGTCCGCGCGCGGTTCTTCTTGCTGCTGGCCTTGCCCTTGGGCGGCGGCGGACCTTTGCGGAAGCTGCTGGGAACCCGCTTCGACGGGTCCATTGCACTGCTTTTGGCTGACGTATTGACAGCCTTGGCCGTGACGGCCCCGTCCGACGTGTCTATTTTGCGCCGCATGCCGGGTTTCGGACCGTCGTGCGTTTCCCGACGAGCTACCGGTGCTCCGTCTTCCTTGGAGTTCGGCTTGAATCGTTTTCCGTCCTTGCGATCTTCGGGCTTGGGTTTGCGCGGACGGGCGTCCGGCACCTCTGTCCGTTCGGCGCGCGGCGCTGCGGTTTTGTCGTAGCTCGGCTTACCCCTTGCGGCCCTGTCGGGGGCGGGGGGTTTGAAGGCTGGCACATCGGGTGCCCCTTCCAGACGCACAAGGCTCTTGTTCCCCTCGACCATCATGTCCGGACCGACAGCCGCCAGGAACCCCGCGACACTCTCTTCGCGGATTTCGACGTAAGACAGGTCGTCGGCAATGCGGATCGCCCCGATATCGTCCTTGGTCAGATTGCCCGCCTTGCAGATCATCGGCAGCAGATGGCGCGGCGACGCCGCCTGGTTGCGGCCTTCCGACAGCGAGAACCACACACTGGGACCGAAAGGCCCGCGTTTGACGGGTTTTTCGGCACCGACCTCGTCGAGATCTTCGGGCGCGGAATGGCGCGTCTTGTACTGGCGCAGATAGGCAGCGGCGAGCTGCTCGGGCGAGAACATCTTGACCAGCCGGTCCACCGAGGGACGCTCGCCCTCGGTGATCTCGGCCTGCCAGGCGTCATCGGCCAGCATGCGTTCCTGATCGCGCGCGTCGACATCCGCCGCCGAGGGGGCAGAGCCCCAATCCGCCGTCAGTTTCGCAAATTTCAGGATGCGTTCCGCCTTGTTGCGCGCGGACGGGACAACAACCAGCGCGCTGACGCCCTTGCGGCCCGCGCGGCCGGTGCGGCCCGACCGGTGCAGAAGGGTTTCATGGCTGCTGGGCAATTCGGCATGCACCACCAGATCCAGTTTCGGCAGGTCGATCCCGCGGGCGGCGACATCCGTTGCCACACAGACCCGCGCGCGTCCGTCCCGCATCGCCTGCAGCGCGTTGGAACGTTCGCTCTGGGTCAGTTCGCCCGACAGGGCCACGACCGAGAAGCCCCTGTTCGACAGCCGCGTCGTCAGCCGTGCCACCATCGCCCGGGTGTTGCAGAACACCAGGGCGTTCGGCGCTTCATAGTAGCGCAGCACGTTGATCACCGCGTTGTCGCCGTCGCGGGCCGCCACCATCATCGCGCGGTATTCGATATCGGCATGCTGCTTCTGCTCGCTGACGGTCGAGATCCGGACCGCCTCTCGCTGGTAGCGCTGCGCGAGCTTGGCGATGGAGCCCGGCACGGTTGCGGAAAAGAGCAGCGTCTGCCGGGTCTCCGGCGTCTGTTCGAGGATGAACTCCAGATCCTCGCGAAAACCGAGGTCGAGCATTTCGTCGGCTTCATCCAGCACGACCGCGCGGATCGCCGTCAGGTCGATGGAGCCGCGCATGATATGGTCGCGCAGCCGCCCCGGCGTGGCGACGACGATATGCGCCCCGCGCGCCAGCCCCCGGCGTTCGTCGCGCATGTCCATGCCGCCGACACAGGACGCGAGGATCGCCCCTGCATCAGCGTAGAGCCAGCCAAGCTCCCGTTTCACCTGCATCGAAAGTTCCCGCGTCGGCGCGATGATCAAAGCGAGGGGGGCGGCAGGCGCGTCGAAGGCGTCAGCTTCGCCCAGCAACGTCGGTGCGATCGCCAGTCCGAAGCCGATGGTCTTGCCCGACCCCGTCTGCGCCGAGACCAGAAGGTCCTTGCCGGTGACATCCGGTTCGGTGACGGCCTGCTGAACGGGCGTCAGAGTTTCATAGCCCTTGCGGGCCAGCGCGGCTTCAATCGTCTTATGCAAGGTTCGGATTCACTTCTCGGACAAGGAGGATGCGCCGGGCCACGGCGTTTGCGCCCATCATCCCGGCAGAAGTGTTGCGCCATAACCCTTGACGGAGGGTTTGTATAGGCACCGAAACCGGTTTGCCGTGGCGTTTCGGGGCTTGGGTGCGCCCTGTCCGCCCTAGCCGACCCGCTCGAACGCCAGCGCGATCCCCTGACCGCCGCCGATGCACATCGTCACCAGGGCCCTCGTTCCGCCGATCCGCTCGAGTTCGTAAAGCGCCTTGATGGCGATGATTGCGCCCGTGGCCCCGACCGGATGTCCCAGCGCGATGGCCCCGCCGTTCGGGTTTACCTTCGCCGGATCGAAGCCCAACTCCTTGCTGACGGCAAGCGCCTGGGCCGCGAAGGCCTCGTTGCTTTCGATCACGTCGAAATCGTCGACCGAAAGCCCTGTCTTTTCGAGCAGCGCCTGCACCGCCGGCACGGGCCCGATGCCCATCACCTCGGGGCGCACCCCGGCATGGGCGTATCCCAGGATCCGCGCCCGGGGTTTCAGGCCCGCGCGTTCCGCCGCCTCGGCCGTCGCGATCACCAGCGCCCCGGCGCCGTCGTTGATCCCGCTGGCGTTGCCCGCCGTGACGCTGCCGCCCTTGCGGAAGACGGTCGGAAGCCCCGCGAGCGCCTCGGCAGTGGTCATCTTCGGGTGTTCATCGATCTCGAAGGGCACCATGTCCCGCTTCACCCGCACCTCGACCGGCACGATCTGGCTGGCGAAACGCCCCTCTTTTATGGCGCGCGCCGCGCGCTCCTGACTGTTGAGCGCAAAACCGTCCTGGTCTTCCCGGCTTATCTGGTGCTCGTCCGCGACATTCTCGGCGGTCACGCCCATATGCCCGGTCCCGAAGGGACAGTTGAGAGCGCCGAGCATCATGTCGAGGCTTCTGACGTCACCCATCTTGGCACCCCAGCGTGCCTCGGGGTTGATGAAGGGCGACCGCGACATGTTCTCGACCCCGCCCGCCAGCCCGAAGTCGGCATCGCCCAGCATCAGGGATTGCGCCACGGACACGATGGCCTGAAGTCCCGACCCGCAAAGCCGGTTGACGTTCATCGCGGGCACGCTGTCCGGGATCCCCGCCCCCATAGCGCCAACGCGCGAGACATACATGTCGCGCGGTTCCGTGTTGATGACGTGCCCGAAGGCCACATGCCCGATCTGGCCCGGCTCGACGCCGGCCCTCTCAAGCGCGGCACCTGCCACCCTCGTCGCGAGATCACAGGGCGGCGTGCCCGCAAGCGATCCGCCGAAACGACCGATGGCAGAGCGCGCCCCGTCGAGAATCACGATGTCCTGTGTCATCTGCATCTCCCTGTTGTCCTGCGAACTATGTCGCTGCGGCCTGCGATTGTCAGCCCGTAACCCTGCGCCGCGCGGCATACTTTCCCGCGCGGAAATCGACTGGCTGCAAGCGCGACGGCGGCTTTCGAAACGCGTCCAAAGTGCTAGGTACGGGAAAAAGGAGATTCCCATGACCCAGGCCTTCCTGTCCCACCTGACCGACACGCTCGCGCAGATCGAAGCCGACGGGATGATGAAGACCGAGCGACTCATCACCTCGGCGCAGGGTAGCGAGATCAGCGTGGGCGGGCGTCAGGTCATCAACCTTTGCGCCAACAACTACCTCGGGCTCGCAGACCATCCGGACCTTATCTCGGCGGCGCGGGACGCAATGGGCGGCAAGGGTTTCGGCATGGCGTCTGTGCGCTTCATCTGCGGCACGCAGGATCTGCACCGCGAACTTGAAAGCAAGCTCGCCGCCTATCTCCAAAAGGACGACGCGATCCTCTTCGCTGCCTGCTTCGACGCCAACGGCGGTCTGTTCGAGCCCCTGCTCGGGCCCGAGGACGCTGTGATCTCCGATGCTCTGAACCACGCCTCGATCATCGACGGAATCAGGCTCTGCAAGGCGAAACGGTATCGCTACGCCAATTCCGACATGGACGATCTGGAAGCCCGCCTGAAGGAGGCCCGCGCGGAAGGTGCGCGGTTCATCCTGATTGCCACCGACGGCGTCTTCAGCATGGACGGCTACCTCGCCGATCTGCCCGGGATCACCGCCCTTGCGGCGAAATACGACGCGATGGTCATGGTGGACGACTGCCATGCGACGGGCTTCATGGGCCCGCAGGGGCGCGGAACGCCGGGACATTCGGGGGTCGATGTCGACATTCTCACCGGTACGCTCGGCAAGGCTTTGGGCGGGTCCATCGGCGGATATGTCGCCGGCCCGCAGCCCGTCATCGACCTGCTGCGCCAGCGCGCCAGACCCTACCTCTTCTCCAATTCACTGCCCCCGGCCATCGTCGCGGCCGGTATCAAGGCCTTGGAAATCGTCGAACAGGGCGACGTGCTGCGTTCGCGCCTTTTCGAGAACGCCTATTACTGGCGCGCGGGCCTGTCCAAGCTCGGCTTCAAACTGCTGGACGGCGAGCATCCGATCATTCCCGTGATGCTGGGCGAAGCGAAGCTGGCGCAGGAAATGGCGGCGCGGCTTTTCGAGGAAGGGGTCTATGTCTCGGGTTTCTTCTATCCCGTCGTGCCGAAGGGGCAGGCCCGGATCAGGACGCAAATGAACGCGTCCCTGAACATCGAGGACCTCGACCAGGCGCTCGAGGCCTTCCGCACCGTGGGCCGCGCCATGAGGGTGATCTGATGCCCGGCGACGTGATCGCAACCTGTGCCGCCAGCGCCGGAGATCTTCGCCGGCGGTTCGATGCCCTTTCGACAGCGGAGACCCTGTCGCCCGTGCTCGATCAGATCCCGCCGCCTCCGGCCGGCCTTCCCGATCCGGGCGCTGGCAGCGGGCGTGACGCGGCGTGCTTCGCCGAACGCGGCCATGGCGCGACGGCGGTCGAGCCGGACGCCGAAGCGGAGCAGGCGCGGGGGGCGGGTCTGCGACTGCGCCATCCCGCCTCATGCGGCTCGATGCAGGCCCGCAGCATCGCTGCCGGTGTCACATGGACATGGCCTGTTGTCGGCCGGGAGGATTGCGCATGAAGAGCAACGAAATGAAGGCGCTGTCGAAGCTGCATCCGCGGGAAGGCCTGTGGATGACGCGCGCACCGGTCCCCGAGGTCGGACCCGACGACGTGCTGATCCGGATCAACGCGACCGGGATCTGCGGCACGGACATCCACATCTGGAACTGGGACGAATGGGCGGCGAAGACCGTGCCGGTGCCGATGATCACCGGCCACGAGTTCGCTGGAGAGATCGTCGAGCTTGGCAGCAATGTCACCGACCTCGAGATCGGGCAGCGCTGTTCCGGCGAGGGGCACCTGATCGGCAAGACCTCGCGCCAGAGCCGGGCGGGCAAGTTCCACCTCGACCCTGCGACGCGGGGCATCGGCGTGAACGAACAGGGCGCCTTCGCCCAATACCTCCGCCTGCCCGCCTTCAACGTGGTCCCGCTGCCCGACGACATCCCGGACGAGATCGGCGCGATCCTCGATCCGCTGGGCAATGCGGTCCACACGGCGCTCAGCTTCGATCTGGTCGGAGAGGACGTGCTGATCACCGGGGCCGGTCCCATCGGCATCATGGCCGCCGCCGTCGCCCGCCATGTCGGCGCGCGCCATGTGGTGATAACGGATATCAACCCCGAACGGCTCGCCCTGGCCGAACAGGTGGCCGACGTAGTCACGGTGGACGTCGGCAAGCAGGACCTTGCCGAAACGGTCGCGCGCCTGAAGATGAAGCAGGGGTTCGACGTGGGCCTCGAGATGTCGGGCAACCAGCGCGCGCTCGACCAGATGGTCGAGGCGATGACCATGGGCGGGCGGATCGCCATGCTCGGCATCCCGCCCGGAAAGTCGCCGGTGGACTGGAGCCGGATCGTCTTCAAGGCGATCACCATAAAGGGCGTCTACGGGCGCGAGATCTTCGAGACATGGTACAAGATGATCGCCATGCTCCAGAACGGGCTGGACGTGTCGAAGGTTATCACCCATCGCTTCCCCGTCGATGCCTTCGAGGAAGGCTTTGCCGCCATGCGGTCGGGCAGATCGGGAAAGGTCGTGCTGGACTGGCGTCAGGCGTAGGGGATCGGCTCGCGTCCGTTGTCCCCGAGCAACCAGGCGTCGCGCCCTTCCAGAACGGCCGCGTGCAGGTTGCGGAAGTATCCCGCCCCGCCGTCGAGATTGAGCCGGTTGACGTAGCGCGCTGGCCATTGCAGCGCGGTATGACCATGCACCACCAGACGGCCATGATCGCGGGTATCGTCCAGAAAGCCCTTGCGGATCCAGATCAGATCGTCCTCGATCTGATCCTGCAGCGCGACACCGGGCCGGATCCCCGCATGGACGAACACGTGATCGTCGGTCACATGTTTCAGCGCCAGGCCGGCAAGGAAATCGGCATGCGATCTGGGTACGGCTGCCAGCGCGGCGGCGTGAACCTCTTCCAGATCCGAACCCTCATGCGCCTCGATCCCGTAGGAGGCCATGGTCTTGTCGCCTCCCAGGGCCGGGTTGAACCAGTAGAGGCCCTCCCGGGTGGCGGGATCGGCAACCGACTTTGCGCCTACGAAATTGCGCATGTACCGGTCGTGGTTGCCCATCAGCGTCACCCAATTGCGACCGGACGCCGTTTCGCTGGCAAGGAAATCGATCACCCCGGCGCTGTCTGGCCCCCGGTCGATGTAGTCACCCAGCAGGATGACCTGCGCATCGGGTCCGCCATCGGCCTCGATCAACCCGAGAACGCGGTGCAATTCGTCGAGGCGACCGTGGATGTCGCCGATGGCATAGATTGGCTCGCTCATGCAGACGGGCCTAGCGTATGGGCTCAAGGATGGGAAGGGTCGCCTTGTCCGGATCGCGGCCAGGACCGGTCACGCGGCTTCGTTCCCGCAGGCCGGATCGTCGAGCATCTTGTAGCTTTCGGCGCCCACGTCCCCGCTCCAGCGCCAGACCGCGAGCAGGCCCCTCTCTCCGGCCCGGAAGGCATGGGGCATCAGCGAAGGGTGATGGATCATGTCGCCTGGCCGGCGGATCCGCGTGTCCGTCCCCGCCGTCCAGAGCGCCTCGCCGGCGATGACCGTGTATGTTTCGTCGGCCAGGTGGCTGTGCAGCGGATAATAGGAGCCCGGGCGCTGGTAAAGGAGCCCCATGCGAAGATCCGGGCAGAACACCGGACCATCGGGGCCCAGAAGCGTGGAAACCACATAGACGCCCTCGACGCTGGATTTCGCGACGGGATTGATGCCCCAGGGAATGTGATCCGCGGCGGCGAGCAGGATCGAGCTGGCGGGATGATCCGAAGCCTCGAGCGCGTCCCGGATCATGCCTTCCCATGCCGGTGCGGGAAACGTGACGCTCAGCGCATCCGGTCCGCCCGAGCGCAGGATTTGTGCCGTCAGCGCAGCCTCGGGGCAGGGTTCGTCGGCAAGCACCAGGGCCATGGCATTGGTGAGGGCCTGTGACAGAAAGCAGGTCGGCATCGTCGCGCTCCGGGGCATGTTCTTCGCCCGGATGAGGCCAATCCGCATCTGAATCTGTCCGCCGGGCGACGCGTGATGTCGCAATCGGTATCGCGCCACGGATCCATGCGACGCCCGGTGGGAAAAGGCGCCGCAAAGGCGCCTTTCCATTAGTCGGACGGTGTCAGGCCACGTCGAAGACGAGCGGCTTGACCTGCTGGAAGAGCCCCGTGGCCTCGAGCTTGCGTATCACCGGGGCGGGCACCTGCTCGTCCACATAAAGAAGGGCGATCGCCTCGCCCTTGACGGCCGAGCGTCCGAGCGTGAAGTTCGCGATGTTCACGCCGTTCTCGCCCATCGTCTGTCCCAGGCATCCGATGATGCCGGGCACATCCTCGTTCGTGGTGTAGAGCATGTGCGCGCCCACTTCGGCATCGATGTTGATGCCCTTGATCTGGATGAACCGCGGCTTGCCGTCCGAAAAGACCGTTCCGGCGATGGACCGCTCCCGTTTCGCCGTCACCACGGTCACCTTCACATAGCCCTCGAAAACGCCGGACTTGTGCTGGTTGGTGGTCGAGATCTGGATGCCGCGTTCTTCAGCGATGAGCGGCGCCGAGACCATGTTCACGTCCGGGTTCACCTTCTTCATGATGCCCGCGATCACCGAACAGTTCAGCGCCTCTAGGTTCATTTCGGCGACGGTGCCGTCATAGAGGATGTTGATCGCCTTGATCGGCTCGTCGGTCATCTGCCCGATGAACGAGCCGAGATGCCCCGCAAGCTTGACCCAGGGACCCATCACCTTGGCCTCTTCGGCGGTGACAGACGGCATGTTGAGGGCGTTCTGGACAGCGCCGGTCAGCAGGTAATCCGACATCTGTTCGGCCACCTGCAGGGCGACGTTCTCCTGCGCCTCGCTGGTGGCCGCCCCCAGATGCGGGGTGCAGACAACATTCGGCAGGTTGAACAGCGGGTTCTCCTTGGCGGGCTCGACCGAGAAGACGTCGAAACCGGCGCCTGCCACATGGCCGGACTTCAGCGCGTCGGCCAGCGCCTCCTCGTCGACCAGCCCGCCCCGGGCGCAGTTGATGATGCGCACTCCCTTTTTGGTCTTGGCCAGCGCCTCCCTCGACAGGATGTTGCGCGTCTGGTCGGTCAGCGGGACATGCAGGGTGATGAAGTCGGCACGGGCAAGCAAATCGTCGAGCTCGACCTTCTCGACGCGCATCTTCTCGGCCTTCTCCTGACCGAGGAAGGGATCGTAGGCGATCACCTTCATGTGCAGCCCGCGCGCGCGTTCGCAGACGATCCCGCCGATGTTCCCGGCGCCGATGACCCCAAGCGTCTTGCCGGTCAGCTCGACGCCCATGAACCTGGACTTTTCCCATTTGCCGGCATGGGTCGAGGCCGAGGCCTCCGGAATCTGGCGGGCAACCGAGAACATGAGCGCGATGGCATGTTCCGCAGTGGTGATCATGTTGCCGAAGGGCGTGTTCATCACGATCACGCCCCTGCGGGAGGCGGCGTTCTTGTCGATGTTGTCGGTGCCGATTCCCGCGCGTCCGATCACCTTGAGGTTCGGAGCGCTCTCGAGGATCTTCTCGGTGACCTTGGTGGCCGAGCGGATGGCGAGACCGTCGTAATCGCCGATGATCTCGGCAAGCTTTTCCTTGTCCTTGCCGAGTTCGGGCATGAAATCGACTTCGATGCCACGGTCACGGAAGATCTGGACGGCAGCGTCCGACAGTTCGTCGGAAATGAGTACCTTGGGAGCCATTCTGATGGGTCCTTGCATTGAGAATTCTGGGAGTAAGGTGGGCCCGGGCCCACCTTACGGGGAAGGGCTCAGGCCGCGGCCTGCTGCGCCGCGATCTCGGACTCAAAGGCCCACTCCAGCCAGGGGAGCATGGCCTCTATATCGGAGGTCTCGACCGTGGCGCCGCACCAGATCCGCAGGCCCGGAGGCGCATCGCGATAGGCGCCGATGTCCAAAGCCACGCCTTCATCCGCGAGCCGCTTGGCCACCGCCTTCGCGAAGGCCGCGCCGTCGGTGATGCGGGCGTCGGTGAACTTGAGGCAGACAGAGGTGTTCGAGCGGGTCGCCGGGTCGCTGGCCAGGAAATCGAGCCAGTCACGGGCTTCCACGAAGTCCGAGACCGCCGCCGTATTGGCATCGGCCCGGGCGATCAGCCCCTTCAGGCCGCCCACGGATTTCGCCCAGTCGAGCGAGAGGAGGTAATCCTCGACGCAGAGCATGGAGGGCGTGTTGATCGTCTCGCCCCTGAAGATACCCTCGATCAACTTGCCGCCCTTGGTCAGGCGGAAGATCTTGGGCAGCGGCCAGGCAGGCGTGTAGCTTTCCAGCCGTGCGACGGCGCGGGGGCTGAGGATCAGCATGCCGTGGGCCGCTTCGCCGCCCAGAACCTTCTGCCAGGAGAAGGTCGTCACGTCGAGCTTGTCCCAGGGCAGGTCCACGGCGAAGGCGGCGGAGGTCGCGTCGCAGAGCGTCAGGCCCTTGCGATCCGCCGGGATCACGTCTCCCGAGGGGACGCGCACACCGGACGTCGTGCCATTCCAGGTGAAACAGACGTCCTGGTCGTAGTCCAGGGCGGCCATGTCGACGATCTCGCCGTAGTCCGCGGTATGCACACTGTGCTCGATCCTGAGCTGCTTCGCAACATCCGTGACCCAGCCCGCACCGAAGCTTTCCCAGGCAACCATCTGCGCCGGGCGTTCGCCCAGCAGGGACCACATTGCCATCTCGAAGGCACCGGTGTCGGAGGCCGGAACGATGCCGATGCGGTATGTGTCGGGCACGCCGAGGATCTCGCGCGTGGTCTCGATCGCCGCAAGGAGCTTCGCCTTGCCCTCGGCGGCACGGTGGCTGCGCCCGAGGGGCGCGGCGGCCAGCTTTGCCAGATCGTATGCGGGGGGTTTGGCGCAGGGGCCGGAGGAGAACCGCGGATTGACCGGCCGCGTGCCGGGTTTGGTCATAGCCATTGATGCTATCCTTCCAGATAAGCGCCCCTCGTTGGGGAGGGGTGTCCCGCCGCCGGAAATAGAGCGGGGCGCGGACTGGCACAATCGCAAATATGGGGCTAGAACCCCGCCATCTCGCAATTGCGTGTCATCTCGGACGCCTATCGGAAACTTCACGCATGTATGTCGCTACCCTGCTCTGCGCTCCGAAGCTGCGCACCCTCGATCCTGCGCTGGTCGGCTCGCTTCGCAACGCCTGGGGCGGGGCAGACGCGCTGTGGCTGGCCCCCGACGAGGCGGCGGAATTCACTCTCGACCGGATGCCGGGAAATCGCTGGCAGATCTGGGAAGAGCTTCAGCGCATGGGCGTCGACCTGGTGGTTCAGCGCGCAGCCGGGAGGCGCAAACGGATGCTGCTGGCGGACATGGACAGCACCATGATCGAACAGGAATGCATCGACGAGCTGGCCGATGTGGCCGGTGTCGGAGATCGGGTAAAGGAGATCACCGCGCGGGCGATGAACGGGGAACTCGATTTCGAGGCCGCGCTGCGGGAACGTGTGGGCCTGCTGAAGGGCCAGGACGTGGCGATCATCGACAAGGTGCTGGCCGAGCGCATCAGCTACATGCCGGGCGGGCGCGAGCTGGTGGCGACCATGCGGGCGAACGGGGCCTATGCGATGCTGGTGTCGGGCGGCTTCACGGCCTTCACCGGCAAGGTCGCGGCGGCGCTCGGGTTCGATGCACACCGGGCCAACAGGCTCCTGGTCGAGGATGGGAGGCTGACCGGCGTGCCGGGCGAGCCGATCCTCGGGCGGCAGGCGAAGGTAGATGCGCTGGAGGAGATGACCTCGGAGCTGGGCATTTCGGCGGCGGAGGTGATCGCGGTGGGCGACGGGGCGAACGACCTCGGAATGCTGCAGCGGGCCGGTACCGGCGTCGCGCTGCATGCCAAGCCGGCTGTGGCGGCGGAATGCGACGTGCGGATCAATTTCGGCGATCTCACGGCGCTGCTCTATCTGCAGGGCTATGCGCGGACGGAGTTCGTCGCCGGCTGAGCGCGGACCGGGGCGCTGCCCCGGACCCCGGGATATTTTGGAGCAAAGGAAGCGGGCGGTGCGGCAGTTACCGCAGGCAGTCCGCCGCGCGGATCTGCCCGACCTCGATGCCGCGGCGGTTGATCATCGGTGCGTCGAGATACTTCCGTGTCGCCGGGTGGGCGGGGTCGAGCACGCCGAGCCGGACGAGGATCGCGGCGATGGCGCATTCCGCGGCACGGGTGCCGCCATCCGCGACCTTCAGCGCCACGCCCATCCCGCGTTCGGGAATGATGGCGACGAAGAAGGCTTCGGCGCCGGTCTTGATCGCCACCCGGCCCCCCATCGCGCGCATCAGCTCGGTGCAGGCCCTCCCCTCGCCCGCGACCAGGTCGGGGTGGAGGCGCATGGCCTCGTGCAGACGGGTCTCGGGTGCCCCTGCCGGGGCCGCGGCGTAACGTGCCATCGCCCGGGCCATGCCGTGCAGCGAGACGGCGAAATTCGGAGCGGAACATCCGTCGATTCCGTAGCCCGGAGAGGTTTCGCCGGTCAGTTCCTCGCAAGCCGCGAGACAGGCGCGCTGCACCGGGTGGTCAGGGTCGATGTAGTCGGGGCCCGCGCCCAGATGACGGGAAAGGGTCAGGAAGCCCGCGTGCTTGCCCGAGCAGTTGTTGTGGATCTGGCAAGGCTGCTCGTGCGCGCGGATCAGCATGTCGCGTGCCGCCGTATCCGCCGGTTCCTGGGGCCCGCAGCGCAGGTCCGTCTCGCCGAGGCCCAGATCCTTCAGCCAGGCCGCCACGCGGCCGGTGTGGATCGCGGCCCCGTTGTGCGAGGCGCAGGCCAGGGCCAGGTGTTCGGTACTCAGCCGCGCGCTGTCCGCGGCGCCCGAGGTCAGCAGCGGGAGCGCCTGGAGCATCTTGGCCGAGGACCGGGGCAGCACGACCGCTTCCGGATCGCCCCAGGACTCGACGATCTGCCCGGTTCCGTCGCAGATCACCGCATGGCCGGCATGGCATGATTCCAGAATGGGGCCGCGCCAGATTTCGGCAAGGATCGTCGCTGCGCTCATGAAACCCTCGTGAGTCTGCGCAATTTCCGGCCGAAGCGGTCTTTCGCCGGATGCGCGTTTCGCGTTACTGTGCCACTTGTCGAGAAGATCGCGCGGCGATGCAAGAGACGGCCGATGAAGGGCCGCCGGGCATGGCGCAGACGCATTGAGGTAAAGGACAGCTGGAGGCTGCGAGAGATGAAGATTTCCCGAAAATTCGGACTGGCGCTTGCGGCGCTGTCGGTGGCGGCCCCGGGCGTATCGGCCCAGGACCAGAGCACGAACCGGGTGGCAGCGCAGACGGACTGGAGCGTGTTCGTCGAGGATAACCCCAAGGAATGCTGGGGCGTTTCGACGCCGAAGGAGTCGGTCAATTCCAAGGATGGGCGCGTGGTCGCGGTGAACCGGGGGCAGACCCTTCTGATGGTCTTCTATCGCCCGAGCGCGGAGGCGAACGGCCAGGTGGCCTTCACCGGCGGTTACCCCTTCGCCAGCGGATCCACGGTGACACTCGACATCGGCGGCAGCCAGTACAAGCTTTTCACCGAAGGCGAATGGGCCTGGCCGGCGACTTCTTCCGACGACGCCAAGATCATCGCCTCGATGAAACGCGGCTCGGATGCCGTGGCGTCGGGCCGCTCCGGGCGCGGTACTGAAACCAAGGACACGTTCTCGCTCCTGGGGTTCACGGCAGCGGTTGAGGACGCGGAGAAGCGCTGCGCGGGCTGACGTCCCGTCCTGTCGCGCCCTGACGGCCCCCTTGTGGGGTTCTTTCGCTTTGAAATTGACCGCCGAACCCTTATGTAGGCCGCTTGATCCAGTCGAAAGCCCCGCAACCATGACCGTCTCGGCCCCGATAACGCAGGATGTGCACACGATCCCCCGCAAGTTGCCCGAGGGGCCCGTCAATCTTGTCGGGCTGACCCGCGATGCCATGCGGGAGGTTTTGATCGAGTCCGGCACGCCGGAACGGCAGGCGAAGATGCGCGTGGGCCAGATCTGGCAGTGGATCTATCAATGGGGCGTGCGCGATTTCGAGGCGATGACGAACCTCGCCAAGCCCTACCGGGCCATGCTGGCGGAACGCTTCGTGGTTGCCCTGCCTGAGGTGGTCTCGAAGCTGGTCAGTGAGGACGGGACGCGCAAATATCTCGTGCGCATCGCGGGCGGGCATGAGGTCGAGATCGTCTATATCCCCGAGGAGGGGCGCGGCACGCTCTGCGTTTCGTCCCAGGTGGGCTGCACGCTTACCTGTTCGTTCTGCCACACGGGCACGCAGAAACTGGTGCGCAACCTCACCGCGGGCGAGATCATCGGGCAGGTCATGGTGGTGCGGGACGATCTGGGCGAATGGCCGCAGATCGGAGCCCCCAAGGACGAGACGCGGCTTTTGTCCAACATCGTGCTGATGGGCATGGGCGAGCCGCTTTACAATTTCGAGAACGTGCGCGATGCGATGAAGATCGCGATGGACGCCGAAGGCATCCAGCTGTCGCGCCGGCGCATCACCCTTTCGACGTCGGGCGTGGTGCCCGAGATCGCGCGCACGGCGCAGGAGATCGGCTGCCAGCTTGCGGTCAGCTTCCATGCGACGACCGACGAGGTCCGCGATCGGCTGGTGCCGATCAACAAGCGCTGGAACATCGCCGAATTGCTCGCGGCGCTCAAAAGCTATCCCAAGGTGAGCAATTCGGAGCGGATCACGTTCGAGTACGTGATGCTCGACGGGGTGAACGACAGCGACGAAGACGCCCGCCGTCTCGTCAAGCTGATCGAGGGGATCCCGGCCAAGATCAACCTGATCCCCTTCAACGAATGGCCCGGTGCCCCCTATCGGCGGTCCTCGAACAACCGCATCCGAGCCTTCGCGGACATCGTCTACAAGGCGGGTTACGCCTCGCCGATCCGCACGCCGCGCGGCGAGGACATCATGGCGGCCTGCGGACAGCTCAAATCGGCGACGGAGCGCGCGCGAAAGTCGCGCCGCCAGATCGAGGCTGACGCGGGTGTTGCCAAGGCCTGATGCGCCGGCGCGACCTGCTTGTTATTGGCGGAGCGATGGCGGTGGCCATCTCCATTCCACCGATCCTGCGGCGACGGGTTCAGGACTTCGACTTCGAGCCGCTTGAGGGTCTTCCCGGATTTCGGAGGTTGGAGCTGGGCCGTGTCTCGGCCGGTCCGGTAGCGTTGATCGGCCTCGACAGCGACGCAGTCTCTGCCCAGACGGATGTCGGCGACACCTGCAATGCGCTTTTCGGTCAGGCCGGTTGGGCACCGGACAAATTGCCGATCGCCCTTTTCAGTGACTACTTCTGCGCGATCTGCGGAGAGTTCGAACCGCGTCTCCACCGATTGGCGCACGAGAGAGCGGAACTTCGCATCATCCGGCACGAATTGCCCCTGCTCGGAGCCCGCTCGGTCGCGGCGGCGAAGCTGGCCATCGCTGCGCGAGCGCAGGGGGCGTATGAGCCCGTCAGCCGCGAGCTGATGCAGCGCAACCTTCGCCCGGGCGATTCAGCGCTCCGGCAGCTGGCGGACCGGCATGGGCTCGATGCAACCCAGTTGAAGGCCGACAGGGACAGCGCAGAGGTCGCCGCTGAACTGGATCGGGAGCTGGCCCTTGGCCGTCGTCTTGGTATTCCGGGCACGCCCGCCCTGATTGTCGGACGCACCCTTGTCATTGGCAGCATGGCGGACAGGGATCTTGTTCGCCTGATCGATCTGGAGATATCGGACTCAGACCCGCCCTGTCGCTGAGGCTCAGGCTTTGGACCGGACCAGGCCAACGATCCACAGCAGGAGCACCGCGCCGGCCACGGCGATGATCAGCGCGGACCAGAAACCGTTCGCCCCGACTCCGATCATGCTTCCGATCCACGCGCCCAGATACGCGCCGATGACGCCGACGATCAGGTTGGTGAAGATCCCGTGATCCCGCTTCATGATCTTCTCGGCGATCCATCCGGCCAGCAGTCCGACGATCAGAAAGGCGAACCATCCGATACCCATTGCGCATATTCCTTCCATTGCATGTCTACCGCTCACAATGCGGTGACGTCGGAATGGTTCCGGGAACCGGATGCCCGATCCGAGGTTCGCACCTCAGATTTGCCAGAAGGATGAACGGGATGGCCAAGGGTTATTCGGAAGGGACGAAGGTAAGATGGGACTGGGGCAGTGGAACGGCGAGCGGCAAGATCGTGAAGGTCTACACCCGCAAGCAGACACTGACCATCAAGGGCTCGGAAGTCACGCGCGACGCGGACGAGGATTGCCCCGCCTACCGGATCGAACAGGAAGACGGTGACACGGTCCTGAAGTCGCACAGCGAGGTCAGCAAGGGCTGAACGCCGCTATCCTTGCGCTGCCTCAGGCCCGCATGTCCTCGCGCCCCGGAATGTCCGAACGGGCGGGCGCGGGTGTCCACTCGTCAATCAGGGCCACGGCTTCCTGAGCCGTCTCTACGAAGCGGAAAAGATCCAGGTCCTCCGGCGCGATGGTGCCGGCGCGCACCAGGGCTTCCCAGTTGACGATCTCGGTCCAGAAGGCCTTTCCGAACAGCAGAAGCGGAATGCGTTGCATCCGGCCCGTCTGGATCAGTGTGAGCGTCTCGAAAAGCTCGTCCATCGTGCCGAAGCCCCCCGGAAACACGCAGACCGCCCGGGCGCGCATCAGGAAATGCATCTTCCGGATCGCGAAGTAGTGGAAGTTGAAGCAGAGCTCGGGCGTGACATAGGCGTTCGGGACCTGTTCGTGCGGGAGTACGATATTGAGTCCGACGGACATGCCCCCCGCATCCGCCGCGCCCCGGTTGCCCGCCTCCATCACGCCGGGACCGCCGCCGGTGACTATGACATTCTCGCCCGGCTCCTGACGGGTGCGTTCGGTCATCAGGCGGGCAAATTCCCGTGCCTCGTCGTAGAAGTGCGACAGGTCCGAAAGATAGGGCGTCTTCGCCTTGTCCCTGTCGGCCGGGCGCGGGACGCGCGCACCCCCGAAAAGGACGATGGTGCTGCGGATGCCATGCGCGTCCAGTTCCATTTCGGGCTTGAGCAGTTCCAGCTGCAGCCGCACCGGCCGCAGTTCCTGCCGGCACATGAAATCCTCGTCCATGAAGGCCAGTCGATAGGCGGGAGAGCGCGACTGCGGCGTGTCGGGGACGATTCGGGCTGCGGCCCGGTCTGTCTTGACGTCGCGCAGCGGATGACGGGGTTTGGGCATGAACTTCTCCGGCAAGTGGTTGTCGACGCCAGACTTGGGCCTGGGGCCGCAAGATGCAATGGCGCGGCGCGATTGCGCGCCGGTTGCGCGGACGGTATAGCCCCGGCATCCTAGCAAAACGTGATCCGGAGACCGCCGATGTCCAATGCCCAGCTCGAAACCGCCATCGAAACCGCCTGGGACAGCCGCGATACGATCACTCCCGCGACGACCGGCGAGACGCGCGAGGCGATCGAGGACACGCTCTCGGCGCTCGACAGCGGCAAGCTGAGGGTTGCCGAGAGGCAGGCCGACGGGTCCTGGCACGTCAACCAATGGGCCAAAAAGGCCGTGCTTCTGGGCTTCCGGATCAAGGACATGTCCCAGCAGCAGGGCGGTCCGCAGGGCGGCGGCTGGTGGGACAAGGTCGACAGCAAGTTCGAGGGCTGGGGCGACAACCAGTGGCGCGCGGCAGGCTTCCGGGCGGTGCCGAACTGCGTCGTCCGGCGCTCGGCCTATATCGCGCCGGGCGTAGTGCTGATGCCGTCCTTCGTGAACCTCGGGGCCTACGTCGACGAGGGCACTATGGTCGACACCTGGGCAACCGTCGGATCCTGCGCGCAGATCGGCAAGAACGTGCACCTGTCCGGCGGCGTCGGCATCGGCGGCGTGCTGGAGCCGATGCAGGCAGGGCCGACGATCATCGAGGACAACTGCTTCATCGGTGCGCGCTCCGAGGTGGTCGAGGGCTGCATCATCCGCGAGGGTTCGGTGCTGGGCATGGGCGTCTTCATCGGCAAGTCGACCAAGATCGTGGACCGTGAGACGGGCGAAATCACCTATGGCGAGGTTCCGGCAGGGTCGGTCGTCGTCGCGGGTTCCATGCCGTCGAAGAACAATATCAGCCTCTATTGCGCGGTAATCGTGAAAAAGGTGGACGCGCAAACACGCTCCAAGACCTCGATCAACGAATTGCTGCGGGACTGACGGGCGCGCATGTCAGACCAGCCGAAGAAGGCGAAGGGCCCCTCGCGCCAGCAGGTGTTCACGCTGCTTGTGCAGGTCGGGCGCCACACGGGCGACGGCCTGCCGGACAAGGCCACCGGCGCCGGGCTGATCATCTTCGCCTCCGGCATCGACGAGGCCGAGGCGGTGCGAGAAACGGTCGCGATCCTCAAGCAGGCCGACATGGCCCCGCTTGACGTCACCGGCTACGGCACGCTGGCCGAACGCGAGGCGGAGGGTCAGGAAATCGGCCCGGATGAGCGCGCGCTCATGCAGCGGGCGCTGGATGAGAATTCGGTGATCGTCGCGCAGATGGAGCCGTTCTATGGGGACTGGCCGCAGGGCGAAACCGACTGAACCGGCCACCTGGCCGCCTGAAGGAGAACGCATGACCACCGATCCCGCCGACCTGACCGCCGCGCTTGTCCGTTGTCCGTCGGTGACGCCGCAGGAAGCGGGCGCACTGGAGCTCTTGCAGGATCTGCTGAGCGGCGCCGGCTTCGAGTGTCGCCGGGTCGAGCGTGGCGGCATCGCCAACCTCTTCGCCCGCTGGGGCGAAAAGGGGCACGCGCGGACTTTCGGCTTCAACGGTCACACCGACGTGGTCCCGGTGGGCAACGAGGCCGCCTGGATCCATCCGCCGTTCGCTGCCGAGGTGGTCGACGGCATCATGTTCGGGCGCGGTACCACCGACATGAAATCGGGTGTCGCCGCCTTCGCGGCTGCGGCGATCGATTTCGTCACCGAAACGCCTCCGGACGGTGCCGTGATTCTGGCGATTACCGGGGACGAGGAAGGCGATGCGCTCGACGGAACGACGGCGCTGCTCGATCACATGCGGGAAACGGGCGAGCGCATGTCCGTCTGCCTTGTCGGAGAACCGACCTGCCCCGACGCGATGGGCGAGATGATGAAGATCGGGCGGCGCGGTTCGATGTCGGCCTGGATCACCGTGACGGGGCGGCAGGGGCATTCTGCCTATCCGCACCGGGCGCTGAACCCGCTGCCCGCGATGATGCGCCTGATGGACCGTCTTGCCTCGCATGAGCTCGACAGGGGAACCGACCATTTCGACGCCTCCACGCTGGCCGTCGTCACGGTGGATACCGGCAATCCGGCCAATAACGTCATCCCGGCCGAATGCCGCGGGACCGTGAACATCCGCTTCAACGACAGCCACAGCGGAGAGAGCCTGACCGCGTGGCTTGAGGCGGAAAGTGCCCGCATAGAGACTGAATTCGGCGTCAAGGTCGCCTTGAAAATCAAGATCTCCGGCGAAAGTTTCCTGACGCCGCCGGGACCCCTTTCGGATCTCGTGGCGCGCGCCGTCGAGGAAGAGACCGGTGTCAGGCCGGTCCTGTCGACGTCCGGCGGCACCTCGGATGCGCGGTTCGTGAAGGACCATTGTCCCGTGGTCGAGTTCGGTCTGGTCGGAAAGACCATGCATCAGGTCGACGAACAGGTTCCCGTGGCGCAGATCCACCAGCTCAAATTCATCTACAGCCGGATCCTGCGCGACTATTTCGCATGAGGCGCACCCTGGTCGTGATGCTGAAGGAACCGCGCCCGGGCCGGGTCAAGACGCGCCTCGGACGGCAGATCGGGATGGTCGACGCGGCGTGGTGGTTCCGGCGGCAGACACGGTCTCTGCTGCGGCGGTTGCGCGATCCGCGCTGGACTCTCGTCCTTGCCGTGAGCCCGGACCGCGAGGGCCTGCCCAGCCGTGTCTGGCCGGCCGATCTGACGCGGCTTCCGCAGGGTCGCGGCGATCTGGGGGCGCGGATGGCGCGGATGCTGCGTTCGGCGCCACCGGGGCCGGTCTGCGTGATCGGGGCGGATATTCCCGGCATCGACAGATCCCGGATCGCCGAGGCTTTCGCCGCGCTCGGGGCCCATGACGCGGTCTTCGGGCCCGCGCCGGACGGCGGATACTGGCTGGTCGGGTTCCGGCGCGGCAGGGCCCTGCCCACGGCCCTTTTCGCGAATGTGCGCTGGTCCTCGGCCCATGCACTTGCCGATACGCTGGCGGAACTTGGCGATCACAGCATCGCTTTCGTGCAAACCCTGCGCGACGTGGACGATGCGGAGGATTTGCGCATGACGGCACCCGGGGCGCGTGCTACCTGAGGAGCATGAGCCAGATCCCCTCCAAGCCCGAAATTCTCGAATGGATCGAACATCACCCGACGCTCACGGCCAAGCGGGACATCGCCAAGGCCTTCGGCATCAAGGGGGCGGCCCGTATCGACCTCAAACGGGTGCTGAAGGAACTCGAGGAGGAAGGCCATCTCGAGAAGCGCAAGCGCCACTATCAGGATCCTGACCGCCTGCCCCCGGTAAGCGTGCTTGTGGTCAGCGCGCCCGACCGCGACGGCGACCTGCACGCGCGCCCCGTCGAGTGGCAGGGCGAGGGCGTCGAGCCGGTGGTCCTTCTGGTCCTGCGCGCCAGCGATCCGGCGCTGGCCGAAGGCGATCGCATCCTCGCCCGCCTGACCGTCGTCAAGGGCGGAGATCACAACTACGAGGCCAGGCTGATCCGGCGCATCGGGACGAACCCGCGCAAGATCCTGGGCATCTTCCGCAAGACGGCCGAGGGCGGTCGGATCGTGCCCATCGACAAGGGCGCGGACAAGGAATGGATGGTCGCCCCCGGCGCCACGCACGGGGCCAAGGAAGGCGAGCTGGTCGAGGCCGAACAGGCCGGGCTTGCCGGACGCATGGGCCTGCCCAAGGCGCGAGTGATCGACCGGCTTGGCGATCCATCCGCGCCACGGGCGGTGTCGCTGATCGCGATCCATCAGCATGGCATTCCCGACGCGTTCCCTGACGACGTCATCGCCGAGGCCGACGCGATGAAGCCGCTGGGACTGAAGGGGCGCGACGACCTGCGCGACCTGCCGCTGATCACCATAGATCCTTCTGACGCGCGCGATCACGACGACGCCTGCTACGCCGAGGCCGACGAAGACCCCGGCAACGCCGGCGGGCATGTCCTCTTGGTCGCGATCGCCGACGTGGCGGGATATGTCGCTCCCGGAACGGCGCTTGACCGCGAGGCCCGCAAACGGGGCAACTCGACCTATTTTCCCGACCGCGTCGTGCCGATGCTGCCGGACCGGCTTTCGGGCGACCTGTGTTCGCTGCACGAAGGCGTGCCGCGCGCCTGCATCGCGGTGCGCATCCGCATCGACGCGCAGGGCAGAAAGATCGCCCATGACTTCCATCGCGGGCTGATGCGCTCTCAGGCGTCGCTGGCCTACGAGGAGGTACAGGACGCCATCGACGGAAACCCGAACGATCGGACGGGCCCCCTGCTCGAGCCGGTGCTCAAGCCGCTCTATGCCGCCTATGCCGCGCTTGTTGCTGCCCGCGAAGAACGCCAGCCGCTCGACCTCGATCTTCCGGAACGCCGCATCGTGCTGGGCGAGGACGGCACCGTGAAGTCGGTGAACTTCAAGGACCGGCTCGACGCGCACCGGCTGATCGAGGAATTCATGGTGCTGGCGAATGTCTGCGCCGCCGAGACGCTGATCGCCAAGCGCATGCCGCTGCTTTTCAGGGTCCATGAAGAGCCGTCGCCCGAAAAGCTCGACTCGCTTCGCGAGACGGCGGGCGCGGCGGGGTACACGCTGGCCAAGGGGCAGGTGCTGAAGACGGCGCATCTGAACCGGCTGCTCGACGCGGCGGCGGGGACGGACGAGGCCGAGCTGATCAACCTGAGCACGCTGCGCTCGATGACGCAGGCCTATTACTCGCCCGAGAACCTCGGCCATTTCGGGCTCGCGCTGGCGAAGTACGCGCATTTCACCTCACCCATCCGGCGCTATTCGGATCTCGTGGTGCATCGCGGCCTGATCTCGGCGCATGGCTGGGGCAAGGATGGGCTGCGTCCCGAGGATTACGACGAGCTGGAACAGATAGGGCAGCACATCTCGGATACCGAGCGGCGCTCGATGGCGGCGGAGCGCGACACCACCGATCGATATCTCGCGGCCTACCTGTCCGAGCGCGTCGGCGCGGAACTGACGGGGCGCATCAGCGGTGTCGCACGGTTCGGCGCCTTCGTGAAACTCGACGAGACCGGCGCAGACGGTCTGATCCCGATCCGGTCTCTGGGGCGCGAGTATTTCCATTTCGACCGTGAGGCGGGAACGCTGATGGGCGCGGACAGCGGCACGCTGATCGGCATCGGGCAAAGGGTGATGGTCCGCCTGTCCGAGGTGGTGCCGGTCACGGGCGGCATCGCGCTCGAGCTCGTCTCGCTCGAAGGGCAGCCGGTTCAGCGGGGGGCGCCCGCGGCACGCGGTCGCGCCCCGAAGCGGCGCGGCGCAATCGGTGCCAAGCGGAAGACAGACAAGGTCAAGCGCAAACTCCGCCGCACGCCCCGACGCTAGGCGAAAGCCGCGGCCGTCCGGTCGATGTACGCGCACAGCTGCATGTCCCCGGAAATCCGGCGCTGCAGCGCCGTTGCCTCGGGCGTCGCGCGCATTCCCGAAAGCATGGCGGCGACGGAGGCATCCGCCGAGCACGGTTTCGAGCCGAACAGAAAGCTCCCCTGCCAGAGCCTCGCGGCGATCGCCCCGAGGTCCTGTTCGATCCGGGCCATGCGCTCGGCTTCCGAGAACCGTCCGGTGCCCTGTGCCTTCAGCCCCTTGAGAACCTCGCGCCGGACCATGCCGCTGACGAGACCCCTGAGCGGCCGCGGCAATTCGCCGAAGAAGGTGTCGCGGATCCGGCTCCAGACAGCGTCATTGCTCCAGCGGTCCTGCAACAGGTGAAAGTAGAGATGCTCGTCCGCCATGCGGGTGAAGGCTCGGGCATTGGCGCGGTCGAGCTCAGATAGTTCGGCATCGAAGCTGGCGCCCTCGGTCTCGAGATGGGCGCGGATCGTTTCGCTGTCGGCGATGATACGGTCGGCGATGCGGACCGCGGGCAGTTTTCCATGCGGCATCTTTCGCGGGTCGAGGGTGTCCTCGCGGACCCATCGCAGACCGGAAGCGTTCAATAGCCAGGCGGCCTTGGTGCAGAACGGACTGATCGAGAATTCCCCGAAAGCGGCGGGATAGGTGAGCAACGTGATCATGTGCGGTTTCCGATTGGCGCTGACAGACAGGTTAGGGACCAATCCTGTCAACTTCCGGCAGGAGACCTGATATGTTGCGGGCATGAACAGGACTCACCGGCTTTTCCAGATGATGCAGACGCTTCGGCGGCTGCCGCCGCCCGTCACGGCACAACAGCTTGCGGGCGAGATGGAGATGTCGCTCAGGACGATATACCGCGACGTCGAGGCCTTGCGCGGCATGGGCGCGGTGATCGACGGCGAGGCGGGGTTCGGCTACACGCTGATCGAGGACGCCTCCCTGCCGCCGCTGGCCTTCGAGAACGACGAGCTGGAAGCGCTGGTGCTGGGGCTGCGCGAGGTGGCGGTCATCGGGGACCCGGCGCTGGCCAAGGCAGCACGCTCGGCGCTGGTGAAGATCAAGGCGCGTGTGCCGCCCCGCCAGGCGCACAGGTTGCAGCATGCCGTACTGGATGCCCATCGCTTCTCGGTTGCGCCGGTGATCGTGGTGGACGTGGCCGCGCTGCGGGCGGCGGCATGGGACGAGGTCGCGGTCCGTTTCGACTACGAGGACGGCAGGGGCAACGCCAGCTCGCGCGAGGTCGATCCGCTGGGGCTGGTCTATCTCGAAAATACCAACATGCTGATGGCCTGGTGCCACCTCCGTCGGGATTACCGCACCTTCCGGCTGGACCGGATGCGCAACCTCGTGCGGACCGACAAGAGCTTCCGCCCGCGCCGCGTACCGATGCTGCGCGAGCATCTCGAACGGATCCGCAACGAGCGCGAGGCCTGTTCCCCTGCGCCGGAGACGTCCGGGACCTGACGTCAGCGGCAGCCCGGTTCAGCAAATCCCGTTTTGCGGCAAGTACGCAACCTTCGCTAGAATTCGAAATCCCGAAAGTGGCTGCCTGCCGCCCGCACCGCAACTTGTGGCGAAATCGGCCCTAACAATTGCACAGCAAATCGAAATTCGGAGCAGTTGCCGGCATCTTTTCGATCCCATGAAATGGATGGTTTTGCGAATTCCAAAAGCCGAGGTACAGTTTCTGAAAACTACCGGGGGATGGGACCACATGAACAATCGTCTGAACAAGATCACCATCGTGGGCGGCGGCACGGCGGGCTGGATGACTGCGCTTATACTCGACACGGTGTTTTCCCGCACGTCCGCCCCCAAGGACCGCCCGCATATCTGCCTGATTGAAAGTCCCAGGATCTCGACCGTGGGCGTCGGAGAAGCCACGGTGCCCCGAATGCCGCGCACGATCCGCGAGGTTGGAATTTCGGAGCGTGATCTGTTTCGGGAAACCAACGCCTCATTCAAACTGGGCGTGAAGTTCTGCGATTGGAACAAGGACGCGCAGGGCAATCGCATCGACTATGTGAACCCCTTCGCCCACGGCCAGATGCTCTATGGGGAAGAAGCCGCCGAATATTTCCTGCGCTTTGGCAATGGAGACCGGGATTTCACGCAATCCATTTCGCCGCATGACGATCTGGGCCGCATGTGCAAGGGCGCGCGACAATTGGGACAGCCCGAATTCGAGCAGCGGTTCGGCTATGCCTATCATCTCGACGCGGTGAAATTCGCCGGAATGCTCACACGTGTCTGCACCCGGCGCGGCGTGGAACACATCCGGGACGAGGTCCAGTCGGTCGAACTGGACGAACAGGGCAACGTCAGCCATCTGATGCTCGAGTGCGGGGGCCGCCATGACATCGAGATGGTCGTGGATTGTACCGGCTTTCGGGGCCTGATCATCAATCAGGCGCTCGGCGAGCCGTTCATGGACTATTCGGAATATCTGCCGAACGATCGCGCCATGGCCTTGCAGATCGAGCATCCCGATCCCGAGAAGATCGAAAGCCTCACGCGGTCGACGGCGCTTGGCGCGGGCTGGACATGGCGGGTGCCGCTCTACAACCGCGTGGGCACCGGATATGTGTTCTCGTCCGCGCACCGCACGGATGACCAGGCGGCGGACGAGTACCTCGGATGGCTGGGTGACAGCGGCAAGGGCGCGACGCCGCGCGTGATCCCCATGCGCATCGGCCGGGTCCGCAATGCATGGGTCAAGAATTGCGTCGCGGTCGGTCTGGCTGGCGGTTTCATCGAGCCGCTGGAAAGTACAGCCATCCATATGGTCGACCACGCAGTGCGCTGGTTCGCGGAACACCTGCCCACGCGTGACATCGCGCCGTCGCTTCGGGCCAGATACAATCGGCAGATGGACAAGCTTTATGACGAGGTTCTGGATTTCATCTGCCTGCATTACCGCCTGGGCAACCGCACCGACGATCCCTACTGGATCGACGCGCGCACGCAATTGAAGATCTCCGACAGGCTGGCCGAGAATCTGGAGCTTTGGCAGCACCGCCTTCCTATGGAACACGATATCGAATTCGCCACGCTGTTCGACTTTCGCGTCTATCAGACCGTCCTGCTGGGAAAGCGGGTCTACGATACGGGCTACGGGTCCGGTATCCGCGATGCTTTGCGCCCGTTGAAGAAACCGATCTGGTACCAGTATTGGAAAGGCGCGAAGGCGGACCTTACGCAGACACTCAGGACAATGCCCGACCACAAGACGCTGCTGCGCGATATCCGTGGCGAACTGAAACCGCCGTCCTTTGGAATGGCGGCAGCGATGAAGCCGACGGTTGCGACGCCGGGCGCCGTACCGGAACCCCTGGTGATCCAGAACATGCCGAAACTCTCCGACATCAAGAGCGGCAAGAAGGATCTCCAGCTCTTCTAGAAAGAAGCGTTCCGGAAACCCTGCGGTGCACCGGCCTGCCCCAAGGCGGGCGGTGCCTGGATCGCCCGGCTGCGATCAGGCCGGGCTGAGGCCCCGCAGGCGTTCGGAGCGTCGGCGCAGGACCTCGACGGTGGCCAGGAGGCAGATCGAGATCAGCACCAAGATCGTCGCCACGGCGAGGATCGTGGGGCTGATCTGCTCGCGCAGGCCGATGAACATTTGCCAGGGCAGCGTTTTCTGGGCAGCGGAGCCAACGAAAAGCACCACGACGACCTCGTCGAACGAGGTGATGAAGGCGAAGAGCCCGCCCGAGATCACGCCCGGCAGGATCAGCGGCATCTGCACCCGGAAGAATGTGGTGACGGGATTGGCACCCATGTTCGCGGCGGCCCGCGTCAGGGAATTGTCGAAGCCCACGAGCGTCGCCGTCACGGTGATGATGACAAAGGGAATGCCGAGCGCGGCATGGGCCAGCACGACACCGAGATAGGTGCCCTGAAGTCCGATGCGGCTGTAGAAGAAATACATGCCCGCAGCCGAGATGATCAGCGGGACGATCATCGGTGAGATCAGGATCGCCATGATCGTGCGGCGGAACGGGACGTGCGGCTGGCTGAGCCCGATCGCGGCCAGCGTGCCGAAGCCCACCGACAGGAGTGTCGCCATCGGCGCGATCTTGAGCGAGTTCCAGAGCGCGGCCTGCCAGTCGGGACTGTTGAAGAAGTCCTGATAGTGCTTGAGCGAATAGCCCGCGGGATCGAAGCGCAGCATCGCCGGGGTGAAGGTGAAGAAGTCCTCGGCATTGAAGCTGAGCGGCATCACCACGAGGATCGGCGTGATCAGGAAAATCAGGATGAGGGCGCAGATCACCCGAAACGCGTAGTGCCAAAGCACCTGTCCGGGGGTCAGGTAGGGCACGAGGCGCGCACGGTAGCGCCCCTCGGCCAGCCAGAAGGTGAGCCAGCCGAAGAACCAGCCGAAGACGGCGCCGATGATCGCACCGGCAATGCCTCCGAGCAGGTAGCCTCCGATCGCGAAGAGGACGGCAAGACCCCAGCGGCCGGCACGTTCGTCCCTTACCGCCTCCGTGAGGGCAAAGGCGGCCAGCGCCGTAATCGCCGCTCCGCCAAGGAGGCCGAGAAGGCCATTGCCCTGGGCCGTGCCGATGAAAAGGCCCGCGACGGCGCCGAAGGCGGCGACGACGGGGACGTAGAAGGACGCGGATGTCTTGCCTGCCATGTCGTCAGCCTCCGAGTTTCACGTTGTCGATGCCGACGATGCGGTCATAGATCCAGTAGAGCGCGAGGACGACGACCAGAAGGATCGTCCCCAGCGCGGCGCCAAGACCCCAGTTGAGCGAAACCGAGATGTGATAGGCGATCCGGTTCGAGATGAAAGTGCCGGTGGTGCCGCCGACAAGCTCGGGCGTGATGTAGTAGCCGATCGCGAGGATGAAGACGAGGATCGAGCCCGCGCCGATGCCCGGAACGGACTGCGGGAAATAGACCCGCCAGAACGCCGTCCAGTTCGTCGCCCCCAGCGATTTCGCCGCGCGCAGGTACGAGGGCGGGATCGTCTTCATCACCGAATAGAGCGGCAGGATCATGAAGGGCAGCAGGATATGAGTCATCGCGATGATCGTGCCGGTCTGGTTGTTGATCAGCTCGAGCCGTCCGGAATTGCTGACGACACCAAGCCAGACCAGCGTGTCGTTGATCACGCCCTGTTGCTGCAGCATGACCTTCCAGGCCGAGGTCCGCACCAGCAACGAGGTCCAGAAGGGCAGCAGGACGAGGATCATCAGCAGGTTGGCGGTTCGCGCGGGCAGGTTGGCGAGCAGCCAGGCCAGCGGGTAGCCAAGCAGGATGCAGTTGAGCGTGATCACCATGGACATCACGAAGGTGCGCAGGAAGAGCTTGAGATAGATCCGCTCGCGTTCGGGCCGGGCCTCGGGGCCGTCGGGCGACTTCTTGAGGTCGACGGAGTTGAGGAAATAGCCGTTGGTCAGGCGCGGGCTGTAGGTCTTGAGCGTCAGCCAGGTGTCGCGCGCCATCCAGTCCTTGTCGATGTCGGCGAAAGCCGCCTTGTAATCGACGCCAGTGAAGCCCGGCACGGCGGCCTTCGCCGCGGCGAGCTGTTCGGCGCCGGGACCGGTCCAGCCGGAAAGGTCGGGCTGCGTGATGAGATCGTCGTAGAGCGCGGAATAGGCCAGCGCCCAGGGATCTTCCTTGGCGAGGTTGTCGTCCTCCTCGCGCTGCACGAAGGTCGCGAACTCTTCGTAGACGGCGGCGGTTTGCGGCAGGATCTCCTCGACGCCCTCGCGAAGCTCGAACCGCGGCTGGCGGTCGCCGGACTTCTCGTCCCAGGCGGTCAGTTCGGCAAGCCAGTCGGGATCGCCCAGCAGGGCATTCCAGTTTGCACCCTCCTCCCAGAACTCGTCGAGCTCCTCGAACTGGTCCTGGAAGACTTCGGCCATGTCCTCGACGCCGCGCCCGGACTTGCGGAACACGGACGACAGGCCGGTCTGTTCGTAGTTGAGCCGCGATCCGAGTCGGGTGTGGATCTTGCGTTCGGCAGCCGCGAAGAGGTCGGCGTAAAGCGCCTTGTAGGTCGGTTCGTCCGGCAATTCCGTGGCGGCAGGATCCCAGTCCTTCAGGCTGAGGGCGGTCCGGGGCAGCGTGTCCGACACGATCTGGTTCTCGACCGACCGGAACAGCATGTCGGCGATCGGCGCGATGAAGGCGACAAGGACGAAGATCAGCAAAGGCGCGATCAATGCAAGGGCGCGCAGCTTCTGGCGGCGCAGGGCCCGGCGCAGGCTCTTCTTCAGCGAAGAGCCATCGGCGGTGATCACATCGGCGGATTCGGCGCGCTCGGCATTGCGCAGGGCGTTGTCCGGGGTGGCGCCGGTGATCTGGTCGGGGCCCGTGGTCGTGCTGCTCATGACCGGAGTTCCTGATCTGCTTGGCTGCGCATCGCGGGCTGCATCATTCCGCCCCCTCGACAACGATGATGGTACTGTCCGCCGTCCTGCGGCGGATGTCGGCGACTTCCTGGTATTCGGGATCGTGATAGGCCGTCAGGGCCGCTTCGTAGGACGGGAATTCGATCACGACATGGCGTTCGTGCGCCGTGCCTTCGGTCACCTCGGACTGCCCGCCCCTGACGATGAAGCGCCCTCCCAGACCCTTCAGGATGGGTGTATCGCGCTCGACATACTCGCGGTAGGCGTCGGCGTCCCGGACGGTGATGTGCCCGATGATGTAACCCTTCGGCATCCCTGCCCCTTTCCCGTCTTCGGTGCCCGGGGCCCGCGAGGGCCCCGGACAGTGTCGGTCAGTGACTTACTGCGCCAGCCACGCCTGGAAGCGCGCGTCCGCATCGTCCTGATGGTCGGCCCAGAACTCGATGTTGTTCACGAGGAAGTTCTTCTGGTTGGCCGGGTTGGTCGGCATGTGCGGACCCATCTCGATATCGAGATCGGCATGCTTGCCCACCAGCGGCTGCGACGATGCGCGGGCCGGGCCATACGAGATGTACTTGGCCTGATCGGCAAGACGCTGGGTGTCGGTGGCGAACTTCACGAAGTCCAGCACGCGGGCCAGACGGTCCTCGGGAAGGTCAGCCGGGATGATCCAGCCGTCGAAATCGAAGACCTGCCAGTCCCAGAGCATGGCGACCGGTTGCTTCTGTTCCTCGATGACCGAGAAGAGACGACCGTTGTAGGTCGAACCCATCACCACTTCGCCATCTGCCAGAAGCTGCGGCGTGTCGGCGCCGGCGGACCACCAGATGGTTTCGTCCTTGATGGTGTCGAGCTTGGCCAGCGCCTGCTCCATGCCCTCTTCGGTGCCGAGCACGTCATAGAGCTCGTCCTGGCTGACGCCATCGCAGAGCAGCGCCCATTCGAGGTTCTTCTTCGGACGCTTCTCGAGCGCGCGTTTGCCCGGGAATGTCTCCAGATCGAAGATCGCGCAGACGCTGTCCGGGGTCGCGCCGTTCCAGGCGGCGACATCGGTGCGGTAGCCGAAGGTCGTCGAGAAGACGATCTGCGGGATGAAGCATTCGTTGATCACGGACGGTCCGAAATCGTCCTCGGCGCTCGACCCGTCATCGCCCTCGGCCAGCATCTCTTCGAAGTCGATTTCCATCGCGAGGCCCTCGTCACACAGACGCTGGCTGTCCGGGCCTTCGACGTCGACGAGGTCCCAGGTGATGTTGCCGGCTTCGGCCTGTGCCCGCAGCTTCGCGGTGGCCTCGTTCGAGCTTTCGTCCCAGACGATCTCCACCTCGGGATGCATTTCCTTGTAGGGATCGGTGTAGGCGCGCTGCTGGGAGGTCTGGTAGGCCCCGCCCCAGCTGACGATGGTCATCGAATTCGCCATGTCCTGGGAATGCGCCATGCCAGTGGCGAGCGTCAGGGCACCCGTGGCAAGCATTGTTGTGGCTAGTTTCATGTAATCATATCTCCCGTTTCTTTTCCCTCATGGGTCACGAGCCGGATTCGAGGGTTTGAGCACCGGCCGATGGGTCGTCGCGCCCCGGGTGTCGGGACTGCGACAGGTCGCGCGGACGCTCAGGCGTCCAGAGCGCGGCAATCCTCGGGCATCCAGCCGATCTCGATCTGCTGGCCCGGCTGCATCCGCACCTGATCCGGCGCGTTGCGGGTCTTGACGATGAAATGGTCGGTCCCGGCCACGCGCAGGCGCGTCCGGAAGATGTCGCCCATGTAGATGAACTCGAGCACTTCGGCCTTGAGCGTATGGGCGCCGTCCCGCAACCGCTGGGGATTGGTCTCGACCCGTTCGGGCCGGATCGACACCCGCGTGCGTTCGCCCGGCTTGGTGACGTTGATCGGCTTGCAGTCGATCAGGTCGCCCGCGTCGAGCTGCACAAGGGCCCGGTCGCCGCTGATCTCCTTCACCACGCCTTCGAGCGTGTTGTTCTCGCCGATGAACTGCGCCACGAAGCTGTTTTCGGGCGCCTCGTACAGCTTGTCGGGCGGGGCAAGCTGCTGGATGCGACCGTCGTTGAACACGGCCACCCGGTCGGACATCGTCAGCGCCTCGGTCTGGTCGTGGGTCACGTAGACCACGGTGATCCCCAGCTGGTGGGCGAGGTTCGTGATCTCGAACTGCAGGGTTTCGCGCAACTGCTTGTCCAGCGCCCCAAGAGGTTCGTCCATGAGCACCAGCTCGGGCTCGAACACCAGCGCCCGGGCAAGGGCGACGCGCTGCTGCTGGCCGCCGGACATCTGCGCAGGCCGCCTGCCGGTGAAGGCGCCCATCTGAACCATGTCGAGCGCGCGCTTCACCTTCTTCTCGCGCTCGGACTTGGGCATCCTGCGCACTTCCAGAGGGAAGGACAGGTTTTCGGCCACCGTCATGTGCGGGAACAGCGCGTAGTTCTGGAACACCATGCCGATCCCGCGCTTGTGCGGAGGGATGTTGTTGATGGATTTCCCGTCCAGCCTGATGTCGCCGTGCGTCGCGGTCTCGAAACCCGCGAGCATCATCAGGCAGGTCGTCTTGCCCGAACCGGAGGGCCCGAGCATCGTGAGAAACTCGCCCTTGGGCATGTCGAGATTCAGATCTTTGACGACAAGGGTTTCGCCGTCATAGCTTTTCTGGACGCGATCAAATTCCACGAACGCGCCATTGCTGGCGGTGTTGGCCAAATGTTTTTCCCCGTATGTATCGGCGGTTTTCCGCGCTTCTTTACAGAAGGGTAACACGATTGGGGTGCCTGATTGCAAGCCGATTGCTGGAGAATTGTGCGTATGAAAGGCGCAATCCCGGGACATAGCCCGATTTCCGGCCATTGTCCGCCGTATCGCCGAGCCTCGCTTGCGCCGAATCCGGCAGGCGCAGTCGCTGCGCGCCAAACCGGCGCGGCGACTGCGCTTCGTCCACCGGCCCGTGAGGCCGGTGTCAGGCGGCCCTCAGCAGATCCTGTTCGCGCAGGGCGGCATAGGTTTCGTCCAGCGCCTTCATCGCGCGGCGCTCAAGCTCGCCGATCTCTTCGGAGGTGATGACCAGCGGCGGAGAGATGATCATGCGGTCGCCAACGTGACGCATCACCAGATTGTTGGCGAAGCAGCGCTCGCGGCACATGTATCCAACGGTCCCCTTTTCGGCCGCGAACTTCGCCCTGCTCTCCTTGTGCGGCGTCAGCGGGATCGACGCCATCAGGCCCGCGGCATTGGGCGTGCCCACCATCGGGTGCTCGGCGATCCGGTCCAGCGCCGCCCTCAGCGCCGGCGCCGCGACATCGCGCACATGGTCGACGATCTTCTCCTCGCGCAGGATGCGCAGGTTCTCGGACGCCACCGCGGCTGCGACCGGGTGGCCGGAATAGGTGTATCCGTGATTGAATTCGCAGGCGCCGATGACCTCGGCCACCTCGTCGCAGACGATCGATCCCCCGATCGGCACGTAGCCCGAGCTGAGGCCCTTCGCGATGGTCATGATATCCGGCTTGATCCCCATGGTCTGGGAGCCGAACCAGTTGCTGGTGCGCCCGAAGCCGCAAATCACCTCGTCGGCGATCAGGAGAATGTCGTGTTCGTCGCAGATGCGCTGGATTTCCGGCCAGTAGGTCGAGGGCGGAACGATCACGCCGCCCGCGCCCTGCACCGGCTCGCCAATGAAGGCAGCGACGTTGTCGGCACCAAGTTCGAGGATCTTCTCCTCGAGTTCGCGTGCCCGGGCGAGCCCGAATTCCTCGGGCGTCATGTCTCCGCCCTCTCCCCACCAGTCGGGCTGGTTGATGTGGTGGATTCCCGGAATGGGCATGCCGCCCTGTTCGTGCATGTAGGTCATCCCGCCAAGCGATCCCGACCCCAGCGACGACCCGTGATAGGCGTTCTTGCGCGAGATGATATGCGTCTTCGCGGGCTTTCCCTTCTGCGCCCAGTAGGTGCGCACCATGCGGATGTTGGTGTCGTTCGCCTCGGATCCCGACCCGGCGAAGAAGACGTGGTTGAGATCACCCGGGGCAAGATCGGCCAGATCCTTTGCCAGCGTCAGCGCCGGGATATGCGATGTCATGAAGAAGGTGTTGTAGAACGGCAGTTCCTTCATCTGGCGCGCCGCCACCTCGGCCATTTCCGCGCGCCCGTAACCGATGTTGACGCACCAGAGCCCCGCCATACCGTCGAGTATCTCGTTTCCCTCGCTGTCGGTCAGATAGACACCGTTCGCCCGGGTGATGACCCGCGCGCCCTTCTCGGCAAGCTGATCGTTGGTGGTGAAGGGATGCATGTGGTGCGCCGCGTCGAGCTTCTGCAGCTCGGCGGTCGGCAGATGGTTTGCGCGTGTCATTTTTGCCCTGTCTTTCCGGGATGTCGACGGCCCCTGGCCGGATAGCGCAAGAATATGATCAAATTATAAAGGGGTCAATCGAATCACTCGGGAGCAATCGGAACAAGCGCCTCCCGGATCTGACGCATCCCCTGATGCACGTCCTCCGCCATCGCCCGCGCCGCGCCCTCGCCATCGCCCGATTTGAGGGCGCCCAGAAGGTCGGCGTGTTTGTCGGGAAGGTTGAGCGTCCCGTAGCGCCCGCAGACGACGCGCAGCGACGGACCGAACCTCAGCCACAGCCGATCGACCGTCTCGGTCAGGATCGGCGCGTCCGCCGCGGCATAGATCGCTGCGTGGAACCGGTAATTCCAGGTGAGGTATCCGGGGATGTCGCCGCGCGCGATCGCCCGGTCGAGATGGTCATCGAGCTCGCGCAGGTCCTTGAGGCTCGCGGCACCGATCCGGGCGGCGGCCAGTTGCGCAAGCCTCGGTTCCAGACTCTGGCGCATGAAATCGAGCTGGTCCACGCCTGACGGCGTGAGTTCCGGAACGCAGACGCGGCGGTTCCCGAGCATCGCCAGCGCACCGTCCGATATGAGGCGGCGAATCGCCTCGCGCACGGGGGTCATCCCGGCGTCGAGCTCCGCGACGATACCCTGGATGGTGACGGCCTGACCGGGCGCCAGATCCCCGAAAAGGATCCTGCCACGCAGATCCTCGTAGACCGCCTGATGGGCGGTTGTCTTGCTCTGGGCATCACCGGCGGCATTCGCCGCATTTCTAAGCAATTGCATCGGCACTACTCGGATAGGCGGAAGGGTTTGAGCACACGGCTTGCACAGGTCTGGTCTGCATGAAACCATAAGGCATCTTGCCCGAAGAGGCAAAACTTGATCAAATTATCGGAAGTCGGACGAAACCGGCCGCTTTCACTGGGGAGAAACACATGAACAAGCTACTGCTGAGCGCCGCCGCATGCGCGCTCGCCACCGGAACGGCGATGGCCGAGGAAGTCCGGGTCTACAACTGGTCCGACTACATCGACGAATCGCTTCTCGAGAAATTCGAGACCGAGACCGGCATCGACCTGATCTACGACGTCTTCGACAGCAACGAGGTCCTCGAGACCAAGATGCTTGCCGGCGGGTCGGGCTATGACGTGGTGGTGCCGACGGGCACCTTCCTGCAACGCCAGATTGCGGCGGGCGCCTTTCAGAAACTTGACAAGGAAGCCCTTCCGAACCTGTCCAACATGTGGGACGTGATCACCTCGCGGACCGAGCAATACGATCCCGGCAACGACTACTCGATCAACTACATGTGGGGAACGACCGGCAATGGCGTGAATGTCGGCAAGGTCGCGGAAGTGCTGGGCGAGGACGCCCCGGTCGACTCGCTGGCGCTGGTCTTCGATCCCGCGAACATGGAAAAGCTGAGCCAGTGCGGCGTGCATTTCCTCGACGCCCCGACCGAGATGATCCCCGCCGCGCTGAAATACATCGGTGAGGATCCCGACAGCCATGACCCGGACGTGATCGCCAAGGCCGAGGAAGTGCTGATGGCAGTGCGTCCCTACGTGCAGAAGTTCAACAGCTCGGAATATATCAACGGCTTGGCCAACGGCGACATCTGTGTGGCCTTCGGCTGGTCCGGGGACATCCTTCAGGCGCGCGACCGGGCGGCGGAAGCCGACAACGGTGTCGAGATCGCCTATCACGCTCCGAAGGAAGGCGCGCTGATGTGGTTCGATCAGATGGCGATCCCGGTGGACGCGCCGCATCCGGAAGCGGCCCACAAGTTCCTGAACTTCATCATGGATCCCGAGAACATGGCGGCGGCGTCGAACTACGTCTACTACGCCAACGGCAACAAGGCCTCGCAGGAATTCCTCGCAGAGGACGTGATCGGAGACACCGCGATCTATCCCGATGAGGCTACGCTCGAAAACCTCTACACGGTCACGCCCTACGAGCCCAAGGTCCAGCGTACGGTCACCCGGCTTTGGACCAAGGTCAAATCCGGCACCTGACACGGCAAACCGGGGCGGGGCCACAGGCTCCGCCCCCTTCGGTTTCGGCCCGGCGCATGAGGGCTGCGAGGATTTGACTTGAACCAGACCGTATTTGAACCCTGGAACGATCCCGGCGAAAAGCCACTGATCCGCTTCAGGAACGTTACCAAGCGCTTCGGCGACTTCACCGCGATCGACGACCTGACGCTGGATATCTACCAGAGGGAATTCTTCGCCCTGCTCGGCCCCTCGGGCTGCGGCAAGACGACGATGATGCGCATGCTTGCGGGTTTCGAGACCCCGACCGAGGGCGTGATCGAGCTGGCCGGTCAGGACATCGCGCCGGTCCCGCCGAACAAGCGCGCGGTGAACATGATGTTCCAGTCCTACGCGCTGTTCCCGCACCTGACGGTCTACGAAAACATCGCCTTCGGACTACGCCGGGGCAAGATGCCCAAAAACGACATCCACGACCGGGTTCAGGAGATGCTCAAGCTGACCCGGCTCGAGAAGTTCGCGCAGCGCAAGCCGCACCAGATCTCGGGCGGCCAGCGCCAGCGCGTGGCGCTGGCCCGCTCTCTCGCGAAGGCGCCCAAGCTCCTGCTGCTGGACGAACCTCTGGGCGCACTCGATGCCAAGCTGCGGCAGGCGACCCAGTTCGAGCTGATGGACATCCAGGAAAAGACCGGCACCACCTTCGTGATCGTGACCCATGACCAGGAAGAGGCGATGACCGTCGCAAGCCGCGTTGCGGTGATGGACGAAGGGCGCATCATTCAGGTCGCGACGCCCGACCGGATCTACGAGATGCCTGAATCCGTCTATGTGGCGGACTTCATCGGCGAGGTGAACATCATCGACGGCACCGCCCATCCGGTCGGTCCCGAAGAGTACGAAATCCGATGGGCCGAGGGGCAGACACCGTTCAGGGCAGCGTCGGACAGGCCCCTTTCCGAAGGGCAGGAATGCCATCTGGCGATCCGGCCCGAGAAGATCGCCATCAGCGCCGATCGCCCGGAAGGCGCGGCGAACGCGGTCCGCGGACGTGTCCACGACATCGCCTATCTGGGCAACGTCTCGACCTACCATGTGGAAATTCCGGGCGGAAAGATCCTGAAGGCACAGACGGCCAACACGCGCCGCATCTCGCGCCGGACCTTCACCTGGGAAGATCAGGTCTGGGTTTCCTGGTCGGGCACGGCCGCCGTGCTGCTGGATCAATGATGCCCGCCCGCGCCACATCGCGCTCAGGACTCGGCGCATGAGACGCTTTGCCCTCATCGCGATCCCCTACGCCTGGCTGCTGGCGCTGTTCCTGATCCCTTTCATCATCGTCCTGAAGATATCGCTCTCGGACGTGGCGCTGTCCATTCCGCCCTATACGCCCACGCTGAACGACGGGATCGGCGAATTCGTCAAGGCGCTCGATTTCGAGAACTTCACCTTCCTGACCACCGACGACCTTTACTGGAAGGCCTATCTCAGCAGTCTGCGCATCGCCTTCATCTCGACCTTGCTGACGCTGCTCGTGGGGTATCCCGTCGCCTACGGCATGTCCCGCGCCCCCGAGGAATGGCGCGCGACGCTCATGATGCTGGTGATCCTGCCGTTCTGGACCTCGTTCCTGATCCGCATCTACGCCTGGATGGGCATCCTGAGCCAGGAAGGCTTCCTGAACCAGCTCCTGCTGTGGGTCGGGATCATCGATCAGCCCCTCATCATCCTGAACACCACCGTCGCGGTCTATATCGGCATCGTCTACGCCTACCTGCCCTTCATGATCCTGCCGATCTACTCGGCGCTCGACAGGATGGACGAATCCCTGATCGAAGCGGCAGAAGATCTGGGCTGTTCGCGCCTGTCCGCCTTCTGGCTCGTGACCGTGCCGATGTCGCGCAACGGCATCATCGCGGGCTGCTTCCTCGTCTTCATCCCCGCGCTGGGGGAATTCGTGATCCCGTCGCTGCTGGGCGGGTCGGGCACGCTGATGATCGGCAAGGTCCTCTGGGAGGAGTTCTTCAACAACCGCGACTGGCCCGTCGCCTCCGCCGTGGCGGTCGTGCTGCTGCTGATCCTCATCGTCCCGATCATCCTCTTCCAGCGCAACCAGCAGCGCCAGGCGGAGGCCGAGTCATGAACAGGCTGAGCTGGTTCAACGTCACGTCCCTGACCCTGGGGTTCGCGTTCCTCTACCTGCCGATGGTCATACTGATCATCTTTTCCTTCAACGAATCCAAGCTGGTGACGGTCTGGGCGGGCTTTTCGACCAAGTGGTACGGCGAATTGCTGCAGAACGACGCCTTCCTCGACGCCGCCTGGGTCACGTTGCGCGTTGCCGTCACCTCTTCCACGCTGGCGACGATCCTCGGCACGATGGCGGCCTATGTCCTCGTGCGCGAGGGGCGCTTTCCGGGGCGCACCGTCTTCTCGGGCATGATCTACGCGCCGCTCGTGATGCCCGAGGTCATAACCGGCCTGTCCCTGCTTCTGCTCTTCATCGGCATCGGTCTGGACAGGGGTGTGACGACCATCGTGCTGGCCCACACGACCTTCGCCATGTGTTACGTCTCGGTCGTGGTGTCCTCGCGGCTGATGAGCTTCGATGAATCGCTCGAGGAGGCCGCGCTCGACCTCGGCTGCTCGCATTTCGAGGCTTTCCGGCTGGTGACGCTGCCGATCATCGCACCCGCCGTGATCTCGGGCTGGCTGCTTGCCTTCACGCTTTCGCTCGACGATCTCGTGATCGCGAGCTTCACCGCCGGCCCCTCGTCCACGACACTCCCGATCAAGATCTTCTCGGCGGTGCGCCTCGGCGTTTCGCCCGAGATCAACGCGCTGTCGACGCTCATGATCGGGATCGTGACCGTCGGTGTCGTCGCCGCATCGCTGATCACCAAGCGCAATGCGCTGCGCCAGCAGCAGGATGAACAGGCCGCAGCACGGGCACAATGAAGCACATCTTCGGAGACTACGCCTATGGCGGCGGGCCACGCGCCGGCTGTTGGTGGGACGAGACCTGCACGCTGCCGGAGCGCCCGGCGCTGACAGGGACGCGGAAATGTGACGTGGCCATCATAGGCGGCGGCTTCACCGGCATCTCGGCGGCGCTGCATCTTGCGGAAGGCGGCGCGCGCGTCATCGTTTTGGAAGCCGAACATGTCGGCTGGGGCGCGTCGGGACGCAATGGCGGGTTCTGCTGTCTCGGCGGCTCGAAGGCCTCCGATGCGTATATCGACAGGCACTTCGGCCGCGAGGCCCGGCTCGAATGGCACCGCGCCGAGAAAACGGCTGTGGAACTGGTCGATGCGCTGACACGCCGCTTCGGGATCGACGTCGACCGGCATTCGAACGGCGAAACGATGCTTGCGCATCGGATGCGGGACATGGCGGAGTTCGAGTCCACCGCCCGCGCGATCGAAGAGAATTACGGCGTGACCGCCGAAGTCCACACCCGCCGGGATCTCGAGGGGCTCGGCATGGCCGGGCCGTTCAAGGGAGCCCTCTCGACTCCCATCGGCTTCGGCCTGAACCCGCGAAAGTACATTGCGGGCCTCGCCGCCGCCGCCGAGGCGCAGGGCGCGCAGATCTGCGACCGCAGCCCCGTCGCGCGGATCGAGACGACGGCGGGCGGGTTCCGTCTGCATTCCGGCGCGGCGCAGGTGGAGGCATCGCAGGTCGTCGTCGCCACCAATGGATATTCCTCCGAGGATCTGCCGGGCTGGCTTGCCGGGCGATACATTCCGGCCCAATCCACGGTGCTGGTCACGCGCCCGCTTGAAGAGGCCGAATTGCAGGCTGCCGGCTGGACCTCGGATCAGATGGCCTTCGATACCCGCACCCTGCTGCATTACTTCAGGCTCATGCCGGACCGGCGGTTCCTTTTCGGAATGCGCGGCGGGCTGCGCACCGGCGCTGGCGCCGAAACCGCTGCGCGCGCCGCCGTGCTGCGCGATTTCCGTGCCATGTTTCCGGCCTGGTCCCATGTCGAGACGCCCCACAGCTGGTCCGGCTTCGTCGGCCTCGCCCGCGACATGATGCCCTTCGTCGGAGAGGTTCCCGGGACGCCGGGACTATGGGCGGGTCTGTGCTATCACGGCAATGGCGTCGCGATGGCGAGTTTTTCGGGCGCGCTTCTGGCAAAGCTCGTCGGGGGTGCCGAGCCGGATCTTTATCCCGCACCGATGCGCAAACCCCTGTCACGTTTTCCGCTGGGGCGGGCGCGCCGGATCATCATGCCCGCCGCCTATGTCGGCTTCGCGCTGAGCGATCTCTGAAGTCCCGGGCACGATCGCCTTCTGCCGCGCGCGAGAGTTGTGCTAGCCTCGGGTGATCGAGGGAGGGGCGCATCCGTGAGCGATCATCTGATCATTGCCGTTCATGGCATCGGCGAACAGAAGGCGGGCGAGACGATAGACGCGATCACGGGGGCGGCCATCGCCGAGATCCCGCCGCATGAACGACACCCCGTCGCGATCGAACGGGACGTGATCGATCTGGTCGAGAACGGTTTCAACGCGGACGAACGCCAGGCCGATCTGTTTCCGGTTCACCTGCGGCGTGTCCGCAAGGCCGTCCCCGGCGATACGGACGATGCGCTCTTTCTCGAAGTGTTCTGGGCCGACAAGTCGACTGCGCCCAAGGGCCCCCTGCGAACCGCCTTCGACCTCCTGCGCGTGGTGCTGGGCCTCGGCTACCTCGCCATGGAGAATGTCGAAAGCAACCGGGGTCTGCCTGCGGTCGGAATCGTGCATGTCTTCACCTGGGTCTTCTACGGGCTGATCGCTCCGGTGAACGCCGCGCTGCTGATCGGCGTCGTCATCCTGCTGATGGACCTCTTCCCCGGCGATGTGGTCGGAGATTACATCTCGGTTCCCACCTTCTACCTCTTCCACGGCGCCGTCACGCTCTGGGTCGGCGTCTACTACTGGATCACCGCGCGGACCTACCTCGTGCGCATCTTCGGGAGGGGCATGACCGGCTTCGGCGTCGCGATCCTGCTCGTGGCGGCGTCCGTTCCCTTCGGACTCACGACGCCGGACGGCTTCTGCCCCGCGCGGCCGACCATCGGGGACGGACGTTTCCTGCCCGATCTCGATTGCTACACCGCCGGGCTCATCCACGGGCTCAACTTCTCCTGGACCATCGCCGTCGCGCTGGCGGTCCTGAACTACCCCGCCTCCTGGCTCTCGCGCCCCCGCGAGACGCCCGCGGACGGCATCGGCGGACACCGGGTGATCTATCCGGCCATATGCGCGGCGATGATCATCTTCTGGATCGTCTCCAGCTCGACCCTTTGGCTTCTCGCGCGCACGATCATCGTCTGGGCCGAAGGCGTCACCGGAGCGCCGGAGCAGGGAGGACTGTTCTTCAACCTGTTCGAGTACAACCTTGGCTCGGCGATGAAGACGCTGAGCATCAATGCCGCCTGCCTGCTGCTGGTGATCGCCGGCGCCGTCATCCTCCTGATCGCCCGACGTTCGGTCCGCCAGACCCTTTATGCCAGGCCCGACATCGTTGGCCGTGTCATGCTCAATCCTGGTCTGCGCGTCCTGCTCGGTCTCTCGCTGGCCATCATCTTCATGGTCCAGCTGGCCCTCGTGACGCTGGCCGTCGACCCCATGGCCTTCACCGCAGAGGTTCGCGACTGGTTCACCGGGGGTCTCGAGGAATGGAACAAGGTCTTCACCCTCGGTCTCCTCGCGCTCGGGATCCTGATCTACCAGCTGTCGGACTACCTTGCCGGCGGGCTTGGGGTGGTGCGCGATATCGTGACCTACGCGATCCAGGACCGCTGCCGCTGGCGCGCGAAGACGGCCGAGCGACAGGGCAACTTCCGCGAGCGCAATGACATCAACAACCGCTTCCGGCTGGTAATGAAATACGGGCTCGAGACGGTCACTCCGAAATACGTCACCGTGCTGTCCCATTCTCAAGGCACCGTGATCGCCACGCAGATGCTGCAGGACGCCGAGGTGAAGGCGCTGCTTGAGCAATACGGCAATCCGAAAGTGACGCTCGTCACCATGGGCTCGCCGGTGACGCATATCTACCGGCGCTATTTCAAGGAGTTCTTTCAGGTCTCGGTCACGCGGATGCCGGCGGGAACGCGATGGTTCAACATCTTCCGCACGGACGATTTCGTCGGCACGCAGATCGATGCGGATACGGGCGTCATGGCGAACCTCCCGGTGCCTCCGGGGGGGCACACGGGCTATTTCACCGATTACTGGGTCTGGCAGCGCCTGCTCGACGATGTGGGGCTCAGGGTCTTTCCCGACTCTCCTACGCCGCTCAGTCGCTGACCTGCTGCGGCTTGCGCAGGAACTTGCGCAGGAACATCGGCGCGAGAAAGCCGGCGATGGCGAAGATCCAGAGGCCGATGGCGATGGGTGACGAGAAGAGATAGGTCCAGTCGCCGTCAGACAGCACCATCGCGTCGCGCAGTTTCCGCTCCATCGGGCGGCCCAGAAGGATCCCGAGGATCACCGGCACGGTGGGAATGTCGAGCTTGCGCAGGATGTAACCCAGCACCCCGAAGGCCGCGACGAGCAGCAGGTCGAAGTAGCTTCCCGTGAGCGAATAGATCCCGACGAAGGAGATCATCGTGACGCCGGGTAGCAGGATCGCGGGCGGGACCATCAGCACCTTCACGAAGACCTTCACCAGCGGCACGTTCATCGCCAGCAGGACGAAGTTCGCGATCAGCAGCGAGGCGATGAGGCCCCAGACCACATCGGGCCGGTCCGTGAAGAGCGTCGGCCCTGGCGTGATGTTCAGCGTGACCAGCACCGCAAGCAGCACGGCCGTGGTGCCGGACCCCGGCACGCCGAGGGTCAGCATCGGGACAAGCGCGCCGCCCGCTGCGGCGTTGTTGCCCGCCTCTGGCGCCGCGACGCCCTTCGGCGCGCCGGTGCCGAAGCCGCCTTTCTCTCCCGCGATGGATTTCTCCATCATGTAGGTCATGAAGGACCCGAGGCTTGCCCCGGCGCCCGGCAGGACCCCGGCGAAGAACCCGAGCACGGACGAGCGCAGCATGGTCCAGCGTGTCGCCCAGAGATCGGCCCAGGGCACCGTGACCTTGTCGAGCTTGACGCCGATGGCGCTGCCCCGGCCGTGGCTTTCGATGAAGAAGAATATCTCGGAGACCGCGAAAAGGCCGACGATGGCGACAAGGAAATCGACGCCGTCGTAAAGATGCAGGTTGCCGAAGGTCAGACGGGGCATGCCCGAGTTCGGATCGAGCCCGATCATCGCGATCATCAGGCCGATGCAGGAAGCAAGCGCCGCCTTGGCCTGGTTGTTCGACGAGATGCCGCCCAATGTGCAGAAGGCGAGAAGGTAGAGGGCGAAGTATTCCGCCGGGCCGAACTGGTAGGCGATGCGGCTGAGCAGAGGCGCCATCACCATCAGGCCGATGGTCGCAAGCAGTGCGCCGACGAAGGAGGCAACGCCGGAAATCACAAGCGCGTCGCCCGCCCGCCCGGCCTTGGCCATCGGGTAGCCGTCGAGCGTGGTCATCAGGGCCGGCTCGTCGCCGGGTATGTTGAGCAGGATCGAGCTGATCCGCCCGCCGTACATCGCCCCGTAATAGATCGAGGTCAGCAGGACCAGCGCAGGAACCGCCTCGAGGCCCATGGAGAATGTCAGCGGGATCATGATCGCCACGCCATTGGCGGGTCCGAGACCCGGCAGCGCGCCGACGATGGTGCCGATGAAGCATCCGAGCACGGCAAGCGCCAGGGTATAGGGGCTCAGCGCGATGCCAAAACCCATGGCCAGATTGGCAAGAATATCCATGAATTAACCGATCCAGCCTTTCGGGAGCCCGACGAGACCGAGATCGAGCACGAACTTGAACATGACATAGAGCCCAAGCGCGAGCCCCACGCCCGAGGCGACGGCGGCGAGGGGCCGGGGATTGATCTGATAGGAAAGCGCCGAGGCGACGACCATCGTCGGCAGGATGAATCCGAGCGGTTTCAGCGCATAGGCGTAGCCCACCAGCAGGATCAGGCAGATCACCAGCGATATGACGGTCCCGACGGGCGGCCAGCCGGGTTCCTCGTCGGGGCGGAAGATCATGATCACGCCGCACAGGATCGCGACCGATGCGACGATGATCGGGAATGTCTTCGATCCGACCGGATCAGACAGGAAGCTGGTCTGCATCTGGTAGGCGCTCGCGATATACGCGAGCGACACGCAGACCACGATAAGCCCGAAGACCCGGTCGGACAGGCGCGCCATCTTACTGGATCACACCGATCTTGCGGCTGAGTTCCTCGGTTTCGGCAACGACCTCGTCGACCCATGCCTGGAACTCTTCACCGACTAGGGTGAACGGCGCGAGACCGTTGGCTTCCATCGTCTGCTTCCATTCCTCGCTGTCGGCCACGGCCTGCAGCTTTTCGGCCCAGGCGTTGAAGGCCTCGTCCGAGACGCCGCCGGGCACGTAGAGCCCGCGCCAGTTCACGGCGACGACGTCATAGCCCTGTTCCTTGGCGGTCGGGATATCCTCGAAACCCGGGACACGTTCCTCGGTCAGGACGGCCAGCGCCCGGACTTCGCCGGAGTCGAGAAAGCCCACGACCTCGGACATGTCGCCGGTCATCGCCTGCGTGAACCCGCCCACGGTCTGGGTGATCGCGTCCGCGCCGCCGTCGACGGCGATATACTTGACCTTGGTGATGTCCTCGAACCCGCCGGCCATCAGGACCTGCAGCGGTTTCATGTGGTCGAAGCCCCCGACCGCAGAGCCACCGGCGAATGCGACCGAACCCGGATCTTCCTTGATTGCGTTCACAAGGTCGTCGAGGTTCTTCAGCGGGCTGTCCTTGGCGACGACGAGCACGCCGGGGTCGGCGCCGATGGATCCGACGAAGCGCACCTGGTCGGCGGTCGCACCGCCGAAAGCATTCTGGGCAAGCCGGGTGGTCGTGGCCGAAGAGGCGGCGACGATCAGATCTTCGTCGTCATTGCGTTCGTTCACCACGGTCGAAAAGGCCAGGCCGCCGCCCGCGCCGGCCATGTTGGTGACCTGCACCGGGGACTCCACAAGCTTGAGGTCATAAAGGATCTTTCCGACCTGACGGCAGGTAAAGTCCCAACCTCCGCCCGGGTTCGCCGGAGCGATGCATTCGGTCGCATGGGCCGAGGTTGCGCCGGCTGCCATCAGCGCACCGGCGGCGATCGCCTGGATCAAGCGTTTCTTCATGACTTCCTCCCATTGCCCCGTCGTCTTCGGCCCGGGGTCCAGATTTGATGTCCAGCTAAGTGACACCAAGGCCATGGCTCCGTCAAACTGAAAACAGACCGTGTTTCACGTCCGGCCGCGGCCTGCGCGTCGAGTTTTAGCGAAATGCCATGGTGCCGCCACAATGCACCAAGCCCGCCTTAAGGCAGCAAGGGCAGTGTCTCCGAAAGCTCAGGGGTGAGTTTCGGGGGTTGGAAATGTGGAGAATTTCGCGCGCAGGCGCGATCGTAGGCGCACGCGACCATCATGTAAGTGGAATCTCCGATCTTGATGCGGTCCGCATCGGGGGGATCTGGCATCTTTACGTGACCACGCGCAGCTCGCCCGGCGTGACGGTATACCAGCTTGGCCCCGACGCCGACGTGCTGGACCGCACCGACGATCGGCAGGCCACCGGGGGCGACGGGCTAAGGCCCGAAGCAAGCGCCCTGCTGAGCTTCGGCGACACCCTCTATCTTGCCTCGCTCGGACGGAATTTCGAGGCCTATCCGCTGTTTGCGGTCAACGGCAAGGGTGACCTGGACGGGTCCATGTCGTTCCTGCCCGGCAATGGCCCGACGTCCAGCATGGTGGCTCTGGATCAGGTGAAGCTTGGCGCGGCGGACTATCTGGTCGCGGCGCATCACGGCCCCGCGGCGCTGACGCTTCACCGTGTCGGCGGCGACATGTCCCTGACGAACATCGCCAGCGCCTCGCTTGGCTCCGGGAGCGTGACCGCTGTGACCACGGTGGATGTCGGGTCCCGCAGCTTCGCCCTGGCCGCGACGCATTCGAGCGCCGAGCTACAGGTGTTCGAGGTCTCGGCGCAGGGCTTCGATCCGGTCTCGCAGGATGCATCGCTCGGGACCATCGGACTCGGCAACATCAGCTGCATCGAGACCGTCCGGCTGGAAGGAGCGACCTTCGTCATCGTCGCCGGAGCGGGAAGTTCTTCGCTGTCGGTATTCCGCATCGGCTCCGACGGATCGCTGTCGGCGACGGACCATGTACTCGACAGCCACGCCACCCGCTTCCAGAACGCCGCCGAACTCGCCGTCGCCACGCTCGACGGACGGGTCTTCGTGGCGGCGGCGGGGTCGGACGACGGGCTGTCGCTTCTCGAACTGATGCCGGAAGGACAGCTTGTCCTGCGCGGCACCGTTGCCGACCGGGCCGACCTGACGCTGAGAAATGTCAGCGGCCTGACGATGCTGGCCCAGGACGGGCGGCTGGCGATCTTCGCCGCAAGCGAGACGGAAACCGGCATCACCCGTTTCACCGTCGACCCCGGTAACCCTGGCACGACCCTGATCGGCGGATCGGGTCATGACGACATCGCAGGAGGCGCGCTGGACGATATCCTGATCGGCGCGGCGGGCAACGACGTGCTGACAGGCAACGGCGGCGAGGACGTGCTGATCGACGGGGCAGGGACGGACCGGATGCGCGGCGGCGACGGCGCCGATCTCTTCGTGCTGAAATACGACCGAACCGCGGACACGATCCTGGATTTCGAGGCCGGCAGCGACAGGATCGACTTGTCGGCCTGGCAGATGCTGCGCCAGTTCTCGCAGGTCGTGGTGACGTCGACCGCGAACGGCGCTGTCCTGCGCTATGGCGCGGAAGAGCTCACCGTGATCAGCGACGACGGCAAAAGCCTGAACGCCGCGAAGCTCGGGGCGGCCGCGTCCATCGCGCTCGATCACGCGTTGAACGACGGCACTGCCCTGCCATCCGTTTCGCTGCCCGAACCGCCCCCGGCGCGACCCAACACCACCGGCCGCCAGTCAATCGAGGGCGGTTCCGGGTCCGACCGGCTGATGGGAACACGAGGAGGCGACAGGATCGAGGGCGGCAACGGAAACGACACGCTGATCGGAGGGGCCGGCGGTGACAGGCTGATCGGCGGCAGCGGTCGGGACGTCGCCGACTATGGCACCGCCCCTGCCGGCGTCACCGTGAATCTGGGGAGCCCTGGCAGAAACACCGGAGACGCGCGGGGCGACAGCTATTCCGGGATCGAGATCATTTCCGGCAGCCGTTTCGCGGACCGCCTCACCGGCAACGGCGCCGACAATGTCTTTCGCGGCGCGGCCGGGACTGACAGGCTGATGGGCAAGGGCGGCGATGACGCCCTCGCCGGTGGAGGCGGTAGTGACAGGATCCGGGGCGGCAGCGGGAACGACACGCTCGCGGGCGGGGCCGGCGGCGACGCGCTCGGGGGAGGGTCCGGCAGGGACCGGTTGCTGGGCCACGGCGGACGCGACAGGCTGTCGGGGGCCGGCGGCGACGACACCCTCAACGGGGGCGGGGCCGCCGACACCCTCAATGGAGGAAAGGGCGACGACAGGCTGACCGGCGGAGGTGGCGCGGATCATTTCGTCTTCACCGGCGGCAGGGACCGGATCACGGACTTCCGCCACGGGACCGATACGCTCGATTTCCATCGCTCGCTCTGGGGCGGCGGCCGGATGTCCGAGAAAGCGCTGGTCGCGGAGTTCGCCGAAAGGCATGGCGGCACCGTGACCTTCGACTTCGGCCATGGTGACGTGCTCAGTCTCGACTGGTCCGGTGCGCTCGGCGGGCTGGTCCGCGATATCGAGCTCTGAGCCTCAGCCGACCTTGAAACCCCAGAACGTCGTCTGACCGGCCATGAAGTAGCCGCCGAAATCGCGCATTCGGCCCTGCAATTCGACCGTGTCGCCCGCAACGAGCGACACCAGTGTCTGCACGCCGAGAGAGGTCTGCTGGTCCTCATGGTCGGCGCTGAGCTGGACCAGCGAGCCACGCAGCACGTCGACACCATTCTGCAGCAGCCGCGCACCCATCTTCGCCCCCGGATTGCTGTCGAGCTTGAAGACCAGCGTTGCCCCGAAAAGATAGGTTCCATCGACCGGCGCGGTGAACGATCCGGTTGCGGCGTCGAAGGCAAGCTGATCGTTGTATTCGGCCACATTGATGCCAATCGTCGTCCAGGTATCCGCTGCGCCGAAGTTGTCGAAGTTGGTATAGGCCATGAAACGGGGCAGGGCGGGCTGGTCCGCGATGCCCGTAGAAACGTCGATGCTGATCGCGTCCCTGAAGGTTGAACCGTCCGGTGTGGTTGCCAGACGCATCCGGCTGCTGCCGAAGAGGCCGAGGATCGCGCGTGTGTCGAAGTCGGTCTGAAAGACCAGCCCCGCGTCGGCCGAGACATCCTCCCGGTTCAGGGTCTGTACAAGACTGCCATTGCCCCCGTCAGCGGCATAAAGCGCAGTCCAGAGGGCGGCGTTCAGCTTGGCCGAAAACGGCGCGCCGGGAAGGGAGGTCATCCCCAGCCCGAACGAGTCGAGATCCTGGAACTGTCCCTCGTCGATATCGATCCACTCGTTCCCGTCGAAGACCGCCAGCATCTGACGATCCTGCACCCAGGCCCGCCACCCGGTGCGCGGCGCGTGGTAGATCCATGCGCCCGCGTCATAGACCGCCACCTTGCCGTCCTGACCTGCCCAGGCGCCAAGGGCGCCGTCGGCGACGATATACCTGCTCCCGGAGGACGGCGAGGCCGGCGGGCTTGTCGTTTCGTCCGAGACGACGGCAAGCTGGACGAGGATATCAAGCAGGCGGATCGCCTCGTTGTGGGTGACGTGCTTCTGCGCCTGGCTTGGTTGGATATAGGGCATCGACAGGTTGAGGGAGTTATCGGCCATCGGGTCCTCGCGGCGGGAAAGGGCCTGCGGAACCTGACCGAAAAAGCTTGCCCTGCGCTTATGTGCCCGTCCGGTCCCGGCACCCGGGGTTAATGCCGGGGGCGTCTCCCGGCAAAGGGCCCGGTTGCCCGGCATCCGTCAGGAACCTGCGTCCCTGCTGCCGCACTCGCGTGTTTGTGCCGTTTTCGGCGGGCAGGTCATTGTCGCGCGACCTCAATTGATTGTATCTAGGCCTAGATAACGAAAACCGGGGCGAAGCAGGGGAGCCAAGTTGCGCTTTTCATCGAAAATTCTGATGGCGCTGGCCCTGCTGCTGGCGGCTACGGGTTGCAACACGCCGCGCGGCGCGGCGATCCAGCGCGAGATCATCCGCGAAGGCAAGCAGGAGAACGCCGATATCTCGATCGTTCCCGTAACCCGCGCGAATGTTCCTGCGATCAAGACATGGCCGGTCACCGGCTGGAGCGGGCGGTACAACTGGCTCAGCAATGCGTCCGGTCCTGCCTCGAACGTCATCCGGACCGGCGACCTGATCGACCTGGTGATCTGGGACAGTCAGGAAAATTCGCTGCTCGCCCCGCCGACCGAAAAGAATGTCGTGATCGAGGGGCTTGTCGTTTCGACTGACGGAACCGTCTTTGTCCCCTACGTCGACGAGGTCGAGGTGCGCGGACTTACGACGGACGCGGCGCGGCGCAAGATCCAGTCCGATCTCGAGATGATCGTCCCCTCGGCCCAGGTCCAGCTGGCGCATCATGCCGGTCAATCCAATTCCGTCGACGTGGTGCGTGGCGTCAGGCAGCCCGGCAGCTACCCGCTGCCGGGGCGCAACTTCACCATCCTGTCGCTGCTGTCGTTGGCGGGCGGGGTCGAATCCAACCTGCGCAATCCGGTGGTCCGTCTGATCCGTGGCAGCGAAACCTACGAGATCCGGGCGGATGCGCTTTACGAGAACGGCTCGCGCAATATCGCGTTGCGCGGCGACGACAAGATCATCGTCGAGGAAGACGACCGCTACTTCATCTCGCTTGGTGCGACCGGCGCCGAGAAGCTGATCTATTTCGAGAAGGAATACATCACCGCGCTCGAGGCCCTCTCGATCACCGGCGGACTTGCGGACAACAGCGCCGACCCGAAGGGCGTGCTGATCCTGCGCGAATATCCCGCGTCGGCCATCCGCAACGACGGCACCGGGCCGCAGAAGCAGCAGGTCGTCTTCACGCTCGACCTGACCTCCGCCGACGGACTCTTTGCCGCGCGGAACTTCGAGATCAATCCGAAGGATACCGTGCTCGCGACCGAAAGCCCGCTGAGCCCGACGCGGACCATCCTCGCCCTCATCGCCTCGGCCATCGTGGTCAGCAAGGGGCTCTAGCGTCCGCCCGCCCTGCCCGATCAACGGGCAGGCGCCAGACAAAAAGAAAACCGGCGCGCCCATCTTGCGATGCGGCGCGCCGGTCAGTTCAGGCGACGGCGATTGCCCCTAGAGCAGCTTGCCCATGGCCAGTGCCGTATCGCTCATCCGGTTCGAGAAGCCCCATTCGTTGTCGTACCAGCTGACCACCCGGACCATGCCACCCGCGGTCACGCGGGTCTGGGCGGGTGCGAAGGTCGAGGAGTGGGGATCGTGGTTGAAGTCCTGCGACACGAGCGGCGCAGGCTCGTAGGCCAGGACGCCCTTGAGCGGTCCCTCGGCCGCGGCCATCATCGCCGCATTGATCGCCTCGGCATCCGTCGGCTTGCCCGGCGTGATGCACAGATCGACCAGTGACACGTTCGCTGTCGGAACGCGCACGGCCGAGCCTTCCAGCTTGCCTTCGAGATGCGGCAGCACGAGCGAGATGGCACGCGCCGCACCGGTCGAGGTCGGGATCATCGACACCGCCGCCGCCCGCGCCCTGTAGAGATCCTTGTGGGGTGCGTCATGGGTCGGCTGGTCGCCGGTGTAGGCGTGGATCGTCGTCATGTAGCCGGTCTCGATCCCGACGAGGTCGTCAAGCACCTTGGCCACCGGCGCGAGGCAATTCGTCGTGCAGGAAGCGTTCGACACCACGATGTCGTCCTTGGTCAGTTCGTGATGGTTGACTCCGAACACCACCGTGCGGTCCGCGCCGGTCGCGGGAGCGGATACCAGCACGCGCTTCGATCCGTTCTCGAGGTGCAGCGCGGCCTTGTCGCGGTCGGTGAATATCCCGGTGCATTCGTAGGCGATATCCACGTCGCCCCAGGGCAGTTCCTGCGGATTGCGGATCGCGGTCATGCGGATCTCGTGTCCTCCGACCTTCATCACGTCGCCGTCCAGCGTGACATCGGCGTTCAGCCGGCCATGCACGCTGTCGTACTTGAGAAGGTGCATCAGGGTTTCGGGGGTGGTCAGGTCGTTGATGGCAACCACCCGGATATCCTTCTCGTTGCGCTCGACGAGCGCGCGCAGCACACAGCGTCCGATGCGGCCGAACCCGTTGATGGCGATGTTGATGGACATTCTGAAATCTCCGGCTGTTGCGTTTGGGCTTTCTTCTACAGGGCAGCCGGCGGGATTGGAAATGCGAAACTGCGTCTCGGAATGACTGCTATCGCTATCGGTGCCGTCGCCGGACCGTAAGGGCTTCAGCCGATCTGCCGCATCCGGCCCTGGCCCTTGCCGAGGTTCCAGTCGTGATGCTCGAGCGCGTCGTTGATGTCCTCGTAATAGATGAAATCGCCGTTTTCCAGCACCGCCCCCGCGTCGCAGAGGTCGAGGATGAGCTTCTTGGAGTGCGACACCACGATCGCGCTCGATTCCGCCATCCGGTTCTTGAACAGCTGGCGCGCCTTGCGCTTGAAATCCGCATCCCCCACCGAGGTCACCTCGTCCACCAGATAGGTGTCGAACTTGATTCCCATCGAGATCCCGAAGGCGAGACGGGACTTCATGCCGGATGAATAGGTGCGGATGGGGAGGTAGAACTTGTCGCCCAGATCGGCGAAGCCTCCGACGAAGTCCATCAGCTCGTCGGTATCCACGCCATAAAGCCGCGCGATGAAACGCGTGTTCTGCGCCCCGGACATGTCCTTGTGGAAACTGCCCGAGAAGCCGACCGGCCAGGATACCGATCCCGTGGACCATATCCGGCCCCGGTCCACCGGCATGGTCCCCGCGATCATCCTGAGCATCGAGGACTTTCCGGCCCCGTTGCGCCCCAGCAGGGCGACGCTGACGCCGGTGGGAAAGGTTGCGTTGATCCCCGCAGCGATCACGTTGGTGTGGCGACGGGTCCGGTAGGTCTTCCAGACGTTCTCGAGACGGATCACCCCGTCACCTCCGGTCCCGCAGGGCGTAGGTCATCAGCACGAAGCTGGCCCATGTCAGAAGCGCGAAAAGAGCGGTCACGATCAGGATCGTGTCCCATTCGGGATAGGTCGAGCGCTGCGCCTTTGTCGGCTTGATATAGGCCGCGAGGTAGCGGCTCTTGCGCTGAGCCTCGGCCTGGGCCGTGTCGAAGGTCGACAGCGCCGCGAGATAGGCCTGCTCGGCGAATTCCCGGTCGACCGTCAGGCTTTCGTACTCGCCGATGATCGAGGAATAGGCCTGATTGTCGAGCGTGTTCATCGCGCCGAACTTCTTGCGCTCCTGCACGATGCGGTCGTTGATGACCTCGATCTTCCGGTTCACCTGATCCAGGCGTGGGTCGTTGGGCTGCGCCGTCTGCTTGAGAAGGTCCAGCTCGATCAGCGACTCGGCGAGCTGTTCGTTCAGCGTGTTGACGAGGCCGATCTGACCTTCGATGTCGGCATTGGGATCGACGATCTGGTGCTGGTTGCGGAAGGACGTGATCGCCATCCGCGCTTCCTTCAACCGTTCGACGGCATTCTCGAGCTCTTCGCGCGCATAGCTGGTGGCGTCGTCGCGCGCGATCGAGCTGAGCTCGTTGATCATCTGCGAGCTCTCTTCGTAGACCGCCTGCGCGATCCTCTGCGCGTCGTCCGGATCGAAGGCCAGCACGCGCAACTCGATCGTTCCGGCGGTGCTGTCGTAGTAGATCTTCGTCATCCCGGTCCAGTAATCGGTCAGATCCTCGATCGTGCCGGACGGATCGTAGGCGAAATAGAAGTCGTCCTTGGGCTTCGTATAGAGGCTGACAAGGTCGAGATCCTCGTTCACCCGCCGGACGAGTTCCTGGCTCTGGATGTATTCATAGAGGATGTCCGGATCGGATGAGCTGGTGCTTGTCAGTGCGCTCAGCCCGCCGAGGATTTCCATCGCGGAGGAACTCTCTTCCTTGCGGACGGAAAAGGCGACATGGCTCACGTACTGGTCCGCGGCCCTGTTCTCGAGATACCACCAGACCACGCCGACGGGCAGGATCACCATCAGCACGAAACTGAGCAGCGTTCCCATATGCCTGCGCCTGACCCGGGCGCGGCGCGCGGTGCGCGGCATGTCGCCGATGGCGCCGCGCGGCGGCTGGTTGCGCTTCTGGCTCTTTGGCCTCGCCACGTCGATCTGCTGCTGGCGCCGTTTCGCCGGAGGCTTGTCGCCCGATTGCGCGCGACGTGCCTGGCCGCCGCCGCCCGTCTTCTGGACCTCGGTCGATCCTCCTCGGTCAGAATCCTCTTTCCGCTCGTCCTGCGGGGGTTCGCTGCCGTTGTCTGTACGCATCGTATCGTCCAAGTCAGGTACCTTCGTGTGGTTCCGCAGCGTCTTTGCTGTTTTATCCGCAATGTCAGGCGTACTAAAGTGCAATCTGGCGCAGCAGGGGTTCCATGATGGCGATCGCACTTCCCTCAGACCGGTCCGAAGGGATCGGGCAACGTCGGTTCAAGCCCTTCCGGGCGATCGGCGCGCTGATCATGCGGGAGATGTCGACAAGCTACGGCCGCTCGCCGGGCGGCTATCTCTGGGCCATTGCCGAGCCGGTCGCGGGTGTCGCTCTGCTGTCGCTGATGTTCAGCCTGATCGCACGGACGCCGCCGCTTGGCGTGAACTTCCCGATGTTCTACGCCACCGGCTTTCTTCCCTTCGTGATGTACCGCGAGATGGAGGGCAAGATCGCGAAGTCGCTGAAGTTCTCGAAATCGCTGCTGTTCTATCCAAGCGTGACCTACGCCGACGCCCTGATCGCGCGCTTCGTCCTGACCTTCCTCACCCAGATGTCGGTCTTCTTCGCGCTGACCGGCGGCATCATGCTGATCTGGGAGACCCGGACATCGATAGATCCCTGGACCCTGATGTCGGCGATCGGCGTCACCGCCGTCTTCGGGGCGGGCATCGGCACGCTGAATTGCGTCCTGCTGTTCTACGCCCCGCTCTGGGACCGTTTCTGGAAGATCCTCAACAGGCCGCTGTTCCTGATCTCGGGCATCATCCTGCTGCATGACGATGTGCCGGAACCGTTCCGGTCCTACCTCGACTGGAACCCCGTCGTGCATCTGGTCGGACAGGTCAGAAAGGCGTTCTATCCGCAATACCGCGGCGAATACATCGACATGCTCTATCCCCTCGGGATCGGACTCGCCGCGCTGACGATCGGTCTGCTTTTCCTCAACCGCTACAACCGCGAGATCATCGACCAGCTCTGAGCCGGCGCCCCTTCAGAGCTTCGCCAGATAGGTGCCGTATTCGTTCTTGCGGTAGCGCTCGGCCTCGCGCGCCAGGTCCTCGCGGGTGATCCAGCCCTTCTGGAAGGCCACCTCTTCGGGGCTGCCGATCTGCTGGCCCTGCCGTTGCTCGATAGTGCGCACGAAATTGCCCGCATCCAGAAGACTCGCATGGGTTCCGGTATCGAGCCACGCATAGCCCCGCCCCATACGTTGCACCGTCAGGCTGCCCTCGGCGAGATACATCTCGAGGAGGCTGGTAATCTCGAGCTCGCCGCGGGCGGAGGGCGTGATCTGTCTGGCCTTCGCCGGCGCGGAGCCATCGACGAAATAAAGGCCCGTCACCGCATGGTTCGAGGGCGGCACCTCGGGCTTTTCGACGATCCCGCGCACCGTGCCGTCCGTGTCGAAGTCAACGACGCCATAGCGCTCGGGATCGGCGACCTGATAGCCGAAGACGGTGCCGCCCTCGGTCTTCCTGTCGGCCTCGGCCAAGATCTCGGGCAGGCCGTGGCCGAAGAAGATGTTGTCGCCCAGCACCAGCGCCGACGGCGCGCCGTCGAGGAATTCCTCGGCAAGGATGAAAGCCTGGGCCAGACCGTCGGGCGAGGGCTGCACGATATAGGTCAGCTGCGTCGCGAAATGGCTGCCGTCTCCCAGCAGGCGCTGGAACTGGGTCTGGTCCTCGGGCGTGGTGATCACCGCGATCTCGCGGATCCCCGCCAGCATGAGGACGGTCAGCGGATAATAGACCATCGGCTTGTCATAGATCGGCAGAAGCTGCTTCGAGACGCCCATGGTGATCGGGTATAGCCGCGTGCCCGAGCCTCCGGCGAGGATGATGCCCTTGCGCTGTGTCATGTGATTTCCGTCTCTAAGCGTTGAGTTCCGTCAGCACCGTGCGAAGTCCCTTGCGCCAGTCGGGTCGGTCTATCCCGAACACGTCGGCAGTCGTCGAACAGTCGAGCCGCGAGTTTGCCGGGCGGCGTGCTGGCGTCGGATAGGCGCTGGTCGGGATATCTTCCACATCGGGCGAAAGCCCGGCCTGCGCGAAGATCTCGCGCGCGAAATCCGCCCAGCTCACGTCCGGCGCTCCGCTGAAATGATAGGTGCCGGACTTCGCCGGATCCGCCACCAGAGCATCCGCGATCCTCACGCAGGCGGTCGCGATATCGCGCGCCGGTGTCGGCCCGCCGATCTGGTCGGCGACAATGGTCAGTCGGTCACGCTCGGCCCCGAGACGCAGCATCGTCTTGACGAAATTCGCCCCATGCGCCGAGAACACCCAGGAGGTGCGCAGGATGGCAAAGGCTCCACCCGCCGCACGCACGGCATCCTCCCCGACAAGCTTGCTGGCCCCGTATGCACCGAGGGGTCCGGTCGCATCCGCCGGCTGCCATGGCCGGGTACCCGATCCGTCGAAGACGTAATCGGTCGAGATATGGACGAAGGGCAGACCGCGCTGTGCCGCCGCACGGGCCATCGCACCCGGTGCCGCACCGTTGACGGCATGGGCCAGCTCCGCCTCGGATTCAGCGCTGTCGACGGCGGTATAGGCGGCGGCGTTGATCACCGCGTCGGCATCCGTTTCCGCGATGAGCCGCGCGCAGGCATCAGCATCGCCCAGGTCGGCCTGATCGCGACCGACGCAGGTCGTCCCGGGAAAGCGCGCCAGCTCGGTGGCAACCTGTCCGGTCCTGCCGAAGACCAGCAGCTTCATGCGGAGACCCCCAGCCGCTGGCCAACGCCGTGGCGGTCCTGCAACGCGCGCCACCAGTCCTCGTTGTCGAGAAACCATTGCACGGTGCGCTCGAGCCCTTCCGCAAGCGTCAGCGACGGCCGCCAGCCAAGCTCTTCGCGGATGCGCGTCGGGTCGATGGCATAACGCAGGTCATGCCCCGGACGGTCGGTCACGAAGCTGATCAGATCCGCATGCGGGGCGTTCGCGGGGCGCTTCTCATCGAGGATTGCGCAGATCATCCGCACCAGGTCGATGTTGCGCGCCTCGTTCTCGCCGCCGATGTTGTAGCTCCGCCCGACGGCGCCCTTGTCCAGCACCGTCAGCAGCGCGTCCGCATGGTCCTCGACGTAGAGCCAGTCGCGGACGTTCTCGCCCTTGCCGTAGACCGGGATCGGCCTGCCCGCCAGCGCATTGAGGATCACGACCGGGATCAGCTTTTCGGGGAAGTGGAAGGGCCCGTAGTTGTTCGAGCAGTTGGTCAGGACCACCGGCAGCCCGTAGGTCTCGTGCCAGGCGCGCACCAGATGGTCCGAGGCCGCTTTCGAGGCAGAATATGGACTGTTCGGGGCATAGGCCGTGTCCTCTGTGAACTGCCCCGTCTCGCCCAGCGTGCCGAAAACCTCATCGGTCGAGATGTGGTGGAACCGGAATCCGTCCGGTCGGCCCTTCTGCTCCCAATGGGCCCGGGCGGCCTCGAGCAGGCAATAGGTTCCGGTCACGTTGGTGTCGATGAAATCGCCGGGCCCGTCGATCGATCGATCCACATGGCTTTCGGCAGCCAGATGCATCACCGCGTCGGGATCATGCGCGGCGAAGATGCGCGCCAGCGCGTCGCGGTCGCGAATATCGGCATGCTCGAAGGCATAGGCGGGATTGCCGGCGACACTGGCGACATTGTCGAGGCAGGCCGCATAGGTCAGCGCGTCGAGGTTGACCACCTCGTAACCCCGCCCGATGGCAAGCCTGACGACGGCCGATCCGATGAACCCGGCGCCGCCGGTGACGAGAAGCTTCATGGCTCAGGCCTCGTAATCGAAGGGGCTGGTGAAGTCAGCGAGCGTCGGGGCCGCGCGATCCTTGTCCGACAGCACCGGCTCGATCCCGTCGAGGCCCCAGTCGATGCCGATCTCGGGACTGTCGAAGCGCACCGCACCGTCACATTCCGGCGCGTAGTAGTCGGAACACTTGTAGACGATCTCGGTATCGGGGGCGCGGGTGACGAAACCGTGCAGGAACCCGGCCGGGATCAGAAGCTGCCTGCCGTTCTCGAAGCTCAGCTCGACGCCGATCCAGTCGCCATAGGTCGGGGAGCCCTTGCGGATGTCGACCGCAACGTCGAACAGCGCGCCGCGTCCGCAGCGCACCAGCTTGTCCTGCGCATGGGGTGGCGCCTGGAAATGCAGTCCCCGGACCGTGCCGGCCTGCGAGGAAAGCGAATGGTTGTCCTGCACCCAGTCAAAGCTCAGCCCCTCGGCTTCCATCTGACGGCGGCTCCAGCTTTCCGAGAAGAACCCGCGCTGATCTCCGAAGCGTTTGGGGGTCAGGATCACGACACCCTCGAGTTTCGTCTTTTCGACCAGCACACCAAATCTCCTGAAACAAACACCTGAACTGCTGCCCCATTAGCAATTCGGCCGCGGCGAGTCATCCGGTAAGCGGAGCGTTCAGGGTCCTATGAGGCAAAAACCGCCTGTTCGGTTAACGCGCTGCCAGACTCTGGGCGCGCGTGCGGTCAGAAGATCGAAAAATACTCTGCCTGTTCCCACTCCGACACAGTCTGGCAATAGCGCTGCCACTCCGCCCGCCGGATCGTCGCAAGGTGTTCGACGCAATCATCTCCGAATGCCTCTCGATAGAACGCCGAGGTTTCAAAGCTTCGCAGCGCGTCGCCCAGCGTTTCCGGCAGACGCTTCGCGACGCTGTCATAGGGCGTTTCCACCGGGTCCGGCGCGACGAGGCCGCGGCGCAACCCGTCGAGTCCCGACAGGATCTGGCTGGCGAAGAAATGGTAGGGGTTCGCGGCCGGCTCCGCGATGCGGTTCTCGATCCGGCTGGCCGGATCCCCCGGAGCCATAAGCCCCCGGACCATGGCGCCGCGGTTGTCGCGCCCCCACTGGATGCGATCCGGCGCAAGCTGGTGCGGCTTGTAGCGCTTGTATCCGTTGACCGTCGGCGTGGACAGAAGGCAGCTTTCCTCGGCATGTTCCAGAAGGCCTGCGATCCAGCCGGAGGCGGTCGGGGTGAGGGCGTCCCGCGTCTCGGGGATCATCAGGTTCCGACCCGTCTGCACGTCAAGCAGCGACTGGTGCAGGTGCCAGCCGCTCGCGGCGCAATTTTCGACCGCCGGCCGGCACATGAAGGTGGCATGCAGGCCCCGCGCATCCGCGACTTCCTTCGCCAGCGTCCGGAACATCACCATGTTGTCGGCATGGGTCATCGGGTCGGCCGGATCGAAGGTGAATTCGAACTGGCTTGGCCCCATCTCGATCTCCATCGAGCGGATCGGCAGCCCGATACCGTGGCAGGCGCGTCGCAATTCGTCGAGCATCGGCTCGGCGGCGGCATAGCGCAGCTCGGTCAGGTACTGGTAGCCCTGGTTGAGGTTGCGGGTCAGCAAAGGGCGGCCCGGCATGGTGGCGTCCGCATGCCCCGTTCGCGCATCCTCGACGGCGTAGATGTGGAACTCCACCTCGAGCCCGACAACCAGCTTCATCCCCTGATCGGCGAGCGCCGAGATGGCCTGTCTCAGCATGTCGCGGGGTGCGAAGGGGATCACTTCGCCGTTCGGGTGCCGGATGTCGCAAATGATCCATGCGGAATGCGGCGACCAGGGCAGGATGCGGAAGGTCGCGGGATCGGGGACCATCAGGATGTCGCTCGCGCCACGCAGACCGCCGGGAAGATCGGTGTCGGTCCAGACCGGAAAGACCGTGCGATGCGCGCTGTCCTTCAGCAGCAGGGTCGAGGTCGCCCTGATCCCCGACCGGAAAAGCGAAGGCAGTGCGTTTGCTACGATGGTTTTCCCCCGCAGCACCCCGTGCTGGTCTGGAAACAGGACCCTTATCGTCTCTAATCCGGCCGCTTTCGCCTGTCGGCAGATGTTTTCGCCTGCGGTCACTGCCTCGGGCGATAACAGGCCGCCCTGCGCCAGTGCGCCTTCCGCGATGCCCTCCAACGGCCCGCTCACCCGCGGCTCACAGGGTCGCGTCCCAGCCGGTGCAACCACTACGCCGCTCTCGGTCGCTTTCCGCCGCGGCTTCGCGCCACCCGTCGCCGGTCGCGATGGTGTCGTTCGAAAGCGGCCCGGAGATATCGGAGGGCGCGACGCCGTTCCACATCGGCAGCTTGTTAGTCTCTCCGGCCTTCAGCCCGGCGATCGCAGCCCGGAGCATCCGACGATAAGCGATGATGGCGACGTCGCTCTTGCCCAGATGCTCCTTCGTCCGGTCGAATATCGCGCCCGGGCTTTCGACTGCCCACTGGTCATGCACGTTGATGTCCAGCCCCATGCCCGTATAGGTCTCGCGTGTCTGTTCCTCGGGGTCGTAGCCGTAATTGTTGCGCTTGTTGCGCAACGGCGCGTAGTCGGGCAGGCGATGCTCCTCCAGCCGCTGGGCGCGCATCACTTCCTTGTCGACGGGCTTTCCGAAGCTCGTGAACATCGAATACCAGTAGCAGTTCTCGTCATCGACGGGCACGTGCCATTGCGTGATGATCATCTCGCGCGACATCGGGATCGAGATCGCCTCGGGGAAGATCTGGTTGGTGATCCGCACATGCGTGCGCCCGTCGTCGAGATGGCGCAGGGCGATGATCCGCAGCCCGTAGTCGGTCTCCTCGACATTGATCTCGGGGCGCGGGTATTCGCGAAGCAGCCGAGTCATCGGGATCTCCGCCCCTGCGGATTTAACGGCATCACGGAACTGCTTGCCATAGGCCTCGGCGGGGTCCTCGTCCTGCAGGAAGCGATGCAGGAAGGAGGCATGCGCCGGATCGATGCCGACCTCGAGCGCCTGCAGCCAGTTGCATTCCCACAGACCCTTGAAGGCGAAAACATGGCTGTCCGGCGCCCGGAAGCAGTCGAAGTTCGGAAAGGGCGGTGGTTCTCCGGGACCCATATAGGCGAAGACGATCCCGTTCTTCTCGATCACCGGATAGGCCGTGGTGCGGATGTTCTCGTGCATGCGCGAGCCTTCCGGCTCGGCGGGCTGTTCCACGCATTGGCCGGTCCGGTCGAAATGCCAGCCGTGAAACGGGCAACGCAGGCCGTCGTCCTCGAGCCTTCCGTAGCAGAGATCCGATCCCCGGTGCGGGCAGGCGCGTCCGATCAGCCCGAGCTCGCCCGAGCTGTCGCGAAACAGCACCAGGTCCTCGCCCAGCAGCCGCACCGGCACCACTGGCCGATTACCCGCAAGCTCCTCGGTCAGGGCGGCAGGCTGCCAATACCGCCGCATCACGGCGCCGGCATCGGTCCCCGGGCCGGTGCGGGTGATCGTGTCGTTGAGTTCCTTGCTGATCATCGGAGTCGCTCCGCGGAATGCTGGGACCTGTCACCGACGATTGTCAAATAACGCACGAACGGTTATATAATCACCAGAATTCGATCTTGCCGTCTTCTTGTCAAGCGGGAGCAACGCGTGAGTGCCAGAAACCCGGCCGAGCCCATCGCGCCGCGCGATATCTCCACCACACTCGTGAAGGGGCTGGCGGTGCTCGCCGCCTTCGACGATGCGCATCGCGACCTCGGCATGCCCCGGATCGTCGAGATCACGGGCCTCGACCGCGCCTCGGTCCGCCGCCTCGTGGTGACGCTGGTGCATCTGGGGTATCTCGAAAGGACCGGCAGGACCTTCCGCCTGACACCGCGCATTCTGGGGCATGCGGGCGCCTACCTGCGGGCCAACCGCGTCGGATCGGTGATCCAGCCGGTGCTCAACAGCTATGCCGAAGAATTGGGCAGCAGCATTTCGCTTGCAACGCTGGATGGCGAATCGGCCCTGCTGATCGCGCAATCCACGCACCGGACGTCGGCGATATCGCTTGGTTTCACCGTGGGAAGCCGGCTACCGACGCTGCATACGGCGATCGGTCGCATGCTGCTGGGATGCCGCCCCGCGCAGGAGGCGCGCGAAGTGATCCGACGCAGCGAGCTGGTGCGGCACACCGCGAGAACCGAACTTGATCGCCTCGCCATCGCGCGCTCGGTGGCGACGGCGGCCGCGCAGGGATGGTCCATGGTAAGCGGCGAGTTCGAAGCGGGCGCAACCGGCCTGGCGGTACCCTTGCGTGTGCCGGACGGCGCCGCGATGGCCCTTGGCGTCTCGGAACAGGGCGACGGCGACATCATGCGCCATCTCGGCCTCATGCAGGCCTGCGCAAGCACCCTCGAACGCGCTGGTGCATTCTAGCCGCGCGTCCGCTCCTCGGAGGTTTCCGCATCCGTAGCGACAGGCGCGGCCGGATCGCTTTCGCCGACCACCTCTGCCTCCGCGACCGCGTCGTGATCCGCAACCGCCACCGGATCCGGCGCGGGCTCTTCCAGCGCGCCGACGATCAGCGGCAGCATCTGGACACCGCCCGGCATCGCCAGCTCGGATCGCGGCGGCGTCTTCCAGGCGAGAGTGTCGAAGCCCGCGCAGTTTTCGCACACCGGCGTCCAGCTGGTATGGATGTGCTGGCAGTTCTCGCAGATCCATTGCGGCCCCCGCGATACTGTCAACGCCCGGGCCAGCCATCCCTTCACCACAGTGTCGGGTGCCCCTTCGCCGCGTTCGATGGCGGCCATCAGGGTGACGGACCGGACCGTGGGATCGGTCTCGACCAGCTTGCCCAGCGCGCGCCGCGCCGCCGGAAAATCTTCTGCGGCGATGTTGAGCTCAGCCAGAAGCATGCGCGTTTCCGGATTGTCGGGATGGATACGGGTCAAGGTGTTGAAACGCTTGATCCGCGCCTCCGGCGTCTCGTCCGGCGCGATCGAGGCGAAGGCCGCCGCGAGATCGGGATGGGGATGCGCGTCCCACGCCTTCTTGAGGATCCGCGCCGCATAGCGCGTGTTGCCCTGATCGATGTAGCTTCGCGCGGCCATGACGGCAGCCGGTATCAGGTCGGGCGACTGCTTGTTCGCCGCGATCGCGGCCTCCCGCGCCTCGATGCTCTTGCCTTCGTCGAAGACATCCTTGGCTTCCGACAGCGCCAGAACCGCATCGCGACGCTTGTGGACGTCGCGCGGCAGGCTGCCGTATTTCAGCTTGGCGTTGAGCGTGCGCCGGGCTCCCTCCCAGTCGTGCTTCTCGGCCTGCAGGCGCAGCAGCACATCCTGCGTCTCTTCGTGCTTGGGCTTGAGCGCGAACGCCTTCTCGGCCAGCTTCATCGCCGTTTCGGTATCGCCTTCCGCCAGCTTCTGCTTCATCACACCCCGGATGCCGACGAAGCGCGTCGCGTCATGCGCCACAAGCTTGCGGTAGGTTTCTTCCGCCTTGCGCCGGTCTCCGGCCATTTCCGCGGCCTGCGCCGTCAGCAGATTGGTCAGCGCCGGCTTGTTGAGATAGCGGTCCGCCTTGGCTGCCTTGCTCATCGCCAGCCGGCCCTCGCCGCTTGCCAGAGCCATGAGCCCTTCCGAAAGCGCCTCGAAGCCCTTCCGCTCGCGGTTGCGGTCGAAATAGCGCGAGAGGGCGGTCTCGTCCCCGTTGAGGAAGCGCAGCGTCGCGATCAGCAGTGCCATCAGTTTCAGGAAAAGCCAGACGGCCAGAACAAGCAAAGCCGCGGCAATCACCGATTCCAGAGGGCCGAACGTGTATTCGCTTCCCGCTACCGTGACCTGCACCCCGCCACTGGATTCGAGCAGATAGCCTGCCCCCATGGCCAACAGCGCGATCAGGCAGAAGAACAGGACGATCTTGACCAGTGACCAAAGCATGGGGCGTTCCTCAGTTGGACAGGTTTTGCGACAGGGACTGCGTGGCCGTCAGCGCATCCGCCCGCGTCTGGGCGTCGGATATCCAGCCGGACATGGCGTCCCTGGCGGACGGCGGCAGCGTGTCGATCTCGTTCATCGCGCCGGACAGGTTTCCCGCCTTCAGCAAGGCCTCGGCGCGGGAAAGGACCGCATCGGCGTCATCGCCTTCTCGTGGCGAGACGGAGCGTGCTCCGAGCTGGCGTTTGAGGAAGCCGGTAAAGCCCTTCTCGCTGTCCGGATCGGACCGCGCGGCGGCCAGTGCCGCGCGTGCGGCATCGGGAAAGGCTTCCCGCAGATATCCCATTGTCGGCACCCCCTGCGGCGCCAGAGCGGTCAGTGCGGGGGGCACGTCGATCGCGCCGGAATCCTTCAGATCGACAAGCGCGGGCTCAAAGGACTCGCCCGTGTCGACCGCGGTCAGCACACGTGTCAACGCGGCGCGGGCAAGCAGTCGCTGGGCCTCGGACGCCGCATCGGCCTCGGCCGTTTCGAGATCGGATTTGATCTGCTCGAATTCCCGTCTCTGGGCTTCGAGCGCCTCGCGCTGGCTGTCGAGGGACTGTTGCAGACTGGCCAGTGTCTCGGACTGACCGTCAAGATCCTGCTCCATCGCGACAGGCCGCTGTTCAAGCGTCGTGATCCGGGCGGTCAGGTCCTCGAGGCTTGCCTGCAGGTCGGTCATCGTCGCCTTCATGGCATCCAGGCCCTCGTCGCCCGCAGCCGCACCGGCCTCTGCCGCGAGCGCGTCGATCCGTTCCGCCTGCGCATCGACGGTACCGTTCAGCCGCTCAAGTTCGGACCTAATCGGCGCGACATCGACCGCGGTCCGCCGAAGACCGGATGGCAGATAGTTGTCGAGCAGCTCGGCACGGCCCAGCACGAAGCCCAGAACCGCCGCGATCGCGCCGCCCAGGATGGCCGGCCAGATGCTTTGCCGTCCCGGGGGATCGTCGTATTCCGGTGTCGGTTCATGTGCGGTTTCCGCCGCGCGGTAACGCGGCGTGTCCTCGTCATCGTCGTCGTCGTCGTAAACATCCCGGTCGTCGTCATAGGACTCGTCCGGATCGTGATCCACCTCGTCCCAGCCGTCGTCGTCATCGCGATCTTCATCGGTCTCGTCGCGGCGCCCGGTGCCATCGGCGGCCACGGGCCCGACCGTGCCTTCGGAGCCATCAGGGCCAGAGCGGTCTCCCTCGGGCGACAGATCCGGATCCACGGGTTCCGGCCGATCGATATCCGTTCCGTCCGCGCTCTGGTCCAGAGGGGTCGGCGCCTTCGGTTCGTCCGGCTTGTTCGACTTGGCCACGGCAATCACCTTTCCGATTCTTCGCGCAAGCGCATCGGTTCATCCGGAAAGTCTACTCGCCGCCGGATGACCCCTCAACCCAAGCTAGGCCGAAAGCGATTCTTTCAATGGTTTTAGCCATTTCATGAAGATTTGGCGCTGCAAGGATGTGAATTGTGCGCCCCCCTCGCCCGATCACGGGCCCCGCCACGGCGCGACTGAGGGCGACTGGGATGAATTCATCGCCCTCGCGCAGCTGGTCGGCAAACAGCTGGGCGGTTCGCGGCGAAAAAAGCGGCAGGATCGGCACCGGCTGGCGACACAGCGCTTCCAGCGCCTCGTCGGTCAACTCGAGCGCGCGCTGCTCGTACAGAACCGCTATGCTGACGTCATGGCCCGCGCCCGCGAGCCTCTCGGCCACCTGTCCCCGTCGATGCCGCCCGGCCAGGTGCACGAACCTGCCCGGCTCCTGCAACATCAGCGTCTCCACAAGTTCGTCGGCGTCCTTGCCTGCCTCGACGGCGTGCCAACCGTGCTCTGCCGCCAGCGCGGTGGTCGCGGACCCGACGCAGAAGGCCATCCTGCTCTCGCCTTCCGGTGCGGCCCGGACAGCATTGGATGACGTGAAGATCACCGCGTCCACGCCATAGAGGTCGGGATCGGTCTCGAGCCGGACGATCCTGATCAGGGGGCTGATGATGGGCTGCAACAGTCTTCGGGCCCTGTGGGAAAGCTGCTCGAGCAGGGCTTCGTTCGCCCCCTCCGGGCGCGTCAGGATGATCGGAATCGGTGCTCCGGCCATTCTCGGGCTCCCGGGATTGTTTGGCGGACCTCGCGGTGTTACCTGCGGTTGAGAGGGCTTGCAACGGTGCAGTGGCTTGGACGGGACTTTGACCATACTCGGCATCGAGAGCAGCTGCGACGACACGGCGGCTGCGGTGCTGCGCTCTTCCGGGGGTGGATCTGCGGAAATCCTGTCGTCGGTGGTCTGGGGCCAGACCGATCTGCATGCTGCCTTCGGCGGCGTCGTGCCCGAGATCGCCGCCCGCGCCCATGCCGAGAAGATCGACATCGCCGTCGAGGAGGCTCTTGCCGCGGCCGGCCTCGACCTTTCGCAGATCGACGCCTTCGCGGTCACCGCCGGGCCCGGGCTGATCGGCGGGGTGCTGTCCGGGGTCATGTGCGCCAAGGGTCTGGCAATGGCGACAGGCAAGCCGCTTTTCGCGGTGAACCATCTGGCCGGCCATGCCCTGACTCCCCGCCTTACGGACGGGGTGGCATTTCCCTATCTGATGCTTCTGGTTTCGGGAGGGCATTGCCAGCTCCTCGTCGTGCGCGGTCCAGACAGGTTCGAACGCGTCGGCGGCACCATCGACGACGCCCCCGGCGAAGCGTTCGACAAGGTCGCGCGCCTGCTCGGACTGGCCCAGCCGGGCGGTCCCGCGATCGAGACCTGCGCGCGCGAGGGCGATGCGGGGCGCTTTGCACTGCCCCGTCCGCTGCTTGACCGCGACGACTGCGACATGTCCTTCTCGGGGCTCAAGACCGCCGTGCTGCGCGTGCGCGACACGTTGGTGGCCGAGCATGACGGGCTTCGGGAAAGGGATCGCGCGGATCTTGCCGCCTCGTTCCAGCGCGCTGTTGCGGATGTGCTGGCCGCCAAGTCCCGCCGCGCGCTCGCGGAGTGCATGACGCCGGGATCCGCGCGGCCCGCCTTCTGCGTCGCGGGCGGGGTGGCGGCGAACCGGACGATCCGCGCCGCGCTCGAAGATGTCGCCGCCTCGGTGGGTGTGCGTTTCGTCTCTCCTCCCCTGGCGCTCTGCACCGACAATGCCGCGATGATCGCATATGCCGCCCTCGAACGCGCCTTCGCGGAAGCAGACCGGCAGGCGGGCGACGGTCTGGATTTCTCGGCCCGCCCGCGCTGGCCGCTCGACCAGAACAAGCCCGGCATGCTGGGCGGCGGCAAGAAGGGCGCGAAGGCATGAGCGTCGCCGTGATGGGGGCCGGAGCCTTCGGGACCGCTCTGGCCATATCGGTCTCGCAGAACGGACCCGTGGTGCTGTGGTCACGCGACGAGGCACAGGCGCGTGCGATGGCCAACAGCCGCGAAAACGGTGCGCGTCTGCCGGGGCACAGGTTGCCGGACGAGCTTCATGCCACTTCCGACCTCACAGCGATCCGGGACAGCGACACCCTCTTGCTGGCGATCCCGCTTCAGAAACTGCGGGGTTTTCTGGAAGCGACGGGCGAGGACATCCGCAAGAAGACGCTCGTGGCCTGCTGCAAGGGCATGGAACTCGGCACCGGCCTCGGCCCTGTCGCCTTGATCGAGGACTGCCTGCCGGGAACACGGGCCGCGATCCTGACCGGGCCGAGCTTTGCCGCTGACATCGCGTCGGGCCTGCCGACGGCGCTGACACTCGCCTGCCGGGACGCCGCGCTTTGCGAAACGCTGCAGGCGGCGCTGGCGAGCCCGGCGCTGAGGCTCTACCGAAGCACCGACGTCACCGGGGCCGAACTTGGCGGCGCGCTGAAGAATGTCATCGCCATCGCTTGTGGGGCGGCCATCGGCGCCGGACTTGGGGAAAGCGCGCGGGCCGCGCTGATGACCCGCGGCTATGCCGAGATGCAGCGCCTCGCCGTCGCCCTCGGCGCGCAGCCCGAAACGCTTGCCGGGCTCTCGGGCTTCGGGGATCTCACGCTGACCTGCAGTTCGGAACAGTCGCGCAACTTCAGACTTGGCCTCGCATTCGGACGCAACGCCGGTTTCGAGGCAGGCGTGACCGTGGAGGGCGCCGATACGGCCGTGGCGGTTCAGGCGCTTGGCGCACGCCTTGGCCTCGACCTGCCCATCACCTCGGCGGTTGCGGGTCTCGTGGAAAAGCGTTTGGATGTCGCCGGGGCCATCGAGGCCCTTCTCTCACGTCCGCTCAAGGAAGAATGACATGCTCGTGGCCCTCGTGGCAAAGGACAAGCCCGGTTCCCTCGGGGTCCGGCAGGAAAACCGCCCTGCCCATCTCGACTATCTCAAGGCCAGCGCCGGAACGGTGCACATGGCCGGCCCGCTGATCGGGGATGACGGCGCGATGATCGGGTCGCTGGTGGTGCTCGATGTCGCGGACATGGCGGCGGCAGAGGACTGGGCGGCGGCCGACCCCTACGCCCGCGCCGGGCTGTTCGACGAGGTCACGTTGACCGAATGGAAGAAGGTGATCGGCTGATGGCCTACTGGCTCTTCAAATCCGAAGCCTCCACCTGGAGCTGGGACCAACAGGTCGCCAAGGGCGACGCCGGTGAGGAATGGGACGGCGTGCGCAATTACCAGGCGCGGAACTTCATGCGCGAAATGGCGGTGGGCGACCGCGGATTCTTCTATCACTCGCAGACCGAACGCGCGATCGTGGGCATCGTCGAGGTCATCGCCCCGGCCCATCCGGACAGTTCCACCGACGACGCGCGCTGGGAATGTGTGGACATCAAGGCTGTCATGCCGGTCAAGACCCCCGTCACTCTTGACGCGGTCAAGGCCGATCCCCGCCTGTCGGAGATGGTGCTGGCAAGGAATTCGCGCCTTTCGGTACAGCCCGTCACCGACGAAGAGTGGAAGATCGTCTGCGACATGGCCGGCGTGACCGCCTAGGACCAGACGACCGCGCATCGGCGAAAGCGGGACGGGATGCCCTGCCCGGCCCGGCGGCGCGCAATGTTTCGACGAGGCGGGCCACCGGCGCGGCGGTTGTAATGCATCGACTGCAGGCCGGTGCGAAGCCGGGTGGTAGACCGGTCGTCGTAGAGAAAATGAAGGAAAAGGGCCCTGAACCTAAGCCAGAACCCTTTCCTGCCCCACATGCTCCCGTATCCACCGCATGTGTTCGAATTCGGTTCCGGCCTTCTGGCCTCGTCAAGCCCTAGCGGAAATTGCCATTCCGATCAAACACCAAGTACCCGCAATACGACACAAATCGAAAGCGCCGCCCCTCGGGCGGCGCTGCGCGGATGGCAACTGCATTATTCAGCCGTAGACAGATTCCTTGCCGAAATGCTTCGTCAGAAGGTAATAAAACACCGCCCGATACTTGTTGCGCTCGGATTTTCCATAGGTGTCGATGGCCTTGTGGATGCCTTCCATCAGGGCCGGACTGTCCGACATGCCCAGCTTCTTGATCAGAAAGCCTGACTTGATCGTTTCAAGCTCCGAGGTCTGCGAGGCGGCGACGGTCGAGGCATCGTCACTGTAGATAGATGGTCCGCAGCCGATCGTGACCTTTGTCAGCAGGTCCATATCCGGGGTCATGCCGCACTTGTTCTTCAGGTCGTCGGCATATTTCGCTATCAGGTCATCTCTCTTGCCCATGAATGGCTCCCTTCCGTTCCAGGCTTGCCGGCCAGCCCGTGCTGACCTTGGGGAAGAGATTAGTTGCAACCTGCCAGGCAAAAAAGCCATTTTTCCGGCCGCCCGGATCGTGCGGGCGGCCAGGCAGGAGCGGCTGGCAAGAGAATGCTCAGTACCGGTAGTGCTCGGGCTTGAAGGGGCCCTCGGGTTTCACCCCGATATAGGCCGCCTGTTCCGGCGCCAGCTCCGTCAGTTTTACGCCGATCCGGGCCAGGTGCAGACGCGCGACCTTCTCGTCGAGATGCTTGGGCAGGATGTAAACCTCGTTGCCGTACTGGTCGCCCTTGGTCCAAAGCTCGATCTGCGCCAGCACCTGGTTGGTGAAAGAGGCCGACATCACGAAGGAGGGGTGACCGGTGGCGTTGCCGAGGTTCAGAAGACGTCCCTCGGACAGCAGGATGATGCGATGACCCGAGGGCATCTCGATCATGTCCACCTGTTCCTTGATGTTGGTCCACTTGTGGTTCTTCAGCGCGGCAACCTGGATCTCGTTGTCGAAGTGGCCGATGTTGCCGACGATCGCCATGTCCTTCATCTCGCGCATATGCTCGATGCGGATGACATCCTTGTTGCCGGTGGTGGTGATGAAGATGTCGGCGCTGTCCACCACATCCTCAAGCACGACGACCTCGAAGCCGTCCATCGCCGCCTGAAGCGCGCAGATCGGGTCGACCTCGGTCACCTTGACCCGCGCACCGGCGCCGCGCAGGGAAGCGGCGGATCCCTTGCCCACATCTCCATAGCCGCAGACAACGGCGACCTTGCCGGCCATCATGGTGTCGGTGGCGCGGCGGATGCCGTCGACAAGGCTTTCCTTGCAGCCGTACTTGTTGTCGAATTTCGACTTGGTGACGCTGTCGTTGACGTTGATCGCGGGGAAGGGCAGCTGTCCGTTCTTCACCAGCTCGTAAAGGCGATGGACACCGGTGGTGGTCTCTTCGGACACGCCCTTGATCTGGTCGCGCATCTTCGTGAACCAGCCGGGGCTTTCGGCCATCCGCTTCTTGATCTGGGCCTTGATCACCTCTTCCTCTTCCGACGTCGGGACGGCGATCGGGTCTTCGCCGGCCTCCATGCGCGCGCCGAAAAGGATGTAGAGCGTCGCGTCGCCGCCATCGTCGAGGATCATGTTCGGCCCCTCGGGGAACTGGAACGACCGGTCGAGGTAGTCCCAATGCTCCGCCAGCGACTGGCCCTTGACCGCGAACACCGGCGTGCCGCCCTTGGCGATTGCCGCCGCCGCGTGATCCTGGGTCGAGAAGATGTTGCACGAGGCCCAGCGCACGTCGGCGCCAAGCGCGACCAGCGTCTCGATCAGTACGGCGGTCTGGATTGTCATATGCAGCGAGCCCACGATGCGCGCGCCGGACAAGGGTTTGCTCTCGCCGTATTCCTCGCGCAGGGCCATGAGGCCGGGCATCTCGGTTTCTGCAATGTCGAGTTCCTTGCGACCGTAGTCGGCGAGGCTGATGTCCTTGACGATGTAATCGTTGGGCACGGGTTCGATCTCCAGCTAGTTCGGCCCGGCTTTATCACCGCGCACGTGATGGTACAATGCGGCAGGCTGGCATGGTGGCCTGCCAGGATACGCCGTTGAAGGCCTTTCATCAGCAGCGGTGACTGCGCTGGCGTGATCGCGGTTGGCACACGGCCGGCGGGGTCGATGTGCCCATACCGGATAAACTTTGCGATTTTCTGCGCAACTTCCGCGAAGATGCGGTTCATCCGGAGACAGCCGATATCCCTGCCGAACCCGGCCGGCCGCAGCGCTTCACGCACGCGCCGCGCCATCGCCCGGAAACCGCCGAGCGACGCCGGAACCGGCGACGGGGATTGCGGCGCGCGCCCCTCCGGTCCAGAAACGGGGACAAGGCGGGTCCATCCGGCGACCGCGCCGACAGGACCCTGAACCGCCCATGAAACAGCCCCGCGCATGGCAGAGGATGCTCTCCGGTCGACGGCTCGACCTGCTTGACCCGACACCGATGGATATCGAGATCGAGGACATCGCGCATGGCCTTGCGTTCGTCGCCCGCTGGAACGGACAGACCCGGGGCGATCATGCCTATTCGGTGGCCGAACACGCTCTTCTGGTCGAAACCCTGTTCTGCCGCATCGCGCCCGGAGCGCCCGCCCGCTGGAAACTCGCCGCGCTGCTGCATGACGCGCCCGAATACGTCATCGGCGACATGATCTCGCCGGTGAAGGCGGCGGTCGGGCCAGGCTATGGCGCGCTTGACGAACGGCTTGCCGCCGCGATCCACCTCCGCTTCGGTCTGCCGGCGCAACTGCCGAAGCAGGTGAAACGCCAGATCAAGAAGGCCGACCGCATCAGCGCCTGGATGGAGGCGACGCGGATCGCCGGTTTCTCGATCGCCGAGGCCTCGCGTTTCTTCGGAGAACCCGCCGCAGAGCTGATCGCCGACCTCGATATCGTCCTGCGCCCGCCGCTCGAAGCGCGGCGCGACTTCACCGCCCGGCACCAGTCGTTGATGAAGGAGATCGCATGATGTCGGTTCGACCGGCAGCCGGATTCGATGCAGACGGCATGGCAAGGCTGCTCAACGCGATCATCGAGAAGGGCGGCACCACCGCGCTCACGCGACATGTGACAGGCAGCGATATCGCCGAATGGATGGCGCAGGATGCGCAACGGTCGGCCTGGCATGTGGCGGTGGACGAGACGGAAGAGGTGCAAGGGTTCCAGTGGATCTGCCCCAATGCGAACCTGCCGTCCGAAGCCGCCGACATCGCGACCTTCGTGCGGGTCGGCCAGACCGGGCTCGGGATCGGATCCTCGCTCTTTTCCGCGACGGCGCAAGCCGCGGCCCGGCTGGGATATGTCTGGATCAACGCCGAGATCCGCGCCGACAACGAGGGCGGCCTGATCTACTACCAAAGCCGGGGTTTCCGGGATTACGGCGTCCGCGAAGGCGTCGTCCTCGAGGACGGGCAGGTCGTGGACAAGCGGCTCAAGCGCTACGATGTCTGAGCCAAAGACGGCGGGCAGTCGAAGCCGCCCGCCGCAGGTGTTTCCGGCGCACGGGGATCACCAGAAATCGCGTTGCACGTCGAAGCGGTAGGCGTCGTCGCGCGGGGACCGACGATGCCGGGGCACGAAGCGATCGGCCCAGGGATTGTCCGCATGGGAGTCCGGGTAGCGGTCGTGGCGCGTCTTGTGCTGGCCGGTGAGGTTCATCAGGACGTCTGCAAGTATTGTAAGCATGACTTTCTCCTTTCACGCTGTCATGCTTTGAAAGTTAGGCGATCTGGTTGATCCAGACGACTCAGGAAACTTTCAGGATTGTAAGCTGTACTTTCATGTCAGACCCGCTCTGGAAATCCCTGCCGTCCCTCGCGGCGCTGCGCGCCTTCGAGGCTGCCGCGCGAAATGGCAGCTATTCCGCGGCGGCACGTGAACTCAACGTCACCCACGCCGCCGTCGCCCAGCATGTCAGGACGCTCGAGGAATTCTTCGGGACGGAAGTGATGCGGCGCGAGGGGCAGGGCATGGCGGTGACGGAAACCGCACGTGAGTTCGCCCGCGCCGTGAACGAGGGTTTCGGCCAGATCGCCGCCGCCGCGCGCGATCTGTCAGAGCGCGATGCGCAGCGCCCCCTGCGCGTGGCCGTGACGCCGTCCTTCGCCGCAAGCTGGCTGATGCCGCGCATGGGCCGTTTCTGGGAGACACATCCGGATATCGCGCTCGACTTCGCCGCCTCGGCGGGACTTGTCGATCTGCGGCGCGACGGGTTCGACATGGCCATCCGCTACGGGCGCGGCGGCTGGCCGGGGGTGCGCGCCGAACGCCTGATCGGCGCGGGTCATTCCGTCGTGGCCGCACCCGAACTCGCACGCCGACTGGCCGCCAGGGATCTTTCGGAGATCCGGGGCGCGCATCTGCTGCTGGAAACCGGCCGCGAGGAAGAGACGCTATGGGCCCGCGCCAACGGGCTCGATTTCGACGCCCAGCGGATCACCGTGCTCGACAACATGATGCTGGTCTATCAGGCCATCCTTGCCGGGCAGGGGATCTCGATCATGCCCTGGCCCGTCGTCGAACGCGATGTATCGGCGGGGCGGCTTGTCCTGCTTTGCGGCTCTGCGCAGACGGATCTGGCCTATCATGTCCTCACCCGCCCCGAGCGTGTCTCGCCACAGGTGCGCGCGTTCGTGAAATGGCTGAAACGCGAGGTCGCGGAGGGCTAGCGCGGCGAACGCTTGGCAAGGATGCGCTGTAGCGTGCGCCGATGCATCGACAGGCGCCGCGCGGTTTCGCTCACGTTGCGGTCGCACAGCTCGTAGACCCGCTGGATATGCTCCCAGCGCACCCGGTCGGCACTCATCGGGTTCTCCGGCGGCGGCGGCAGATCGCCTCCCTTCGACAGCAGGGCGTTCACGATGTCCGTCGCGTCGGCGGGTTTGGAAAGATAGTCCGTGGCCCCGATCTTGACCGCCGCGACCGCCGTGGCGATGGCGCCGTAGCCGGTCAGAACCACCACGCGCGCATCCGGTCGCCTGTCGCGCAGCACTTCGACCACGTCGAGCCCGTTGCCGTCCTCGAGCCGAAGGTCGACCACAGCGAAGGCCGGCGGCCGCGCATTCGCGATGGCCCTTCCCTCGGCGACAGATCCGGCCATCTCGACAGTGAAGCCGCGCTTCTCCATCGCCTTGGCGAGTCGCCGCAGGAAGGATTCGTCATCGTCGACCAGAAGCAGGGTCGCGTCTGTATCCGGTTCCAGTTCGCTCTGCTCTGCCATTCTGCGCCCATAAGTTGTGCTGCACATATGGGTTATGGGTCAATGGGGGGGGTACGTCAAATCCGTCGCGTCCGCCCGGCCCCTTTGTTCATCTCTCCGGGGCTTTCTCGGCGAAGCAGGCGGTGGTGCGCGCCATGTCCTCGGCGGTGGTTTCGTGACGGAAGTATTCGACGAAACCGCGCCCGGGCAGGACAAGGTAGGTGAAGGTCGAATGGTCGACCGGGTAGAATTCATCCTCGCCGTCGTCATGCGCCTTGTAGAAGGTCCGGTAGGCCTGGCTCGCCGCCTTCACCTGTTCCGGCGAACCGGTGAGGCCGATTGCCTTGTCGTGCAGGTTCGCGGCGAACTCTCCCACCACCTCGGGCGTGTCCCGCTTTGGATCGATGGAAATGAAGACCGGCGTCACCGAGACGCCCTCGGCGGCCAGCAGGTCAACCGCGTCCGAGTTGCGCGCCATGTCGAAGGGGCAGACGTCCGGGCAGAAGGTGTAGCCGAAATAGACCAGCGACGGTTCGGTGATCACGTCGCCGTCCGTCACGGTCCGACCCTGCGCGTTCACCAGCTCGAAGGGCCCGCCGATCGATTCCGTACCGCCCGCGACCTGCGTGGTCCGGCAGGGCGCGAAGGGATCATCGCTTTCGCCCGCACGGATGAGGTAGTACGTTCCGCCGATGAACAGCGCCGTCACGATGACGGCGGCCGTCGCGATCGTGCGCGTGGAAAAAGAGGTCATCGCAAGCCCTTGTTGATCGTTTCGCAGCGCACTTCTAACCTCGGAGCAGGGCGATGAAAACGCAATTGCGGGTGAGAAGATGACGCAGCCAGATGTCCGGTTCCTGAGCGGGCATACCCGTTCGAACTGGATCAGACTGCGCACGATCATCCTGCTGCGCTGGTTCGCCATCGCGGGGCAGCTCATCGCCATCGCCATCGCCACCTCTGCCTTCGACCTGAATCTCGAGCTCGGACTCTGCTACCTCGTGATCGGTGCGTCCGCGGCCTCGAACCTTGTCGCGGTGCTGATCTATCCCGAGAACAAGCGCCTTTCCGAGGTCGACAACATGCTGATGGTGCTGTTCGACCTGCTCCAGCTCAGCGCGCTTCTGTTTCTCACCGGCGGGCTGAACAACCCTTTCGCCCTGCTGGTGCTGGGCCCCGTCACGATTTCTGCCGCCGTGCTCACGCTGCGCTCGACGATGGTTGTCGGCGGCTCTGCCATCGCGATGGTAAGCATCATCGCGATGTACCATTACCCCCTGCAGACGATGTCCGGCACCTTGCTCGAGATGCCGCCGATTTTCGTCTTCGGAACGTGGATCGCCCTGATCATCGCCATCATCTTCATCAGTGCCTATTCGCTGCGCGTGACGACCGAGATCCAGAACATGTCCGAAGCGCTGGCCGCGACGCAGATGGCGCTCGCACGCGAGCAGAAGCTGACCGATCTGGGCGGGGTGGTGGCGGCGGCGGCCCATGAGCTGGGCACCCCGCTCGCGACGATCAAGCTGGCCAGTTCGGAACTGCTGGAGGAACTGGCGGACCGGCCCGAATTGCGCGAGGACGCCGCGCTGATCCGTGCGCAGGCCGATCGCTGCCGGGATATCCTGCGCGGGATGGGCCGGGCCGGAAAGGACGACCTGCACCTTCGCCAAGCACCGCTGATGGCCGTGCTGGAAGAAGCGGGGGAACCCCATCTCGCACGCGGGCGGCTGGTCCATTTTTCGGCCGACAGGGGGGAGGGGCCGCAGCCCACGATCCTGCGCAAGCCTGAAATCATTCACGGCCTGCGCAACCTGATCCAGAACGCCGTCGATTTCGCACGCGCCGAGGTATGGGTCGAGGCCGAGTGGAACGCCAGCCGTATCGGCATTCGGATCATGGACGACGGACGCGGCTACCCGCCGCATCTGCTGGGCCGGATCGGCGATCCCTTCGTCGGCCGTCGCCGCGCCCTCGGCGAGCGGCAGGAAAGGCCCGAATACGAGGGCATGGGTCTGGGTCTCTTCATCGCGAAGACCCTGCTGGAACGGTCGGGTGCCGAGCTCACCTTCGCCAACGGATCCGACCCGCTTGTGCCGACGAAAGAGGGCGAGACCCGGATCGGCGCCATCGTGGAGGTCCGCTGGCAGCGGATCGCGATCGACGCGCAGGCCGCCGATGCCTCCCTTTCAAGTGGTCCGAACCAGCCGATTCCGGTATGAAGGGACGACCGCTGGCAAGCCTGCACGCGGCCGCCGGCGCCTGAATTAACCGCTCTTTAACCAGGCTGGCGGGATAGTCTCCGGGGGTGGTCACATGAGGGACAGCGCTTTCGGATGCCCTTGATCGAAGCCTTGATCGTCGTTTGCGCGGCCGCTGGGAGCGTGGCGCTCGCGATCCTGTGGATATTGCGCGGTCAGCGCGGCAATACGACCGCGGGCCACAGTCTCGAGGACGGCGTTTCCTTTCTCTTCGACAATGGTGTCCTGCACCATGCCTCCAACACCGCGCTGCACATGCACGGCCTGCGTCCCGGCGAGGATACCTGGGAAAGCCTTCGCAAGCTCTACATCTTCCGCTTCCCGCGCTTTCCCGAAGAACCGCCCTCGGATCGCAACGGGCTGTCGCTGCGGGCCCTGCACGAACACGACGGTGGGCGGATCCGCATATCGCAGAGCGGCGATTTCACCCGCGTCGTGGTCGAGGAAGAAACTCCGCGGCTCGATTCGCTTTCCGGCAAGGACCTGCTGGCCATGCTGGCCGAGCTGGAAAACCTGCGCCGCGCCAGCGACACGACGCCGCACCCGATCTGGCAGGTCGACGCGCAGGGCAAGGTCATCTGGCACAACACGGCCTACGAGCAGCTTTTCCGCAAGCTGCACGACAGCGACCCGCAGCCCGACCAGCCGGTCTTTCCCGACCTCGAACGCCAGCTTGGCAGCGCCTCGGTCAAGCGGGTCTCCGCGGAGGTTCCCGGTCAGCCGCGAAACGACTGGTACGACGTCACCGCGATCAAGGCCGGGGAGGTCCGGATCTTCCACGCAGTCAACATCAACCCGGTGGTCGAATCCGAGATCGCCCAGCGCAATTTCGTCCAGACCCTCGCCAAGACCTTCGCCCAGCTGTCGATCGGGCTCGCCATCTTCGACCGCAAGGGCCAGCTTGCGCTATTCAACCCGGCGCTCATCGATCTGACCAACCTGCCGGCGGAATTCCTCAGTTCACGACCGACGCTGATGTCCTTCTTCGACCTCCTGCGCGAGAACCGGCGGATGCCCGAACCGAAGAACTACCGCTCGTGGCGCCAGGAAATCGCCGAGGTGATATCGGCCGCGACGGACGGGCGCTATCAGGAGACATGGACCCTGGAGTCGGGCCAGACCTATCGCGTGCGCGGGCGGCCGCATCCGGACGGCGCAATCGCGTTCCTGATCGAGGACATCAGCGCCGAGATATCGCTGACCCGCAATTTCCGCGCCGAACTCGAGCTGGGCCAGAGCCTGATGGACACCTTCGACGACGCGCTGGTGGTGTTCTCGCCCGCGGGCAATCTGACCTTCTGCAATGCCGCCTACAGAAAGCTCTGGGGACTCGACCCGGACAACGCCTTTGCAGATGTCACGATCCGGGACTCCGTGCGGGATTGGAAACGCCTTTCCGAAAGCGGCGCCCGCTGGACCGCGCTGACGGATTTCGTCCTGGATTTCGGGGACCGGAAGGCGTGGACCATGCCGGTCGCGCTGCGCGCCGGCGGCAATCTCACCTGCCAGGTGTCACCGATCGTTTCGGGGGCGACGCTGGTCCGCTTTACCCGGCAACCGGCATCCAAGACGCGCAAGATCCGCGGACTGACCGCCGCCACGGCACCCGGCGAGACGCGCTAATCGGCTTGCAGCGGGCGGCGGCGCGGTTAACGTGTCGCCATGTCCGCCCGCAGCGTCACAGCCATCCTCCCATCCGAGACGCAGACCGCGCGACTTGCCGCGGGGCTGGGCGCGCGGCTCGTGCCGGGCGACACGGTGCTGCTGACCGGTCCCGTGGGAGCCGGCAAGACGCATTTCGCCCGCAGCCTGATCCGCAGCCTGCTTGCCGCTCCCGAGGACATCCCCTCGCCCACATTCACGCTGGTGCAAAGCTATGACACGCCCTCCGGCGCAATATGGCACGCCGACCTCTACCGCATCGCATCGACCCTCGAGATCGAGGAACTGGGGCTGGCCGATGCTTTCGCCACCGCCATCTGCTTGGTGGAGTGGCCCGACCGGCTGGGGGATCTGCGGCCGCCGTCGGCGGTCGATATCGAGCTGGCGCCGCTCGACGATCCCGATGCCCGCCGGCTGACCGCCTCCTGGAGCGACCCGACATGGGACCGACGTCTGGAAGGTGTCTTCGCATGAGCGGAAGAAGCGAAAGCGCGCAGGCCTTTCTGGATCGCATCGGGTGGGGACAGGCAAACCGGGCGGTGCTGGCGGGCGATGCATCGGCGCGCCGCTACGACCGCCTGATCCTGCCGGATGGCACGCGGGCGGTGCTGATGGATGCGGACCCTGCCAGAGGCGAGGACGTGCGCCCCTTCGTCGCGATTGCCACACACCTGCGCGGTATCGGGCTGAGTGCGCCAGAGGTCATCGCGGCCGATCCCGACGCCGGTTTCCTGCTGCTCGAAGATCTGGGCGATGCCATCTTCGCGCGCGAGACCGAGCGCGATCCAGGCCTCGAGATGCGGCTCTACGAAGGCGCCGTGGATGTTCTTTGCGTTGTGCAGCAGCACCCGGCTCCCAGTCTCAGACGCCTGGATGCTGCGGCATCCGCCGATCTCGCCGCTCTGGTGTTCGAGTGGTACCGACCCGGGGACAGCGCCCGGAACGCCGCGCTGGCCGAAACCTTCAGGGCGCGCTTCCAGGAAATCTGTGCGCCGCTCGACGACACACCGCCCGTGCTGATGCTGCGCGATTACCACGCCGAGAACCTGATATGGCTGCCGAAGCGGAAGGGTCACGCGCGGGTCGGGCTGCTTGATTTCCAGGACGCCATGCTGGCGCATCCTGCCTACGATCTCGTCTCGGTGCTTCAGGATGCGCGCCGCGACGTGTCCGCCGACGTCACCGACGCCGCCATCGCGCGGTTCATCGACCGGACCGGTGCCGAGCCGGAGGCGTTCCGCGCGGCCTGCGCCATACTTGGCCTGCAACGCCAGTTGCGCATACTCGGCATCTTCGCCCGCCTCGCCAGACGGGACGGCAAGACCCGCTACCTGGATTTCCTGCCCCGGATCTGGGGCCATGTGCAGCGCAACCTCGACCATCCGGCCCTGTCGGACATCGCTGCATTCCTGCATCAGAACCTGCCGCCGCCCGACACAGAACACATCGCTGCCCTGAGTAGACCATGCCTGACCGTCCCGACGCCGTGATGCTGTTCGCAGCCGGGTTCGGGACGCGGATGAAGCCGCTGACCGACCGCCTGCCGAAACCGATGATCGAGGTCGCGGGCAGGCCGCTGATCGACCACGCGCTCGAACATGTCTTCCCGCTGCGGCCCCGACTCGTGCTCGCAAATCTGCATTATCGTCCTGCGCCGCTTGTCGAGCATCTCGAACCGCTCGGAGTCGAGACCATCCTCGAAACGCCCGACATCCTCGATACCGGCGGAGGGCTCAAGAATGCGCTGCCGCGACTGGGGCCCGGTCCGGTGATGACGATGAACTCGGATGCGATCTGGATCGGTCCGAACCCGCTGAAGATGCTGCACGATAACTGGCGTCCCGAAGAGATGGACGCGCTGCTGATCTGCGTACCCCGGTCCCGGGCCATCGGGCGTTCCCTGCCCGGGGATTTCGGCATGGACCCGGAGGGCCGGCTCGTGCGGAAAGGCGATCTGGTATACGGCGGAGCCCAGATCCTCGCGACGGGGCAAGTCGCGGCCTGTCCGGAGCGGGCCTTCTCGCTCAACCTCATCTGGGACCGGATGGCGGCAGAGGGCAGGCTCTACGGCATCGTCCATCCGGGCCACTGGTGCGATGTCGGGACGCCCGAGGGCATCGGCCTCGCGGAAGAGACGCTGAGGGCACATCATGTTTGAGCCTTCGGCCGGGCCTCGGGTCTTTGCGCTCGACCCCGGCGTGGATTTCCCCCGCGCGGTGCTTGCCGGCCTTCGCGACCGGCTTGAGGGATTGGCCCCCGAAGCCGCCGGGCGCGTCGATCTGATCGTCAATACACGCCGCATGCAGCGGCGCCTCCGCGCGCTCTTCGACGCCGGCCCACCGATGCTTGTGCCGCGCATCCTGCTGCTGACCGAGCTCGATCTTCTCGAACCGGGCCTTCCCCTTCCGTCGGCAGTGCCGCCCCTGCGCCGCAGGCTCGAACTGATGCAGCTGGTCGCGCCCCTGCTCGAAAGCGAACGCGACCTCGCCGCCCGCTCCGCGCTCTTCGACCTGACGGAAAGCCTCGCCGCACTGATGGAAGAGATGGAGGGCGAGGGCGTCGGCCCCGACAGGATCGCCGCACTCGACGTCGGCGACATGTCCGGCCACTGGCAGCGTACGCTGTCGTTCATCAGGATCGTGCAGGGGTTCATCGACCGCAGCGGGGAAGCGCCCGGCCCCGAGGCGCGGCAGCGCATGCTGGTGGAGCGCCTGACGCAAAGCTGGTCCAGCGCGCCGCGCAGCACGCCCGTGATCCTCGCCGGCTCGACCGGGTCTCGGGGGACGACGAAACTGCTGATGGAAGCCGTCTCGCGCCTGCCCCAGGGTGCCGTGATCCTGCCCGGCTTCGATTTCGAGATGCCGAAGGCCGCTTGGGCGCAGTTCGAGAAACGTCTCGAATCCGAGGATCATCCGCAATACCGGTACTTCGATCTCATGGCCGGCCTGGGCCTCGGCCCCGACGATGTGCGGCGCTGGACCGACACGCCACCGCCCTCGCGCCCGCGCAATGCGCTGGTATCGCTGTCTCTGAGGCCCGCACCCTTCACCGACGCCTGGCTTTCGGAAGGCCAGACGCTGGCCGCGCTGTCCGAGGCGACCGCAGACATCACGCTGCTCGAGGCGCCGGACCCGCGCGCCGAGGCGCTGGCCATCGCGATGCGCCTGCGGCTGGCGGCTGAGGACGGCCAGACCGCCGCGCTGATCACGCCGGACCGCATGCTGACCCGTCAGGTCGCGGCCGCGCTGGATCGCTGGAACATCCTGCCGGACGATTCCGCCGGAATGCCTCTGCACCTCTCGCCGCCGGGGCGCTTTCTGCGTCATGTGGCGGCGCTTTTCAGCACACGGATCGATGCGGAAGCGCTTCTGGAACTGCTCAAGCACCCGCTGAGCCACAGCGGATCGGCGCGCAATCAGCACCTGCTGCTGACACGCGAGCTCGAGCTGCGGATCCGCCGCGAGGGGCTGCCGTATCCCGATGCGCCCGAACTGGCGCGGATCATGCAGGATGCTCCGTCCGACGGAGCGGCGCGCTGGGCCGACTGGGTCGGTCACAGCCTCGCCGACCGCAAGCGGGACGGGGCGCGGCCCCTGGCGGACTGGGTTGCGGACCACATCAGCCTCGCCGAAGCGATCGCGGGCGGGCCCGATGCCGATGGGCCCGGCGCGCTCTGGCAGATGAACGCCGGCCAGAAGGCGTTCGAGGTCATGACCCGCCTGGCCCGGGAAGCGCCCCATGGCGGGGAACTCAGGGCGGCGGAATATGCCGCGCTCCTCGGCGGGCTGCTGTCGGGAGAGGAGGTCCGCGACCGGGACGCGCCCCATGCCGGCATCATGATCTGGGGTACGCTCGAAGCCCGCGTGCAGGGCGCGGATCTGGTGATCCTCGGCGGTCTCAACGACGGCAGCTGGCCGGAACCTCCCGCGCCGGATCCCTGGCTGAACCGGACCATGCGCCTTGACGCCGGGCTGTTGCTGCCGGAACGCCGGATCGGGCTATCCGCGCATGACTACCAGCAAGCGGTGGCCGCGCCCGAGGTCTGGCTGACCCGGTCGATCCGCTCGGACGACGCCGAAACGATCCCCTCGCGCTGGCTGAACCGGCTGCAGAATCTTCTCGGCGGGCTGGAGTCGCGCGGCGGTCCGGCGGCGCTCGAGGCGATGCGCATGCGGGGCGCGGCATGGCTTGGACGGGTGCGTGCCTTCGAGGCTGTCGTGCAGGGCGCGCCCGCAGCGAGACCCTCGCCCGCCCCGCCCGTTCCGGCGCGCCCCCGCGCGCTTTCGGTCACCGAGATCAAGACGCTGATCCGCGATCCCTATGCCATTTACGCCCGGCGCGTCCTGCGGCTCGAACCGCTGGGTCCCCTGGTGCAGGGCCCCGACGCCCTGATCCGTGGCACCCTGGCCCATGAAGTCATGGAGCGCTTCATCCGCGGCGTTTCGGGTGATCCCGCGCGCCTGACCCGCGCGGCGCTGCTGGCGGAGGCCCAAGGAGTATTCGCCGAGGGCGCGCCCTGGCCCGCGGCCCGTGCGATGTGGCTCGCGCGCGTGGACCGCATGGCGCAGACCTTCCTCGCTGCGGAACGGCGACGCCACGATACGGCGCAGCCGGTCGCCTTCGAGGCCAAGGGCAACCTCGAATGGCAAGACATCGGCTTTCGCCTGCATGGGCGCGCCGACCGGATCGACCGTGGTCCGGATGGCCGGGTGACGATCTACGACTACAAGACCGGCAGTCCTCCTTCCGAGAAGGAGCAGCGCGCATTCGACAAGCAGCTTCTGATCGAGGCCGGGATGATCGAGGCCGGCGCGTTCGAGGATATCGGACCGTCGTCGGTCGCGGCGGCGGTCTTCATCGGCCTTCGGGACGGCAGGGACGTGCCGGCACCCCTTGCGGACGAACCGCCCGGCGAGGTGCTCGCGAAACTGAAGGCGCTCATCCTCGAATACCTTTCGCCAGATCAGGGCTTCACCGCGCGCCGGGCCATGCAGAAATCCGATTTCCCCGGCAGCTACGACCAGCTTTCCCGTTTCGGCGAATGGGACGTGACGACCCAGCCGCTGCGCGAGATCCTCGCATGATCCGTCCCGACGACGCATCGGCCGCGCAGATCCGGGCCGCCGACCCGCTGGCATCGACATGGCTCTCGGCAAATGCGGGCTCGGGCAAGACCCGCGTGCTGACCGACCGCGTGGCGCGCCTGCTTCTGGGCGGCACGGATCCGCAGCATATCCTCTGTCTCACCTACACCAAGGCCGCGGCCTCGGAGATGCAGAACCGGCTTTACGCCAGGCTCGGCAAATGGGCGATGATGCCGGAAACCCAGCTGCGCGACGAGCTGCGCGCGCTGGGTGAGGAGGGGGTCATTCCGCCGGGGATGCTGCGCTCGGCGCGTCGGCTGTTCGCCCGCGCGCTGGAAACGCCGGGCGGTCTGAAGATCCAGACCATCCACTCGTTCTGCGCCTCCCTCCTGCGGCGCTTTCCGCTCGAATCCGGGGTCAGTCCGCAGTTCACCGAGATGGACGACCGCGCGGCAGAGCTGCTCCGGGCCGAGATCGTCGACGAGATGGCCGATGGCGCCGACGCGCCGCTGGTCGAAGATGTCGCCCGCTATCTCACCGACGAGAATTTCGGCTCTTTCACGGCCGCCGTCGTGAAGCACCGCGAAGCCTTTGCGGCGCCGCTCGGTCTGCCGGGCCTGCTGGCGCTCTTCGGTCAGCCCGCCGATCTTGACGAAGACAGGATCGCAGCAGGCGTCTTCCTGGGCGGCGAGGCCGATCTGATCGAGCGCTTCATTGCGGCCATGCTCGAAAAGGGCGGAAACGACGCGAAGGATGCCGCGAAACTGGCGCTTTGCCGAAATCCCGGTTTCGACAGCCTGCCCTCCCTCGAAACGGTGATGCTGTACGGCGCCAAGGCCGCGACCCCGTTTGGCGCGAAGACCGGGAAGCTGCCGACGAAACCCACGCGGACCCTGCTGGCGGATGCCATGCCCGATTGGGACGCGCTGATGTCGCGCGTCGAGGCCGCGCGCGAACCCCGCCTGTCGCTGCTGGCCGCCCGCAAGGCACTGGCCTTGCACCGCTTCGCCACGCGCTTTCTCGCCATCTACGCCGAACGCAAGCTGGACCACGGCTGGCTCGACTTCGACGACCTGATCACCAGAACCCGGGACCTGCTGTCCGAAAGCAGCGTCGCCTCGTGGGTGCTCTACAAGATCGACGGCGGGATTTCGCATATTCTCGTGGACGAGGCGCAGGACACCAGCCCGGCGCAGTGGGACGTGATCCGGAAGCTCGCCCATGAGTTCGCCGCCGGAGCGGGGGTAGAGCCGGACCGGACGCGGACGATATTCGTCGTCGGAGACAAGAAGCAGTCGATCTATTCCTTCCAGGGCGCCGACCCGCGCGCCTTCGACGCGATGCAGGAGGAATTCCGGACCCGGATCGAGGCTGCCAGGCAGCGGTTCCAGGTCGCGGCGCTGGCCTATTCCTTCCGGTCGTCACCCGCCGTCCTGCGGATCGTGGACCACTGTTTCAGGGACCGCCCGGGCGCGGGATTCGACACTGATACGGGCCATATCGCTTACAGGGAACCTTTGCCCGGACGGGTCGACCTGTGGCCCGTGGTGCAAAGGCAGGAAGATCCGGAAGAGGGCGACTGGACCGATCCGGTGGATCGGCGCGGCGCGAGCCACCATGCGGTGATCCTCGCCCGGCGCGTGGCCGACCAGATCCGGAGGCTGGTGGAGGAAGAGCATTACATTCCCGACGTCGGCCCGGACGGGTACATGCGCCGGCGCATCCGGCCGGGCGATTTCCTGATACTCGTCCAGCGGCGCTCGGAAATCTTTTCCGAGATCATCCGTGCCTGCAAGAACGCCCGGCTTCCCATCGCCGGGGCGGACCGGCTCAAGGTCGGCGCGGAACTCGCGGTCAAGGATCTTGCTGCCCTGCTGAACTTCCTTGCGCTGCCCGAGGACAGCCTGTCGCTGGCCACGTCGCTCAAGTCCCCGCTTTTCGGATGGGACGAACAGGCGCTCTTCGATCTTGCGCATCGGCGCGACAAACCGCACCTCTGGCAGGCCCTGCGTGAACGCGGCGCGGATTTCCCCGAGACGCTCGCGATGCTGCGCGACCTGCGCGCTCAGGTCGACTTCCTGCGACCCTACGATCTGATCGAACGCATCCTCACCCGGCACGGCGGCCGACGGAAACTGCTGAGCCGACTGGGGAGAGAAGCCGAGGACGGCATCGACGCGCTGCTGAGCCAGGCGCTCGCCTATGAACGCAGCACGGTGCCGAGCCTGACGGGCTTTCTGGTCTGGATGGAAACCGACGATCTGGAGATCAAGCGCCAGATCGACGCCGCCACGGACCAGATCAGGGTCATGACAGTGCACGGGGCGAAAGGACTCGAGGCGCCGATCGTGATCCTGCCGGACACCATCCGCAAACCCCCCCAGATCCGGAGCAGCATCGTCGAGGTCGGGGACCGGCCCGTCTGGCGCGTCGGTGGCGACGAGGCGCCGGAACCGATGCGCGACGTGCTGGGCGCGATGCGGCAGGCCGAAGAGAACGAAAGGTTGCGGCTGCTGTACGTGGCGCTGACGCGGGCGGAGAAGTGGCTGATCGTCGCTGCCGCCGGCGAACTGCCGGGCAATGGGGAAAGCTGGTATCAGATCGTCGAAAAGGCGATGCACGAGGCCGGGGCCGAGGAAATCCTGATCGAGGGAGAGCCGGGCCTGCGCCATGCCCACGGCGACTGGGACGCGATGCCGATCCGTGAGACAGCGCGCGCCGAACCTGCGGATGCGCCGCTCGAGCCGCTTTTCGGGCAGCCCGCGCCCCCGGCGCCGGTGCAGGTCGAGACACTGTCACCGTCCGATCTCGGCGGGGCCAAGGCACTCGCGGGCGAACTGGGCGAGGAAAGCGAGGCGGCCAAGAGCCATGGCAGGCTGGTTCACGAGATGCTCGAGCGCCTTTCCGCCCGCCCATCCGGCGACTGGCCGGGGTTCCTCTCCGCGATGCGTCCCGAGGCGGATGCCGGGGCGTTCGACGCGGCGGCGGGTGAGGCGCTTGCGGTGCTGAGCCACACGGATCTGCGCTGGATCTTCGATGCGGATGCGATGTGCGAGGTCGCCATCACCGCCGATCTGGGAAGCCGGCGGATGCACGGGACCATCGACCGGCTCATCGTGGGGCACGACCGGATCGTGGCTGTCGATTTCAAGACAAATCGCACGGTCCCGCAGACCGCCGCGCAATGCCCCGACGGCATCCTGCGGCAGATGGGGGCCTATGCCGAGGGGCTGCGGCAGATCTGGCCCGATCGACGGATCGAGACGGGCATCCTGTGGACCCGCACAGGCAGTTTCATGTCACTCCCGCACGAGATCGTGACGCAGGCCCTGCGCTCGGTGCCATATCTTGACGAAGCACCGGGGGCTTCATAGGTTTCAGGCCAACCGCAGATTTGTCAGGAGAGCCCGATGGCAACCCACGCCGTGACCGACGACACCTTCGACGCCGAGGTGAAGAATTCCGATATCCCCGTCGTGGTGGATTTCTGGGCCGAATGGTGCGGCCCCTGCAAGCAGATCGGCCCGGCGCTCGAAGAGCTGTCCGAGTCGATGGAAGGCAAGGTCAAGATCGTGAAGGTGAACGTGGACGAGAACCCGAATTCTCCCGCCCAGATGGGCGTGCGCGGAATCCCGGCGCTTTTCATCTTCAAGGACGGGCAGGTCGTGTCGAACATGGCCGGCGCGCGTCCGAAGGCGGCGCTGCAAAGCTGGATCGAAGAGTCGATCTGACCCGCCCGGCGCGATTGGTGAAGGGGCCCGTTCGGCCCAACCAATCGCAGTAAACGATTAACGGCAAAATCCACTGTGGGCTCGGAGCGCAATGGCCGCTTCGAGCCCAACCTGCTAATTCCTTGGGATGTGGCGAACGCCCGGTTCTCTAACACCAGTGCGAAAATCAGGAATCGTGCACATCTTTCCTGATTATGCGCCAAGCTTCAGGGGTTTCCGTACGAGCTTTGTCTACAGTCAAAAAGCGTGTTGGGTGCTCTTTGCTGAACTCGCGCAGGCAGATACGCACCAATTCGGACATGGAACGCCCGTAGTTCTTTGCACCAGTTTGAAGCCACTCTTCAATGTCTGGATCGACTGTGATGGTGATCCTACGTTTAGTCGTCATTTGGACGCCTTAGTTCGTCTATGGTTGCTACCGCGACCGCTAGTCCAAAAATGATCCCCATTTCGGCTACGGTGCTGCCGCCGAGTGGTAGAAAGTGGAACACGTCGGGGAGCAGACCCTTGGCGACTTCAAGCAACAGCAGTGCGACACCAGCAATAGCAATGAACCTCATGAGCGCCTCCATCTGAGCGCCCTTGGTGATAGCAGGGAATGATTAAAAAAGTGTTAGTACTGCATCACCTTGAGCTTGAGCCACTATTGGAGTTGAGCTGACTTGCTCGGGTCATGCTCCGCTGACTATGCGCGCGACTTTTGCAAGCTGTAAGTCCTTAAGATATAAGGCGATCGCGCGGCGCGCATAATTCACGAATTCTAAGCGAAAAATGCGGAAGCGGTCGTTGGCCTTATGCCCGCTTCGTCCCGCACAGCCGCCATTCATCGCATCCGCCGCCCGAAGAAATCCTCCCACGCCGCAGCTTTCTCATCCCGTTGGCCTGATCCGCCCTCGGCTCCGGGTTGCATCGTCTGATCCAGAGGGCTGGCCTTCGGGCGTCCTTCCTTGATGGCGCGACGCCGGGGAAGCATACGTTGCAGCCGCAAGACCCCGGGTCCATATAGAGGCGAAGCGAAGGAGAGGGCGATGTCCGATACAGATTTTCCCGGCTGGCACGGCACCACGATCATCGGCGTCAAGAAGGGCGGCGAGGTCGTGATTGCCGGGGACGGACAGGTTTCGCTCGGCCAGACCGTGATCAAGGGCACCGCGCGCAAGGTGCGGCGCCTGTCGCCCGGCGGCGTCGAGGTGCTCGCGGGGTTTGCCGGATCGACGGCGGATGCCTTCACCCTGCTCGAACGGCTCGAGACCAAGCTCGAGTCCCATCCCGGGCAGCTTGCCCGCGCTTCCGTCGAACTGGCCAAGGACTGGCGCACGGACAAGTATCTCCAGAAGCTCGAGGCGATGCTGATCGTCTCGGACGGCAAGGACCTGCTGGTGATCACCGGCGCGGGCGACGTGCTCGAGCCCGAGCATGACGTGGCAGCGATCGGTTCGGGCGGCAACTATGCGCTGGCCGCGGCGCGGGCGCTGATGGACAGCGACCGGTCGGCCGAGCAGATCGCGCGCACGGCAATGGGCATCGCAGCGGACATCTGCGTCTACACCAACGGCAACCTGACGGTGGAATCGATCCGGTGATCGGCTCGGACGACATCCGCGCCGCGGTCGGCGCGGGCATCCTGTCGGAACGGCAGGCGAGCCTGTTGAAGGCGCTTTCCGACAGCCGGCAGGGCACCCGAGAGGCGATGACCGCAGGCGATGAGCCGTTCGAACTGTTCCGGGGCTTCAATGAGATCTTCATCATGGTGGGCCTCACCATCCTCTCGACCGGCTATGTCGCCGTGGTGAGCTGGTACATGGCGGGCCGGTTCGAGGCTTGGCAGGACACCCTGCTCTGGATCACTATCGCGACCGCGGGGCTGGTATGGCTCTTCGCCGAGTATTTCATCCGCCGGCGCCGGATGATCGGACCGGCGATCCTGCTGACACTGATGTTCGCCTCGGTCGCGGCCTTCGGTTTTGGCACATGGCTGGCGCAGGTCTTCATGATCGCCCAGGCCGACTATGGCAGCCTGATCGGGCCGGGCCTGCTGAGCGTTGTCGCGGTCCTGGTCTTCTGGCTGCGCTTCAAGGTCCCCTTCGCGCTCGCCGTCGCCGCCCTCGGCCTGTTCGCGACCGCCCTTCTGGCCGCCGCCGCGCGATCCGGTACGCCTCAGGACATCCGCGAGGTCTTCGTGCTCTCGGGCGAGGGTGGTCTGGCGTGGGTCACTCTGGCCCTTGGCCTCGCCTGTTTCGCCGTGGCAATGGCCTTCGACGCAAGCGACCCGCACCGCGTCACGCGCCGCGCGGCACAGGGTTTCTGGCTTCATCTCGTGGCTGCGCCGATGATCATCAACACCGTTGCGCTGTCGGTGCTGTCGAATGACACGGACAATGCCCGCCTCGCCCTGATCGTCGTCATGGGCGCATTCGCGCTGGTCGCCGTGATCATCGACCGGCGGTCTTTTCTGCTGGCGGCGATTGCTTATGTCGTGGGTGTGATCACGACGCTCTACCCTGCAGGCACAGGCGGCAGCTACGCCTGGCTCATCCTGATGCTCGGCGCATTCCTCGTGGCGCTCGGCGCCTTCTGGGCGCGGATCCGGGCCGCGCTGCTGTCGCTGCTCCCGTTGGCCGGGCTGCGCGTCTATCTTCCACCCGCTCACTGAACAGGGTATCGCATGACCGACCTCACCCCCCGCGAAATCGTTTCGGAACTGGACCGCTTTATCATCGGCCAGAAGGACGCCAAGCGCGCCGTGGCCGTTGCACTGCGCAACCGCTGGCGGCGCAAGCAGCTGTCCGACGATCTGCGCGACGAGGTCTATCCCAAGAACATCCTGATGATCGGGCCCACCGGGGTCGGCAAGACCGAGATCAGCCGCAGGCTCGCCCGGCTCGCCCGCGCGCCTTTCCTCAAGGTCGAGGCGACGAAGTTCACCGAAGTGGGCTATGTCGGACGCGACGTCGAGCAGATCATCCGCGATCTTCTGGACAGCGCCATCGTGATGACCCGAGAACACATGCGCGAAGACGTCAAGGCCGCTGCGCATCACGCAGCCGAAGAACGCGTGATCGACGCCATCGCGGGCGAGGATGCGCGCGACGGCACGCGCGAGATGTTTCGCAAGAAGCTCAAGGCGGGTGATCTCGATGCCACGATGATCGACCTCGAGGTCGCCGATACATCCAGTCCGTTCCCGATGATGGATATCCCCGGCCAGCCCGGCGGCGGCATGGGGATGCTCAACCTCGGCGATCTCTTCGGCAAGGCAATGGGCGGGCGCAAGACGCGCAAAAGGCTCAGCGTTGCCGAAAGCTACGAGGTGCTGATCGGCGAGGAAGCCGACAAGCTGCTGGACGACGAGGCGGTGACGCGGAACGCGATCTCGTCGGTGGAGGAAAACGGCATCGTGTTCCTCGACGAGATCGACAAGGTCTGTGCCCGCTCGGACGCGCGCGGCGCGGATGTCAGCCGAGAGGGGGTGCAGCGCGACCTGCTGCCGCTGATCGAGGGCACCACGGTCTCGACCAAGCACGGGCCGGTCAAGACCGACCATATCCTCTTCATCGCCTCGGGCGCCTTCCATATCGCCAAGCCCTCGGACCTGCTGCCCGAACTTCAGGGCCGCTTGCCGATCCGGGTCGAGCTGAGGGCGCTGACGGAAGAGGATTTCGTGCGCATCCTGACCGAGACGGACAATGCGCTGACGCTGCAATACACCGCGCTGATGGGCACCGAAAACGTCACCGTGCGCTTCACCGAGGATGGTATCGCCGCGCTGGCCCGCATCGCGGCGGAAGTGAACCAGTCCATCGAAAACATCGGCGCGCGCCGACTTTATACCGTGATGGAGCGCGTCTTCGAAGAGCTCTCCTTTACCGCGCCGGACCGGGGAGGCGAGGAGGTCGTCGTCGATGCAGCCTTCGTGGATACAAACCTCGGGGCCCTGACCCGTTCAGCCGATATCAGCCGCTACGTTCTCTGAGCGGTCTTTCCTTTCCCGCCGATAAGCGGGAGAGAGGGGCATGGGTTTTCTCAGATTTCTGCGCGAGAACGCGCTCTTCCTCTCCGCGGGTGTCCTGCTCTCGTTCACGTCGAGTTTCGGACAGACGTTCTTCATCTCGATCTTCGCCGGCGAGATCATGCGGGATTTCGGCCTGTCGCACGGCCAGTGGGGCCTGACCTACACCATCGCGACAACCGTCTCGGCCCTGACCATGGTCTGGGCCGGCGTGCTGACCGACCGGTTTCGCATCCGCTACCTGATGATCGCGGTGACGACGCTGTTGGCTCTGGCCTGCGTCGCCATGTGGGGCGCGCGCGGAGCGATGGGACTTGGCATCGTGATCTACCTCCTGCGTCTGGCCGGACAGGGGATGATGAGCCATCTCGCCATCGTCGCCATGGCGCGCTGGTTCAACGCGACGCGGGGCAAGGCGCTGTCCGTGTCTTCGATGGGCTTTGCATTGGGGCAGGCGATCCTGCCCGTGCTCTTCGTTGCGCTTCTGGCCTGGACGAGCTGGCGCAATCTCTGGCTGGTTTCCGCCGTCCTCGTTCTGCTGGCGGCACCCGTGATCTTCCGCCTGCTGCGCGCGGAGCGCACACCGCAGGCCGTCGCCGAAAGCAGCGCCGCGCTGGGGATGGAGGGGCATCACTGGACCCGCGGCGGAATGCTGAAACACTGGCTTTTCTGGATGGTCTGCCCCCTGATGCTGGGACCGCCCGCCTTCGGAACGGCGCTATTCTTCCACCAGGTCCACATGACCGAGGTCAAGGGCTGGGCCCTGGCCGACTTCGTGTCGCTGATGCCTCTCTTCACGCTCGTATCGGTCGTCTGCACCTTCATTTCCGGCGCGCTCATCGACCGGTTCGGGACCGGGCGGCTGATGATGGCGCTCTGGGTGCCCTTCGCGGTGGCGTTCTTCGTTCTGGGCCAGTCCGGTACGCTCTGGGGCGCGGCACTGGCGATGTCGATTCTGGGTGTGGGCATCGGCGCGCAGGCCACGGTGCCATCCGCATTCTGGGCCGAGTATTACGGAACCCGCCATCTGGGAGCGATCAAGGCGCTGGTGATGGCGATAATGGTCTTCGGCTCGGCCATCGGTCCGGGCGTCACCGCAGCGCTGATCGACCATGGCATCGTCTTTCCCGACCAGATGATCGCGATCGCGGTCTATTTCGCAATTGCTGGTGCGCTCGCCGCCACAGGGGCGGCAAGGGCGACCCGGCTGCTACCGTCCGCGGCGAAGGTAGACGTAGTACGCGCCTGAACCGCCATGGCTGATATGTGCCGGTGCAATCTGGAGCACCGCGCCCGCCAAAGGCTGCAAGGTCAGCCATTGCGGCACCTGATGCTTGAGCACACCGTAGCGCACGGGGATGGGGCCGCCGTTGTCGCGCTCCTTGCCCTTGCCGGTGATCACGAGCACCAGACGCCTCCCCGCGCCATGCGAAGAAAGGATGAAACGGCTGAGCGCTACATGGGCCCGCTCCAGCGTCATGCCGTGCAGGTCGATCCTCGCCTCCGGCTTCATCTTGCCGCGCTTGAGCTTGCCGAAGGTCTTGCGGTCCATGTGGACCTGCGCGCTCCGCAGCCGCTCGGGCAGGCTGGGTGCGAGATCCTGCGAGGACTTGCGTTGCGGCGGGCTCTTGGGAAATGGGGACGCGGGCAGGTCGCGCGTTTGGCGGCGGGGGGCGGGATTCGGCGGCGGGGCCACGGATTGCGGGTCGAATGTCTGCGTCCGCCGGTGCAGCGGTTCCGCCGTTTCCGTCACCTGGTGCCACAACTCCAGTTCCTCGGCCGTCGGCCGCCGACGCTTCATGTCGCGCTTTCGGGGAGAAGGGCGTAGGCCCTCTGGATCGGCAACAGCACCAGCATCCGACCTGGATCCTTGAGCTTTCCTGCCGCCCGGCCCGCGGCCGATCCGGTCCCGAAGAAGATGTCGGCCCGCTGCGCGCCCTTGATCGCCGATCCGGTATCCTGCGCGATCATCAGCCTGTGCATCGGCTTGGCGCCCTCCTTCTCGATCCAGACCGGCGCGCCGAGCGGCACGATGGACGGATCCACCGCGATGGTCCTCAGCGGCGTGACCGATCGGTTCATCGCTCCGCGCGGCCCGCTTTCGGGCGCGAGATCCCGGATTTCCCGGAAGAACACGTAGGAGGGGTTGTGAAACAGCAGTTCCTTTCCTTCATCCGGATTGCGCCGAACCCAGTTCTTGATCACCTCGGCGCTGACCTGATGCAGGTCGTAGACCCCGCGCCGCACCAGTTCGACGCCGATGGACCGATAGGGATGCCCGTTCGCGCCCTCATAGCCGACGCGGATCATCTGCCCGTCCGGCAGCCTGATGCGGCCCGATCCCTGGATCTGGAGGAAGAAGAGCTCGACCGGGTCGTCCACCCAGGCGATCTCGAGCCCGCGTCCCGCAAGCAGGCCGCCGTCAAGCAGCTCGCGTCGTGAATACCACAGCGTCGCATCGCGCGCCTCGGGGGGCATCGCGAACACCGGATAGCGATAGCGCGGGCTCTCGACGCGCGAACCCCGCAATTCGGGCTCGAAATATCCCGTAAAGAGCGGGTCCGCGCCATCCTCGATCAGAACCGGGCGAAACAGCAGTTCGAAGAAGTCGCGCGGGTCGGGATCAGTCGCTGCGAAGGCACACACCGCCTTCCAGTCCGGATCCGCCATGTCCTGGCAGGTATTGCGGAAAGTGGCGAGGGCCGCGGCGTGGTCATCCCTTTCCCAGCCCGAGAGTTCGGAGAAATCCAGCATTTGATAGCGTAATTCGGCGGCAGCGGGCACGGCCATCAAGGCCACGGCCGCCGCAAAAAGTACCGCATGGGCACTTTTCAGCCGTCTGTCGATACCAAAAGCCAATTCGGATCGTCCGAGCCCATCTTGCGGCTGAAGGACCAGACATCCTTCTGACGCTTGACTTCGTTCTTGCTTCCCTCGACGACGGTGCCTTCCGCGTTGCGCACGACCGAGGTCAGCTCTCCCACGAAGCGTATGGTCAATTCGGCTTCGCCGGTCGCGTGATCGAAGGTCGCGTCGGTCAGCTTGAGTTCGCGGACGCCGATGAAATCGGCCTCGATGGTCAGGCCCTGATCCTCGCGCGCCGCGACACCGTCTACGAACGTCTCGTAGATGCCTTCCGCCAGGAACGGCTTGATCTCGTCGAGATTGCCGCGTTCGTAGCCCATCACGATCATCTCGTAGGCACTGCGGGCGCCTGCCAGAAATTCGGTCACGTTGAACGACGGCTCGGCCCGCTTCATCTCGGCCAGCGCAATCGCGGCGGGGCTTCCGTCTTCCACATGGTCGGTGATGTCGAGGTCGGGTCCGCCCTCGATCACTTCGAAATCGCGGCTCGGCTTTCGCGACAGCGTCGGCTTCGACGCGGGCGGACCCTCGAACCCGCCGCGCGTCCCGAGGACGTTCTTCAGGCGCAGGATCAGGAAGATCGCGATCGCGGCCAGCACCAGAAGTTGCAGGAGCGGTGAATTCATGGAGACCTCTTGAAGGAGCGGGGGCATGGAAACAGGCGTCTAGGCAACTTATGTAAGGGCAGGACCCCTTCAAGTCCACCGGACCACGCGAAAGGACCCCATGCGTATGTGGCTGTTTCTGATCTTCCTTGCCGTGCCCCTGATCGAAATCACCCTGTTCATCCAGATCGGGGGTCTGATCGGGCTGGGCTGGACGCTGGTCACGGTGGTGCTGACGGCCATCCTCGGCACCGCTCTGGTGCGGGCGCAGGGTCTTGCCACGCTCGCACGGCTGAAGTCGTCCTTTTCCGAACTGCGTGACCCGTCCGAGCCGTTGGCCCATGGCGCGATGATCCTTTTCGCCGGTGCGCTGCTGCTGACGCCGGGGTTCTTCACCGATGCGGTCGGCTTTGCGCTTCTCGTTCCGGCGATCCGCGATGCGGCCTTCCGCGCAATCCGGTCGCGCGTGAGAATAGCCACCTTCAGCACGGGCCCGGATCCGCGCCAGCGCCCGGTACGACCCCGCGAAGACGTGATCGAGGGTGACTATACGGAGGTCCGGCCGAACCACGACGGCCGCAGCGGGCCTTCCGGATGGTCCAAGCATTGAGGTGGCACTCCCGAGGTGATAAGCGGGCGCTGACCTATCAGACACCCCAGGGAGAGCCATATGGCCGACGAAAATGCCCAGCAGCCGGAAGCGGCGCAACAGCCCCAGATACCTCAGATGCGCGTGCTGGGTCAGTTCATCCGGGACATGTCCTTCGAGAACATCATGGCCCAGAAGGGCGCGCCCGCGGACACTACCCCCGATGTGCAGGTCCAGGTCAACCTCGACGCCAAGAAGCGCGGCGCCGAGAAGCAGTATGAATGCTCGATCCGGCTGAACGTCACCTCGAAGGCGAAAGATGGCGATGCGACCCTGTTCCTTCTCGAAATCGACTACGTGGGCATCTTTCACATCGACAATGTCGGTGAGGATCAGCTGCACCCGTTCCTTCTGATCGAATGTCCGCGAATGATCTTCCCGTTCCTGCGCCGCATCGTCAGCGACGTCACGCGCGACGGCGGGTTTCCCCCGCTCAATCTCGAGAACATCGATTTCCTGGCGCTCTATCGCAACGAGATCGCGCGCCGTCAGGCGAATCCTCCAAGGGCCGACGCTTAAGTCATCCTTTCGGCCACAGCGTAGCGTCGCCGAGCTTGGACACGAATGCGGCATGGGCGGCGGCTTCCGCCTCGGTGATCCGGGGCGGCAGGGGAACGGGTCGGGGTTTGGGCGTCCATTCCTTCAGGTCGGTCCCCGGGCCCGAATGCTGCGTCACGTTCAGGGCGAAGTCGGGCTGGCGACCGCCGATCAGTTCCAGATAGACCTCGGCGAGGATCTCGCTGTCGAGAAGCGCCCCATGCAGCGTTCGTGACGAATTGTCGATTCCGAAGCGCCGGCACAGCGCATCCAGAGAGGCGGGCGAGCCGGGAAACCTGCGCCGCGCGATCTCGAGCGTATCCAGCGCGCGTTCCCACGGAATCTTGGGCAGACCCATCCAGCGCAGCTCGGCATTCAGGAACTTCATGTCGAAGGCGGCATTGTGGATGACCAGCCTTGCATCGCCGATGAAATCCAGGAAGGCCTGCCCGATCTCCGCGAACTTCGGCTTGTCGGCCAGGAATTCATCGCCCAGCCCGTGGACCTGAAAGGCTTCCTCGGGCATCGCGCGTTCGGGGTTTATGTACTGGTGATAGGTCCGACCCGTTGCCACATGACCCATGAGTTCGACCGCGCCGATCTCGACGATCCGGTCCCCGGTCTCCGGGTCGAAGCCGGTGGTTTCGGTGTCGAGCACGATTTCACGCATTGCGCTTCCAGCCATTCCTGAGGGTTTCGACAATAGCCTGCACCTGCGACCGGGCGTGTTCAAGCGTATCGGTTTCGATGACGAAATCCGACCGGGCGCATTTTTCCGCGTTGGGCATCTGCTGGTCGCGGATCTGGAGGAACTGCGCGCGCGTCATCGTCGCGCGTTCCAGCACGCGGCGTTCCTGCTCATCGGGCGCGACCGTCACGCAGGCTACCGCATCCATCTGGCTTTCTCCCCCTGTCTCGAACAGCAGCGGGATATCCAGCACGACGATATCCGCGTCCGTGTGCGCGAGGAATTCGGCCCGGTCCGCGGCGACCAGGGGATGCACGATGGCCTCGATCTTCTTCAGCGCCTCCGGCTCTGCTGCAATGATCTCGCGCAGTGCCTGGCGCGAGACGGCATTCTCGAACACGGCTTGCGGAAAACGGGCCGCTATGGGCCCAACCGCCGCGCCGCCCGGACCGTAGAGGCGGTGCACTGCCGCATCCGCGTCCCAGACCGCGCAACCTTCGTCGGCGAACATCTTCGCCGTCGTGGACTTGCCCATCCCGATGGAACCGGTGAGGCCGAGGCGTATCATGCCTCGATCTCTCCGCGAAGGGTGAGCCAGGCCAGCAGCTCAAGCAGGGGCAGGCCAAGGATATTGAAATAATCGCCCTCGATCCGGGCGAAGAGCCGCACGCCTTCCTCCTCGATCTTGTAGCCCCCGACGCTGTGACGGATGCTGTCCCAGTTTCGCGCCACGTATCCCTCGATATAGCTGTCGGACGCCGCGCGCATCGTCAGGCGTGCCTGGCCCACATGGCGCCAGATCGGCGCGCCGTTCTCGCAGACCACCGCAGCCGACAGCAGCTTGTGAACGCGGCCCCGCAAACTGCGCAGTTGGCCGATGGCCTCATCCGGGGTCTCGGGCTTCGACAGGATGGTGCCGTCAAGATCGAGCACCTGATCGCATCCCAGTACAAGCCTGTCACGCCTCTTCTCGCTGACCTTCCGCGCCTTCAACTCGGCAAGCGTATCCGCCACGTCGCGCGGGCTTGCATCCTCGGCGGCCAGTGCCGCGCGCACCGCATCCTCGTCGATCCGCGCCGCGGAGACCTCGAAATCCACGGCGGCCTGCCGCAGCATCTGAGCGCGTATCCCGGATCCGGAAGCCAGCACGAGCGGGTGTTTCATGGGGATAACTCTGTGCAAGGTGGCAGGGATCGCATCGGTATGGTTACTGAAGAATTAACGAAGTGATGACAAGCTGCGCGATTCAAGGTCCGCCCCGGGACATGGCGCAAGTTCCATCCGCATGTTGGCGGGGATAACGCCCGTGTTGTGGATAACGTCGTTACCCTGTTTCTACCCACATGTTCATCCATAGGCCTCATGCCCCTATGGACGTTATAAGATACTGTATTAAAACCATTTTTACGATACTCCCGGATTTTTGCCCGGATCGCTCAACATCGCTTTCCCGTTGTTGGGAAGCCCGGGTGAAGCGGATGATCCACAGTTTCGGGGCTTCCTACATCATCATCAAATCTTCTTATCTTATTTACTGTATAGTAAGAGGGCCTCCCGAACGGAGTGCACGAGATGACCGACCTGCTCGCTTTGGCCTATCCCTGGATCAAGGCGTTTCACATCATGTCCGTGATCGCCTGGATGGCGGGCCTGTTCTATCTTCCCAGGCTCTTCGTCTATCACGCCGAGAAGGTCGGCACCGATGCGGGCACGCATGACCTCTTCACGGTGATGGAGCTGAAGCTGTTCCGCGTAATCATGAACCCCTCAATGATCGCCACCTGGATATTCGGCCTGTGCCTCGTGCTGACCCCCGGCGTCGTGAGCTGGGGCCTCGTCTGGCCCTGGACCAAGGGGGCGGGCGTCATTGCCATGACGTGGTTCCATCACTGGCTGGGACGGCGGCGCAAGGATTTCGCTCGGGGCGGCAATCGGTTCACGGGCCGCCAGTACCGGATGATGAACGAGGTGCCGACCCTGCTCATGGTTCTGATTGTCCTCTCGGTCGTGGTGAAGTTCTGAATCGTTGACTCAGGCGGCCGAGATGCTTATCTGACTCTCACCTCTCCGTCCGGGGAAGGCGCAGACCTGATTTTCCGATAACGACACCGGCGCGCGGCTTTCGCGGGCCGAACATGGATATTGCGATGACATCCGAGACCACCGACGCCCCAGGCCAGATCGAGTCCCTCGAGACGTTGAACCTCGCCGATCTCAAGCGGAAGAGCCCGAAGGATCTTCTGGACATGGCAGAGGAGCTCGAGATCGAGAACGCCTCGACCATGCGCAAGGGCGAGATGATGTTCCAGATCCTCCGCGAACGCGCGGACGAGGGCTGGGAAATCTCCGGCGACGGTGTGCTGGAAGTTCTGCAGGACGGTTTCGGCTTTCTGCGGTCGCCGGAAGCGAACTACCTGCCGGGCCCCGATGACATCTACGTTTCGCCCGAGATGATCCGGAAATATTCGCTGCGCACGGGTGACACTATCGAGGGGATCATCAAGGCGCCCGACGACACCGAACGCTATTTCGGCCTTGTCGACGTGACCAAGATCAACTTCGAGGATCCCGAGAAGGCGCGCCACAAGATCGCCTTCGAGAACCTCACCCCGCTCTATCCGGACGAACGCCTGAAGATGGAAGTCGAGGATCCGACCATCAAGGATCGCTCGGCCCGCATCATCGATCTTGTCGCGCCGATCGGGAAGGGGCAGCGCTCGCTCATCGTGGCACCGCCTCGCACGGGCAAGACGGTGCTGCTGCAGAACATCGCCAACTCGATCGAGAAGAACCACCCGGAGTGCTATCTGATCGTACTGCTGATCGACGAGCGGCCGGAGGAAGTCACGGACATGCAGCGTTCGGTGAAGGGCGAGGTCGTTTCCTCGACGTTCGACGAACCGGCGACGCGGCACGTCGCGGTGTCGGACATGGTGATCGAGAAGGCAAAGCGTCTTGTCGAGCACAAGCGCGATGTGGTGATCCTGCTCGATTCCATCACCCGTCTTGGACGGGCCTTCAACACGGTGGTCCCGTCGTCGGGCAAGGTCCTCACCGGTGGTGTGGACGCGAACGCGCTGCAGCGTCCCAAGCGGTTCTTCGGTGCTGCGCGGAACATCGAGGAGGGCGGTTCGCTCACCATTATCGCCACGGCCCTGATCGACACCGGCAGCCGGATGGATGAGGTGATTTTCGAGGAGTTCAAGGGAACCGGCAACTCGGAGATCGTGCTCGACCGCAAGATCGCGGACAAGCGCGTCTTCCCGGCGATGGATATTCTCAAGTCCGGCACGCGCAAGGAAGATCTTCTCGTCGACAAGGGCGATCTGCAGAAGACCTTCGTGCTGCGCCGCATCCTGAACCCCATGGGAACCACGGATGGCATCGAATTCCTGATCTCGAAACTCAAGCAGACCAAGTCGAACGCAGAATTCTTCGATTCGATGAATACCTGATAGACCTTTCGAATCAGTGACTTGTCAGAAATGGATACGATATACGCCTTGGCAACCGCGCAAGGGCGGGCCGGGGTTTCCGTCGTAAGGATCTCGGGCCCGCAGTCCATTGCCGCTGCCGAAACGCTGTGCGGCGCATTGCCGCCGGTCAGGGTTGCCGCGGTCCGGTCCATAAGGGATCCATCCGGCGCGCTGGTCGATGAGGCATTGGTGATCCGCTTCGCGGGTCCGGCCAGTTTTACTGGCGAGGATGTGGTCGAGCTGCAGCTTCACGGCAGCGTCGCCGTGGTCGAGGCCGTGCTGCGCCTGCTGGGCGCGGTATCGGGCACCCGGATGGCAGAACCGGGAGAGTTCACGCGGCGCGCACTGGAAAACGGCCGGCTCGATCTGGCCCAGGTCGAAGGGCTCGCCGATCTGATCGACGCGGAGACCGAGGCGCAGCGCAAGCAGGCCGTCCGCATCCTGTCCGGTGCGCTGGGTGAAAGGGTCGAAAGCTGGCGCCGCGATCTTGTCCGCGCGGCGGCTTTGCTGGAGGCCTCGATCGATTTTGCCGACGAGGAGGTTCCCGTCGACGTTTCCGACGAGGTAGCCGAGCTGCTGGAGCGTGTGCGGGAGGATCTGGAAAAACAGATCTCGGGCGTGGCGATTTCGGAACGGATCCGGAGCGGGTTTGAGGTCGCGATCGTGGGACCACCGAATGCGGGCAAGTCCACTCTGCTCAATGCGCTGGTGGGGCGCGACGCGGCGATCACCTCCGAGATTGCGGGCACGACTCGCGATGTGATCGAGGTGCGGATGGATCTTGCCGGGGTGCCGGTGACACTTCTCGACACGGCCGGTCTGCGGGAAAGCGAGGATATCGTCGAGGGGATTGGCATCGAGCGGGCGATCCAACGGGCCGGGCAGGCGGATCTTCGTGTGTTTCTGGCTGATGCTCCTGAAGGTCTCGGATTATCTGTCGAGCCACATGATATTGTGGTTAAGCCCAAGCAGGATACAGTCTGTGCTGGTGTCCGGGGCATCTCCGGGATTACGGGGCAGGGAATTCCGGAACTTCTGCATGACCTCTCGGCGTATTTCTCGAAACGGTCTGCATCTGCAGGTCTCGCAACGCGCGAACGGCACAGGCTGGCGATGAGCCGCGCAGCAATTGACCTCGATGCAGCTTCCGGGTTGCTGGTGCGGGGACCGGACCGATATGATGTCACGGCAGAAGAACTACGCTCTGCGATTCGTGCGCTTGAATCACTCGTTGGACGTATCGATGCGGAGTCGCTTCTGGATGAAATCTTCGCAAGCTTTTGTATCGGAAAATGAGCGGTGTTTCACGTGAAACATTTTGACGTCATCGTCGTAGGGGGTGGACATGCGGGTGCGGAGGCGGCGCACGCTTCCGCGCGGGCGGGTGCGCGCACGGCGCTTGTCACCATGTCCGAAGCCGGTATCGGCGTGATGTCCTGTAACCCTGCCATTGGTGGTCTGGGAAAAGGCCATCTGGTACGCGAAATCGACGCGATGGACGGGGTGATGGGCCAAGTTGCGGACAGGGCCGGCATCCAGTTCAGGCTGCTGAATCGACGCAAGGGTCCCGCGGTTCAGGGCCCTCGCGCACAGGCGGACCGAAAGCTGTATCGAGAGGAGATGCTGAGACGGACGACGGCGCAACCGAACCTCGAGATCATTGTCGGAGAGTGTGTCGACTTCGTAATGGACCGACGCACCGTTGAAGGAGTCGTTCTGGGCGATGGGTCCGAGATCCGCGCAGGTGCCGTGGTTCTGACAACGGGTACATTCCTGCGTGGCGTTATTCACATAGGTGATGAGTCCCGACCCGGAGGGCGTATGGGTGATCGTCCGTCGGTTCGGCTGGCCGAACGGATTGACGACTTCGGGTTGGCATTGGGACGGCTGAAGACCGGCACGCCGCCGCGTCTTGATGGCAGGACAATCGATTGGAATCGTCTTGAAAGCCAACCTGGCGACGACACGCCGACACTTTTTTCCTTTCTCAGCCAGAACGTTTTTGCACGTCAGATTTCCTGCGGGATTACGCAGACGAATCGACGCACTCACGACATCATCAGGGATAATCTTTCCCGATCCGCGATGTACGGTGGCCACATCGAAGGGATTGGCCCGCGATACTGTCCGTCCATCGAGGACAAAATTGTCCGGTTCGCCGACAAGGAATCGCACCAGATTTTCCTAGAGCCCGAAGGGCTCGACGACCCGACCGTCTATCCCAACGGGATATCGACGTCATTGCCGGTCGATGTACAGGAGGAATATGTCCGCTCGATACACGGCCTTGAAGCTGTCAAGATCGTGCAGCCCGGATATGCGATCGAGTACGACTTCGTGGATCCGCGCGCACTTGACGGGACATTGGCGCTTCGGGACGTCGGGGGTCTTTACCTTGCAGGGCAGATCAACGGGACAACGGGGTACGAGGAAGCCGCTGCGCAAGGCATGGTCGCCGGACTGAACGCAGCGATGGCGGCATTGGGCCGCGATCCCGTGCGGTTCTCCCGTTCCGAGAGCTATATCGGGGTGATGATCGATGACCTTACGACAAGGGGTGTGACCGAGCCTTACAGGATGTTCACATCGCGCGCGGAATTCCGGCTTTCCCTGAGAGCGGATAACGCCGATCAGCGACTTACACCTTTGGCGCTGTCGCTTGGAATCGTGGGCGAGGACCGGAAACGTGCTTTCAGCAGCAAGATGGAAGCGCTTGAAGCGGGTCGGAATATCCTGGACGCCAAGAGTTTCAGTCCGAAAGAGATCGCAGCAACTGGCATTCGGATCAATCAGGATGGCGCAAGGCGGACGGGATATGAACTGTTGGCCTTCCCCGATATCAGCTTCGACAATATCCTGGTGCTCGATCCGGATTTTGAAATGATTGACGTTGGGACCAGAATGCAGTTGGAGCGGGAAGCGCTTTATGCGAATTACCTCGACCGTCAGCAGCGCGATATCGACCTGTTGCGGAAGGACGAGAACTTCGAGATTCCCGCCGACATCTCATACGAAATGATGGAGGGTCTTTCCAGGGAGCTCAGGACAAAGCTGACTGCTGCGCGACCACTTACCTTGGCCCAGGCCGCGCGGGTAGAGGGGATCACCCCCGCCGCGCTAACCCTGATACTATCGCGGGCCCGCGTAGCGCGGAAGCGTTCGGCCTGATGGACAACACCGTCATGGCATATGTTTCACGTGAAACACAGGATCGGCTCGAGGCTTACGTCGATCTCATCCGGAAGTGGAATTCCAGGATAAACCTTGTGTCACGGTCCAGCCTCGACGATCTCTGGGATCGGCACATCATTGATTCCGCCCAGATTTTCGAGCTATCGCATCGGGCGGACCGCTGGGCTGACCTGGGATCTGGCGGTGGCTTGCCAGGCCTTGTTCTCGCTATCATGGCTTTGGAGCAGGATCCCGCGCGAGAGACGATTCTGGTAGACAGCGACCAGCGCAAATGTGCCTTCCTGAGGACCGTGGCGCGTGAACTGAAACTGAATGCTACAGTGCTTTCGGAGCGTGTTGAAACCATGGATCCCCTGGAAGCAAACGTACTTTCAGCGCGGGCCCTTGCCCCGTTGACGCAGCTGATGGCATTTGCTGAAAGGCATCTTGAACCGGGCGGACACGCGTTCTTCCCGAAAGGGCGCAATTGGGGTGCAGAAGTAGACGATGCGCGGCGAGAATGGCGCTTCGACCTGCAGGCTCATCCAAGTGCGACGGACTCGGGCGCGGCTATTCTGGAGATAAGGGATCTGCAACGTGTCTGACCTGTCGCGACCTCCGGGGCCAAAGATCATCGCCGTTGCCAACCAGAAGGGCGGGGTCGGGAAAACCACGACCGCGATTAACCTGGCCGCAGGACTGGTCGAACTTGGTCAGCGCGTGCTTGTGGTCGACCTGGATCCCCAGGGAAACGCGTCAACCGGGTTGGGAATCGAGAACGAGGACCGGGAATTCACGACCTACGAGTTGCTGCTGGAAGATATCGACCTGCAGTCCGTCGTGGTCGAGACAGCCATCGAAGGTCTGCTGATCGTGCCGTCGACGGTGGACCTGAGTTCGGCGGATCTCGAGCTGATATCGAATGAAAAGCGCAGTTATCTATTGCATGATGCGTTGCGCCAGCCCGCAATCGATGCCTTCAGGCTGGATTTCGTGCTGATCGACTGCCCGCCTTCTCTCAATCTTCTCACGGTGAATGCGATGATAGCGGCGCATTCGGTCTTGGTGCCGCTGCAGAGCGAGTTCTTCGCGCTGGAGGGACTTTCCCAACTCATGCTGACGATCCGAGAAGTGCGCCAATCGGCCAACGAGGCACTCAGGATCGAAGGTATTGTGTTGACCATGTACGACAAACGCAACAACTTGTCCCTGCAAGTTGAACAGGATGCGCGGGAAAATCTGGGGGATCTGGTCTTCAAGACCCGCATCCCGCGCAACGTCAGGGTGAGCGAGGCGCCGTCATTCGCGCTTCCGGTGCTGAGCTATGACACCTTGTCGAAGGGCGCGCAGGCTTATCGGGAACTTGCGCTCGAAATATTGAACCGGAACGCCGCGAAGGCGGCTTGAGAGGGTTACGACCATGGCGATGACTGCTGACAGGAAACGCGGGCTCGGACGTGGTCTGTCCGCCTTGATGGCGGATGTTTCGGAGACCGAGGAGAGAACACGGAAAGGGCCCGTGTCGGCGGACCGGATCGTCCCGATCGAAAGCGTGGTGCCGAACCCCGAGCAGCCGCGAAAGCGTTTCACCCCCGAAGATCTGGATGATTTGTCGAGGTCGATCCGGGAGAAGGGAATCATCCAGCCCCTGATCGTGCGGGCGCGGGGCGAGCAGTTCGAGATCGTTGCCGGCGAGCGGCGCTGGCGGGCGGCGCAGCAGGCGCAATTGCACGAAATCCCGGTACTTGTCCGCGAATTTTCGGATGTCGAGGTGATCGAGGTCGCCATCATAGAGAACATCCAGCGGGCCGACCTGAACGCGGTCGAGGAGGCGGCCGGATACCGGATGCTGATGGACCGCTTCGGGCATACCCAGGAAAAGATGGCCGAGGCCCTCGGCAAAAGCCGAAGCCACATTGCCAACCTCCTGCGCCTGCTCAACCTTCCGGAGCCGGTGCTCGAGATGGTGCGAACGGCACAGCTGAGCGCGGGACATGCGCGCGCGCTGATCATGGCGCAGGATCCGTTGGCGCTTGCCCGAAAAGTCGTTTCCGCAGGTCTGTCGGTCCGCGAAACAGAAGCGCTTGTGAAGAAGGAAAACGCGCCCGCGGAAGACGTCAGCGAACGCGAGAGCAGGAAAGACCGTGGGAGCGCGAAGGATGCGGATACACGTGCGCTGGAAGGCGATCTGTCCGCGGGCCTGGGAATGAAGGTGACACTTGCGCACAAACCGGGGCAGGAAGCAGGTCAGATGGTCATCCAGTACGACTCGCTCGAGCAGCTTGACGAACTGTGTCGCCTTCTCAGCGTGAACTAAGCGCCCAGAAGCCGTGAGATGACCGCATTCAGTACCATAAACCCTTGATTTGAAACGATTAATCGTTCGCCGTCACAAAGGGCCATACCAAGGTCGGAAAGTTCCTCCAGAACGTCGCCGTCAAGCGTCTGGCCGGAGAGCGCCGCATAACGCCGCAGATCGATTCCTTCCTTCAACCGCAAGCCCATCAGCAGGTATTCCGCCGCCTGATCTTCTCGGGTCAGCCTTGACCGGGTTTCGGCGCCACCCCCGGGCGCGTTGTTCAGCCAGGCCGCGGGCATTCTCGTCGCCTCTGTCGCCCATCGCTGCCCGCCGAGCGTGAGACGGCCATGCGCGCCGGGTCCTATCCCGGCATAATCTCCATAGCGCCAGTAGATCAGGTTGTGTCGCGATTGCGCCCCGTCCTTCGCGTGGTTCGACACCTCATAGGCGGGCATTCCCGCCGCTCCGCACAGGTCCTGAGTCACTGCGAACATGTCGGCTCCAAGGTCTTCGTCCGGCAGGCCGCGCAGCCTGCCGGCGTTATAGCGATCCCCGAAGGCGGTGCCGGATTCGATGGTGAGCTGGTAAAGCGAAAGGTGGTCAATCGCCAAAGACAGTGCCTGTTTCAACTCGGCTTCCCAACCCGAAAGGCTCTGGTCCTGACGTGCATAGATCAGGTCGAAACTCACGCGGTCGAAATGGGTGCGGGCGATATCGAAGGCAGCCAGGGCCTCTTTTGCGGAATGCAGCCGCCCGAGGCGCTTCAGATCGGCATCGTTCAGGGCCTGGATCCCCATGGAGACGCGATTCACCCCGGCTTGTCGGTAGGCGGCAAAGCGGCCGGCGTCAACGGAGCCAGGATTGGCCTCGAGCGTGATTTCCAGGTCATTGGCCGCAGGCCAGAGCCTGCGCAGTTCGGCAATTACCTCTGCCACGGTTTCGGGCGCCATCAGGCTGGGTGTGCCGCCGCCGAAGAAGACCGAGCGCAAAACGCGCCCCGATGTTTCACGTGCAACGCGGTTCAGTTCAGAGAGGTAGGCCCGCCGCCAGGCATCCTGATCGATGCGTGCCGAGACATGGCTGTTGAAGTCGCAGTAGGGGCACTTGGATTCGCAGAACGGCCAGTGAATGTAGAGGCCAAAGCCCCCGGCTTCCCAGTCGTCAGGCAAAGCAGGCCGCAACGAGTTTGGCGAAAGCATCGGCGCGATGGCTGATGGCGTTCTTCTGCTCGGCCCCCATCTCGGCGAAGGTCACGTCATGCCCGTCCGGCTGGAACATCGGATCATATCCGTGTCCCTGCGCACCTCTAATCGGCCACACGAGGGTCCCGTCGACCTTGCCCTCGAAGATTTCTTCGTGACCATCCGGCCAGGAGAGGACCAGAGTGGCGCAGAACCTGGCGCGGCGGGGATGCGCAGCGCCGCGTTCCTCAAGCAGCTCGTGGGTCTTCGTCATCGCCATCAGAAAATCGCGCCCTTCCGGCGTTTCTGCCCAGTCGGCCGTATAGACCCCCGGCGCACCGTCGAGCGCGTCGACCTCGATTCCGGAATCGTCGGCAAGCGCAGGAAGCCCGGTTGCCTCGACGGCGGCGCGCGCCTTGATCCGGGCGTTCCCGACGAACGTCGTCTCGGTTTCTTCCGGCTCCGGCAGGTTCATCTCGGCGGCGCCCACGACCGCAACCCCGAAGGGAGCGATGAGCTGGGCCATCTCTTCGAGCTTGCCCGCATTATGCGTGGCGATCAGCAGCCGGTCGCCGCTGAATTTGCGGGTCATTCGGTGGCGGCCTTTTGCATCTCTGCCAGTTCGGTCACGCCCTTTTCGGCAAGGTCGAGCAGTGCGTTCATCTGGTCGCGCGAAAAGGTCGAACCCTCTGCGCTCATCTGCACCTCGATCAGCCGATGCGATCCGGTGAGGATGAAATTGCCGTCGACGCCGGCTTCGCTGTCCTCGGGATAGTCGAGGTCGAGCACGGGTTGACCGGCATAGATACCGCAGCTGACTGCCGCGACGGGATCGACCAGCGGATCGCTGATGATGTCGCCGGCCTTCATCAGCTTTTTCACCGCGAGTTTCAGTGCGACCCAGCCCCCGGTGATCGACGCGCAACGGGTTCCGCCGTCCGCCTGCAGCACGTCGCAGTCGATGGTGATCTGGCGTTCGCCCAAGGCAACGCGGTCGACGCCCGCCCGCAGCGAACGACCGATGAGGCGCTGGATCTCGACCGTGCGGCCGCCCTGCTTGCCCGAAGATGCCTCGCGGCGCATCCGCGTGTTTGTCGCCCGCGGGAGCATGCCGTATTCAGCGGTGACCCAGCCGAGGCCCGTGCCCTTTATGAAGGGCGGGACACGGTCTTCGATGGTCGCGGTACACAGCACATGGGTGTCGCCGACCCGGATCAATGCGGAGCCCTCGGCGTGTTTCGTGAAGTTGGTTTCAATCGAAACTTTACGCATTTCATCGAGTTTTCGGCCGGAAGGGCGCATGATCTGTCCTTTTCGCTGTCGCTGTGCGAATAGCCCCCGCTGGGGCCGGTATGCAACCCCGATTGATTTCAGCCCGGTTCGTGCTTTTATTCCGGTGAAGGAAGTCGGCAGCCATGAACAACACATCGAACATCCTGAGCGAGATGAACGAACGGTCACGTGAAGTGTTCCGCCGCGTCGTCGAGGGCTACCTGTCGGACGGGATGCCGGTGGGATCGCGCACGCTGACGCGGGACTTCAGCGAAAAGGTGAGTGCGGCGACCATCCGCAACGTGATGCAGGATCTCGAATATCTCGGCCTTCTGGACAGCCCGCATGTGAGCGCGGGCAGGGTGCCGACGCAGCAGGGTCTTCGGATGTTCGTGGACGGTCTGCTCGAGATCGGAAATCCGGATGAGCAGGACCGTGAAAAGATCGACTCGATGCTGGATGGCGGCGAGACGGACATGGCCGAGATGCTGGACCGCGTCGGGTCGGCGCTTTCCGGCGTGACGCGGGGTGCGTCACTGGTCCTTTCGCCCAAGCGCGAAGCGCCGATCCGCCATATCGACTTCGTCTCGCTGGCACCCGAACGGGCGCTTGTCGTGCTGGTCTTCGCCGATGGCAGGGTCGAGAACCGTCTGTTCACGCCGCCGGTCGGGCAGACGCCGAGTTCGATGCGGGAAGCGGCGAATTTTCTCAACGCGCTGATCGACGGCAAGACCCTTGCCGAGGTGCGCAGCACCATCCAGACCGAAATCAAACGCCGGCGTCAGGAAATCGACGTGCTGGCACAGGCGCTGATCGAAAGCGGGCTCGCGGTGTGGGAGGGCGAGGGCGATCATATCGAGCGGCTGATCGTGCGGGGCAGGTCGAATCTGCTGACCACGGAAGGCGAGGCCGAGGATCTGGACCGCATCCGGCGCCTCTTTGACGACCTCGAACGCAAGCGTGACATCGCCGATTTCCTGGAACTCGCCGAGGAAGGCGAAGGGGTCCGGATCTTTATCGGCTCGGAGAACAAACTTTTTTCACTTTCGGGTTCCTCTCTGGTGGTTTCCCCATATATGAACGCTGATCGAAAGATCATCGGCGCCGTGGGTGTCATTGGTCCGACACGGCTGAATTACGGAAGAATCGTGCCGATCGTCAGCTACACGGCACAACTGGTCGGAAAGCTCATCTCCGGCCGGAGCTAGAGGTGAAATATGGCAGAGCCAAGGGAAGACGACTTTCTCGACGACATCGGGAATGCCGAATCGGAAGAATACGCCGAAGAGGTCGCGGAGATAGACGAAGAAGCGCTGGAACTCGAGCAGCTGCGGGCCGAACGGGACCAGCTCAAGGATCGCTTCATGCGGGCACTGGCGGATGCCGAGAACGTGCGCAAGCGCTCCGAGAAGGACCGGCGCGAAGCCGAGCACTACGGCGGCGCGAAGCTCGCCCGCGACATGCTGCCGGTCTACGACAGCCTGAAACGTGCGCTCGATGCGGCCACGGACGAGCAGCGCGAGGTTTCCGGCGCGCTGATCGAAGGCGTCGAGCTGACGATGCGCGAGGTGCTGAACGTGTTCAAGAAGCACGGCATCGATCTGATCGCGCCGCAGGTCGGGGACCGTTTCGACCCGCAGCATCATCAGGCGATGTTCGAAGCGCCGGTGCCGGGCACGAAATCGGGCGATATCATTCAGGTTGCGGCCGAGGGCTTCATGCTGCGCGACCGGCTGCTGCGCCCGGCGCAGGTGGGTGTTTCGTCCATGCCGGCAAGCTGATCTCTCTGCTACCGGCGGAGCAAGAGGCGGTCAGTCCCGGGCCGCCTCTTTCAGTTTGTAGATCAGCTCGAGGGCCTCGCGGGGGGTCAGTTCATCCGGGATGATCTGCTCGATCGTCTTTTCGAGAACCGACGCCCGTTTCGGCGCCGGCGCGGCGGGCGCGGCGGCAAAAAGCGGCAGGTCGTCGATGAGTGTCTTGCGGGTCGCGCCGCCCTCGCGTTCGCCTTTCTCGAGGGCATCGAGCACAACGCGCGCCCGGGCGATGACAGGCGGCGGGAGCCCGGCAAGCTGCGCGACCTGCACACCGTAGGACCTGTCCGCCGCGCCCATCCGGACCTCATGCAGGAAGACGACCTCGCCCTCCCACTCCTTGACCGCGACCGTGGCGTTCTCGACGCCCGTCAGCTTTCCGGCAAGCGCGGTCAGTTCGTGATAATGGGTCGCAAAAAGCGCCCGCGAGCGGTTGACGTCATGTAGATGCTCCAGTGTCGCCCAGGCAATCGAGAGCCCGTCATATGTCGCCGTCCCGCGGCCTATCTCGTCCAGGATGACCAGCGCGCGGTCATCGGCCTGGTTGAGGATCGCGGCGGTTTCCACCATCTCCACCATGAACGTCGACCTGCCCCGCGCAAGATCGTCCGACGCGCCCACGCGGCTGAAGAGCTGGCTGACCAGACCGATATGGGCAGCGCGCGCCGGAACGAAGCTGCCGGCCTGGGCGAGCAGGGCGACAAGGGCATTCTGGCGCAGAAAGGTGGACTTGCCCGCCATGTTCGGCCCGGTAAGCAGCCAGATCGCCGCGCCGTCTCCCTCTGCGCTGAGGTCGCAGTTATTTGCGATGAAGGCAGCGCCGTCCTGCCCCTGGAGGCTGCGTTCGACCACGGGATGCCGTCCGCCCTCGATCTTGAAGGCGCGGCTTTGGTCGACGCTGGGGCGAGTCCAGTCCTCGGCTTCGGCGATCTCCGCCAGTGCCGTGATCAGGTCGAGTTCCGCCAGCGCGGCGGCGGTTGTTCCCACATCGCCCGCAGATGACAGAACAGTCTCGCAAAGGCTTTCGTAGAGACGCTTTTCGATCTCGATGGCACGGGACCCGGCGTTGAGGATGCGGGTTTCCAGCTCGGACAGCTCCACAGTCGTGAAGCGGACCTGATTGGCCGTTGTCTGGCGGTGGATGTACCGATCGGAGAGCGGTGGCGACAGCATCTTCTGGGCATGGGTCGCCGTCGTCTCGATGAAGTACCCAAGCACATTGTTGTGCTTTATCTTCAGCGAGGGGATGCCGGTGTCGTCGATGAACTGCTGCTGCATCCGCGCGATCACGCCGCGCCCCTCGTCCCGAAGTTGCCGGCAGTCATCCAGATCCGCGTCGTGGCCGGCTGCGATGAACCCGCCGTCGCGGACCATAAGCGGAGGTTCGGCGACGAGGGCCGCGTCGAGTGTCTCGATCAGCCCTGCCCGACCGGCAAGCGGGGCGGCGGCGGTGCTCAGCACATCGGGCAGATCATGCCCCGCGAACAGGTCGGCCAGCGCTTCGGCGTGAACCAGCCCGGACCGGATCGCGGCCAGATCCCGGGGGCCGGCGCGCCCCAGCGAGATCCGCGACAAGGCGCGGTCCATGTCCGGCACCCGGCGCAGCAATCCGCGCGCATCGTCACGCAGGTCGCGTCGATCCAGCACGAAGGCGACCGCCTCGAGGCGGTTTCTGATCAACGCCAGATCGGTCGAGGGACTGGCCAGCCGGCGCTCGAGCAACCGCGCGCCCGCCGATGTCACGGTCCGGTCCATCACCGACAGCAGCGATCCCGCCCGGGTGCCGGTCAGCGATCGGGTGATCTCAAGGTTGCGGCGCGTGGCGGCGTCGATCTGCAGGGTGCGGGTCGCGCTCTCTTGCTGCGGCGGACGCAGCAAAGGCAACTGCCCCCTCTGGGTCAGGTTCAGATAGGCCACGATGGCACCAAGTGCCGACACCTCGGCCCGCGAGAACGGGGCGAAGCCGTCCAGCGTCTCGACGCCGTAGAGGTCGCAGAGCCGCGCCTCGGCTGCCGTGCTGTCGAAGGCCGACCGGGCCATCGGCGTCAGGGCGATCCCGAAATCCCCCGCGACGGCGCGCAACTCGCCCTCGCGCGTCTCCGATACGACCAGTTCGGAAGGTGCAAGCCGCGCGAGCTCCGGTCCCAGACGCGCCGCGGGAAGTGGCATCACCTGAAGGATCCCGGTCGAGATGTCGACCCACGCCAGCGCCCCGGCGTCCCGTACCTCGGCATAGGCGGCCAGGAAATTGTGGCTTCGCGCCTCGAGAAGCGCATCCTCCGTCAGGGTGCCGGGCGTGACCAGCCGGACCACCTCGCGCTTGACCACGGATTTCGCGCCGCGCTTTTTCGCCTCGGCCGGGCTTTCCATCTGCTCGCAGACCGCAACGCGAAACCCCTTGCGGATCAGCGTCAGCAGGTAGCCTTCGGCGGCGTGGGCCGGCACCCCGCACATGGCAATGTCCTTGTCTTCGTGCTTGCCGCGTTTGGTCAGGGCGATGTCGAGCGCCTCGGCCGCCGCTACCGCGTCGTCGAAGAACATCTCGTAGAAATCGCCCATGCGGTAGAACAGCAGGGCGTCGGCATTCTCTGCCTTGATCGAGAGATATTGCGCCATCATCGGCGTCGCAGTCATCCGGGCCCCCCACGGTTTCGGCGGACCTTACAAATCCGCGCGGGGCGGTAAAAGCGCCAAATCGCACCCTACGACCGGCGCGAACCGGCCCGGCGGGGGCACCCTGGTCTTGCGCCGGATGCCGTTCTGACCGAGATATCGGTTGACGGTATCAGGCGGGGCGCGCAAGCCCCGCTTCTCGACATGGCGCTTTTCGGCGCCGGCAGGACAGGGTGATGACGGTCTTCAATCTCGGCTCGATCAACGCAGACTACTTCTATCGGGTCCCGCACCTGCCCGCGCCGGGAGAGACCCTGAGTGCGCGCGATCTGACCCGCGGTCTTGGTGGCAAGGGGGCCAACATGTCCGTCGCCGCGGCGCGAGGCGGGGCACGGGTCGTGCATCTGGGCGCCGTCGGAGCGGACGGGAGCTGGGCGGTCGAGCGGCTGGAGGGATACGGCGTCGATACGCGCCACGTCGCCAGCATCGGACCCGCGACAGGCCACGCCATCATTTATGTCGACCCGCAGGCAGAGAATTCGATCGTTCTTTTTCCCGGCGCGAACCATGCGATCACCCGCGAGATGGTCGACTCCGCGCTGTCCGAGGCAGCCCCGGGCGACACGCTTCTGTTCCAGAACGAGACGGTGATGGAGGCCGAGGCCGCAGAGATCGCGCGCGGCAAGGGGATGCGCGTGGCCTATGCGGCCGCACCCTTCGTCGCGGCGTCGGTGCGGGCGGTGCTGAACTCGATCGACCTGCTGGTGCTCAACGCCGTCGAGGCCGAACAGCTTGCCCGCGAAACCGGGACCGACCTGCCAGATCTGCCGGTTCGCGACATCGTCGTGACGCGTGGCGGGGACGGGTGCCTTTGGATATCGGATCAGGACCGGAAGGGCCGCAGCTTCGACGCGCTGAAGGTGGACCCCGTCGACACGACCGGCGCGGGGGACACCTTCACCGGCTATCTCGTCGCCGGGCTTGACCGGGGGCTGCAGATGGAAGCGGCCATCGGGCTCGCGACCCGGGCGGCGGCGCTCATGGTGACGCGCGCGGGCACGGCGGACGTCATACCCGATCTGGCCGAGGTCGAGGCCCGGTTTCCGGAGCGCTAGCTTCCCGCGAAGGGCGCGGCGCTGCCCCAAAGCTCCCGGACACGCTGATCCCGGCCGCAGGTGTCGCGATAGGCCTTGTAGGCGCTCGCCTGACGTTTCGGCCCGAAGCGCGTGAGGATCAGCTTGTCGCCCTTGTAGTAGTCCTGATGATAGTCCTCTGCGGGATAGAAAGTCCTGGCGTCGAGGATCGGGGTGACGACCTGTTTGCCGAGTGCCTGCTGCGCGTCTGATTTCGCCCTTTGCGCGGCCTGCCGTTCCGCCGGGTCCGACACGAAGATCGCCGTGAGATAGCTGTCGCCCCTGTCGCAGAACTGCCCGCCCGCGTCGGTCGGATCGACCGAGCGGAAGAACATGTGCAGCAACTGCGCCCGGCTGACGACAGCGGGGTCGAACGTGATTTCGACGGCTTCGTAATGCCCGGTGCCGCCGCGTCCCACCTGCTTGTAGGTCGGATTCTCGAGCGTACCGCCGGTATAGCCCGAGACAGCCTCGCGCACGCCCTTCACCTTCTCGAAATCAGCCTCGACGCACCAGAAGCAACCGCCCGCGACGACAAGCGTCTCGGGCTCGTCAGCATGGGACATGCGCGTCTGAGCGAAGAACCCCAGCGCGATGGCGCCGGCAAGAACCGCGGTTCTGAACGTGTGGTGTCTGGACATTGCATTCAACTCCTTGCCCGAAAGCCTACCCGGCAGGACGCGGGGCTCAAGTCACGGAGGGGTGAGGACACGCGCCCGTGACCCATCGGGCCGTCATCGCCTTGCCGCACCGTGATTTCTGGCGTTATCTGAAACATGCCGTCCGACGGGGCGGCAAACCATTTCAAGCTTCGGGGGCGGGCTATGCGGATTGCGATGTGGTCGGGGCCACGCAACCTTTCGACCGCGATGATGTACAGCTTCGGCGCACGCTCCGATTTCCACGTCATGGACGAACCCTTCTACGGCGCGTTCCTTGCCCGGACCGGGATCGACCACCCGATGCGTACCGAGATCCTTGCGGTCCATGAAAACAATCCCGCGCAGGTCGCCGAGAGCTTTGCCACCGAACTTGCCGGCAGGCCCCATCTCTACATGAAACACATGGCCCATCACATGCTCGACGGTTTCCCGCTCGGCTGGGCCGAAGGCTGCGTCAACGTCCATCTCATCCGCCATCCCGCGCGGGTGATCGCCAGCTACGCGGCAAAGCGTGAACACCCCACGCTGACAGACATCGGCTTTGAACAGCAGGCGCGGATTCATGCGACACTGGGCGGGCTGATCGTTGACAGCGCCGACATCCGCGCCGATCCGGAGCGGATGCTGCGGCTTTTGTGCGACCGGATCGGGATAGCGTTCGACGCCTCGATGCTCAACTGGCCCGCCGGGCCGCGTGCGGCCGATGGCGTCTGGGCCGCGCATTGGTACGGTGCCGTGCACAGGAGCACGCGGTTCGCCGGACCCGAGGGAGCGTTGCCGGAACTGACCGGAGAGCATGCAGACCTGCTTGATCAGGCAATGCCCCATTACCGCAGCATGTGGGACCGGCGCCTTACCTGAAGACTTCCAGACCTGCCCAAACCTGTCAGCCGGCGCTTGCGTGTCTTGCCGGCCGGACCGCGGAGCCCGGAGACGGTTCGGCACGCGACCTCGCCGCCGGGCAGATGTCCCCGGCCGACGGGAGGCCGGGCAGCTTTTCAGCCAAGGCGGCGGTTGCGTGCGGCCAGCAGCTTGAGCCGAAGGGCGTTGAGCTGGATGAATCCGGCCGCGTCTTTCTGGTCGTAGGCGCCGGCGTCCTCCTCGAAGGTCACATGGGCCTCGGAATAGAGCGAATGGTCCGACCAGCGGGCAACCGTGCGGGCGGAGCCCTTGTAGAGCTTGACGCGCACGGTGCCTGTCACGTGTTCCTGGCTCTTGTCGATCAGCGCCTGAAGCATCTCGCGTTCCGGGCTGAACCAGAAGCCGTTGTAGATCAACTCGGCATAGCGCGGCATGATCGAGTCCTTGAGATGCCCCGAGCCGGAATCCAGCGTGATCTGCTCGATCCCGCGGTGCGCTTCCAGCAGGATCGTGCCGCCCGGAGTCTCGTAGACCCCGCGCGACTTCATGCCGACAAAGCGGTTCTCGACCAGATCCAGAATGCCCACGCCATGTTTGCCGCCCAATTCGTTGAGCCGGGTCAGGATTGAGGCGGGGCTCATCGCCTGCCCGTTGATGGCGACGGCATCACCCTTTTCGAATGTGATCTCGACCATTTCCGGCTGGTCCGGCGCATCCTCGGGACGGGTGATCCGCTGCAGGACGTAATCGGGCGCCTCCTCGCCCGGGTTCTCCAGCACCTTGCCTTCGGAGGAGGTGTGCAGGAGATTCGCGTCGACCGAAAAGGGCGCTTCGCCCCGCTTGTCCTTGGCAATGGGAATCTGGTTTTCCTCGGCGAATTCCAGCAGCTTCGTGCGCGAGCCGAGGTCCCATTCGCGCCAGGGCGCGATCACCTTTATCTCGGGGTTCAGCGCATAGGCCGCCAGTTCGAAGCGCACCTGGTCGTTGCCCTTGCCTGTCGCGCCATGGGCCACCGCATCCGCGCCGGTTTCGGCCGCGATCTCGACGAGACGCTTGGAAATCAGGGGGCGGGCGATGGATGTGCCAAGCAGGTACTGGCCCTCGTAAAGCGCATTGGCGCGGAACATCGGGAAGACGAAGTCCCGCACGAATTCCTCCCGCACGTCGTCGATGTAGATGTTCTCGGGCTTGATGCCGAGCATCTCGGCCTTCTTGCGCGCGGGTTCAAGCTCTTCACCCTGACCGAGATCGGCGGTGAAGGTCACGACCTCGCAACCGTATTCGGTCTGAAGCCACTTGAGGATGATCGAGGTGTCGAGGCCGCCGGAATAGGCGAGCACAACTTTCTTCGGCGCGGACATGGTCTTTCCTTCGTCGGTTCGCCGGGTGCGATATCGGGTTTTGGCGGGTCTCGCAAGGCGGACCGGCGCTGCCCGGCGGGTCGTCGACGGGGCCGATACCCCTGCCCGGGCGCGTCTTGAGGCACCAGCGCATTTCGCCGCGCCTGGCGTGTCATCGGGCGTACGGGGCGATCTAGCCGGCGTCGCGGCCTTCGATCCGATCCATGAAGACGGCCCGCGAGGAATCATAGCATTCGAACACCGTCTGAAGTTCCTCCCAGCTCAGCGCGCCGGCCCGCGCTGCCTTTTCGTGGGTCGCACACAGGTCCGCGAAGCTTCTGAAGCCGATGTTCAATGCGCTGCCCTTCAGGAAATGAAGATCGTCGCCCAGTGTCGGAGAACCCTGCCGTGCCTTGACGCGGTCGATTACCTGCTGGGTTTCATGAAAGAAAAGCTCGATCACCTCGTCCACGGTATCGTCGCCGATATCCTGCCGCAGATGTTCGACCTGCTCCCAATCGATCATGCCGTTCCCTCCGTGAGCGCGCAGAGGATTGCCGTCAGCGGTTAACATGAGGTGACGGATAAATTGGGAATAGAACACATTTGAACTTTCATCCGTCGTTAAATGCACGGGCCGTAAGTCACTTCCGAACGAACCGAAGTGGTACATTCATGTCCGTCCAGCCCGTCCCGAGCGGCCACAGCAATTCGGAGCTGCCGAACGACCGCCTTTCGGTGCTTGTCGTCGACGACAGCGCCATGCAGCGACGCATCCTCGCCGGCCTCATTTCCCGGTGGGGATTTGACGTGACAGAAGCGGCATCGGCAGAGGAAGCGCTCGAGATCTGCGCGCAATCCTGTCCCGACCTCATCCTCAGCGACTGGATCATGCCGGGCATGACCGGGCTGGAGTTCTGCCAGACGTTCCGCAGGAAAAAGAATGAGCATTACAGCTACTTCATCCTGCTCACGACCAAGAGCGGCAAGGAGGATGTGGCACAGGGGCTCGAGGCGGGCGCCGACGATTTCCTGTCGAAGCCGGTGGACGGAAGCGAACTGCGCGCCCGGCTGATCGCCGGGCAGCGGATCTTGCGGATCCAGCGGGAACTTGCGGAAAAGAACAAGCTCATCCTCAGTACGCTCACGGAGATGCAGCGTCTCTACGCATCGATAGACAGCGACCTGCTGGAGGCAAAGAAGCTCCAGCAGTCACTGATGCGGGACAAGTACCGTCAATTGGCGGGGGGAAACGTTTCGCTCATGCTGCGGTCCTGCGGGCATGTCGGGGGCGATCTGGTCGGTTTCTTCTCGGCGGGCCCCGGTCACCTGGGGCTCTTCGCCATCGATGTCTCGGGCCATGGCGTGAGCTCGGCGCTGATGACCGCGCGCCTTGCCGGATACCTTTCGGACAGCGCACCCGAGCAGAACATCGCGCTGAAACTGTGCCATGCCGGCGGCCGCATTCCGCGTCCTCCGGTCGAGGCCATAAGGCTTCTGAACGAAATGGTGCTGAGCGAACTGTCGGAGAATGAGTTCTCGACCGATCACTACTTCACGATGCTGCTCGCCCATATCGATCTGGCGACCGGGCGCGTCGTCGTCGGGCAGGCCGGCCATCCCCATCCGATCATCCAGCGCTCGAACGGAAATATCGAGCGTGAGGGAACCGGCGGATTCCCGGTCGGCCTCATGCCGGATGCGGAATTCGCGCAATTTGAATTCAACCTCGCCCCGGGCGACCGGCTTCTGATCATGTCCGATGGCGTGACCGAGTGTCCCGACCGCAGCGGGTCCCAGTTGGGCGACGATCGCGCCGATGCGCTGATCCGCGAGCTTGCGAATGTCTCGGGGCCCGCATTCTTCGAGGCGCTGGTTTGGCGGCTTTCGGAATACTGCGACTCGATGCGCTTTCCCGACGATATCTCGGGGATCCTCTTCGAATACGATCCCGTCAGCCGAAGAAGCGGCCAAGGTAGAAGCGATCGCCGTCGTTACCGAGCATGAGCGCGGCATCCGCAGGAGACAGGACAAGTGTCCGGTGGTCGGGCTCGACAGGATCGGCGACCTGCCTGACGGGCCGCGCGACATAGACATGACAAAGCTTTTCGGCCCAGAGATCGTATTCCGGCATGAAGACGAAGCGCCGGAAAGCGCCCAGCCGACGCGGTGACGCGATGCGCCAGCCGGTCTCCTCGAGAACCTCGCGGTGAAGCGCCCGCACCGCCGTTTCCCCGGGATCGATGCCGCCACCGGGAAGCTGGATGTCGACGTCCCCGCCGACCTGAGCGGTCACCAGAACGTCGCGACCCAGCGGCAGAATCGCATAGGCGCCGGGCCGAAGCCGGTACCGCCGCCCTGCATCTGGCGCATGGCCGAACCTCGGGATCATGGTGTGCCGGGCCTCTTTTCATCTGCCTTGTGAGCCATATATGGACGCGGTATGCCAACATGAACGGTCCAAGGAAACCCCGATGACTCTCGGACAACAGATCGCGTGGGATGACACGGTCCTGCCATTTCAGCTTGACGCCAGCGACATCCGCGGGCGGGTCGCCCGGCTTGACGGCGCGCTGAACGGCATTCTGAAACAGCATGACTATCCCCCTCAGGTCGAGGCGCTGGTCGCCGAAATGGCGTTGCTGACCGCGCTGATCGGTCAGACCATCAAGCTGCGCTGGAAGTTGCAGCTGCAGGTCCAGACCAAGGGCGCCGTGCGGATGATCGCAACCGACTACTACGGCCCGGAAGAGGACGGATCGCCCGCCCGTATCCGCGCCTATGCAAGCTATGATCGGGAAAAGCTGGGCGAGGGTGCCCCCTTTGAGCAGCTGGGCGAAGGCTACTTCGCGATCATGATTGACCAGGGCAAGGGAATGACACCCTACCAGGGGATCACCCCGCTTGCCGGTGAAAGCCTGTCGGAATGCGCCGAGAGCTATTTTGCCCAGTCCGAGCAGCTGCCGACGCGTTTCTCGCTCAGCTTCGGCCAGTCGACCGAACCCGGCGTTGACGAGCACTGGCGCGCCGGGGGCGTGATGCTTCAGCACATGCCCAAGGCCTCGCCCTTCGTGGCGCGCGGCGAGGGCAGCGGTGCGCCGCTAGTGGCCAATGATCTTCTGCACGAAGATGAAGCCGAGAACTGGTCGCGGGTGAACATTCTGCTGGATACGGCGGAGGAGATCGAGCTGGTAGGCCCGAACCTGCCCCCCAACGACCTCCTGCTGCGTCTCTTTCACGAAGAGCAGCCGCGCGTGTTCGATGCCCAGCCGGTGCGTTTCGGATGTACCTGCTCGGAAGATCGCGTGCGCCAGAGCCTGTCGATCTATTCGGCCAAGGACATCGAGAAGATGACAACCGAAGAGGGCCGGGTGACGGCGGATTGCCAGTTCTGCGGTGCGCATTACGATCTCGACCCCGCGACGCTCGGCTTCGAGGCGGATCAGACCGACGGTGACTGACCAGCTCGAGGCGATCAGGACCGCGCTTGCGAATGCCGGCGCGGCATCCTCGGATTTCGATCTCAACCCCGGCGTCGTGTTGCCCGAAGGCCGCAAGCTTCGCCCCGCCGGCGTGCTCGCACCCATCACCGAGCGCGACGGCCGGCTGGAACTGCTGCTGACGAAGCGGTCGTCCATGCTCAAGCATCACCCGGGCCAGATCGCCTTTCCGGGCGGCAAGCAGGACCCGGGCGATCCTGACCCCGTCGCGGCGGCCCTGCGAGAGGCCCATGAAGAGATCGGCCTGCCGCCCGGCGCGACGGAGATTCTCGGGACGATGGCGCCGCACGAGACCGTGACAGGTTTCCTCGTCACCCCCGTCATCGGTTTCGTGAAAGACCATTTCGACATCGTTCCCGAGCCTGGCGAGGTCGACGAGGTGTTCGCCGTCCCCTTGTCGCACGTGCTCGATCCGCGGAACTATCTGGTTCAGTCGCGCACCTGGCAGGGCCGGGTCCGGTCCTATTTCGCCGTTCCCTACGGGCCGTATTACATCTGGGGCGCCACTGCGCGTATGCTTCGGGCATGGACAGACCTGATGACGCGCTGATCCCGGCGGGGACACCCTGGCTTGCCGATCGGGCGGCGCAGGCGGTGTGTCGAGCGATCGCCGCGGGTGGCCACCGGATCCTGTTCGTGGGCGGCTGCGTCCGCAATGCGCTCATGGGAGAGACGTTCTCGGATATCGACCTCGCCACGGATGCGTTGCCCGACGCGGTCATCACTCTTGCCCAAGAGGCCGGTCTGAAGAGCGTGCCCACCGGCATCGAGCACGGGACCGTCACCGTGGTGTCCGGGGGCAGGGGCTTCGAGGTCACGACCTTCCGGCGGGACGTTCGGACCGATGGTCGCCGTGCCGTGGTGGCCTTCACCGATGACGTCGCGCAGGACGCCCGGCGGCGTGACTTCACCATGAACGCGCTTTACGCCACGCCCGCAGGAGTGATCGTCGATCCGCTGGGGGGCATGCCGGATCTGCTGGCGCGGCGGGTGAGGTTCATCGAGGATGCAGGGGCCCGTATCCGCGAAGATTATCTGCGCATCCTGCGGTATTTCCGCTTCGAGGCCTGGTATGGCCGCGGCGAGGCGGGCTTCGATGCCGAGGCGCTCGATGCGATCGCCCGCAACGCTGCTGGATTGGAAACGCTCTCCGGCGAGCGCGTCGGGGCAGAGATCATCCGCCTTCTGAGTGCAGCCGATCCGGTGGCGGCGGTGGCCGCCATGCGCTCGACGGGGGTTCTGGGCGTGGTGCTTCCCGGCAGCGACGACCGGATGCTCGGCGCGGTTGTGCATCTCGAGGCGCAGGTAGCGCCGTCGCCGGACCACCTGCTGCGCCTGGCATCGCTGGGCGGCGAGACTGTCGCGGAACGCCTGCGGCTGAGCCGCGGAGATACGCGCACGCTCGAGGCGATGCGCGAGGCGATGGGGAGCGACGCCGGCATATCCGAGATTGCCTACCGGCAGGGCCCGCGGATCGCACGCGCGGCGGCTGTCCTGCGCGCCGCAGGCACGGGAACGCCCCTTCCCGAAGGATGTGACGCGCGGATAGAGGTGGGTTCAAACGCCAGATTCCCGGTGAAGGCGGCGGACCTGATGCCCCGGCTCGAAGGGCCCGCGCTGGGCGCAATGTTGCAGGCGCTCGAGTCGCGCTGGATCGCCTCGGAGTTTAGTCTTAAGAAGTCCGAGCTGCTTTCCGGGATCTGAAGGGTCGACACGCGCGCCCGCAGCGGGTAAGCAAACGTCATTATGGCGAATGTGTACGAATCCATGCGAGAGCTGCCAGCCAGCTGATCCTGGCTTGATTGCTCTCCGAGACGGCCCTGCGACCTGCGGCGGCTGTCGCTATTTCGTAAGTATCCTCTCCAGGAATCCGCCATGTTCCAGTATTTCGAACGTCTTGTTGACCCTTACGTCAGCTATGATGAGACCGACAGCCCGCCGCAGAAACTCTGGCCGTTCCTGCGCGAGTATGCGCGGCCGTTCCATCGCGTGTTCGTCGCCACCGCGATCATGTCGATCATCGTGGCCGCGATCGAGGTCGGGCTGATCTCATACATGGGGCGGGTCGTGGATCTGCTGGCGGGCGATCCGGCCACATTCTGGCAACAGCACGGAACGGAACTGATCCTGGCGGCGCTGTTCATCCTGCTTCTTCGGCCGGCCCTTCAGGCGCTGGACGTGGCGCTGCTGAACAACACCATCCTGCCCAACTTCGGAACATTGATCCGCTGGCGGGCGCACCGGCAGGTGCTGCGCCAGTCCGTCGGCTGGTTCGAGAATGATTTTGCCGGGCGGATCGCAAACCGGATCATGCAGACTCCCCCTGCCGCCGGCGAGGTGGTGTTTCAGGCCTTCGATGCGATCAGCTTTTCACTGGCCTATTTCATCGGCGCCGGCTTCCTGCTGATGAGCGCGGATCCGCGCTTGTTGCTTCCCCTCATGGGTTGGCTTGCGCTTTATGCGCTGCTCATCCGCTGGACTATCAAGCGGGTGGGGCCGGCCTCGCAGGCGGCGTCGGAAGCGCGCTCGATGTTCACGGGGCGTGTCGTGGATGCCTATACGAACATCCATTCGGTGAAGATGTTCGCGCATCAGGACCAGGAACTGGAATATGCCCGCGAGGCGATCGAGTACACGCGGCGTACCTTTCAGAAGGAAATGCGGATCTTCACCATGATGGACGTGGTGCTGGTGACGCTGAACGGCGGGCTCATCATCGCGGTCGTGGGCTGGGCGATCTGGCTCTGGATGCAGGGAGAGGCGAGCGTCGGGATCGTCGCGGCGGCGACGGCACTGACGTTGCGGCTCAATGCCATGACCGGCTGGATCATGTGGGCGCTGACCACCTTCTTCCGCGAGCTCGGCGTGGTGGCGGAAGGGATGCAAACCATCGCCCAGCCCATCGATCTGGTCGACCGTGCCGATGCCGGGCCGATACGGCTGCAGAGGGGCGAAATCACCATAGACCGGCTGAGTCACCACTACGGTCGCGGGGCGGGCGGTCTCGACCATATCTCGCTGACCGTGAAAAGCGGCGAGAAGATCGGGCTTGTGGGCCGGTCGGGGTCGGGCAAATCGACGTTGGTGAAGCTGCTGCTGCGCTTCTACGATCCGGAAACGGGCAGCATCCGGATCGACGGACAGGACATCACCACCGTGACGCAGGACAGCCTGCGGCAGGCCATCGGGATGGTCCAGCAGGACAGCTCACTCCTGCACCGGTCGGTGCGCGACAACATCCTCTACGGGCGCCCGGACGCCACGGAAGCCGAGATGATCGCGGCCTGCAGGCAGGCGCAGGCCCATGACTTCATCCTGGAACTGCAGGACCAGGAAGGGCGCAGGGGATACGATGCGCAGGTCGGCGAACGGGGCGTGAAACTTTCCGGCGGACAGCGGCAGCGGATCACGCTGGCGCGCGTCATCCTGAAGAACGCACCGATCCTGCTGCTCGACGAGGCGACCAGCGCGCTGGACAGCGAGGTCGAGGCGGCGATCCAGGATACGCTCTACGGCATGATGGAAGGCAAGACGGTCATTGCCATCGCGCATCGGCTCTCTACCATTGCCCAGATGGACCGCATTCTGGTGCTGGACCGTGGCCGCATCGTCGAGGACGGGAACCACGAGTCGCTGCTCGAAAGGGGCGGACTATATGCTGAATTCTGGGGCCGGCAGTCGGGCGGTTTCCTGCAGACGGAAGATGATGCCGCTTGAAAATCCATGACCTGATCGACCCGTTCCGCGAAGCGGAAGGCCCTCCGCCGCGAACGCTCGGGGCCTTCATGGCCTGGTGTCTGTCCGGGGCATGGCCCGCGCTTTGGCTTGCGGCGGCGCTATCCGCCGCGGCCGGGGCGATGGAGGCAGGCACGGCCTGGATCCTGGGCAAGGTCATCGACGCGACCGGCAGCGGCGGGCCGGAAGCCTTCTTCGATGCCGGCAACCTTCTGCTGGTTCTGGGATCGGTCGCCTTCTTCCTGATCGCGCGGCCGATCTTCTTCGGGCTCTCGGCGGGATCCAACGCGATCATCGTGCAGCCGAACCTCAATCCGCTGGTGCTGTCGCGCCTGCACCGCTGGACGCTGGGGCAGAACGTCACCTTCTTCGACAACGACTTCGCCGGCCGCATCGCGCAGAAGCAGATGCAGGCCGCGCGGGCCGTGACCGAAGTGGTGTCCGAGTTCATCAACGTGGTGGCCTTCGCGCTGGCCTCGCTCGTGGGGTCGGTCCTGCTGCTGGCGTCCATCGACTGGCGTATCGCGCTGGTCTTCTCGGTCTGGCTGGTTCTCTATTTCGCCCTGATCCGCTGGTACATGCCCCGGGTCCGCAAGCTGTCGGCGGCGCGGGCAGGGGCGCGCGCGATGGTGTCGGGGCAGGTCGTGGACACGATCACCAACATCAAGACGGTGAAGCTGTTCGCCCACGCGGATTTCGAGGACCAGGCGGCGCTCGGGGCGATGAACAGCTTCCGCGACCGCGCCGTGGCCTTCGGCTACATGTCCGCGGGTTTCCGGCTTGCCCTGATGACACTGGCGGGTCTGTTGCCGGTGCTGCTTCTTGGCGGGACGATCCTGATGTGGCAGCGCGGCATCGCCAGCGAAGGCGATATCGTGGCCGCCGGGGCCGTGGCGATCCGGATCGCGCAGATGACCGGATGGGTCAGCTTCACGCTGATGGCGATCTATTCCAACGTCGGAGAGGTCGAGGACGGGATGCGCACGCTCACGCCCCGGACCCGGCTTGAGGACGCGCCCGGGGCGAGTGAGCTGAAAGTGCCGGAAGGCCGGATCGAGCTGCAGGGTGTGGAATTCGCCTATGGCCGCGAAGAGGGCGGCGTGCAGGGGATCGACCTGACGATCCAGCCCGGCGAAAAACTTGGGATCGTCGGCGCTTCGGGTGTGGGCAAGACGACACTCGTTGCGCTCCTGTTGCGGCTCTATGACGTGGAAAACGGCCGTATCCTGATCGACGGAAGCGATATCAGGGGTGTCACGCAGGAAAGCCTGCGGCGCAATATCGGGATGGTCACGCAGGAAACGGCGATGTTCAACCGCTCGGCGCGGGACAATATCCTGTACGGGCGACCCGATGCGGATTTCGAACAGGTTTTCGCTGCCGCAAAGCGGGCCGAGGCGCATGAGTTCATCCTCGGGCTTCAGGATCACAACGGGCGCAAGGGATATGATGCGCACTTGGGCGAGCGCGGCGTGAAACTGTCCGGCGGGCAACGCCAGCGCATCGCACTGGCGCGCACGATCCTGAAGGATGCGCCGATCCTCGTGCTGGACGAAGCGACAAGCGCACTCGACAGCGAGGTCGAGGCGGCGATCCAGACGGCGCTCGAACGGGTGATGGAGGGAAAGACCGTCCTCGCCATCGCGCACCGTCTGTCGACGCTGACCGAGATGGACCGGATCGTGGTTCTGGATGAGGGCCGGATCGTCGAAAGCGGAACGCATGAGGCGCTGCTGGCGAAGGGCGGGCTTTATGCCCGGTTCTGGCAACGCCAATCCGGGGGCTTCCTGCGCACCGAGGCTGCCGAATAGGCCTTTTGCGAGGCGGCGCACTGCCGTAACCGGGGCATATGGGCGAATACCTGATAGAGAGGCTGGGCCATCACGGCGACGGCGTGGCCACAGGTCCCGTCTTCGCGCCGTTGACCCTGCCGGGCGAGGTCGTCAGTGGCTCGGTCGAGGGCGACCGGCTGAAGGATGTGCGGATCGTCACGCCATCCCCGGTGCGTGTGTCTCCCCCTTGTCGCCATTTCCGCAGCTGCGGGGGCTGCCAGCTTCAGCACGGCTCGGATGCGTTCGTGGCCGGCTGGAAGACGGATATCGTGCGGACCGCACTGGCGGCGCAGGGGCTGAGCGCCGAATTCCGCGACATCGAGACCTCTCCGCCGCAATCACGCCGGAGGGCGACATTTGCGGCGCGGCGCACCAAGAAGGGTGTGACCGCCGGGTTTCACGCCCGGGCGTCGGATGCCATCGTCGAGATCCCCGATTGCAAGCTGCTCGCGCCGGAGGTGATGGCGGGCCTTAGCTTCGCGGGCGAACTGGCCGCGATCGGCGGCAGCCGCAAGGGAACGCTCGCCGTGTCGGTCACCGAAAGCCGCAGCGGGCTCGACGTCGCGGTTGACGGAGGCAAGCCGCCGGACGCGGCGCTTGCGCAGGAGCTCGCGGCCCTTTGCGAGAGGCGCGGGCTGGCCCGGCTGAGCTGGGACGGCGAGGTTGTCGCCATGCGCGCGCCACCGCTCCATGCTTTCGGGACGGCGACCGTCAGCCCGCCGCCGGGCGCATTCCTTCAGGCCACGCGTCACGGCGAAGCGGCGCTTCTGTCCGCCGTGCGCGAAATCGTGGGGGACGCGACGCGTATCGTGGATCTGTTCTCCGGTTGCGGGACGTTCGGCCTGCCGCTGGCGACAGGTGCAGAGGTGCACGCGGTCGAGGGCGATCCCGGCATGCTCGAGGCGCTCGAGGCCGGCTGGCGCCATGCCGCCGGCTTGAAGAAGGTGACGACCGAGACGCGCGACCTGTTCCGGCGGCCCCTGCGCGCGGCTGAATTCAGGGATGCGCAGGCCGTGGTCATCGACCCGCCCCGTGCCGGGGCCGCAGCGCAGATCGCGGAGCTGGCGGAGGCCGACGTACCGCGGATCGCGCATGTTTCCTGCAATCCCGTGACATTCGCGCGCGACGCCGCGGTGCTGGTGCGATCGGGCCATTCACTTGACTGGGTGCAGGTGGTCGATCAGTTCCGCTGGTCCGCTCATGTCGAACTGGTTGCGGCATTCTCGCGTCGCTGAGCCGCCGCGGCTGGCCAATTTCCAGTCTGATCACGTAAAATTCAGGAAGAAATCGACTCGTGATTGTGCTATCGCGCAAGAAAAACACCGAATGGGACAGGCACAAAGAAATGCAGCGCAGAAATCTGATTCTGGGGGCGTCCTCGGCCTTGGCGCTCGGGGCGTGCAGCTCCCCCAGCAAGTTCAAGAAGTACAACGGACCCGAAGTCACCTACGTGGTCGTCAACAAGGGCGAGCGCAAGATGTTCCTGTTGCACAACGATCAGGTGCTCAGGGCCTATGACATCAAGCTCGGATGGGCGCCCGTGGGCCACAAGGTCCGCCAGAACGACGGCAAGACGCCGGAGGGGCTTTACTACATCGACCGGCGCAACCCGCGCAGCAAGTATCACCTGTCGGTCGGAATCAGCTATCCGAACGAGAAGGATCGCGAGATCGCCGACGCGCTTGGCTACAAGACCGGGGGCGACATCTTCATCCACGGCCAGGAAAAGCCGAACCGCAAGGACAAGAAGGACTGGACCTGGGGCTGCATCGCCGTGCGCAACAAGGAGATCGAGGACATCTACGCGATGGTCCGGGACGGGACACCCATCTCGATCAATCCCTGACCTCCGCGGCCGTCCTGAAACAACAAGGGCCGCATCGCGCGGCCCTTTTTCTGTCAGCGAATTCTGGGTCCGATCTTCAGGAGCCCATTTCGAGCGTCCACCAGATCTTGCCGCTGCTGTCCTGGTGCCAGCCGAAGCCCATGTAGCGCGCACTCGGCTCGAGCACGATCGGCCGTGTCCGGCTGTCTTCCATCCAGCCTGCAAGCGTTTCAAGTTCGGTCTCGTAGGATTCGGAAATCGCCTCGTAGATATCGCCCTGGTAGCCGGCGCGACGGGCACGGGTCCACGGATCCAGCAGATCCGATCCCCAGTTCCATGGCCGGTTCATCTGGGACATGTCGCGGGAATGCGCGTTGGCGATCGCGTTCAGGGTCGAGTCAAGCTCGACCGCCGGCACGCCCGCGGCGACGCGCAGCGAATTCACAGCGTCAAGCATGCGCACCTGAATCTGACCGGACTGCATCCGGTTGATTCGGTATATCTTCGGCAGGGGCAGACCGTCCGGCCCGACGCCGGAACTCTGACTCACCGGCGTACAGGCGGCGATCGACAGCGCGAGCAAGGAAATAATCGGCAGCAAGCGGAACATGGACGTCTCCCAGACAGTACCTCAACGGGGATTATCGCTTTGCGCGATGCAGTTCAAACGCAGTTTTCCGAGTTTTGCAGCCGAGTCGCCCGATTGAATTGCGACTGCGGCATAAGCGCCATAACATCGGTGTGAAGGCGAAGTTTGCAGACCGAGGAGCACCGACATGTCCAACTCGCGATTCCAGGCGCCGACACGGCGCGGTTTCGTCGCCGGCGCGGCGTCCCTGCTTGCCGTACCGGCCTATGCCCAGCGGACGGTAAACGAACAGAACACACTGCGCGCGCCGGATGAAGTCACCCCGGCGGTGCGCCGCAACGTCGCCGGCTTCAAGACCCGTCACTGGCAACCCCATTTCTCGTCCCTCCGCAATGGGGCTGTGCTGGTCGATATCAGCAGCCGGGCGCTGCACTATTGGGGACCGGACGGCGAGACCTACAGGCTTTATCCCTGTTCCATCCCCGTCAGCGAGGACCTGACGCGCCGGGGCCGGACCTCGGTGGTGCAGAAGGTCGTCGGGCCCGACTGGAGTCCGACGCCGAACATGCTCAAGCGCAACCCGGAGTGGCCGCGATACATCCCGCCAGGACCGGACAACCCGCTTGGCACGCATGCGCTTTATCTGGGATGGAAGTACTACCGCATCCACGGGACCCATGACGACCGCAAGATCGGGCGCATGTCCTCGAACGGATGCATTGGACTTTACAACCCGCATATCGCGGACCTCTTCGCGATCACGAAGGTGGGTACGCAGGTTCTGGTGATCTGATTGCCTGATCGCGGGGCGTCGATCCGCCCCGGCGATCAGATCCAGCCGGCAAGATTGTCGTCGATCACGTTCGACAGCGCCTCGATATGCGCATCGTCGTCGTTCAGACAGGGGATGTAGGTGAACGTCTCGCCCCCGGCATGCTCGAAGCTCTCGCGGATCTCCTCGTTGATCTCCTCGAGCGTCTCGATGCAGTCGGCCGAGAATGCGGGCGCGATCACGGCGATGGATTTCTTTCCTGCCTCGGCCAGACGCGCGACTTCCTCGACGGTATAGGGCTTGAGCCATTCCTCGGGGCCGAAGCGGGACTGGAAGCAGGTCTTGATCCTGTCATCGGCCCAGCCCAGACGCTCTTTCAGCAGGCGCGTCGTCTTCTGGCACTGGCAATGGTACGGGTCGCCTTCTGTCAGGTAGCGCTCCGGCAGACCGTGGTAGGAGCAGACAAGGATGTCGGGCGCCTTCTCCATCGCGGCATACGCCCGCTCGACGGATTGGGCGAGGGCCTCGATATAGTCGGGCCGATCGAAGTAGGGCGCAGGCGTCCGCGTGGCGGGTTGCCATTTCTCGGACAGAAGGGCCTTGAAGAAGGCGTCGTTGGCGGTCGCGACAGTGGCTCCGGCATATTGGGGGTAGAGCGGCAGGAAGAAGATCCTGCGGCATCCGGCCTCGATCATCGAGCGCACCTTCGAGCGTGTCGAGGGATTTCCATAGCGCATGCAGTAATCGACCATGATCCCGTCGCCGTGGCGTTTCTGCATCTCGGCGGCAATCTTGGCGGTCTGCGCCTTCGTGATCGTCATCAGCGGGCTCTCGCCCGCCTCATGGTTCCAGATCGACTTGTAGGCGGCCCCGCTGGTGAAGGGACGCTTGGACAGGATCACGAGCTGGAGCAGCGGCTGCCATTTCCACGGGCTGTAGTCGATAACCCGCCGGTCCGACAGGAATTCCCCGAGATAGCGGCGCATCGACCAGTAGTCGTAATTGTCGGGGGTGCCGAGGTTCGCCAGCAGGACTCCGATCTTCTGAACCGGCACTGCGGGGTGATCGGCTGGCGCGTGCGCGGGTCGTATGGCCGTTCCGGCGCTGTCGAGCATCTGGCAGTCCCTTTCGTTCATCGGCCGTCCGGCTGAGATAGACGGTTTGGCGGGGCGGTCAATCGCGAAGCTTCATCTCGGGCGCATCGAGCGCGTCGGCCAGGCGCGCGGTGGCAGAGCCGGGCCGCAGCGGTTGCGGCTGCGCGGCGTCCGGTGCCCAGCCGGTCAGCACCACGATCTCGAAACTGGCCGGGATCCTGCCGCCTTCCGTCGCGAAGTGCTTGCCGTAGAGACGGTCGGCGGTCGCGAAGAGCGCACGGGCAGGCGTCTCGCGGCGGCGCGCGGCAAGGGCGCTGGTCTCGCCCATGGCGCGCAGGTCGCGCATCAGGTGAAAGGCGTCGAGATACTCTGCGGAAAGGGTCAGGCTGTCGGCCACCGGCATCGCCAGCCCCGCCCGTTGCAGCAGCGCCCCCAGATCGCGGATGTCGCCCATCGGCGCGATGCGCGGCGAAAGCCCTCCCGAGACCGCGATCTCGGCCTCGCCCAGACAGCGGCGCAGTTCGTTGAGCGTCCGGCCGCCCAGCGACGCCGCCATCAACAAGCCGTCGGGACGCAGGGCGCGCCGGCACTGGATGAGCTGACCCACCGGATCGTTCGACCAGTGCAGGCCCAACGCGTGGATGACAAGATCGTGCGCGTTGGGTTCCAGATCGAGCGTGCCGGAGTCCTGGATTATCCGCGCGCCGGGCAGGCGGTCCTGCCAGACGCCCGGGTAGGGTGTCACCACAGCCGGCGCGATAAACTGCCTGTTAACCATCGCCAGACGATCTTCGAGCTCGTCAGCCGCCGCCTTCTGCAGAAAGAGCGCGTCGGGGTCCGCGCGCCTGCGGTGCAGGGCAAGCACCCGGGTGTCGGTCATCGTGGGGGGCTGGGTCATGGAGCGAAAATAGGATGGCAGCCAGCGCAATTCAAACGGCCGTTTCGCTGATCTACCCGCCGCGCTGTCTCGCCTGCGGTACGGGTGTGGACAGCGAGTTCGGCCTCTGCGGCCCCTGCTGGGTCGATACCCCCTTCATCGGAGGCGCGATCTGCGACATCTGCGGGATGCCGCTGCCGGGCTCCGAGGAAGAGCCGGGCCTGTGTTGCGACGACTGTCTCAGGATCGCCAGACCGTGGAACCGCGGGCGTGCGGCGCTGGTCTACCGGGACACGGCACGGCGCCTGGTGCTTGCGCTCAAGCATGGAGACCGGCAGGAAATCGCGAAGCCCGCCGCGCTCTGGATGGCGAACGCGCTGCGCGACCTGCCGCGCGACAACCTGCTTGTCGCGCCGGTGCCGCTGCACTGGTTGCGGCTGTTGCGGCGGCGCTACAATCAGTCGGCCCTGCTTGCCCGCGAGCTGTCGGTCCAGATCGGGCGGCCAGCCTGCATGGACCTTCTGGTGCGCCGCTGGCGGACGCCCAGCCTTGACGGAAAAAGCCGCGACCTACGCTTTGAATCCGTGCGCGGGGCAATCGACGTGCATCCGCACCGGCGCCATCGCCTTGTCGGGCGACCCGTGCTGCTGGTCGATGACGTGATGACTTCGGGCGCGACGCTGGCCTGCGCCGCCGACGCCTGCATCCGGGCGGGATCGGGCCCGGTCTACGTGGTGACACTGGCGCGCGTTGCCAAAGATACCTAAATTCCCGACAATCTCCCTTTGTCGAGGATCCGTGTGATGAAAGCCGTCGAAATCTACACAACGCCGCTTTGTGGCTTCTGCCATGCCGCGAAGCGTCTGCTGACCGAAAAGGGCGTCAGCTACACCGAGGTCGACGTGATGTCCGAACCCGAGCGCCGTGCCGAGATGGTCCAGCGCGCCAATGGCGGGCGCACCGTGCCGCAGATCTTCGTGGGCGACACGCATGTCGGCGGCTGCGACGATCTCTACGCGCTGGAACGCGCCGGAAAGCTCGACGGGCTTCTGGCGGCGTGATGCGCTGTGCCATCCTTCAGCTGAACGCGAGCGACGATCCGGCGGCGAACCTGGCAAGGACGCTCGAGTATCTCGCGGAGGCCGCAGACCAGGGCGCTCGGTTCGTTCTCACGCCGGAGGTGACGAACTGCGTCTCGACCAGCCGGGCGCATCAGCAGGAGGTGCTTGCGCGCGAAGACGCGGACGCGACCCTCGCCGGCCTGCGCGCGGCGGCGAAGGAAAGGGGAATCTGGCTGCTGATCGGGTCGCTCGCGCTCAAGACCGACGATTCGGACGGGCGTTTCGCCAACCGGTCGTTCCTGGTCGATCCCGACGGCGGGATCGTCGCGCGCTACGACAAGATTCACATGTTCGATGTGCAGGTCACGCCGGAGGAGACCTTCCGCGAGTCCGCCGGATACCGGCCCGGTGATCGCGCGGTGATGGCGCGGACTCCCTTCGCCAACATCGGAATGACGATCTGTTACGACATGCGCTTTCCGCTGCTCTATTCGGCGCTGGCAAACGCCGGGGCCGATATCCTGACGGTCCCTGCGGCCTTCTCGCCGGTCACGGGTGCCGCACATTGGGAAAGCCTGCTGCGGACGCGTGCCATCGAATCGGGCGTTTTCGTCATCGCGCCGGCCCAGACGGGCGAACATGCAAGTGCGCGCAACAAGACGCGCAGGACCTGGGGCCATTCGCTTGTCGTCTCGCCCTGGGGGGAGGTGCTGCTGGATGCTGGCGAAGCGCCGGGGGTCTACCTTTTCGATCTCGACATGGACAGGGTTGCCGAGGCCCGCGGCCGCGTTCCGAGTCTCGCCAATGCGCGTCCCTTCGTCGGCCCGGAATGAGCGACGACCGCAATGCACTCGCCATCGCGCTTTTCAGCGAGGTGCTGGCCGCGGACCAGGTGGTGCGCAACCGGCTGAGCAGGGTATTGCCCAAGGGGATGGAGATTTCGCATTTCTCGGTTCTCAACCATCTCGCCTGGCACGAAGGCGAACGGACACCTGCCCAGCTGGCCGAGATCTTCCACGTCACCCGCGGCGCCATGAGCAACACGCTGGGCAAGCTGGAATGGTCCGGCTACATCCACGTCCGGCCGGATTGGGAAGACGCGCGGCGCAAGCTGGTCTCGATCAGCCCGGCGGGACGCGCCGCCCGCGACCAGGCGGTGGGATCGATCACGCCGATGATCACCCAGGCCGTCGCTGAACTGGGCGAGGACAGGGTGCGCGCCGCGCTGCCGATCCTGCGCGAGATGCGCCGCCAGATGGGGCCGCGCGGTTAGGCGGGACGCAGGCTCGCCGTGACGTAATTCACGCTGAGATCGCGGTCGGAAACATGCCAGGACCAGCCTAGGGGATTGAAGACGAATCCCTTGCGGTCCACGGGGTCGAGCCCGGCGTCGCGCAGGAGCTGGAAAAGCTCGTCCGGCGTGATGAACTTCGACCAGTCATGGGTCCCCTTCGGCAGCCAGCGCATCACATGTTCGGCACCGACAATCGCCATCATGTAGGATTTCGGATTGCGGTTGAGGGTCGAGCAGACATGCAGCCCGCCGGGCTTCAGGAGATCGTGGACCGCGCGCAGGTAGTCCGGCGGCGAGGCGACGTGTTCGACCACCTCCATGTTGAGGACCACGTCGAACCGCTCGCCCGCTTCTGCCAGGGCCTCGGCAGTGGTATGGCGGTAGTCGATGTCGAGACCGGACTTCTCGGCATGGAGCCGCGCCACGGGAATGTTGCGCTCGGCCGCATCGGCGCCGACCACCTCGGCACCGAGCCGGGCCATGGGTTCGGACAGAAGCCCGCCGCCGCACCCGATGTCGAGAAGCCGGAGCCCCGCGAAGGGCGACGGCGCCTTCAGGTAACGCCCGAACTCGGCGGCGATCTGGGAATTGATGTAGTCGAGCCGGCAGGGATTGAGCATGTGAAGCGGCTTGAACTTGCCCGATGGATTCCACCATTCTGCCGCCATCGCCTCGAACTTTGCGATCTCGCCCGGATCGACTGTCGTTTGTTGCATCGGCATTGTCGTCTCCCATGTACTCTCTTGCCCAACGGGCTTTATATAGGTCGATAATGGACAGGAACGCGGATCAAAAGCGCGCAGTGCAATACCTCTACCCGCCGATCGATCCTTTCGATCAGCGCATGATGGACGTCGGCGACGGGCACAGTCTTTACGTCGAGCAATGCGGCAATCCCAGGGGCCTTCCGGTTGTGGTGCTGCATGGCGGGCCCGGCGGCGGCTGCAGCCCGGCGATGCGGCGATACTTCGATCCGAAGATCTATCGCGTGATCCTGTTCGATCAGCGCGGCTGCGGCCGTTCGCGTCCGCATGCATCGGTCGAGCACAACACGACGTGGCATCTGGTCCGCGACATCGAGCAGATACGCACGACTTTCGGTATCCGCGACTGGGTCGTTTTCGGCGGAAGCTGGGGCGCGACGCTGTCTCTGGTCTATGCGCAGTCCCACCCCGAAGCCGTGCGCCATCTGGTCCTGCGCGGCGTCTTCCTGATGACCCAGCGTGAACTCGACTGGTTCTACGGCGGTGGCGCGGGGCGTTTCTGGCCCGAGGTCTGGGCGCGCTTCGCCAACATGGTTCCCGAGGATGAGCGCGACGACCTGATCGCGGCCTACAACAGGCGGCTTTTCTGCGGTGACCTGCCGACCGAGACACGCTTTGCCCGGGCCTGGTCCGGATGGGAGAACGCGCTTGCCTCGGTCCATTCCACAGGCGCGCCGAGCGAGAGTCCGGGCGATTATGCGCGGGCCTTCGCGCGACTCGAGAACCACTATTTCACCCATGCGGGATTTCTCGATTTCGACGGGCAGATCCTGGCGCAGATGGACCGGATCGCCGATATTCCCGGCGTCATCGTGCAGGGACGCTACGACATGATCTGCCCGCCCGAAGGGGCCCATGCGCTCGCGCAGGGCTGGAAGAGCTGCGATCTGAGGATGATCCGGACCGCCGGCCACGCGCTGTCCGAGCCGGGGATCAGCTCTGAGCTGGTCCGCGTCATGGACGGGATCGCCGACCGGTGAGCCGGGCGTCGCGCATGGACCGCCGGGCGCTCTTCACCACGGGTGCGGCGGCTGCGCTGCTGGCAGCGGCGGGGGTCGGCGCCCGGGCCGACCCGACGCGCGGCGGGCGCCTGCGCATGGCCCTGTCCGGCGCAGGACGCCAGGACAGTTTCGACGCGGGTCGGGCCTCGGGCCTTTTCATGCAGGTGGCCGGCGCCGGTTGCGTGTTCGACTGTCTCACCGAGATCGCCGCCGACGGAACGCTGCGCGGTGAGCTTGCGACCGGCTGGGAGGCGAATGCCGACGCGACGGGCTGGCGCTTTTCCCTGCGCCGTGGCGTATCCTTCCACGACGGATCCGACTTTACCGCAGTTGATGCGGCGGCCTCGCTCGAACGGCACCGCGCCGCCGGGCTTGCCGGGATCCGGCGGATCGAGGTGACTGACAGCCATTCCCTGAGGGTCGCTTTCGACGCGCCCGCTCCGCAGTTTCCCTATCGGCTGTCCGACCCGCGCTATGTCATCTATCCCGAGGCCCGCGTCGACGAGGCGATGGCCGGGGGCATCGGCACCGGTCTCTATCGGGTCAGGCGTTTCCAGCCCGGACGCGACTTTGTCGGAGAGCGCGTCGAAGCGCATTACAAGGACGGTCATGCGGGCTGGTTCGACGAGGTCGAGATCGTCTCAATCCCGTCGGCTGAGGTGCGTGCCGAGGCGCTGCGCGGCGGATATGTCGATGTGGCGGACCTTCCGGACACCTCCGGCCTGCCGGATCTGTCGGATTTCGCCCTGCTGCCTGACGCGCGAAGCATGATGCAGGCGGCCTCGCGCGCTGTCGTCGTCCCGGGGCGTGTGGGCAAGGCCCTGCCGCTGGACAATCTGCGCGCGGCAGAGCGCTGGTGGATGGCGTGACCGGCCGTCCGAACGGGGCTTGCGAATCCGCACCCGTCTGACTATATGCATCCCCATAGCGGCGCTTGCGGGTCCAAACCGAAGGCTCCACCGGAAAGTTGAACGGGCCGCGCGCCCGTTTTTTTGTGCCTCGCGTCAGGATCGACACCGGGAGAGGCAATCCAACCCAGGCAGGGACATGAGCAACGACCTGATCGCCAAAGCTGCAATGGATCGCCGGCTGGCCGAGATCGTGACACCCGTGATCGAGGACCTCGGCTTCGAACTGGTGCGCATCCGGCTGATGTCGGGCAAGTCCACGACGCTGCAGATCATGGCCGACAAGCCCGAGGGCGGCATCGAGGTCGACGACTGCGCCGTGATCAGCCAGGCGGTCAGTGCGATCCTCGACGTAGAGGATCCGATCCTGGACGAGTATTCGCTGGAGGTTTCGAGCCCCGGCATCGACCGTCCCTTGACCCGGCTGAAGGATTTCGAGGCGTTCGAGGGCTATGAGGCCAAGATCGAAACGGCCGAGATGATCGACGGTCGCCGCCGCTTCAAGGGCGTGCTTGCCGGGATCGAGGGCGACGAGGTGCTGATCAACGTGACCGAGGGCACCATCGGCCTGCGATTTGAATGGCTGAGCGACGCGAAGCTTGTCCTGACCGACGAGCTGATCCGCGAGATGCTGCGCCAGCGCAAGGCTTCGGGCGCGATAGACGAGACGAAATTCGACGAGATCCAGACCGACGAGTCTGCTGTAGAGGAAGAAGACTGATGGCAATCACATCCGCAAACCAGCTGGAGCTTCTGCAAACCGCCGAAGCCGTGGCACGCGAGAAGATGATCGACCCGGGCCTCGTCGTGGAGGCGATGGAGGAGTCGCTCGCCCGCGCGGCCAAGTCGCGCTACGGGGCCGAGATGGATATACGGGTGTCGATCGACCGCAAGACCGGCCGGGCGACCTTCACCCGGGTCCGGACCGTCGTGGAAGATGACGCGCTCGAGAACTACCAGGCCGAGATGACCGTCGAGCAGGCCAAGCAGTACATGAGCGAACCCAAGATCGGCGATACGCTGGTCGAAGAGGTGCCGCCGGTCGAGCTGGGGCGCATCGCGGCGCAGTCGGCCAAGCAGGTGATCCTCCAGAAGGTCCGCGAGGCCGAGCGCGATCGTCAGTACGAGGAATTCAAGGACCGGGCCGGGACGATCATCAACGGCGTGGTCAAGCGCGAGGAATACGGCAACGTCATCGTGGACGTCGGTGCCGGCGAAGCCATCCTGCGCCGCAACGAGAAGATCGGACGCGAAAGCTATCGCCCGAACGACCGTATCCGGGTCTACATCAAGGACGTGCGCCGCGAGCAGCGCGGCCCGCAGATCTTCCTTTCCCGGACCGCGCCCGAGTTCATGGCCGAGCTCTTCAAGATGGAAGTGCCCGAAATCTACGACGGCATCATCGAGATCAAGGCCGTGGCCCGCGACCCGGGTTCGCGCGCGAAGATCGCCGTCATCTCCTATGACAACTCCATCGATCCGGTCGGGGCCTGCGTCGGTATGCGCGGTTCGCGCGTGCAGGCCGTGGTCAACGAGCTTCAGGGTGAGAAGATCGACATCATTCCGTGGAACGAGGATCAGCCGACCTTCCTGGTGAACGCCCTGCAGCCCGCCGAGGTCTCCAAGGTCGTGCTCGACGAGGAAGCCGGCAAGATCGAGGTCGTCGTGCCCGAAGAGCAGCTCAGCCTTGCCATCGGGCGGCGCGGCCAGAACGTGCGTCTTGCCAGCCAGCTCACCGGTCTGGACATCGACATCATGACCGAAGAGCAGGAGAGCGCGCGGCGCCAGGCGGAATTCGAAACCCGCACCAAGCTCTTCATGGAACAGCTCGATCTGGACGAGTTCTTCGCGCAACTCCTGGTTTCCGAAGGATTCACCAATCTCGAGGAAGTTGCCTATGTCGACGTCGACGAGCTTCTGACGATCGACGGGGTGGACGAGGATACCGCGAACGAGCTTCAGGCGCGTGCGCGCGACGTGCTGGAGGCGATCAACAAGGCGGCGATCGACAATGCACGCGCTCTGGGTGTCGAGGACAGCCTGGTTGACTTCGAGGGACTTACACCCCAAATGATCGAGGCGCTGGCAAAGGATGGCGTGAAGACGCTCGAGGACTTCGCCACCTGTGCCGACTGGGAGCTGGCCGGCGGCTGGACCACGGTTGACGGCGAGCGGGTGAAGGACGACGGCGTGCTCGAGCCCTTCGACATGTCGCTCGAGGAGGCGCAGCAGCTGATCATGACTGCACGTATCATGCTGGGCTGGGTAGATCCGGCGGAACTCGAGGCCGCAGAAGAAGCGGACGGGGAAAACCCGGAAGAGGCCGAAGCCTGATCGCGGGCTTCGGAGCGCAAGATGGGCCGTGGCGGCGCAGACAGGGATCGTCCGGATGGACCGGAACGCAAGTGCATCGCCACGGGAGAGGTGTTGCCGAAGGAGCGGCTCATCCGTTTCGTGGCAAGCCCCGACGGCGAAGTGGTGCCGGACATCCTGGGACGTCTGCCGGGGCGCGGCATCTACGTTTCGGCTGACCGGGCGGCACTCGAGAAGGCGGTGGCAAAGGGGTTGTTCTCGCGTTCGGCGAAGCGCCCGCTGAAAGCCGATCCGGGGCTGGTCGGGGAGGTCGAGAAGCAATTGGCGCGGCGTGTGGTCGATCTGATCTCGCTCCAGCGCAAGGCCGGCAAGGCGGTTGCCGGCTACGAGAAGGTCAAGAACTGGCTCCAGATGGAAGAGGCACGCGTCCTCATCCAGGCCAGCGACGGATCGGGACGTGGAAAATCGAAGCTGAGCACGCCGCAGAACGGCACCTATATCGGCTGGTTGACCGCAGATGAATTGGGTTTGGCATTCGGACGTCAAACTGTGATACATGGGGCGCTCGCCTCTGGTGGACTCACGCAGCGTGTTGTAGAGGAAGCCCGACGACTGAGAGGCGTGCGCGGCAAGGTGGGTGGCCAGGGCCATCCGGAAGGATAGACGAGCTTAATGAGCGATACTGACGGCAAGAAACCACTGGGCCTGCGGACAGGTTCGCGCCCGGGCAACGTGAAGCAGAGCTTCAGCCACGGCCGGACGAAGAACGTCGTGGTCGAGACGAAGCGCAAGCGTGTCGTTGTTCCCAAGGCTGGAACTCCGGGAAAGCCCAACGGGGTATCCGGTGCGCCGCTGGGCGATCCTGCGCGGCGTCCCGCCGGCATTTCCGATGCCGAGATGGAGCGCCGTCTGAAGGCCGTGCAGGCCGCGAAGGCCCGTGAAAGCGAGGAAGCCGCCGAGCGCGAGGCCGAGGAAAAGGCCCGTGCCGAAGACCGTGAACGCCGCCGCGCCGAAATCGAAGCCAAGGAGCGCGAAGAGCGCGAGCGCGAGGAAAGCCTGCGCGCGAAGGCCGAGGAAGACGAGCGCCGCCAGCGCGAGGCCGAGGCCGCAAAGGCCGCAGCATCCGCTCCGGCCGCGGCCGAAGAGCCTGCCGCGCGCCAGGCCGGCGCGCCCAAATCCGCGGATGCCGGTCGGGGCAAGCATCAGCAGGCTCCCGATCGCGACCGCGAGCCGTCGAACAAGCGCGCCAAGGGCGACGACAACCGCAGGTCCGGCAAGCTGACCCTCAACCAGGCGCTGTCCGGTGGCGAAGGCGGGCGTCAACGTTCGATGGCCGCGATGAAGCGCAAGCAGGAGCGTGCGCGCCAGAAGGCGATGGGCGGTCCGGTCGAGCGCGAAAAGGTCGTGCGCGAAGTTCAGCTGCCCGAGGCGATCATGGTCTCGGAACTGGCGAACCGGATGGCGGAGCGCGTTGCCGAGGTCGTCAAGGCGCTGATGAACAACGGCATGATGGTTACGCAGAACCAGACCATCGACGCGGACACCGCGGAGCTCATCATCGAGGAATTCGGCCACAAGGTCGTCCGGGTGTCGGACGCCGATGTGGAAGACGTCATCAAGGTGGTCGAGGATTCGCCGGAAGATCTTGTCAATCGTCCGCCGGTCATCACGATCATGGGCCACGTGGACCACGGCAAGACCTCGCTTCTGGATGCGATCCGAAACGCCAAGGTCGTCGCCGGCGAAGCGGGCGGGATCACGCAGCATATCGGCGCCTATCAGGTGAAGACCGAGGCCGGGCAGCTTCTGACCTTCCTCGACACGCCTGGCCACGCCGCCTTCACCTCGATGCGCTCGCGCGGGGCGCAGGTGACGGACATCGTCGTGCTGGTGGTCGCCGCCGATGACGCGGTGATGCCGCAGACCGTCGAGGCCATCAACCACGCCAAGGCGGCCGGCGTGCCGATGATCGTGGCGATCAACAAGATCGACAAGCCGTCGGCGACGCCGGACAAGGTGCGTACCGACCTGCTTCAGCACGAAGTCATCGTCGAAAAGATGTCGGGCGAAGTGCAGGATGTCGAAGTCTCTGCCCTGACCGGCAAGGGTCTCGACGATCTGCTCGAGGCCATCGCGCTGCAGGCCGAGCTTCTCGAGCTCAAGGCCAACCCGAATCGCGCAGCGGTCGGTGCCGTCATCGAGGCGCAGCTCGACGTGGGCCGCGGGCCGGTCGCGACGGTGCTGATCCAGAACGGCACCCTGCGCCAGGGCGACATCTTTGTCGTCGGCGAGCAGTACGGCAAGGTGCGTGCGCTCATCAACGACAAGGGCGAGCGGGTCAAGGAGGCCGGGCCGTCCGTGCCGGTCGAAGTGCTTGGCCTCAACGGCACGCCCGAAGCGGGCGACGTGCTGAACGTCACCAGCACCGAGGCGCAGGCACGCGAGATCGCGGCCTATCGCGAGAGCCAGGCCAAGGACAAGCGCGCCGCGGCCGGTGCGGCAACGACGCTTGAGCAGCTGATGGCGAATGCGAAGGCAGACGAGAATGTCAGCGAATTGCCGATCCTTGTGAAGGCCGACGTTCAGGGCTCTGCCGAGGCGATCGTCCAGGCGATGGAGAAGATCGGCAACGACGAGGTTCGCGTGCGGGTCCTGCACTACGGTGTCGGGGCGATCACCGAAACCGACGTCGGTCTGGCCGAAGCCTCGGGAGCGCCGGTCATCGGGTTCAACGTCCGCGCAAATGCGTCGGCGCGAAACACGGCCAATCAGAAGGGTGTGGAGATCCGCTATTATTCGGTGATCTACGACCTCGTGGACGATGTGAAAAAGGCGGCCTCCGGTCTGCTCAGCGCGGAGATCCGCGAGAACTTCATCGGCTATGCGACCATCAAGGAGGTCTTCAAGGTCTCCGGAGTCGGCAAGGTTGCGGGCTGCCTCGTCACCGAAGGTGTCGCGCGCCGGTCCGCAGGTGTCCGCCTGCTGCGCGACAACGTCGTGATCCACGAAGGGACGCTCAAGACACTGAAGCGCTTCAAGGACGAGGTGCCCGAGGTTCAGTCCGGACAAGAGTGCGGGATGGCCTTCGAGAACTACGATGATGTGCGTGAAGGCGATGTCATCGAGATCTTCGAGCGCCAGGAATTCACACGTACGCTGGCCTGATTTCCGGCTGGATCCCGGGAGCGGCAGAACAGAAAAAAAGGGGACAGCTAATTCTGTCCCCTTCTTTCGGTGCTTCAGCTCTGACGTTCAGGGTCAGACAGCCTTGCGAACCGGGCTGCCTGCGTAGAGGGTGTCATCCACACGTACCAAGATACGGCCATCCGGCAGGCTGCGAACGAAAACGCCTTGGATCGAAACTGCCTTTCCCACGGTGATGGTGCGGAGCATGTCGTGCCTCCCCAGGATCGTGACATGCTCAATGCTAGCGCGAGAGTGTTAAAAAAGTCATAAACAATATCACGAGTCCCCGAGCGAATTTCAGATTCCGGCGCAAACCGGCAACCGGTCGATGTCAGTGATCAGACCCAATCCCGTATAACGGGTATCAACGGCACATCTGCAGGCGGCATAGGGTAATTCTTCAACTCATGCGTGCGCACCCAGCGCAGTTCCTGACCTTCCCGCGATTCGGGAATGCCTTCCCATTTCCGGCATGCGAACAGCGGCATGAGCAGATGAAAGGTCTCATAACTGTGGCTCGCGAAGCTGAGCGGCGCGAGACAGGAGGACCAGGTGTTGATCCCGAGTTCTTCCTCGAGCTCCCGGATCAGCGCGGCTTCGGGAGTTTCACCCGGCTCGACCTTTCCGCCGGGAAACTCCCACAGACCGGCCATGGACTTGCCTTCCGGTCGCTGGGCAAGCAGCACCCGCCCATCGACATCGATCAGGAGGACAGCCGAAACCAGGACGGTCTTCATCGACGGGAACCGCCTGTCACGAGCGGTAGTCCGCGTTTATGTCGATGTATCCATGGGTCAGATCGCAGGTCCAGACAGACGCCTTGCCGGATCCCAGGCCGATGTCGACCGCGATCAGAAGCGACTCCTGCTTCATGTGCGCAGCCGCATCCGCTTCGACATAGGACGGGCTGACCCAACCGTTTTCGGCCACCAGCACGTCGCCGAACCGGATCGTAAGCTTGTCGCGATCCGCTGCCGCGCCGGACTTTCCGACCGCCATCACGACGCGGCCCCAGTTCGGATCCTCGCCAGCGATGGCTGTCTTCACCAGCGGAGAGTTGGCGATGGACATGGCGTGCCGCCGCGCGTCCTGATCATCGACCGCGCCGCTCACGCGGATCTCGACGAATTTCGTTGCACCTTCCCCGTCCCGGACCACCTGATGGGCAAGATCCAGCATCAGGGCTTCCAGCGCTTCGGCGAAGGCGGCGCTTTGGGTGGCGTCGATGCCGGACGCGCCGGTCGCGGCCATGATCAGGCTGTCCGAGGTCGACGTATCGCCATCGACGGTGATGCAGTTGAACGTCCGCGCATTGGCGGCCAAGACCATCTTCTGCAACGCGCCCTGTTCGAGACGGGCATCGGTGAAGATGTAGACGAGCATCGTCGCCATGTCGGGCGCGATCATGCCGGACCCCTTGGCGATACCGGCAATGTTGACGCTGCCGCCATCAATCTCGACGCGCGCGCAGGCGCCCTTCGGGAAGGTGTCGGTCGTCATGATGGCCTTCGCGGCGGCCTCGATCCCGTTCGGATCAAGGCTGGCTGCCAGTTCACCGAGCTTGTCGGTGATGCGCTCGAAGGGCAGCGGCTCGCCGATCACACCCGTCGAGGACGTGAAGACCCTGGCTTGCGGCACGCTACAGGCCGCCGCCGCGGCGGCGGCGATTTTTTCCACGGCCTCGACACCGGCCCTGCCCGTGAAGGCATTGGAATTGCCGGAGTTCACCAATATCGCCGCACCCTCGTCCGATGGGCCGCCGATCTTGGATTCGCAATCGAGAACGGGCGCCGAGCGCGTGGCTGAACGCGTGAAGACCCCGGCAATCGCAGTGCCGGGATCGAGCTTCGCCAGCATCACGTCGGTACGCCCTGCATAACGCACACCGGCGGCGACTGTCGCGAAACGCACACCTTCTATTACCGGAAGCTCGGGAAAGCCTTTCGGGGCAAGCGGGGAAACCGCCAGAGTCTTGGCCATGGCGTCAGTCCAGCAGCTCGACGTTCTGAAGCACGGACGGATCGATCCCGCTCACATCGGCGCGTTCGACCTTCGCCGCGGCGGTGGTGTCGCTGATCTGCTTGTTGACCTTTTCGCGCATCAGTTCCGAACGGAGTTCTTCACGCATATCGTCAAGCGTCGGCATCTCGGCCACACGCACTTCGTTGAGCTTGATCACATGCCAGCCGAACTGTGTCTGGATCGGGTCCGAGACCTGCCCCGGTTCGAGCGCGAAGGTCGCCGCCTCGAACTCGGGCACCATCATGCCGGGACCGAACCAGCCGAGATCGCCGCCGTTCGGCCCGGACGGGCCCGTCGACTTCTCGCGGGCGAGGGTCGCGAACTCCGCTCCGCCGTCGAGTTCGGCCTTGATGTCCTTCGCCTCTTCCTCTGTCTCCACCAGAATATGCGCCGCACTGTATTCCTTGGTCGCCTCCTGGCCCTCCATGCGCGCATCGTAGGCGGCCTTGATCTCTTCCTCGGAAACGTCGTCGCCGACGCCGCTCTGGATCGCGAGACTGGCGCGGACCGACCGGTTTTCGTTCTCCATGGCGATCTCGGCGCTGCGCGGAAGCTCACCGGTGAACGTATCCGCAAGGGCCTGCTGCTGGATCAGCTGGTCGAGAATACCGCCGAACAGCATTTCGGGGGGCATCTGCTGGTACTGCTGCGGCAGGGTCGCGCGCGCCGCGATCATGTGCCCGATGGTAATATCCGTACCGTTGACGGTGGCAACGACCGTGCTCGCGCTCACGTCGGAAGCCGCGGTATGTTCCTGCTGGGCGAAGGCCGGAAGCGCAAGCGCTGCTGCTACGGCCGAGCCGGCCAGGAATTTGCGAAGTTTCTGCATGGCGGGATCCTATGGATGCGTCGCATCGTGGCACGACATTGACACTGTTTGGCGCGACCCTTACATCGCGCTATGGGCGCGGCCCGGGCTGACGTCTGCCCTCTATCTATGGGCTGCACCGGGCGCGGGCAAGCCGTCAGCGCATATGATGACGTCATCGGCCGGAGTACGCATGCTGGGTATCGGAACACTCGCCAAGAAGGTCTTTGGTACCCCCAACGACCGGAAGATAAAGTCGGTTCGGCCGCTCATCGACCAGATCAACAATCTGGAAGCCGAATACGAGAAGCTGAGCGACGCAGGTCTGCGTGAAAAGACCGAAGAGTTCCGCAAGCGCGCGATCGACGGGGAAAGCCTCGACGATCTTCTGCCGGAAGCCTTCGCGAACTGTCGGGAAGCCGCGCGGCGGGCGCTGGGTCTGCGGGCCTTCGACACCCAGCTGATGGGCGCGGTCTTTCTTCATCAGGGCAACATCGCCGAGCAGAAGACCGGCGAGGGCAAGACGCTTACCGCCACCTTCGCGGCCTACCTGAACGCCCTGCAGGGCAAGGGCGTCCATATCGTCACCGTGAACGAATACCTCGCCAAGCGCGACGCGGCCTGGATGAGCAAGGTATTCGGCATGCTGGGCCTGACGACCGGAGTCGCCTTCTCGCAGATGCCGGAGAGCGAAAAGCGCGCGGCCTATGAAAGCGACATCACCTACGCGACCAACAACGAGCTCGGTTTCGACTATCTGCGCGACAACATGCGCTCGGAGCTGAGCCAGATCTTCCAGAAACATCACAACTACGCCATCGTCGACGAGGTCGACTCGATCCTGATCGACGAGGCGCGCACGCCGCTGATCATCTCGGGTCCCTCGGACGACCGCTCTGATCTCTACCGGACCGTTGACACGGTGATCCCGCAACTGGCGGAAAACCACTATCTGCTGGATGAAAAGACCCGCAACGTGACGTTCACCGACGAGGGCAACGAATATCTCGAGGCCGAACTGCGCGTGCGCGGCCTCCTGCCCGGGGATCAGTCGCTTTACGATCCCGAAAGCACCACCGTGGTGCATCATGTGAACCAGGGCCTGCGCGCGCACAAGCTGTTCCAGAGGGACAAGGATTACATCGTCCGCGACGGCGAGGTGATGCTGATCGACGAGTTCACCGGACGGATGATGCCCGGCCGGCGGCTCTCGGACGGGCTTCACCAGGCGATCGAGGCGAAGGAGAGCGTGGAGATCAAGCCCGAGAACGTCACACTCGCGTCCGTGACGTTCCAGAACTACTTCCGGCTTTACGACAAACTGGCCGGCATGACCGGCACCGCGGTCACGGAAGCCGAGGAATTCCAGGAAATCTACGGCCTGGGTGTGGTCGAGGTGCCGACAAACCGGCCTGTCGCGCGCGTCGACGAGGATGATCAGGTCTATCGGACGGGCCGCGAGAAGTACGAGGCGATGATCGAGGAGATCAGGAAGGCGCACGAGCGTGGTCAGCCGGTGCTCGTCGGGACCACCTCGATCGAGAAATCCGAAATGCTGAGCCAGATGCTTCAGAGCGCGAAGATACCGCACAACGTGCTGAACGCGCGCCAGCATGAGAAGGAAGCGCAGATCGTGGCGGACGCGGGCAAGTACGGCGCCGTGACCATCGCGACCAACATGGCCGGTCGCGGCACCGATATCCAGCTTGGCGGCAATGTGGACATGCAGGTTCTGAATGCCATCGCAGCGGATCCGGACGCCGATCCGGAAGCGCTTCGCGCCGCGGTCGAGGCGGAACATGCGGGTGAGAAGGCCAAGGTGATCGAGGCCGGGGGCCTTTACGTCATTGCCTCCGAACGGCACGAGAGCCGGCGGATCGACAACCAGCTGCGCGGTCGGTCGGGGCGTCAGGGCGACCCGGGCCGATCGGCCTTCTATCTCAGTCTCGAGGACGACCTGATGCGCATTTTCGGGTCCGAGCGGCTCGAGAAGGTGCTGACGACGCTGGGCTTGAAGGAGGGCGAGGCCATCGTCCATCCATGGGTGAACAAGTCGCTGGAGCGCGCGCAGGCCAAGGTCGAGGGGCGCAACTTCGACATCCGCAAGCAGCTGCTGAAGTTCGACGATGTCATGAACGAGCAGCGCAAGGTGATCTTCAGCCAGCGCCGCGAGATAATGGAGGCCTCTGACCTCAGCGAGATCACGACGGACATGCGCCATCAGGTGATCGAGGACATGATCGACACCTATCTGCCGCCGAACACCTATGCCGACCAGTGGAACGGGCAGGGGCTGTATGCCGCGGCCCTTACCGAACTGGGCATCGACGTGCCGGTCATGGAATGGGTCGAAGAAGATGGTGTCGACGACGAGACCATCCGGGATCGGCTGGTCGCGGCGTCCGACAGCTACATGGCCGAGAAGGCCGAGGCGTTCGGCCCGGAAAACATGCGCAACATCGAGAAGCAGCTTCTGCTTCAGGCCATAGACGGCAAGTGGCGCGAGCACCTGCTCACGCTCGAGCACCTGCGCTCGGTCGTGGGTTTCCGGGGCTATGCGCAGCGCGATCCGCTCAACGAGTACAAGAACGAGGCGTTCCAGCTCTTCGAGTCGATGCTCGACAGCCTGCGGGCCGACGTGACCCAGAAGCTCGCCCAGATCCGTCCGATGACCGAGGACGAGCAAAGGGCGATGGTCGAACAGATCCGCGCGCAGCAGGCCAGGATGCAGGAGGCCGCCGAAAGCGCCGAGCAGAAGGTCGCCGTTGCGCATGGGGATGCGTCCGAAAACGCGGCTGCCTTTGACGAATCCAACCCCGAAAGCTGGGGAAATCCGGGACGAAACGACCCCTGCCCCTGCGGATCGGGAAAGAAATTCAAGCACTGCCACGGTCGTTTCGTCTGAAACTGCCTTGATCTTGCCCAAATAAATGTCCTGATTGCCACAACTCTGCCGGGTTTTTCTTCTATTAACCTTGTGGGGAATGGTGCGGGGTGAATGGGATGTCCTATCGGAAAGAATTTCTGACAGCCGCAGGCACTCTGACCTGTGCGCTTGGGATCGGGTTCATCATGCAAAGCGGTGACGCCGCGCGAGAGCGTTACGCCAAAGACGAACCCGTTGAAAGCAAATCGATTTTCCTGCCCCCGCCGGCGAAACTCGCTGTCGTGGGTACCGCACGAGAGGGCAGCCCCGGCCCGGTGACGTTCTTCACGGTGCAGGATATCACCCTTACTTCCGCGGAAGTCGATCCGGTGGGCATCACCATCGCGCCCGATTCGCCTATTTCAGCGCCGCGCGCACCCTCGAGCGATCTGATCGCTCCGGCTTTGCCCGAAAAAGCCGTGACGGATGCAACGGCTTCCGAGGATTGCGGACTCGGGCTGATCGCGACGCCGGCCGACGCCGCAATGGTGGATCTGACCCTTACCGCGCCTTGCGACAGGAATGCCGAGGTCACGATCTCGCATTCCGGCATCAGCTTCGATGCGCGCACCGGTGCGGACGGGCGGCTGCAACTGAGCGTTCCCGCAATGGATGACACCGCCAGCTTCGAGGCGCGCCTGTCAACGGGCAAGACGATATCGGTTACGACCGACGTGCCTGGGCTTGATGTTTACGATCGCATGGTTCTTCTCACCTCCGCGCGCGACGGGCTTCACCTTCACGCCCGGGAATTCGGTGCCGATTACGGGTCCGATGGCCATGTCTGGGCAGAGGCTTCGGGCAAGGCCGGTCCCGAAGGCGGCTTCATGACAAGCCTTGGCGATACGGCCGCCGGTCTTGGCCGGCAGGTCGAGATCTACACCATCGCCCACGCACTCAAGCAGGATCCCGAAGATGTGGCAGTGACCGTCGAAACGCAGATCGACACGTCGAATTGCGGTCGCGATGCCCGTGCGCGGCTTCTGTCCCGCGGCGCCGGAGGCAGTCAGGTGACGACGGATGTGGCCCTTTCGATCCCCGGCTGCGATTCGGTCGGCGGATTTCTGGTGTTGAATTATCCGCTGCAAGACCTGACAGTCGCCGCCAGATAGATCCGTATCGGGGCACTGAGGCAATGAGACGTTGGCGTGCGGCGGCTTTCGCCGCACTTTTCGTTCCGGTTCTCGCATCCAGTGGAGCGGCGCAGGATATCACCCTCACGTCCCGGGACGGGCGGGTTGCACTGAACGGGACGCTGCTGGGTTTCGACGGCGAATTCTACCGGATCGAAACCACTTACGGCGAGCTTACCGTCGACGGGTCGGGCGTGCTTTGCGACGGGCCGGCCTGTCCGGATCTTCAGGACTACGTCGCCGAGATTTCCATATCGGGTTCGGCCACCATGGGCGCGGTCCTGATGCCGGCGCTGGTGGAGGGATTCGCGGAGCGCAGCGGCTACCGGACCGAGCGTGTGGACGAGGACATCACACTCTTCACCTATCTGCTATTCGAGGATTCAGGGCGGCTGGCGGCGCGGATCCACTTCCGCGTCACGACGACGGACGAGGGGTTTGCTGATCTGCTGGCGAACGAGGCGGACATGGTCATGGCCCTGCGCGAGATCCGCAGCGACGAGCGCAACCGCGCGCGCGAGGCGGGGATGGGCGATCTGACGGGCGCCAACCGGAGCCGGGTTCTTGCCCTTGATGCCATCGTTCCCATCGTGGCCCCATCCAACCCGGTGCGCAGCATCTCGGCACAGCAACTCGCCGAGGTCTATGCCGGACGCATTACCGGATGGTCGGTGCTGGGTGGACCGGACGCGCCGATCACGCTTCACGTGCCCGACTTGGGAACCGGGCTTGGGCAGGCCATCGGGGACCGCCTGCTTGCACCGCTTTCGCTGGCGCTGTCGCCCGACGCGGTCCCGCATCAGCGCGGCGCGGATCTGGCTGCCGCGGTGGCGTCTGACCCCTTCGCCATCGGGCTGGCGAGCTATGCCGAGACAGGCGACGCGCAGGCTTTGACGCTGACGGGCAGCTGCGGCCGGACCCTGCGCGCGGGCAGACGCAGCATCAAGACCGAGGACTATCCTCTGACCGCGCCCATGTTCATCTACCTTCCCGCGCGCCGTCTGCCCCAGCTCGGCCGAGAATTCCTTGCCTACACGCGAGGCCCGGCCGCGCAGAACGTCATCCGTCGCGCGGGCTTCGTGGATCAGGCGCTCGAGGAGATTCCGGTCGACGATCAGGGCGACCGCTTCGTCAACGCCATCGCGGCGGCCGGTCCGGAACTTCCCTTGTCCGAGCTTCAGCGCATGGTCTCGACCCTGGCGCCGATGGCGCGGCTCACCATCTCGTTCCGCTTCGAGGCGGGCTCGATCCGGCTTGACGCGCAGTCCCGGTCGAACGTCCAGCAGCTTGCCCGTGCTCTCGAGCAGGGGCTGTTCGACGCGCGGCAGCTGCTTTTCGTCGGTTTCAGCGACGGCGAGGGTCCGGCGGGCGCCAACCGCAGCATCGCCTTCCAGCGGGCCGAGGCGGTGCGCCGCGCGGTCGAGATCGCAGCCGAGACCGCCGGGCTCGACCGGGTGGATATCGGTGTCGATGCGTTCGGCGAAGCCCTTCCCATGGACTGCGACGATACCGCCTGGGGACGTCAGGCCAACCGGAGGGTCGAGGTCTGGGTGCGCTGAGGCTCAGAGATAGCCTTCGGAGCGAAAGCTCATCTCGCGCGATTTTCCCACGATGACATGATCATGCAGCGTCAGGCCCAGGGCCTGGCAGGCAACGGCGATCTGTCCGGTCATGGCGATGTCGGCCTGCGAGGGCGAGGGATCGCCCGAGGGATGGTTGTGCACCAGGATCAGGGCAGAGGCGTTGAGCTCCAGCGCCCGTTTCGCGATCTCGCGCGGATAGACCGGGACGTGGTCCACCGTGCCCCGGGCCTGTTCCTCGTCGGCGATCAGCACGTTCTTTCGGTCAAGGTAGAAGACGCGGAATTGTTCGGTTTCACGATGGGCCATGGTGGTGTGGCAGTAGTCGAGCAGGGCGTCCCAGCTCGAGAGCACCTGCTGCCCGAGAACACGCGCCCGTGCCATGCGGTGCGCCGCGGCCTCGACGATCTTGAGCTCGGTGATCACGGCATCGCCGATGCCCCGGACGTCGCGCAGCCGCTCGGGAGCAGCGGTGACGACGCGATTGAAATCCCCGAAGCGCTCGAGCAGGGCATGGGCCAGCGGCTTGACGTCCTGCCGCGGAATGGCGCGGAAAAGCACAAGTTCGAGCAGTTCGTAATCCGGCAAGGCCGCCGCACCCCCGGCCATGAAACGCGCCCGCAGACGCTGCCGGTGGTCGGCGATATAAGACGGGAGCCTTCCCTTCGGCAGCATGACGGGCTCTGCCTCGTCGAGAAGAAACGGAAGCGGGGCTTCCGCAAAGGTGCCGGATTTGCGCGTCATCACGGCAGGATGCCGCGCGTGTGGTTGCCAGGCGGTTAACTTCGGCGCGCAAGGTGGGCCAGGGCTCACCCTACGGAACGCTTCAAGCGGCGCTCATCCCTTCATGCTGTCCCAGAAGCTCTTGACCGAGGAGAAGAAGCTCGAGGTTTCGGGATTGTTGTGCTCGGACAGATCTTCGAATTCCTCCAGCAGCTCCTTCTGCCGCGAGGTCAGGTTCACCGGAGTCTCGACCGCGAGTTCGATGAACATGTCTCCATGTCCGCCCCCGCGCAGGGCCGGCATGCCCTTGCCGCGCAGGCGCATCTGGCGGCCGGACTGGCTGCCCGCCGGGATCTGCACCCTTCCGCGCCCGCCGTCGATGGTCGGCACCTCGATGCTGCCGCCGAGCGCGGCCTTGGACATCGAGACCGGAACCCGGCAGAACAGATTGGTGCCGTCGCGCGTGAACAGGTCATGCTCGCGCACTTCGATGAAGATGTAGAGATCCCCCGACGGGCCCCCGCGCATCCCCGCCTCGCCTTCGCCGGCAAGACGGATGCGGGTTCCGGTCTCGACCCCCGCTGGAATGTTCACGCTCAGCGCGCGGTCCTTCTCGACCCGGCCGGCGCCCTTGCAGGTATCACAGGGGTTCTTGATGATCTGGCCCAGACCCGAGCAGGTCGGGCAGGTGCGTTCGACCGTGAAGAAACCCTGCTGCGCGCGGACCTTGCCCATTCCTGAACAGGTGGGACAGCTTGTCGGCTCTACGCCGCCCTCCGCACCCGATCCGTTGCAGGCGCCGCAGGGCACCGATGTCGGCACATTGATCGTCTTCTGCAGCCCGCTGTAGGATTCCTCGAGCGTGACCCGCAGGTTGTAGCGCAGGTCGGAACCGCGGGCGGCGCGGCGTCCGCCACCCCGCTGGCCGCCCATGAAATCGCCGAAGAGATCGTCGAAGACATCCGAGAAGGCAGACGAGAAGTCCTGATGGCCTCCGAAGCCGCCCCCCGGGCGCCCGCCGCCGCCCATGCCGCCCTCGAAGGCCGCGTGGCCGAACCGGTCGTAGGCCGCCTTCTTGTCGGCGTCCTTGAGCACTTCATAGGCCTCGTTGGCCTCCTTGAACTGCGCCTCGGCCCTGGGATTGTCCTTGTTGCGGTCCGGATGCAGCTCTTTCGCCTTGGTCCGGTAGGCCTTCTTGATTTCTTCCGGAGAAGCGCCTCTCCGGATTCCCAGGACCTCGTAGAAGTCGCGTTTGGACATGTATCAGTTCCCCCTTCGGAACGTGATGGGCCGACCCCGCGCGGGGCCGGCCCTGTCAGTGGTTCCGGGTTTCGCGGATCACGCGCGCTTGTCGTCGCCGAGATCTTCGAAATCGGCATCGACGATATCATCGTCCTGATTGCCGCGCGGCGCGTCGGTTTCGGCCGGTCCGGACTCCCCCTCGTCCTGCGCGGCCTTGTAGATCGCCTCGCCCAGCTTCATGGCCGCTTCGGTCACGTTCTGGATGCCCGACTTGATCTTGTCGGCGTTCTCGCTCTCCATCTCGTCCTTGAGCGCGGCGATCGCCAACTCGATGGCCTCGACCGTCGTCGGATCGACCTTGTCCGAATGCTCTTCCAGCGACTTCTCGGTCGAGTGGATGAGGCTTTCGGCCTGGTTCTTCGCTTCGACGAGACCGCGGCGGGCCTTGTCGGCCTCGGCATTCTCCTCGGCGTCCTTGACCATACGCTCGATGTCTTCGTCGGACAGACCGCCAGACGCCTGGATGGTGATCTTCTGCTCCTTGCCGGTGCCCTTGTCCATGGCGCCGACCGAGACAATGCCGTTGGCGTCGATGTCGAATGTCACCTCGATCTGGGGCATGCCGCGCGGCGCCGGCGGGATGTTCTCGAGGTTGAAGGCACCGAGCAGCTTGTTGTCGGACGCCATTTCACGCTCACCCTGGAAGACCCGGATCGTCACCGCGTTCTGGTTGTCCTCGGCGGTCGAGAAGATCTGGCTCTTCTTCGTCGGAATTGTCGTGTTGCGGTCGATCAGGCGGGTGAAGACACCGCCCAGCGTCTCGATCCCCAGCGACAGCGGCGTGACGTCGAGAAGGACGACGTCCTTCACGTCACCCTGTAGCACGCCGGCCTGGATCGCGGCGCCCATGGCGACGACCTCGTCCGGGTTCACACCCTTGTGCGGCTCCTTGCCGAAGAACTTGGTGACTTCCTCGACGACCTTCGGCATGCGGGTCATGCCGCCGACGAGAACGACCTCGTCAACGTCGGAAGCCGAGATGCCGGCATCCTTGAGGGCCGACTTGCAGGGATCCATGGACTTCTTGATGAGGTCGCCCACGAGGCTTTCCAGTTTCGAACGGGTCAGCTTCATCACCATGTGCAGCGGCTGGCCGGTGGATCCCATCGAAATGAAGGGCTGGTTGATCTCGGTCTGGCTCGAGGAGGACAGCTCGATCTTGGCCTTCTCGGCAGCTTCCTTGAGGCGCTGAAGGGCCATCTTGTCCTTGGTCAGGTCGACGCCATGCTCTTTCTTGAACTCGTCGGCGAGGTAGTTCACGATTCGCATGTCGAAGTCTTCGCCACCGAGGAACGTATCGCCGTTGGTCGACTTCACCTCGAACAGGCCGTCGTCGATCTCGAGAATGGTCACGTCGAAGGTGCCGCCGCCAAGGTCATAGACCGCGATCGTCTTGCTGTCCTTCTTGTCCAGACCATAGGCCAGCGCGGCCGCCGTCGGCTCGTTGATGATGCGGAGCACTTCCAGCCCCGCGATCTTGCCGGCGTCCTTGGTCGCCTGACGCTGGGCATCGTTGAAATACGCGGGCACCGTGATGACGGCCTGCGTCACTTCCTCACCGAGATAGCTTTCGGCGGTCTCCTTCATCTTTCCGAGGATGAAGGCAGAGATCTGAGACGGCGAATACTTCTCGCCCTTCGCTTCGACCCAGGCGTCGCCGTTGCCACCGTCCACGATCTTGTAGGGGACGATGTTCTGGTCCTTCGTCACTTCCGCATCCGTGGTGCGGCGGCCGATCAGGCGCTTGACGGCAAAGATCGTCGCTTCGGGATTGGTGACGGCCTGACGCTTGGCCGGCTGACCGACAAGGCGTTCGCTGTCGGTGAAGGCGACGATGGAGGGCGTCGTGCGCGCCCCTTCTGCGTTCTCGATAACGCGCGGCTGGCTGCCATCCATGATCGCAACGCAGCTGTTGGTGGTTCCCAGGTCGATACCAATGACTTTGGCCATTTTTAGATCCCTCATGGTTCAAGGCGATTTCACGGAGAGCAGGCCCGTTCCGGCGCCTCTGCCCCGATGTCGATAACCGGGGAAACCTGCAGGCCTTCCCGGTGGTTCGGACGGTATATAGGGAGGGCCATTGCGGCCTGCAACCGTTGCCATCTGCACCGGATCGCGTTTTCTTGATCGCCGAATGGCGGATCTTCACGAGGACCAGGACATGCCCCAGCTTGCCGCCGGAGGCTTCCGGATTCATGCGGGCTACCTCGACGCCGACGCGCAGGAGGCCCTTGTCGATGCCGTGAGAGAGATATCCCGGGCCGCACCCCTGTTTACCCCCGAGACACGTCGGGGACAGAAGATGTCGGTTCGCATGACCTCTGCCGGTTCCTTCGGCTGGATCTCGGACCGCTCGGGCTATCGCTACGACAGCCGCCACCCCTCGGGTGTGGCATGGCCTGACTTGCCCTCACCCGTCCTGGCGATCTGGCGGGATCTCGTGCCTGAGGCGCCCGACCCCGATTCCTGTCTGGTCAACTGGTACGGCGAGGGGGCCCGGATGGGCATGCATCAGGATCGGGACGAAGCCGACTTCCGCTGGCCGGTCGTGTCCGTCTCGCTGGGCGACGACGCTCTTTTCCGGATGGGCGGGCCAGAGCGCCGCGGCAGGACCGAATCGGTCTGGCTCAAGTCGGGCGACGTGGTCGTGATGGGCGGCGCCGCGCGGCTTGCCCATCACGGTATCGACCGCATCCGCTTCGGATCGTCGCGGTTGCTGGCGCACGGAGGCCGGATCAACCTGACCCTGCGGGTTTCGCAGTAGCCTCAGACGGTTTCGGCCATCAGCTCCTTGTCGAATGCAACAACCCGATCCTGTGCGGGTCGCGCGGCGCACCGCTCGACCCATGCGCGGATCGCCGTATCGTCGGGCGTCGCCTGAGGCATCCACAGGAAGGGCGAGGAAAGCAGCAGATCCGCCGCGCTGAACTTTTCGCCCAGAAGAAAGGGGCGATCCTGCAGGGCGCCGGAAAGACGGCTGGCAAGTTCCGGCATCCCCCGGAACGTCGCATGCAGGGCGGGGTGGGAAACGCCCGTGAACGAGATCGCCATGACGGGTTCGACCACGTTCCCGTAATAGGCCAGCCAGCTCAGGTACGCCCCCCGGCCCGGCGCTCCTGCCGCAGGACCCATGTCCGCATCGGGAAAGAGGTCGGTGAGGTAGAGGATGATCGCGTTCGATTCGGAGATTACCGCCCCGTCATGGACCAGCAGGGGCACCTTGCCCTCGGGATGCGGATTGGCGCCATCCGCGCCTCCGGTTCCGTCCGACCGCAGGATCGAGACGGGTTCGATCGCAACCTGGTCCTCGACGCCCATCTCGTAGAGCAGGCGGACAATGCGGGTCGATCGGGAGTTGGGCGAATGATAGAGCGTCAGCATGGGGAACCTCGTCGGCTTTGAAGACTTTCTGGGCACAATCCTACTCCGGGTCCCTGTCGGAAAATGGCAGCAGCCCGTTTCTCACCTTGCCGTCGAGAATGCGAACCAGACGGCAATCCCGGCAAGCGCGAGGGCCAGCGACCTGCCCAGAAGGGTCCGGCGGGAGTCGTCCTGCATGAAGCGATGGGCTGCCGACGAAAGCGTCACGATCGCTACGTGGATGACTGTCGCGACCAGGACGTAGAGACCCGACAGGACCAGCGTCTGACCCAGGATCCGGCCCTCGGGCCGCACGAAGGTTGGCAGGACGGCGATGTAGAAAAGCATCGCCTTCGGATTGAGCAGATTCGTGACGAGCCCTCGACCGAAATAGCGCGCCAGGCTTTCGCGGGCGTCTGCGCCGTCGGGTGCCCGCGCCCCGCTTTCCCTCCAGCCCTCGCGGGCGAGCCACAGGAAGTACAGGATGCCGCCCCAGCGCAGAGTCTCGTAAAGCAGGACCGAAGACGATATCGCGACCGCCAGCCCCAGCGCCGCGGCAATCCCCACCATCAGCAATCCCATCGCGACGCCCGCGGCAGCGGCGTAGCCCGCGGCGCGCCCGTGCGTGGCCCCGAGTACGGCGAGATAGCCCATGTTGGGTCCCGGCGTCAGTTCGATGACGAGGCACGTCAGCGCAAAGGACAGGATCGTGGAGAGGTCGGGCAGGATGGGTATCCTCATGTTCGCGGGAAGTGCATCGGTCAGCACCACGATGCGCTTCCCGACCCGGGCCGTTCCCGGATCCGTTGGGCCCGGCTACGTCCCGAGACGCGCGGGGTTGCCGATCTCGCTGTCGCGGATCGCCGCATCCATCAGCTGGAAGCGCGGTGTATCCGTCTCCTGGCCGATCTTGCGGTGTTCCGCTTCGTATCGCCTTTTGTAGAGCCACATGTTCAGCCACTGCATCGGCGGAAAGGCATGTCGGGGATTCTGCCGCCGCCAGGCAAGCGACCCGGCCGCCGCCTTGATCGGGAAGTCGGGAAACTCGTCACCGAGATAGTCCCGATATTCCTGCGAGAGGCTTCCCACGAAGGCGTTGTCCTGGAGCGTCCAGGGCTTGTTCGGCCCGGTGAAATGCAGGATGAACGGATTGTAGCGCGCCACTGCGCTTTCGTGCATCCAGTTGCGCGTGCGCCAGTTGAACAGCGGGTTCAGCGTCATGATCTCGTCGGAAAAGGCGAGGTTCATCGCCCCCTGGTCCTGATCCTGGTGGATGCGCATGAACGGGATGTTGTCCACCATCGCCCTGCGGAAGCGTTCGGGTCCATCCATCTTCAGGAATTCGGCGGGCTGGCAGAGGAAGACTCCGGCGTTGAAGTATCGCTGGCTCGCCCCGCCGAGGTCGTCGACCTTGGCCCGGCGCTTGGGGCCCATCGTGCCCTGATCGAAGTTCCAGAACTCCTGCGATGCTGCCAGGGGCACGGGCCGGTCGATGCTGGCAAACAGCGCGCCGATGCCCGGGCGTGCCAGGTACGTGTCGGTGTCGAGGTAGAGCAGTGTTCTGTAATCGTCGGCGAACACCTCGGGCAGCAGCCATTTGTAATAGGTCGCCAGGCTGACCCAGTCCTTGGCCTGCGGCACCTGCGGCAGCCGCGTCACGTCGATCTCGCAGATGCGTGTCTGCCCGTCGAACTGCTTTGCCTTCACGCCAGAGATGTCGGGCATGCAGATGACCAGGTCGAAGGCGCCTTCAGGCTCGATGCGCCGGATACGGTCGGCGCAGAACATCGCCAGCGGCAGATGTCCGGCGTCGCAGGAGAAGACGACGGCATCGCGCTGCTGCGCTCCGCGATTCTGTTTTCTTGGTGCCATGGCTTGGACGATCGTTCGCGATGCGGGCCGTTTCGCGTTCAGATTGCCTGCCTTGGACCGCGCCCACAAGGTCACGCGTGCGCCTTGGGCGCGGGGGATGGCGAAAGCGTTGCCCTAGCGCCGCGCGCTCCAGCTCAGCGAGGCATATTTCCGCGTGTAGAATTCGCCCATCATGCCGATCACGGTCAGCACCACGCCCCACCACCAGGCATACTGCCAGTCGCTGTGATGCGGGTTGTAGTTGATGAAGACGAAACCACGGCACTGGTCGATGATGTGAAACAGCGGGTTCCAGGCGAACAGGGCCAGCATGGATCCGGGCAGCATGTTGGCGACGAACATCTTGCCCGACGCGATCATGTTGATGCGCTGGTAGAGTGTGTTGAAGATCGACACGAAGCCCGGAAACCAGGGCTTGACCGCCAGCAGGACAAGTCCGAGGGCAAGTCCCGTGAACCAGGCGAGCATGAGCATCCCGAAAGCGGCGAACGGAGCCTCGATCTCGAGCGGAACGAAGCCCACGTGATAGACGAACAGGATCAGCGCCATCGACAGCACCTGGATGTAGAGCGCGCCCAGGGCTGCGGACATGATCGCGATGAAGGTGGACATCGGCGCGTGCTGCATCATCGGGCTCGCCGGCCCTTCCGACGCGACGACGGCGCCAAGGGTCTTGGCGTGGGTCATGTAGAGAAAGACGCCCGACATGATGTAGAGCAGGAAGTCGCCCCGCACCGACGCGCCGCGCATGCCGAGAATCGCGAACATCGCATAGAAGGCGAGGATGAAGATCGCCACCTGCGTGATGTTGCTCAGGATCGCGATGAAGGCGTTCGAATTGGTCTTGCGCACGGAGCGCACGATGGAATGGTAGATCAGCCCGAGGATGACAACGAGCTTGGTGAAACCGGTAGCCGGCCGACGCTGTGGCTTGAACATGCTTGCAGGCCCCGGATCGCGTGTCGTGGTGCACGGACTTCTTGCCGTTCCTCTGGGCTGCGATCATAAGGTGAAAGCCCCGATACTTCAACGAACGTGCATTAGGAGGTACGAATTTGGATTACGACAGACTGGTAGAGGTGATGCGGACGCTGGCGCTGCAGGCAGGCGACAGGATCATGGAAATCTACGAGGCCGACGATTTCGACGTTAAGGTGAAATCGGACTCGAGCCCTGTCACCGAGGCCGACGAGGCCGCGGACGCGCTCATTTCGGCCGGGCTGCGGGCCGCCTTCCCGGATGTGACGCTTGTGACCGAAGAGCAGTCGGACAGCCATTCCGCTTCCGCCACGACCTTCCTGATCGTCGATCCGCTCGACGGTACGAAGGAATTCATCAACCGGCGCGGCGACTTCACCGTCAACATCGCCCTTGTGGAAGACGGGCACCCCACGCGCGGCGTGGTCTACGCGCCAGCCAAGGGACGGATGTTCTACACCCGTGCAGACGGCGCCTCGGTCGAGGAAGCCGGTCCCTTCGACGCGACATCTCCCGGTGAGCAGACCGAGATCGCCGTGACCGACCCGGACAACGGTGCGCTGATGGTGGTGGCCTCGAAATCCCACCGCGATCAGGCGACCGACGACTACATCGGCAAGTATTCGGTCAAGGACATGACCTCCGCCGGGTCTTCGCTCAAGTTCTGTCTCGTTGCGACCGGAGAGGCCGACATCTACCCGCGTCTCGGGCGCACGATGGAATGGGACACGGCAGCAGGCCACGCCGTTCTGTCCGGCGCTGGCGGCAAGGTCGTGCGCTTCGACGACCTCAGCCCGCTTGTCTATGGAAAGGATGGCTTCGCCAATCCGTTCTTCATCGCCTACGCGCCCGGTGTGGAGCTGAAGCAAGCCTGATGTCGGTGCTCGTCGTCATCCCCGCCCGCTATGCCTCGCAGCGCTATCCGGGCAAGCCGCTCGTCGAACTTCGCGGAGCCGATGGCAAGGCGCGCAGCCTGATCGAACGCAGCTGGCGCGCGGCCTGCGCCGTAAGCGGGGTCGATAAGGTCGTTGTGGCGACCGACGACGACCGCATCCGTACGACGGCGGAGAGTGTCGGTGCCGAGGTGGTGATGACCTCCAGCGACTGCCGCAACGGTACCGAACGCTGCGCCGAGGCGCATGCGGCGCTGGGCGGGGGTTACGAGATCGTCGTGAACCTGCAGGGCGACGCGCCGCTGACGCCGCACTGGTTCGTCGAGGATCTGCTCAGCGGTCTGCGCGGGGCGTCCGATGCCGAGATCGCGACTCCGGTGCTGCGCTGCGACGGGGCGACGCTGAACGGCTTTCTCGAGGATCGCCGTGCCGGGCGCGTCGGGGGGACGACGGCGGTGTTCAACGCCGATCGACTTGCGCTCTATTTCTCGAAGGAAGTGATTCCCTATACGCCCAAACCCTATGCCGATCACGTCATGACGCCGGTGTTCCACCATGTCGGCGTCTATGCCTACCGTCCCGAGGCGCTTTCCGCCTATCCGGGCTGGGACGTCGGGCCGCTGGAACAGCTCGAAGGGCTCGAACAGTTGCGCTTTCTCGAAAACGGGCGGGGCGTTCTCTGTGTCGAGGTCGAGGCGAGGGGGCGGCAGTTCTGGGAACTGAACAATCCCGAGGACGTGCCGAGACTCGAAGCCATGATGGCGGCCATGAACGTGGAATGACAGCCGGGCGGGTCAGCGTCGTCGTGGTCAGCAACGGTCGGCCCGCCGAACTCGCGCTTTGTCTGACGTCGCTGTCCCGGCAGCAGGGTGTCGCGTTCGAGATCGTCGTGGTCGCCGATGCCGCGGGTCTTTCCGCTGCCTCCGGACTTCCCTTCGCGGAGCATCTGAAATGCGTCGCCTTCGATGCGCCCAACATCTCGGCCGCCCGCAACCTCGGGGTCGGCCATGCCGCCGGTGAGGTGATCGCCTTCATCGACGATGATGCCGTGGCCGAACCCAGCTGGCTGAAGTTTCTCGCCGGCCCATTTTCCAACCCCAGTGTCGCCGCCGCGACCGGCTTCGTGCGCGGCGCGAACGGCATCTCCTTTCAGCGCAGGGGGCAGCAGCTTGACGCAGCGGGCCTCACCTTGCCGCTGGACGTGGACGCGGGGTCCGTGTCGATCCTCCCGCCGCCTGCGAACGGTGCCATCAAGACGGAAGGCACCAACATGTGCTTTTCGCGGTCCGTTCTGGTGGAACTGGGAGGTTTCGACGAGGCCTTCCACTACTATCACGACGAGACGGACCTCGACATGCGGCTGGCCCGACAGGGGTATCTGACCGCCGTCGTCCCCATGGCGCAGGTTCATCACAAGATGGCGCCCAACCGCTGCCGGGGGCCGGGCCGGGTGCCGCGCGACCTGTTCGACATCGGTGCAGGCTGGGCCGTCTTTCACCGCAAGCATCTGCCTGCCGAATGCCGTCCCGGCTGCTGGACCGCCTGTCGCGCGGCAGAAATCGAGCGTCTGCAAGCACACAGCAGGGAGCGCCGGATCGGACCGCGCGAACTCGACGGGCTGGTGCAAAGGCTCGACGCAGGCCATGCCGAGGGCACTTCACGGCCCTCCCGGACCGGATCCATCGCGCCAGTCGAGCTATCTGCTTTCCACGCCTTTCCCGCCCCCGCGCGGCGGGCTCGGTTGCTGCACGGCAGTATCTGGTCGCGCCGTCGCCTGCGACGCGTGGCGGCGATTGCCGCGGCCGGTGGATGCAGCGTCACCGTCATCGAACTGTCGCCGACGGTGCTGTACCATCGCGTCAGTTTCATGCCCGAAGGCTACTGGCTTCAGACCGGCGGCCTGTTCGGACGCAGCACGCGAGAAGATCCGCTTCTGTCGCTGTACAGCCACGGGGGCCGGGTCACGCGCGAGCGCGACAGGGTCGGTGTCGAGCGCATGCTGTGACCGGGATGCACTGTCGGCGGGCTTTTTTGCGCATTTCGGCGGATTGCTGCATCTCTGAACTATTATTGCCCGCCCTCATTATCTGGAAGTGTTTGGCACCGTAGGCTATAGGTAACGGTAACATTGAAGCTAGTGCCACTAGAGATTTCGAGGATCAGTATGACACGCAAAGTAACCAAGGCGATCTTTCCGGTGGCCGGACTCGGGACCCGCTTCCTGCCGGCGACGAAATCCGTGCCGAAAGAGATCATGACTCTCGTCGACCGACCGCTGATCCAATATGCAATCGACGAGGCGCGCGCCGCGGGCATAACGGAATTCATCTTCGTGACCTCGCGCGGCAAGAGCGCGCTCGAGGATTATTTCGACCATTCGCCGGTGCTCGAGCAGGAACTTAAGCGCGCGGGAAAGACCGCGCTTCTGGACGTGCTGAAAACCACGGACATGGACAGTGGGGCGATTGCCTACATCCGTCAGCACAAGGCGCTCGGTCTTGGCCATGCCGTTTGGTGCGCCCGGCGCCTGATCGGCGACGAACCCTTCGCGGTGATCCTCCCCGATGACGTGATCGCGGCCGAGAAACCCTGCCTGGCGCAGATGGTGGAAGCCTATCAGGAGACCGGCGGCAACATGGTCGCCGCGATGGAGGTTGCGCCGGACAAGGCCTCTTCCTACGGCATTCTGGACGTCGAGGACGAGAACGGCGAGACCATGTCGGTCCGCGCTATGGTCGAGAAACCGAAAGCCGGCGAAGCGCCGTCCAATCTTGCGGTGATCGGTCGCTACATCCTGTCGCCGGACGTGCTGACGAGCCTCGACCAGACCCAGGCCGGCGCCGGCGGAGAGATCCAGCTGACCGACGCGATCGCGCAGCAGATCAGCAAGGAAGGCGTCTACGGCTACCGTTTCCACGGTCAGCGATTCGATTGCGGATCGAAGTCGGGCTTCCTGCAGGCCACTGTCGCGTTCGGTCTGGCGCGCGACGACCTTCGCGACGATCTCGCCGCGTACCTGCGCGAGGTCGTTCACATGGACCAGGCAGCTCAATAGCCAGCGGAGACAGCATCTTGGCCAAGGTCCTCGTCACCGGCGGCGCCGGCTACATCGGTTCGCACGCCTGCAAGGCGCTGAAAGCGGCCGGTTTCGTGCCGGTCACTTACGACAATCTCGAAACCGGATGGGAAGACGCCGTCCGGTTCGGCCCGTTCGAGCGCGGCGATCTGATGGACCGCGACCGGCTCGACGAGGTCTTCGCGCGCCACGCTCCCGTGGCGGTGATGCATTTCGCGGCCCTGAGCCAGGTCGGCGAAAGCATGAAGGAGCCGGGCCGCTACTGGCGCAACAATGTCTGCGGGTCGCTGACGCTGATCGAGGCGGCGGTGGCGGCGGGCTGTCTCGACTTCGTGTTTTCCTCGACCTGCGCCACCTACGGCGATCAGGACAACGTGGTGCTTGACGAGGACAGCGCGCAGTTTCCGATCAACGCCTACGGGGCGTCGAAGCGGGCGATCGAGGATATCCTGCGGGATTTCGAGGCCTCGCACGGGCTGCGCCACGTGATCTTCCGCTACTTCAACGTGGCGGGCGCCGATCCCGATGGGGAAGTGGGCGAGTTCCACCGCCCCGAGACCCACCTGATTCCGCTCCTGCTCGACGCCATCGACGGCAAGCGCGACGCGCTGACGATCTACGGGACGGATTATCCGACGGCGGACGGCACCTGTATCCGCGACTATGTGCATGTCTGCGACCTCGTCGACGCACATGTGCTTGGCCTCGGCTGGTTGAAGGACGGCAAGGGAAGCCGTGTGTTCAACCTCGGAACCGGCTCCGGCTTTTCCGTGCGGGAGGTTCTTCAGCATTCGCGCGCCGTGACAAACCGGGAGGTCCCCTATACCGAAGGCGACCGGCGGCCGGGCGATTGCACGAAGCTGGTCTCCGGATCGACCCGGGCAATGGCGGAGCTTGGCTGGAAGCCCGAGCGCTCGACGCTCGAGACGATGATCCGGGACGCCTGGCGTTGGCACCAGTCTGGAAACTACGAGAAATAACCCGCCGCCCGCGCGGCTTCTCGACCTGACGCGCAGTCTGCGCCGGGCCGGACGGACGGCGACCGGCATCGACCGCGTGGAAAGGGCCTATCTTGCCTTTCTCCTGCGCGAACCCGTGCCGCTCTGGGGGCTCGTACGGGCGCGCCTGGGCTACCTGCTGCTGAACCCGGCGGCACTTGGCGGGCAGCTTGCCGCACTTTCGGGGCATGAGGGCTGGCCCCCCTGCGATCTGGCATCGCGGTTTCTGGCGGGTCGGTCGCCCGCCGTTCGCGGCGCCCACACCGCGCTGCGCCGGAACGCAAGCGCCCGCTGCACGCCGCCGGGGCTGAGGGCGATGATCGCGCGGCACCTTCCCCCTGGCACCGTCTATATCAACACCGGCCACAGCAACCTGAGCGACCGGGTGCTCGACGCGGTGCGCGGCGCGGGAGGGCGGATCGCGGTGATGATCCACGACGTGATCCCGCTGGAACATCCCGAGCTGCAGCGCGACGGTGCGGTCGAACGCTTTCGCGGTCTGCTTCAACGGGTCGCCCTGAAGGCGGATGTTGTCGTCTACCCCTCCGACGATACGCGTGCCCGCTGCAGGCCCTGGCTGACCCGGCACGGCCGCGTCCCGCCCGGCCTCGTCGCGCCTCTCGGTGTCACCTGTGCCCCGCCCGATGCCTCCGTCTTGCCGGAGGGTCTGCCACCCGCGCGCGCCTATTTCGTCTGTCTCGGCACGATCGAGCCGCGCAAGAACGTGGGTTTCCTGCTCGATCTCTGGGACGAAATGGGGCCCGACGCACCGTCCCTTCTGCTGGTCGGCGCGCGCGGCTGGAAAAACGAGGACGTATTCGCGCGGCTCGATGCACTGCCATCGGGTGGGCCGGTGCGCGAACTGCCGGACCTGCCCGACCCGGCGGTTTCAGCCCTGCTTACGCGTGCCGCGGCCCTGCTCTTTCCGTCGCTGGCCGAGGGATACGGGCTGCCCCCGGCCGAGGCCGCCGCACTGGGGACGCCTGTGCTGTGCAACGATCTGCCAGTTTTGCGAGAGCTGATGGGAGAAATACCCGTTTACGTAGATGTGGCCGACCGCTTACTCTGGCGCAAGACGATAACGGAACTGGCCGCCGTGTCCCGCGCATCCGCGAGGCCGCCGGTCTACGAGCCGCCAGGCTGGCCCGCGCATTTCAGGAGCGTCACGCGCGTGATCTGAAGTCGCTGCGTCGTCCGGGCGGCACCGCAAGGGGCGCAGCGTGCGGATCTGGGACATCTACCGGCTGAGTATGATGCGCAGGCGCTGGCAACTGCGCGCCTGGCGCAAGCGTGACGAACTTTCCGCCGTCATCGACCGGACCCGCGACATAGGGCCTGATGACATCCTGCTTTTCGCAACCCTGCGAAACGAGCGTATTCGCCTGCCCTTCTGGCTCGACTACTACAGGGCTCAGGGCATCGGTCAGTTTCTGATCGTCGACAACGACAGCGACGACGGCACGCGTGAGTATCTTGGCGCGCAGCCGGACGTCTCGCTCTGGACCACGCGCGCCAGCTATCGGCGCGCCCGGTTCGGTATCGACTGGCTGAACTGGCTGCTGCGCTGCCACGGTCACGGCCACTGGTGCCTGACGGTCGATCCCGATGAATTCTTCGTCTATCCCTTCTGCGAAAGCCGGCCGTTGAGGGCCCTGACCGACTGGCTCGACGCGTCTTCGATCAGATCCTTCCCCGCAATGCTGATCGACCTCTACCCGCGCGGGTCCATCGCAGCGGAAACCTACCGTCCGGGACAGAACCCGCTCGACATCGCCTGCTGGTTCGACAGCGGAAACTACACCATCTCCCGCAACGGGCTCTTCGACAATCTCTGGATTCAGGGCGGGCCGCGGGCGCGCGTCTTCTTTTCCGAAGAACCCTACCGCGCTCCCGCGCTGAACAAGATCCCGCTGGTACGCTGGGACCGCCGCTTCACGCTGGCCAGCTCGACCCACATGCTGCTGCCCCGCGGACTGAACCGTACCTATGACGAATGGGGGGGCGAGAAGGCGTCGGGCGTGCTGCTGCACACCAAGTTCCTCGAGACCTTCGCGGACAAGGCGCAGGAGGAAATGGCCCGCCAGCAGCATTACGCCGGATCCTTCGAATACCGCGCCTATGCCCAAAGGGCCGCGTCCGACCTTGTCCTGTGGTGCGACCGTTCCGAGAAGTACATCAACTGGCGCCAGCTCGAGATCCTCGGGCTGATGTCGAAAGGCAACTGGGCATGAGCCTCGGCGTCGTGGTCCTGGCGCACACAGCGTTCGACCGGGCCGAGCAGGTGATCCGGCACTGGTCCGCCGCGGGCTGTCCGCTTGTCGTCCATGTCGACAGTGCGGTACCCGATCCGGTCTTCGCGACCTTCCGCAACAGGCTATCCGATCTTGCCGACGTTTCCTTCTGTCGGCGATTTCGCTGCGAATGGGGAACGTGGGGTCTTGTTGCGGCCTCGCAGGCGGGCGCCGAGGAACTGCTTCGCCGTTTTCCGCAGGTGCGCCACGTCTACCTCGCCTCGGGCGCATGCCTGCCGCTGCGCCCGATCAGGGAACTGCAGGAGTATCTCGCAGCGCGCCCGCAGACCGACTTCATCGAGAGTGCGACCACCGCCGAGGTCCCATGGACGATCGGCGGGCTCAATTCCGAACGGTTCACCCTGAGGTTTCCCTTCGCATGGAAACGCCAACGGTTCCTGTTCGACCGCTATGTCGAGCTTCAGCGCCGCATCCGCTATCGGCGCGCCCCGCCCCTGGGGCTGATCCCGCACATGGGATCGCAATGGTGGTGTCTGACTCGCCGGACCCTGTCGATGATCCTGGAAGACCCCCGAAGACAGCGGATCGAAAGCTATTTCCGCACCGTCTGGATTCCCGACGAAAGTTATTTCCAGACGCTTGCGCGGCATTACTCCGACTGCGTCGAAAGCCGCTCGCTGACGCTTTCCAAGTTCGATTTCCAGGGCAAGCCGCATATCTTCTACGACGACCATCTGCAGCTTCTCCGCCGGTCCGACTGCTTCGTTGCGCGCAAGATCTGGCCGCACGCCGAGCGGCTCTATCAGGCGTTCCTGACAGATCCCTCCCACGCGATGGCGCCCGGAGAACCCGATCCGGGCCGGATCGACAGGATCTTCGCAAGGGCGGTGCAACGCCGGACCAGGGGGCGGGCGGGGCTTTACATGCAAAGCCGCTTTCCGAACCAAGGATGGGAGAACGGCATCACCGCGGGGCCCTATTCCGTGTTCCAGGGCTTCGACGAGCTCTTCGACAACTTCGGTCACTGGATCGGCGCACGAAGCGGCGCGCAGGTGCACGGGCATCTCTATGCGCCCGAGCGCGCTGAATTCGCCGGTGGAGCGCGCTTTCTGAACGGCGCGCTGAGCGACGATGCGCGGCTGCGCGACTACAATCCCAACGCCTTCCTGCAGAATCTGGTCTGGAACACGCGGGGTCAGCGCCAGATCTTCATGTTCGGCCCGCGCGACAACCAGGAAATTGCCTGGCGGTTTTCGCGCGATGCCAATGCGCAGGTGTCGGTCATCGCCGGGGCCTGGGCGCTCGGGCTTTTCCGGTCGAACCGGAATTTCGCCGATCTGCGTCGCACGGCGGCCCGGCTGCAGAAGATCGAGTCCGGTCTGCTCGACATCCTGAAAGTGCCGCAGGCCAAGGCGCGCATCCGCATCTGGAGACTGGCCGAATTCATCGAGGCACCGATGGAGGCGCTGCAGGACATCCTCGACGAGATGGGTGGCGGCGCGTCACGGCATCTTACCGAGGCACCGCGAATGGTGGATCTCGACGGATTCGACCGGTTCCTGCAGAGCCTCAAGAACCAGGGAATGCACCCCTATCTCGTGGGCGATTTCTCTCGGGCCAAGCCGGGCGGCGAACGGCCCAGGCGCCCCCGGAAGCCCTATATCGTGCGCTAGGTCATGACGGCGGCCTTCGATCTCTTCGTTATCTTCGCGGCCATGCGGACCGGGTCGAACCTGCTCGAGGCCAATCTAAACGCGCTTGACGGCGTGCGGTGTCACGGCGAGGCATTCAACCCGTATTTCATCGCCTATCCGGACCACGAGAGCCTGCTGGGCTTCACACAGGCCGAGCGGGACGCCAATCCGCTGAGGCTGGTCGAAGCGCTGCGTGCCGAGCCGGGCCTGAACGGCTTTCGCTTCTTTCCGGACCATGACGCCCGTGTCTGCGAGGCCCTGCTCGACGATCGTCGCTGCGCCAAGATCCTGCTGACCCGCAATCCGCTGGAAAGCTATGTCAGCCGCAAGATCGCCGAGGCGACGGGCCAATGGAAGCTGACCGAGCTTTCGCGGCGACGCGCGAGCCGCGTCCGCTTCGAGCCCGACGAATTCGAGGCTCATCTTGCGGCGCTTCTGGCGTTCCGGTCGAAGGTGCTCCGCCATTTGCAGGTGACGGGGCAGACGGCGTTTCATCTGACCTACGAGGATCTGCGGTCGGTCGAGGTGCTGAACGGTCTCGCCTCCCATCTCGGTGTCGCGGCGCGCCTTGAACGTACCGACCGGAGCCTGACCATCCAGAACCCGCAGCCGGTCGCCGCGAAGGTCACGAACCCCGATCAGATGGCGCAGGCGCTCGAGGCGCTTGACCCGTTCGGGCTGGAAGGGTTTTCGACGCTGGAACCCGCGCGCGCCGCAGGCGTGTCGGGCTATGTCGCGGCGGCGACGGCTCCGCTGCTTTATCTTCCGGTCCGGGGCGGTCCCGAGGCGCGTGTCCGCAACTGGCTCGCGGCGCTCGACGTGGCGCACCGACAGGACCCGGTGGAGGGAATGTCGCAGAAGACCCTGCGGCAATGGATGCGCCTGAATCCGGGACACCGCAGTTTCACGGTCCTGCGTCATCCGGCCCTGCGCGCGCATGATGTCTTCTGCAGACGCGTGCTGTGCCGCGGCGATCCGCGCCTCGCCGGGTTTCTCGAGCGGCGCTTCGGGCTTGACCTGCCGCAGCGGGCGGACGATGCGGGCTACGACCTGCAGGCGCATCGCCGTGCCTTCCTGGGATTCCTCGACTTTCTGCAGGCAAACCTCTCGGGCCAGACGGCGCTCGGGGTCGATGCGGCCTGGTGCAGCCAGTCTCAGGCATTGCTGGGCTTCGCAGGCTTCGCCCCGCCGGACATGGTGTTCCGGGAAAGCGAGATGGAGACGGAATTGCCCCGGCTCGCGCAGCGGGTAGGGTGCAGCAACCCTCCGATCCCGGCCCCGGAAACGCCGCAGGGCCCCTTCGCCTTCGCGGATGTGCATGACGCCGGGATCGAGGCGCGTGTCGCCAGTATCTATCGCCGAGACTACCTTGTCTTCGGTTTCGAAACCTGGGGAGAGACTGCTGCCTAATCGTCCTCGTAGGGCGGCGCGAAGTTCGACGCATCCGCCCGCGCCCAGCGGCGCTGGTAGTCGGGCGCGATGGCCGGATCGCCGCTCAGCAGGAAGCCCTTGGGCAGATAGGGATAAGCCTCGTCCCCCGTCACCATGGTGTTGTCGCGCTCGCGCACCATGAAGTGACGGGGCAGGAAATCCCGCGGATCGGTAAGACCTGCCGCGCCCGTGATCTCGCCCAGCGCCTTCAGCGTGTTGCCGTGAAAACGTGCGACCCTCTCGGCCTTGGACGGCACATCGACGGCGCGGGCCCGAACCGGATCCTGGGTCGCCACACCGACCGGGCAACGGTTGGTGTGGCAGGCCTGGGCCTGGATGCAGCCGATGGCGAACATGAAGCCGCGCGCGGAATTGCACCAGTCCGCTCCCAGCGCCAGCGCCCGGGCGATGTCGAAGGCGGTGATGATCTTGCCCGCCGCAGCGATCTTGACGCGGTCCCGCAGGTTCGCGCCCCTCAGGGTGTTGTGGACGAAGGTCAGGCCCTCGACCATCGGCATGCCGACGTGATTGGCGAATTCGAGCGGTGCCGCGCCGGTGCCGCCTTCGGTCCCGTCAACGACGATGAAGTCGGGGGTGATGTCCGTTTCGAGCATGGCCTTCACCATGCACATGAACTCGCGCCGATGGCCGATACACAGCTTGAACCCGATGGGCTTCCCGCCCGAGAGCTCGCGCAGCTTCGCGATGAAGTGCATGAACTCGAGCGGGGTAGAGAAGGCCGAGTGCATGGCGGGCGAGACGCAGTCGACCCCCATGGGGATGCCGCGCGTCTCGGCGATCTCGGGGCTGATCTTTGAGGCGGGAAGGACGCCGCCGTGGCCCGGCTTGGCGCCCTGGCTCAGCTTGACCTCGATCATCCTGATCTGGTCGTCTGCCGCGAGGTCGGCAAAGCGCGCGGGGTCGAACTGCCCGTCTTCGGTCCGGCAGCCGAAGTAGCCCGATGCGACCTGGTAGATCAGGTCGCCACCCCCGGCGCGGTGATACTTCGAGATGCTGCCCTCGCCGGTGTCATGGGCGAAGCCGCCCAGCTTCGCACCGGTATTCAGCGCGAGGATGGCGTTGCCCGACAGGGACCCGAAGCTCATCGCGGAAATGTTGTACAGCGAGGCGTCATAGGGCTTCGTGCAATCCGGCCCGCCGATCTTCACCCGGAAGTCGCTGTCCGGGATATGGATGGGTTTGGCCGAATGCGTCACCCAGGCGTATCCCGCATCATAGACCCGCTTGCGTGTGCCGAACGGGCGCTTGTCCTCCTGACCCTTGGCGCGCTGATAGACGAGCGACCGGGCATCGCGGCTGAAAGGTTCTTCGTCCTGGTCGCTTTCGATCAGATACTGCCGGATCTCGGGGCGGATGCCTTCGAAGATGAACCGCATGTGGCCCAGGATGGGATAGTTCCGCAGAACCGAGTGGTGCGGCTGCCAGAGATCGTAGAGCCCCACAAGGAACAGCGCGCCGAAGATCACCAGAGGCAGGAGCATCCACGTCCCGAACAGAGGCAGGGCGGCCAGGCTCGCCAGTGCGCAAAGCGCCGCGCCGGCCAGCGGCAAGAAACGCCCTATGGAGTCCATCTTGGCCATTCGCATTCCTCGTCCCTTTCATGGCCCCGTTGCCCGGGTAGCCCATCGCACTGCCCAGATACCAGCAAAACCTTTGTGACGCGTGACCGTCACAGCGTCCCCGTCGGCCCGGTCTCCGTCGGCCCGGCACGGGGCTTGACAACTGTGCAAAGCCTCGTAGGTTTTTATCCAAGTGCATGCGCGTGCCAAGTGTCTGACGCCAATGACCCCTCCCGCATGACGGGTGCGGCGCTCTTGGAGATAATGGGAGAGCAACATCGCGCGTTCCGAAATGCCTCAGGCAGATGTACGGCGCTTGAAATCTCGTCATAATGGCAGGGCTGGAATGTCCCAATGGTTGGCGCCGCGGCCTTGCAAAAGGGCGTTTGACCCGGGACGATCCGAGAAACCGTAAAAGGGAGATCCATATGAAAGCCTTCAGAATACTCGCCATGTCCGGAGCCATGCTCGCCGGAACGGTCGCCACCGCCCAGGAAAGGTTCATCACCATCGGGACGGGTGGGCAGACCGGCGTCTACTTCGTTGTGGGGCAGTCGATCTGCCGGCTCGTGAACCGCGACAGCGCCAAGACGGGTCTGAAGTGCACGGCGCCATCCACCGGCGGCTCGATCGCGAACATCAATGCCATCATGGCAGGCGACATGGACATGGGCGTTGCGCAGTCGGACTGGCAGTACCATGCCTATAACGGCACCTCGGAATTCGAGGGCAACAAGTTCGACAAGGAACGCGCCGTCTTTTCCGTCCATGGCGAACCCTTCACGGTGATCGCCCGCGCCGACAGCGGCGTGAAAAGCTTCGACGACCTCTTCGGCAAGCGGGTGAACGTCGGAAACCCGGGTTCGGGACAGCGCGCCACCATGGATGTCGTGCTGAACGCGATGGACAAGACGGACGGCGATTTTGCCCTGGCCTCCGAACTCAAGCCGGCCGAGCAATCGGCCGCGCTGGGCGACAACAAGGTCGATGCGATCATCTACACTGTCGGGCACCCTAACGGGTCGATCCAGGAGGCGACTTCCACTGTCGATGCCAAGATCATCCCGGTGACGGGCGAGGCGATCGACAAGCTGGTCGAGGAAAACCCCTATTACGCCAAGGCGGTCATTCCGGGCGGGATGTACGCTGGCAACGACGAGGACGTCGAGACCTTCGGTGTGAAGGCGACCTTCGTGACCTCGGCGGATGTGCCGGACGACGTCGTCTACGAAGTGGTGAAGGCAGTCTTCGACAATTTCGACCGCTTCAAGAAGCTGCACCCGGCCTTTGCTGACCTCAAGGAAGAGGAAATGATCACGGAAGGTCTGTCGGCACCGCTGCATCCGGGCGCCGAGAAGTACTACAAGGAACGTGGCTGGATGTAATCCGGCCGGCCTCTGACATCCGGGGCGGCGGGGCATCCCGCCGCTCCGGGGCGATCAAAAGATACCGCAACAGCCGAAAAGGCGCGCGGACAGGGGGACCATGATGTCGGACAAAGACCAGCAGAAGGCCGCGGCCGTCGAGGCCGAAGCGGCGGGACACGGTGGGCTCAGCCAGACGCAGCTGGACGAGCTCGTGGCCTCCTCGGATACGGGCGGACGATCCGCGACGGGAGCGGTCGGCGTCTTCCTGATGCTGGTCGCGCTCGCCTGGTCGCTCTTCCAGCTCTGGATCGCCTCCCCCATCCCCTTCATCATCGGCGCGGGTGTCTTCAACGACACCGAGGCGCGCTCGATCCATCTGGCTTTCGCAATCTTTCTGGGCATCGCGGCCTTCCCGGCGGCGCGCACGCCCTTCCAGCTGGCCCTCGGGCTGGCCGTGCCCGTCATCCTTGCCGGGCTCTTCATGATCGGCGCCAAGGACGAGACGCCGGTCTGGTGGATTCCCGTCATCGCCGCATGTCTGATCGCAGCCATTGTTCTCGGCTCGCCCAAAGACCGGATCCCGCTTTGGGAATGGGCGCTGGCCGTCGTCGGCGCCTGCACGGCACTGTATCTCTATGTCTATTACAACGAAATCTCGGGCCGGGTCGGCGCCCCGATCCTGCAGGATTTCGTGGTCGGCGTCGCGGGTCTGATGATCCTGCTGGAAGCCACCCGCCGCGCGCTGGGGCCTGCCTTGATGATCGTGGCAAGCGTGTTCCTGATGTACACCGTGCTTGGCCCCTACATGCCAGGTATCATCGCCCACAAGGGCAACTCGCTGTCCGAGATCATCAACCATCAGTGGATCACCACCGAAGGCGTCTTCGGAATCGCGCTGGGCGTTTCGACCTCTTTCGTCTTCCTCTTCGTGCTCTTCGGCTCGCTTCTCGACAAGGCGGGGGCCGGCAACTACTTCATCCAGGTCGCCTTCAGCCTCATGGGCCACATGCGCGGCGGTCCGGCCAAGGCGGCGGTCGTGTCATCGGCCATGACCGGCCTGATCTCGGGCTCCTCCATCGCCAACGTGGTGACCACAGGCACCTTCACCATACCGCTGATGAAGAAGGTGGGCTTCTCCTCGGAAAAGGCTGGCGCGGTCGAGGTCGCCTCTTCGGTGAACGGACAGATCATGCCGCCGGTCATGGGCGCCGCGGCGTTCCTGATGGTCGAATATGTGGGCATTCCTTACTTCGACGTGGTCAAGCATGCCTTCCTGCCGGCGGTGATCTCCTACATCGCGCTCGTCTACATCGTGCATCTCGAGGCCATGAAGGCCGGGATGGAGGGCCTGCCGCGCGCCTACGAGCCGAAACCGTTCCTGCAGCGCCTGATCGGGATCGCCTTCGGCATCATCGTGATCTGTGCCGTCTCGCTTGCGGTCTATTACGGCATGGGCTGGATCCGCCCCGCCTTCCCGGAGACGGCAGGCTATATCATCTTCGCATTGCTGACCGCGGTCTATGTCGCCCTGCTCTACGTCGCGGCCAAGGAACCGCCGCTCAAGCTCGACGATCCCAATGCGCCGGTCACGCATCTGCCGCTGCCCGGACCGACGGTGCGCGCGGGGCTGCAATACATCCTCCCGGTCGTCGTCCTGGTCTGGGCCCTGATGGTCGACCGCCTGTCGCCCGGACTTTCGGCTTTCTGGGCCTCCGCCTTCATGATCTTCATCCTGCTGACCCAGCGGCCTCTCCTGGCGATCTTCCGGGGCGAGAGCGATCTCGGCCGGGACATCGCGGCGGGGTTCACCGACCTGCTTGACGGGCTGGTGACCGGCGCGCGCAACATGATCGGCATCGGCATCGCGACCGCGACGGCCGGCATCATCGTCGGCGCAGTCAGCCAGACCGGAGTCGGCTCGGCGCTGGCCGACGTGGTCGAGGTGCTTTCGGGCGGCAACATCCTCGCTATCCTCGTACTTACCGCGATCCTGTCGCTGATCCTGGGCATGGGCCTGCCGACGACCGCCAATTACATCGTCGTGTCCGCCCTGCTGGCCCCGGTCATCGTGACGCTGGGGCAGCAGAACGGGCTTATCGTGCCGCTGATCGCGGTGCATCTCTTCGTCTTCTACTTCGGCATCATGGCCGACGTGACCCCGCCGGTCGGCCTGGCCTCTTTCGCGGCAGCCGCCGTGTCCGGCGGCGATCCGATCAAGACCGGGGTGGTGGCCTTCTTCTACTCGCTGCGCACGGCGGCGTTGCCCTTCCTCTTCATCTTCAATACCGAACTCCTGCTCATCAACGTGAGCTGGGCACAGGGCATATTCGTCTTCGTCATCGCCACCATCGCCATGCTGCTCTTCGCGGCGGCAACCCAGGGGTGGTTCCTGGCGCGCAACCGTTTCTATGAAAGCATCGCGCTGCTGCTCGTGGCGTTCACGCTGTTCCGTCCCGGATTCTGGATGGACATGGTGTTTCCGCCCTATGAAGAGGCGGCGCCGTCAGAGCTTGCGCAGGCCGCGCAGGAAACGCCCGAGGGCGAGACGCTCAGGCTGCGGGTCGCCGGCGTGAACGATCTTGGCGATCCGATCGAATTCGTGGCCCTGCTGCCGATCGGCGACGGCATGTCCGGCGAGGAGAAGCTCGAGAATGCGGGGCTTCTGACACGTGTGGACGAGGACAAGCTGTTCGTCGATGACGTCACCTACGACTCGTCGGCGGCGGGGGCCGGGCTCGACTGGGACCAGGAGATCATCCGCGTGCTCAAGCCGGTCTATGCGCCCAGCAAATACTGGATGTTCATCCCCGCCCTGCTTCTGCTCGCCCTCATCGTGATGCTTCAGCGCGGGCGGTCGGACCCGGGCAGGCGGAAAGAGGCCGTGGCCTGAAGAATCGGTTGATCACGGCATGTGCATTTCCGGCCACCTTGACGCAAATGCCCTGCGGAATCCGGGGCAACATCCGCTCGAAAGGTTCCGGTGGGCAGCCGGAAGCATTATGTCATCCGGACGCGACGGATATTCGTCAGGACCTTCCCGGTCCGTTCCGTCGCGGCGGAGTTTGCTGACATGACCCCTTTTGCGATTGCAGGCGTCCAGATGTACGTCAACGCGCTTCAGCCCAATGTCGACGGGATGATCCAGCGTCTCGACGTGCTGATGGCGCGGTTTCCCTGGACACAGATGGTTCTGTTTTCGGAACTGGCGCCCTTCGGCCCGCTCGAGAAATTCTCGCTGGCGCCGCAGAACGAGACGCTCGACAGGTTCTGCGAGGCGGCACGCAAGCACAATGTCTGGCTGATTCCCGGTTCGATGTTTCTTACCGACCCGCAGACCGGAGAGGTCTTCAACACCTCCGTCGTGATCGACCCGGCAGGCCAGATCGTCCGCCGCTACGCCAAGATGTTCCCCTTCCGGCCCTATGAGGCGGGTATTTCCGCGGGAACCGAATTCTGCGTCTTCGATGTGCCGGACGTGGGCCGTTTCGGCCTGTCGATCTGCTACGATATCTGGTTCCCCGAGACCACGCGCCAGCTTACCGCGCAGGGGGTCGAGGTGCTGCTGCATCCGGTGCTGACGGGCACCACCGACCGCGACGCCGAGCTGGCCATCGCGCGGGCCACGGCGGCACAGTTCCAGTGCTATGTCATCGACGTGAACGGCCTGGGGGCCGGCGGCGTGGGACGCTCCTGCGTGGTCGATCCGACCTCGATGGTGCTACACCAGTCGGGCGGACAGGAGGACATGTTCCCGATCGAGGTCGACATGGACATGGTGCGCCGTCAGCGCGAAACCGGGTTGAAGGGACTGGGCCAGGTCCTCAAGAGCTTCCGCGACCGCTCTGTCGATTTCTCGGTCTACGACCGCGCCAGCGGAACGGACGATTATCTGAAGACCCTCGGACCGCTGGAGATTCCGCTTCAGGGCACCCGCGCCGGACTTTCCGTCGAGGTTCCTGCGCAGACCCTGCGCCAGGCGCCGAGCTACAAGGGCATGGGACTCGATACCGTATCGGGCCAGAATCCGCATCACGACACGCACCGCTTCGGCGGGCAGGCTGCGCACAACACCGGGATACCACCGGTGGCGACAAAAACGTCAAGCGGGTAGGCGGCCGGCACCGGACGCCGGGGTCTTCCCGGCGTAACTGGCATCGGCCGCTCCCGCAAACAGGGAGAACGACCGATGCATGCGATCCAGGACTATTCCTCGGCCATCCAGTTGCGCTCGGATCGCTGGGCCGCATTGCGCGAAGCGACCGTTTCGCTCACGCGCAGTCCGAGCCAGCGCGAGGAAGCGCGCCTCAAAAAGACGGTGGCCGAGCTTTTCGACTCACTCTCGGTGATCGAACCCTACTGGGCTTTCCCAGGCATGCCCGCCTTCGACCAGATGCGCCGCCGGTTCGACCACGGCAACTGGGACGACCTGGCCTTTGCCACCAGCCGCGTGACCCGCGCCCTGACCACCGGGGCCTACCGCCGCCGGCAAGTGCCGCTGGAACGGGAGTTCGGCGAGCAGGAGGACCACGACGACGAGGCGATCCTGCCGCCCGAGGCCCGCGCGCTCGCCAAGCCCTATTTCGAGGTGCTGGTCGTCGACAACGTCAACGAGCATCAGGAACGCTGGCTCAAGGCGAACATGACACAGATGCGCAGGCCCGAGGACCAGTTCATCTACGAGGCGGTCGTTGTGCCCTCGCTGGAAGACGCGCTTGTGGCGGTACTGCTGAACCATAATATCCAGGCCATCGTTGTGCGGCCCGGCCTCGCGCTGAAATCCAAGGTCGATCAGGACATTCTCGACCGATACCTGAACCGCGCCGGCGGGCAGGCCCAGATCGAGCAGATGCGCCCCGAGGATTACGGCCCCGAGCTTTGCCGCCTGATCGCCCGCGTCCGGCCGGAACTTGACGCCTATCTCGTCACCGAACGCTCGGTAGAGGATATCGCCGGCCTCGATCTCGGCATCTGCCGGCGGGTCTTCTACAACCAGGAAGACTTCATGGAGCTGCACCTGAACATCCTGCGGGGCGTGCAGGCGCGCAACAAGACTCCCTTCTTCACGGCGCTGGTCGAGTACTCCAAGCAACCGACCGGGGTCTTCCACGCCATGCCGATCAGCCGCGGGAAATCGATCACCCGCTCGCACTGGATCCAGGACATGGGGGCCTTCTACGGTCCCAACATCTTCCTGGCCGAGACCTCGGCGACGTCAGGGGGGCTCGATTCCCTGCTCGAGCCGCACGGGCCGATCAAGGAGGCGCAGGAACTGGCGTCTCGCGCCTTCGGCTCGAAGCAGACCTTCTTCGCCACCAACGGCACCTCTACCTGCAACAAGATCGTCGTGCAGGCGCTGGTCCGGCCCGGCGACATCGTGCTCGTGGACCGCGATTGCCACAAATCGCACCACTACGGCATGGTGCTGGCCGGGGCACAGGTGCGCTATCTCGACAGCTATCCGCTCAACGAATACTCAATGTACGGCGCGGTGCCGCTGAAGGAGATCAAGCACCAGCTGCTGAAGCTGAAGGCCGAGGGCAAGCTGGACCGGGTGCGGATGCTGTTGCTGACGAACTGCACCTTCGACGGGCTGGTCTACAACGTGGAACGGGTGATGGAGGAATGTCTCGCCATCAAGCCCGACCTGATCTTCCTCTGGGACGAGGCCTGGTTCGCCTTCGCCCGGTTCAACCCGACCTACCGTCAGCGCACCGCGATGAACGCGGCCAACAACCTGCGCTTCCGACTGCGCACCCAAGCGCACGCGGACGCCCACGCGAAGCAGCAGGAGAAACTGAAGGACGCTGACGAGGCGACGCTGCTCAGGACTCGGCTGATCCCGTCGCCCAAGGCGCGCGTCCGGGCCTACGCGACGCAATCGACGCACAAGACGCTGACCTCGCTGCGGCAGGGCTCGATGATCCATGTCAACGACCAGGACTTCAAGGGCGAGGTCGAACAGAGCTTCCACGAAGCCTACATGACCCATACCTCGACCTCGCCGAACTACCAGATCATCGCCTCTCTCGACGTGGGACGCCGGCAGGTGGAACTCGAAGGGTTCGAATTCGTGCAGCGCCAGATCGAGGCCGCGATGTCGATGCGCCGGGCGATCAGCACCCATCCCCTGCTGCAACGCTATTTCAAGGTGCTGGCCGCGGGGGACATGATCCCCGAGGAATACCGCCAGAGCGGCGTGACCAGCTACTACGACGCCGAGCAGGGCTGGACCGACATGTGGGATTGCTGGGAGCAGGACGATTTCGTGCTCGACGCCACCCGCGTGACGCTCGCCGTGGGCGGCACGGGCTGGGACGGGGATACGTTCAAGACCCAGATCCTGATGGACAAGTACGGCATCCAGATCAACAAGACCTCGCGCAACACGGTCCTCTTCATGACCAATATCGGCACCACGCGCAGCTCGGTCGCCTATCTGATCGAAGTGCTGGTCGAGATCGCAAAGTCGCTAGACGACCGGCTTGACGACGCCAGCAAGATGGAGCGCCTCGCCTTCGACCGCCGGGTGAAGAACCTGATGGAGGATCTTCCGCCGCTGCCCGACTTCAGCCGCTTCCACGAAGCCTTCCTGATGGACGGCGAGACGGGCGAGGGTGACATACGCACCGCCTTCTTCCTCGCCTACGACGAAAAGAACTGCGATTACCTCGACCTCGACGGATCGCTCAAGAAGGCCCTGAAGGCGGGCGAGACGGTGGTCTCGTCAAGCTTCATCATCCCCTATCCGCCGGGCTTCCCGATCCTCGTGCCGGGGCAGGTGATATCGGCGGAGATCCTCGAGTTCATGCTGGCCCTCGATGTCAGCGAGATCCACGGCTACCGGCCCGACCTCGGCCTGCGCGTGTTCACCGCCGAGGCGCTGCAAAAGCTCGTCGACGCCAAACCCAAAATGAAAAAACTCGCCCACGTGGCGGAATAATACCGACAGAGGAGACAGACATGGTTGGAACGGTCCTGAAGAACATCTCGGAGATCCGCCGATACTTCCACCGGAACGAAGACCCGATCTATTTCATCTCGGCCACGAACTTCAATCTGCTCGGGCTCGACGAGTGGGTGAAGAACTTCAAGTATATCTGCTACATCGACTGTTACGGGGGCAAGCATCCCAACGTGTTCTGTCCTTCCGAGCAGCCGCATGCGGAATTCCAGTCGATCGAGGACATCAACAACTACCTGCTGCAGCACAAGGAAGTCATCGACTTCATCAAGCGCCGCGGCGGCAAGCCCAAGTTCGTCTTCCTGATGTTCGACGAGGAAACCGAACGGCTGAGCAAGGAACTCGGCGCCGAGGTCTGGTTCCCCAAGGCCAAGCTGCGCACCTCGATGGACAACAAGATCGAGACGGTCCGTATCGGCAACAAGGCGGGCGTGCCGTCGGTGCCCAACGTGCTGGCCGAGGTCAAGAGCTACGACGACCTGAAGAAGACCTGCGAGAAGGCGGGCATCGGGCATGACCTTGTCCTGCAATCGGCCTTCGGCGACAGCGGACACACGACCTTCTTCATCAAGTCCGAGGCCGATTTCCGCCGCCACGAGCACGAGATCGTCGGCGAGGGCGAGATCAAGATCATGAAGCGCATCGACTGCCGGGGCTCGGCGATCGAGGCCTGCGCCACGTCACAGGGGACCATCGTCGGCCCACTGATGACCGAACTCGTGGGCTTCAAGGAGCTGACGCCCTACCGGGGCGGCTGGTGCGGCAACGAGATCCTGTCGACCGCCTTTCCGCAGAAGGTACGCAATCAGGCGCGGGACCTGACGTTCAAGTTCGGCGAACAGCTTCGCAAGGAAGGCTACCGGGGTTATTTCGAACTCGATTTTCTGATCGACAAGAAAACCGGGGACCTCTGGCTGGGCGAGCTGAACCCGCGCATCACAGGTGCCTCCTCGATGACCAACCACGCGGCCTTCGCCCATGCGGACGCGCCGCTCTTCCTGTTCCACCTGCTCGAATTCTCGCGCAAGAAGTTCAACCTCGACGTGGATGAGCTGAATGCGCGCTGGGCCGATCCGGACAATATCGACAGTTGGTCGCAGATGGTCATCAAGCATACCGAAGACAGCGTCGATATCTGCACCGCCTCGCCCGAGACGGGGATCTACAAGATGCTCGAGGACGGGCGGGTGGTCTTCGACCGCTTCGACTATCACCGCCGCGCGGTGGAAAGCGAGAACGAGGCCTTTTTCCTGCGCATCCTCGGGCCGGGTGACTACCGCTACGAAGGGGCGGATATCGGCATCCTCGTGACGCGCGGGCGGTCGATGACCAAGGGCTTCTCGCTGAACGAACGGGCGAAGAAGTGGATCCACGGCATCAAGCAGGGCGTCGAGGGCAAACCGCTGCCGACGGCGTCTGCAGGACCGGAGCTGGCCGAGCCGGCCTTCAAGATCCTCTGAGGCGGAAAGGACCCGCGCGGCCATGTACTGGCGTGCCCTGAGCGAAGACACACCCGGTCCGGTCTGGGCCGGGCTTTTCGCCGAGTACTGGCCGCACTACCGCCGCTGGTGGCTGAGCGAGGGGGAAGCCGCGCGTCCGACCTACCTTCAGTCACGCGCGGCGCTCAGGACGCACATGCCCGAGATGCTGCCGCTTTGGGAGGAGCTCTGCGAACTGGCGGGCGGGGGTGATCAGGCAGCGCGATTCCTCAGCTTCTACGGCCCGCCCGCCTATCTCGCCGGGTGCAGCCAGGCGATCTGGACCGGGCGCGAACCGGTCATGGTGCGCAACTACGACTACAACCCCAACGCCTTCGACAGCCTTGTGCTGCGTACGAAATGGCAGGGCCGGCGGGTAATGGGTACCTCGGATGGACTTTGCGGGCTGGTGGATGGCGTGAACGACCGCGGCCTTGCCATATCGCTCACCTTCGGCGGGCGCCGCGTCGTGGGCACGGGCTTCGGCGTCCCGCTGATCCTGCGCTATGTGCTCCAGACCTGCGGCACGGCCGAAGAGGCGGGCGAAGTGCTGGCGCGGGTGCCGACGCATATGAGCTACAATGTCACCGTGCTCGACGCCAAGCGCAACTATCTGACAGCCATGCTCGGGCCGGACCGCCCCGCGGTCATCACCCATGCCGCTGTCGCCACCAATCATCAGGAAAACGCCGAATGGGTCAGCCACGCGCGCTTCACCGCAACGGTCGAACGCGAGCGCTACCTGCTGCAGCGCCTGACGCTTCATCGAGATACCGAGGAGCGCTTTATCGGCGCCTTCCTCAAGCCACCGCTCTATTCCACGGCCTTCGATGTGGGCTTCGGCACGCTTTATACCGCCATCTACCGCCCCCGGAAAAAGCAGATGGAGCTGCGCTGGCCCGGCGCGGTCTGGCCGCTGTCGCTGACCCATTTCGAGGAAGGCGCGCGGCAGGTCCGGCTGCCCGGTGCGGCCTGACGAGTCCGGTCGCGCAGGCTGTTCCCCCGAGACCCGCGCCGCGCGTCAATCCGGATTGTTGGCGAACCATTTAACGATCCTGGGCATGTCGCGCTCGAAACCACCCGGGATGAAGAGGTTGAGCAGCCGTGCCTCGGCATCGGAACGGTTGCGGAAATCATGGGTCATTCCCGCCGGGATACGCAGAAACGCGCCCGCTGCGTATTGGCCCCAGCTCTCGCCGGTCAGCAGCTCGGGCGTGCCTGCCAGAACGAAGAACATCTCGTCATTGGTTTCGTGGCTGTGCGCGCCGACCCCTTGCTGTCCCGGCGCCAGGATCCATTCGGAGACGCTGTAGCCGGCCGCCGTCTCGGCCTCGTCCGCCTTGAAGAGCGCGGTAAGCCGGCCCATCTCGTAGCGCCGTCCGCCCCCGTTCGGCAGCGCAATCAATCCGTCACGTTCGCCCTCCGACATCACCGCTCTCCCATTTCCACGGCTCGCAGCTTGCCAAAGCGGCGCGTTCCTGTCCACGATGCAGGCGCGCCCCGATGCCAGCGAAGGCAGAGCCCATGTCCCACATCTTTCCACGACACACCAAGGCCCTGCCTCCCGTCGCCGTCGCGGGCGAGGGTTGCTATCTGATCGATGCCGACGGCAAGCGCTATCTCGACGGGTCGGGCGGGGCGGCGGTGTCCTGTCTCGGCCACGGCGACCGGGAGATCATCGAAGCGATACAGGCCCAGCTCGACAGGCTCGCCTTCGCGCATACGGGTTTCTTCACCTCGGAACCGGCCGAGACGCTGGCCGACCTGCTGATCGCCCATGCGCCGGGGGATCTCGACCGGGTCTATCTGGTTTCCGGCGGGTCCGAGGCAATGGAATCGGCCCTGAAGCTCGCGCGGCAGTATCATGTGGAACGCGGCGAGCCGCAGCGCAGCAGGATCATCGCACGCAAGCAAAGCTATCACGGCAACACCCTGGGGGCGCTGGCGACCGGGGGAAACGAGTGGCGCCGTCAGCAGTTCGGGCCGATGCTGATGGAGGTCAGCCACATCGATCCGTGCTACGAATACCGGCTTCGCCACGAGGGCGAGAGCCTCGAGGATTACGGACTACGCGCGGCGAACCTGCTGGAGCAGGAAATCCAGCGCGTCGGCCCCGAGACCGTGATCGCGTTTGTCGCCGAGCCGGTGGTGGGGGCGACGGCGGGCGCTCTGACGGCTGCGCCAGGGTATTTCAGGCGCATCCGTGAGATCTGCGACGAACATGGCGTCCTGCTGATCCTCGATGAGGTCATGTGCGGCATGGGCAGAACCGGCTCGCTTTTCGCCTGCGAACAGGAGGGAGTCGCACCGGACATCCTCGCCATCGCCAAGGGGCTGGGCGCGGGGTACCAGCCCATCGGCGCGATGCTCTGCTCGGCCCGCGTCTATGAGACGATCCGCGACGGCAGCGGCTTCTTCCAGCACGGACATACCTATCTCGGGCATCCCGTTGCCGCCGCCGCCGGGGTCGCCGTGGTTTCGGCGCTGCTGGACCGCGGTCTGGTGGCGCGGGCAAGGCTTCAGGGAAGTAGGTTGATGGATGCGCTGAGGGACAGGTTCGCCCAGCATCCGCATGTGGGAGATATCCGGGGCCGTGGGCTGTTCCTGGGACTCGAGCTGGTATCCGACCGCGAAAGCAGGGCGCCCTTCGACCCCCGGAGGGGTATCGCCGCGGGCATCAAGAAGCACGCCTTCGAGGCCGGGCTGATCTGCTACCCGATGAGCGGTACGATAGACGGTCGCAACGGAGATCACGTCCTTCTCGCGCCGCCCTTCATCATTGACGACGCGCAGATCGACGAACTTGTCGAAAAGCTCGACCTGGGCATCCGCGCCGCGTTGGCGACCTGAGACGGAGGCGGCGGCTGCCTGCAATTTCCACCAGGAATTGAAAAGGAACCGCGCAAAGTTAACCGTAAATGCCGTGCATCACCCGGCGTTTATTGACCTTTTGGCAACAACTGGTATGTTTTCTTCAACGGGTGATCCGTGCCTGCTGTGGCAAACGGTCCACAGAAGACGAATTCACGCGATGGCCGCCGCCGGTGTTCCCTCCCGGCGGCGGTTCTCTCTTTGGGCGAAGCTGTATGCCCGTTCCCCCCTTGCGTGATCAGATGGTGCCGCGGATCGACCGTCGAGGGCGGCTTCAGAGGTACCAGTCCGGCGCCTTGCGAAGGTCGGGCCATTGTTCCGGCCCGTGGCCGTAGATGACGAAGGCGCCGCGTTCCTCGGCCAGCGCGATCAGCCGCGCGCCATGCCGCATGGCCAGAGTGTCGTCCCATGAACCGGCAAATTTCTCTTCGATTTCCGACGGCCGGCTGATCGCATCCGATGTCAGCAGAACCGGACCGCTCTGGGGAAGATCGATCAGAAATGCGAGCTGTCCGGGCGCGTGGCCCGGTACGAGGAACACCTCGAAGCCCGGACCGAGGGAGAAATCCCGCGTGACCAGCCGATAGTCGGCCTCGGGCCATTCCATCGGCTGCCTGCCCGACCAGTAAAGCGGACGGGGCAGGGCGCGTTCGGCCTCGGCGATCAGGATCGGGACGCCCGGAAATCCGCCCAGAAAGCCGATATGGTCGATATGCGTGTGGCTCTGGATCATCAGATCAATGTCGCCGGGCGCGATACCGAGCAGGGAAAGCTGCGCCGGCGCGAGGTTCCCGGGGCCGATCGAAACGACCCGGCCGAAGCTGGCGAGATCATCCTCGCGGGTAGCGGCCTCCGGGTCGCTGGCATATTTCGCGGGAAAGCCGCTGTCGATCAGCACCGTCTCGCCCGCGTCGGTGCAGATGACGAAACCGCAGATGCCGATGGTCCGCGGGCCGGCATGGACCTCGAACAGACCGAAATCGAGAACCGCCAGACGCTCGGGCCGTCCGCGCAGCATCGGTTCCACGAGGGTCAGCTCAACCCGTTGCGGGCGATGTACTCGGCGAGGTCCAGGATGATCTGACCCCGCGCACGCGCGATGGCCTGCGGGCCGCCGGCCGGATCGAAGGGCACGGCGAGATCGAACAGGCCCGAACGTTCACGGCCGCCGCCGTCGGGGGCCACGAAGAACTGGCCCGCGCTTCGGAACATGCCGTCCGCTCCGGCCAGAAGGCTTTCGAAGCGCACTTCCAGCCGCGCGTCCGGGAAGGAATCGAACGGCCACGGCTCGGACGCGATCCGCCGACCCGTCATCCGCGTCAGATTGCGGCTCAGCTCGAGCGACACGGCGCGTTCCGGGTTGTCGGCCCACAGCAGCTTGCTGTCGCTGACCAGCGTTCCGTCCGGCTGTTGCCGCGTGATCTCGTCCGCCGCCGCGTAGGCGGGCAGCGACACCTTGCGCAACTCGACCGAGCCGTAGGAAATCGGGATGGTCCGGGTCACCGGGGGCGGCGTGACCGCGTAGCTGTCCGTCGTCGACGAACAGGCGGAGAGCGCCAGCGCAAGGGCAGCGGCATAGGCGGGTGTGGCAAGTCTCATGGCGTCATCGTCCCCGGATCAAGGAGGTTGGGTTGCGTTCGATCATCCGCGCCAGGGAAGACAGCGCGTCGGCGGCCTGCGAGATGTCACGCAGCGCGGACTGGGCATCGCGGGTCAGCACGTCGCCGCGGTTGTAGCCCGCGACCGTGGACGAAGCCTGGTCGAGCAGCCGGGTCAGGCGGTCGACCAGCGCGGGGATCTCGTCGGCGCCGACAGCGACCCTGTCGGCCGCCTGCCGGACCGAGCCGAGCGTGGCGTTGATGCTGCTCACCGCTCCACCCTCGCGCAGCTCTTCAAGCGTCGCGTTCAGCTGATCCAGCGCGCGGCCCAGATCGCCGGGCAGGGCGCGGGCCCCGGGCGTGTCGATCACCGCATCCGCCGAGGCGACCAGTTCGGTGACCTGGCGCGTCAGCTCTTCGAGCGGCAGCTCGTTCGCCTTCGCAGCGACCGCGTTCAGCCGCTCGACCAGATCGTTCAGACCCGCCGTGCCCGTCCTGATATTCCCCGCGGCCTTGGCCGCCTCGTCCAGTGCAGTGCTCAACTTCGCGGCGACCTGCTCGGCGGCGATCTGCGCCACGACCTCTTCTATGCGCTCGACGGCCGCGTTCAGCGTGACCGGAATCTTCTGCACATCCTCGGACTGCACCACCTCCCGGATATCGCCGATCAGCCCGCGGATCTCGGCGGGGGTCTCGCGGATCTCCTGGCTCGAGACCAGCGCCTTGGCATTGTCCATGAAGTCTATCGCGCTCTTCAGCAGATCCTCGATGGGCAGGCTGTTGACCCTGTTGAACATCCCCTCGAGCGTCGCCGCCGCGTCCGAGACCTCGGCCTCGGTCGCGGGCAGGACCGGCAATGCGCCCGGCTCGGCGGGTTGGGTCATCTCGGCTGGCGGCGCGTCGTCCACCTGCACCAGTTCGACCTTCAACCCCCCGGTCAGCAGACTGGCCGAGGCAAGCCGCGCCCGCACACCGTCCCGGACCCGGTTGCCGAGAAAGGCCAGGGCCGTCTCGGGCGTCACGTCGCCCTGCAGCCCAAGCCGCGCCGGCTGGATCGCAAGGACGGCATTCAGCCGCACCCGGTCGTCCCCGAAGGCATCCGCATCGACGATCCCGTTGACGGTCTGCACCGTGCCGATCTTGAGGCCGCTGAGTTCGACCGGGGCGCCGACCGCGAGCCCGGCGAGGTTGTCGTCGAAGACCACGCGCACATCGAGCGCGGCGACCTCCGTCGCGTTGAACACGGAATTGCGCGCCGTATTGACGTCGGTGTAGACGTCGAAGATCGACCCCTCCGGCACCTGTTCGCCTCCCGAGACGAAGGTATCGAAGGTGATGCCGCCCCCGACCAGCGTGCCGATCGAGGTGAAGTCGATCTCGGCGCCCGATGGCCCGACCGAGAAGGTGAAGCCGGAAACGTCCCAGAAGCGTGTGGCTGGCGTGATCAGGTGCCCGTAGGGTTCGTCTATCAGCGCCTCGGCGATGGCGTATTGCCCGTTGGGAGAGATCCGTGCCGCACCGACCTGGCCGACCTCGATACCGCGGAACAGGATCGGCACCTCGTCGGTCAGCCGTCCGCCCGGGGTCGAGCGAAGGGCGATCTGCAATCCGCCGGAGCCGGGCCGGTAGAGCGGCGCCTCGGACAGACCGTTGAATTCCTCCCGCCGGGGTCCGCGCTCGCCGTCCCACGTGCCTTCGATGAAGACGCCGGTGAGCACCGTGTCGAGCCCGGTAATGCCGCGCGCGGATACTTCGGGCCGCACCACCCAGAAAGTCGAGCTGGTGTCGATGTAGGGGGCAACGTCCTTGTCGACGCGCACGCTCGCCACGACTGCGAGCAGGTCAGGGGTGAAGTCGACATCCTCGACCAGCCCGACCGTCACGTCGCGGTAACGCAGTTCGGTCTCGTTCGCCTTAATTCCCGCGCCGTTGGCGAAGGTGATATGGATCAGCGGTCCGCGCGCGCTGTAGCTGCTCCATGCGACCCCAAGCGCCGCGACAAGGGCGATGACCGGAATGATCCAGACTGCCGAAGCGCGCTGCCAGAGGCTGGGACGCGAAGGCTCGATGTCCACGGGCGGGGGGCTGTCCGTCATTTTCCGCGCGTTCCTTCGTCCTGCGCCTGGGCATCCCAGATGAGCCTGCTGTCGAAGGCCTGCGCCGACAACATCGTGAAGATCACCGACATGGCGAAATAAAGGCTCGCCCTGCCGGGATTGACGGCGACCAGGGTGTTGAGTTGCACGAGAGACGACATGATCGCAACAACAAAGATGTCGATCATGGACCATCGCCCGATGTATTCGACCACCTCGTAAAGCAGGTGACGCTGGCGTTTCGAGGCTGTCCAATGGTGGCGGACCGAGATCGCCAGATAGGCGATGGCGACGAACTTGCCGATGGGAATCGCGACGCTGGCGAACAGTATGATCAGCGCGACGCCATAGTTGCCGTAGTCCATGAGCTCGATCGCGCCGCCGACGATGGTGTTTTCCTGAAGGTGAAACAGGGTCCGTGTCTGCAGCATCGGATAAAGGTTGGCCGGGATGTAGGTCATCAGGCCGACGATCAGCAACGCCCAGACCTTCTGCAGGCTATGTTGGTCGCGCGAGGCAAGGACGTGCCCGCAACGCCCGCAGCGGCCGGTGCCCATCGGCCAGACCTGCGAACAGCGCGTGCAGGCGACCAGTCCCATCTCCTTCGCGGTCAGGATCTTTCGTTCGGGCTCAGCGAGTTCCATACCGACCATCTGCACATGAAATTGTCCTGAACCACAACCAGCAACACCAGCGCCGCGAAAAGCCAGAATGCCGGACCCATCGTCACATGGGCAAGATCCGATATCTTGACCAGCGCCACGGCGCAGCCGATGGCAAAGATCTCGGCCATCGACCAGGGCCGGATCGCCTCGGCCAGTCGGAAGGCCCTGTGCGCGCCGGGCGCGGGAGGCCGGTCGTAGACGACCGGTATCAGCACATAGAGCGACAGCAGCAGCCGGGCGAGCGGCAGGAACACGATGAGCGCTGCGGTCAGCAGCGACAGCACGATAAGCGGACCGTCACTGAAGGCCAACGCGGCATCGAGGATAGAAACCGAATTGGCGAGCCCGCCGGCGTCGATCTTGAGAAAAGGGAACACGGTCGCCGCGACGATCAGGATCACGCCGGCGAGCGAGATCGCGATGATCTGCTTGCCCGCCTTGTGGCGCGGCTCGATCAGAACCGTATGGCAGCGATGGCAGACCGCACGCGCGCCCTTGTCTGGCTGCTGCAGCGTATAGGCAGCATCGCATTGGGGACAGACGATCAGATCCGTCCTCGGAGTCGCTGGGCTCGCATTCATCGTTGCAGGATATCCTGATTGGCTGCCGCTTTACATGGTGCAAAATCCCCGGCGGACCAGAGGCTTGCAGGAAGGCGGGCGATCGCGGGAGGTCGCGCGTGGCTTTGACAGACCCTGGATCGGCCGACCGGCAGCCGCTGTTCCGCCCGCGCATCCATCCGCCCTTTCTTCCCTGGTTCCCGGACAGGCGCGAATCCACTATCCCTGCAGGCGTTCCGGTGGCGTTCCGGCGCCGATGAAACAGGGGGAGCGGGGATGAGCCGTCTGATCCTGCACAACTACTTCCGTTCCTCCACCTCGGTTCGGGTTCGCGCCGCGCTGAACCTGAAAGGTCTGGAATACGACTATGTCGCCCGTGCCCTTCTGAGGGGCGAGCAGGCCGCGCCGGACCACCTCGCGCTGAACCCGCAGGGGCTGGTACCGACGCTGGTGACAGAGCGGGGATCGTTGCCCCAGTCGCTGGCCATCATCGAATGGCTGGACGAGACGCATCCCGAACCGCCGTTGCTGCCTTCAGACCCCTGGGGACGCGCACGGGTGCGCAGCCTCGCCCATATCATCGCGCTCGACATCCATCCGGTGAACAACCTGCGCATCCTGCAACATCTCGAAACGGCATACGGCGTCGACGCAGACGGCAGGAAGGACTGGTTCTGCAAATGGGCCTCTGCGGGGATGGATGCGCTTGAGCAGCGGCTTGCTTCCGAGCCTGACACAGGCCGCTTCTGCCACGGTGGGCGTCCCGGTCTGGCCGATCTCTGCCTCTTCGCGCAGGTCCTCAACAACGCCCGCTTCGGATTGGGGCTGGAGACGTTTCCGACCATCGCCCGGATCCACGCCGCCTGCCTGGAAGTGCCCGAAATCGCCGCCGCCGCACCTGACCGGCAACCCGACGCCGTGTAAGGGCAGCCACGGATCGGCTAGCCGGTGCGCGGTCCGAAGATGCTTCGGGCGTGGTCGCTGAGGTAGATACGCAGCCAGGGCGTGAACCTGTCGGGATCGGCCGCGACCTGGCTGTGCAGATCCTCGATCGCGGTCCAGGCCGTGTCCATCACTTCGTCCGGATCGGGCCTGAGGGTCAGCTCGGGAGGCGCCTCGGCGACGTAGACGTCGACCGCCTCGTGCTCGACCATGCCGCCGCCGACCTGGGCCCGGTATTCGAGCTGCTGGCGATGCTGCAGGTCAAGACCCGAAATGCCGAGCTCTTCCTCCAGCCGCCGCGCCGCGCAATCCGCGGGCGCCTCGTCCCAATGCGGATGCGTGCAACAGGTATTCGTCCAGAGCCCCGGCGTATGGTATTTCCCCATCGCACGCCGCTGCAGCAGCACCTCGGAGCCGCGCGTCACGAAGACCGAAATCGCCTTGTGGCGAAGGCCCCGAAGGTGGACGTCGCGTTTTTCGACCGGAGTCAGAACCCCGTCGACCCATGCCGGAATCATGATGTTCATCGCACTTCGATGCCATGCGCGACAGCTCGGCGCAAGAATGCGGGCGCGCCGCAGCAGGGGGCAAGAGGATGGATTCCAGCCCTATACCGGGTGTGATCCTGCGAAGTCCGCGATCCACTCGGCGCAGGGTCGGGGGGCCTCCCAGTGCAGCGAATGGCCCCCACCCTCCTGGATGCGGCAGGGAATTCCGTCAAGCGACTGCAATGCGGGACCGGGCGGAATCAGAAGGTCCTCGCTTCCCAGCAGGACGGAGACGGGGATTTCGGGAACGGACATGAAGAAGTCCGGTGTGATCGCCAGGATGGTCTCGAGCTGTCGCTCCATGGCGTCTGCGGACTGCGTGTGGGCATAGGCGAGCGACTGGGCGATCGCCCGATCGACCGCGCCGGCATCCTCCAGGAAACTGGCGGAAAAGAGCCAGGGAAAGAGCATGCGAAACCAGACATCCGGCGCGGCGTTGCTGCGCCGGATCGCGATCAGGCCGCGAAAGACATCTACATTGCGCCGCGGCATGATCAGGGCCGAGCCAAGCATCATGCAGCTTGCGACCCGGTCGGGTGCCAGTTTCGCCATGACCCAGCCGATGTTGCCGCCAAGCGAATGGCCGAGCACATGCGCGCGTGGATGGCCGAGGTGGTCAAGCAGGGCGAGCCCGTCCCGGGCCCAGGTCTCGATCGAAACGGCGGTGTCCCAAGGGATGGTGCGTCCGGTCGTGCGCATGTCGGGACGGATCAGGGTGAAACGGTCGCGCAGCAGGGGCCGCAGCGGCGCCCAGGAGGCGCTGTCGCTCATGAAGCCCGCGATCATCAGCAGGGGCGGGCCGTTGCCTTCGACCTCGAAATGCAGGGTGGCGTCGGGGAGGGTCAGCTCAGGCATTGACATCGCGCCAGCAGGGCAAGGGGTCAGCGGGACGGGGTTCGGCGGCGAAGACCGCCCGGGCGATGGCCCGCGAGAGGCAGAGGGCCGCGGCATGCCCAATCAACCCGAGATCGCTCTGATCGCGGTGGAAGCTGCCCGAAGCGGCGGCAAAGACAAGGTCGCCGTCATTCGGGCCATGCGCCGGCAGCACCGCACGGCCGATCCCGTCATGGGCGGCCCAGGCCATCCGCTGGCATTGCGTCTTGGTCAGCCGCGCATCGGTCGCGACGATGGCGATTGTCGTGTTGGCATGTTCGCGCGCGGCGCCCTTGCGGCTTTCCAGCACGCGTCCCAGGCCGCCTCGCGGATCCGGACCCAGCCCGCCGAATTCCTCCCCGATCTCGAAGGGGGCGGCCCAGAAATGCCGCTCTCCGGGGGTCGTGACGCTGCCCACCGGGTTGGCCGCGACAAGCGCACCTACCGTCTCGCCCGTGGGCAGGATCAGCGAGGCCGATCCGAGCCCGCCCTTCAGCATGGCCGTCATCGCCCCGGTTCCCGCGCCTTCCGACCCGATGGCGAAATCCTCGGCCGCCGCCGCGAAGGCGGCTTTGCCGAGCGCACGATAGGGGTTTTCCGACCATGACTTGTCGCCGGCCGACAGCAGGTCGAAGATGATCGCCCCCGGCACGATGGGCACGACCGCAGGCCCCACCCGAAAGCCCCGACCGGCGGCGCGCAGGGCGTCGGCGACTCCCGAACAGGCATCGAGCCCGAAGGCCGAGCCGCCAGAAAGCACAAGCGCGTCGACCTGCGCCACCGACTTGTCGGGTTGCAGCAGGTCGGTTTCCCGCGACCCCGGCGCGCCGCCCATCACCGCGACCGAGGCGGCGAAGGGTGTCGCGGAGGTAAGCACCGTCACGCCCGAGCCCAGATCATCGTCGCGGGCATTGCCGACGCGAAAACCCGCCACGTCGGTAATCAGGTTGCGCGGTCCGGGGATCATCTGCCTCTGGGCGTCGTGCATCATCTCAGATCCGCGGCTTGGGTGCCGCGGTGGCCGGATCGCCCGAGTTGGGCTCTCCCCTGGGCTCTATCAGCAGCACCTTGCACTCGCTTTCCGCACGCGGCCGGTGGGTCACGCCCTTCGGCACGACGAAAACCTCTCCGGCCTTCACCGGATGCGAGACATCCTCGAGGTCCATGACCATCTCGCCTTCCAGAACGAGGAAGAAATCGTCGGTGGTCTCGTGAAGGTGATAGGGAAACTCGCCCCGGAACTTCACGACCATCACGTCATTGTCGTTGTAGTCGGCCACCACATGCGGGTCCCAGTGGGTATCGAAAAGCGCCAGCTTCTCGGACAGGTTGACAGGTTTCAAATGCAGCGTCCTCCGTCTACTTCCATTGCCACGCCGGTGATCAGTCCTGCCTCGTCCGAGCAGAGGAAGCAGGCGGCGTTGCCCAGATCCTGCGGTGTCGAGAAGCGGCCCATGGGTATCGTGGCGAGAAATTTCGCGCGCATCTCAGGCGTGTCCTCCCCCATGAAGGATTTCAGCAGCGGCGTCTCTCCGGCGACGGGGCACAGCGCGTTCACGCGGATGCCCTCGGGGGCGAGCTCGACCGCCATGGTCTTGGTCGCCGTGATCATCCAGCCCTTCGAGGCGTTGTACCAGTTCAGCCGGGGGCGTGGGGACAGGCCGGCGGTCGAGGCGATATTGAGGATCGCGCCCGACTTGCGCGCCTTCATCAGCGGCACGAAAGCGCGTGCCATCAGGTAGACGGACTTGACGTTCACGTTCATCACCCGGTTGAAGTCATCCTCGCTGACCTCTTCCATCGGCGCGGGCAGGTGCGTGACCCCGGCATTGTTCACCACGATGTCGACATGCCCCCAGGCATCCTGAGCCGCTGTCGCCATGGCATCGACGGACGCGCCGTCCGCCACGTCGACCTCATGGGCAATGGCGTGATCGCCCATCTGGTCGCTCAGATCCCTCGCGCCCTCGAGGTTGAGGTCCGCGATCATCACCTTCGCACCTTCGGAAGTGAACTTGCGCACAATCCCCGCGCCGAAGCCCGAAGCTCCTCCGGTCACGATTGCGGTCTTTCCGGTCAATCGCATTTCTTCTTCCTCTCTGCTGCCTTTCGCATCGTCGTTTCCGCGCAGGTCGGGGTGTCGGGTGATCGCGATCCCGGCGAAGCTGCAGCTGGACCCACTCTCCCAATTTCCCGCGCAGGTTGTCCAGTCTCGAATTGCGGTTCAGCCATGCCGGGCGGCAACGGTCTTGAGCTGCGAAAAACTGTAGAGTGCCTCGAAGCCCTTCTCGCGGCCGTGACCCGACTTGCCGACACCTCCGAAGGGCAGTTCGACGCCGCCACCCGCGCCGTAGTTGTTCACGAACACCTGCCCCGCATGCAGCGCTTTCGCCATGCGCATCTGGCGCGCGCCGTTCTCGGTCCAGACCGAGGCGACGAGGCCGTAGTCGGTGCCGTTTGCGATGCGAATGGCCTCTGCCTCGTCCCGGAAGGGGATCAGGACCTGGACGGGACCGAAGATCTCGTCTCGGGCCAGCGGGTGATCGGGGGGTACATCCTCGAAAAGTGTCGGCACCACATAGGCCCCTGTTTCGGGCGCCCCGACAAGATGGCCGGTTCCGGCGATGGACAGCGCATTGCCCAGCGAGAGATACCTTTCGACGACGCCCTTCTGCCGAGGCGAAATCAGCGGGCCCACACGCAGATCGTCAAGTGCCGGACCGACGCTGAGATCGCCATAGGCGGATGCCATGCGGTCCCGAACCGCCTTGTAGAGACTGTGATGCACCAGGATCCGCGAGGAGGCCGAACAGGTCTGTCCCGCATTCTGGATCCCGGCATTGACGAGGAACGGCAGGGCGGCATCAAGGTCCGCGTCCTCGAAGACCACTTGCGGGGATTTGCCGCCAAGCTCCAGCGTCACCGGCACGACATTGCGTCCCGCCGCCTGCTGGACAAGCGCTCCGGTCGCGACCGAGCCGGTGAAAGAGACATGCTGCACGCCGGGATGGCCCGCGAGCGCGGCACCGGCCTCGGCCCCGCGCCCCGGCACCACGTTGAGCGCCCCGGCGGGCAGTCCCGCCTCCAGACAGAGGTGCGCAAAGGCGAGCGCGGTCAGGCAGGCTTCCTCGGCGGGCTTCAGGACGCAGGCATTGCCCATGGCAAGCGCGGCGCCGACGGAGCGTCCGATGATCTGCATCGGGTAGTTCCAGGGGACGATATGCCCGGTGACGCCATGCGGTTCGCGCAGGGTGTAGACGGTATAGCCGTCGAGATAAGGCAGCGTCTCGCCGGTGATCTTGTCGGCGGCCCCGCCGTAGAACTCCATGTAGCGCGCAAGCGCCGTCACATCCGCCCGGGCCTGGCTCAGAGGTTTGCCGACGTCGAGCGCCTCGAGCATGGCGAGTGCCTCGGCGCGGGCTTCCACTGCCTTTCCGATGCGCATCAGGACGCGCCCGCGCTCGGTCGCGCTCATCCGGCCCCACTCGCCCTCGCGGCCCTTCTGGGCGGCGGCGACGGCGCGGTCGATGTCCTGCGCGTTTCCGGCGGCGATCCGGGCAAGCGGGCTGCCGTCGGACGGGTTTATCAGTTCCAGGGTCTCGCCAGACGCCGAAGCACCCCAGTGCCCGCCGATCAAACAGAGCGAGGGATCGAACCATAGCGGGTCGGGTGCAAAGGTGTCAGGCATTGGCGGGACTCCGGGCGGTACCGAGATCGGGCAGTTGCGGGGCGGCGGCGATGAGCCTGCGGGTATAGGGGTGCTGCGGGTCGGTGAAGACGGCCTCGGTAGGCCCCTCCTCCACGATCTCGCCAGCCTGCATCACCATGACCCTGTCGGTGATCGAGCGTACCACGTTCAGGTCGTGGCTGATGAAGAGATAGGTGAGATCATGCGCGCGGCAGAGCTCTGCCAGCAGGTCAAGGATCTGGGCGCGCACCGAGACGTCCAGCGCCGAGACCGCCTCGTCGAAGAGGATGAGTTCGGGGCGGATGATGAGCGCGCGGGCGATGGCGATGCGCTGTCGCTGCCCGCCCGAGAATTCGTGGATGTAGCGGTGCGCGTCCCGTGGCGAGAGGCCCACGGCGCCCAGCGCCTCGGCCACGGCGGCCTCGCGAGCCTTGCCGCGCGGCGGGTCGGGCAGCAAATGGAATGGCTCGCAGATCAGCCGCGCGACGCGGTGGCGCGGATTGAAGCTGCCGTAGGGATCCTGAAAGACCACCTGCATCCGGCGGCGGACCGCGAGGTTGGGGCGGGAGCCGTCGAACACCGGCGCGCCGCCGAGCAGGATCTCGCCCTCCTGAACCGGTTCGAGGCCCAGGATCGCCCGTGTCAGGGTCGATTTCCCGCATCCGGATTCGCCGACGAGGCCGACGCGCTCGCCGCGTTCTATGGTCAAGCTGACGTTCTTCACGGCCCTGAACCGGCCCGGATCGGAATACAGCTGCCTGCGGGGCAGACGGTAGTCGCGGCTCACGTTGCGCACCTCGAGCAGGGGCGCGGGTGGCGGTGCAGGCGGCAGGTCGACCTTGTGGGCCGAGGCCTCGAGCAGCATCCGGGTATAGGCATGGCGCCGTTCGCGCAGCAGCGCCTGCGTCTCGCCCTGCTCCACCACTTCGCCGTTGCGCATGACGACGATGCGGTCGGCCATTCCGGCGACGACGGCGAGGTCATGGGTGATCATCAGCAGCCCCATGCCGAATTCCCGGACGAGGCCCTTCAGCAAGTCGAGGATTTGCGCCTGTGTCGTGACGTCGAGCGCGGTCGTCGGTTCGTCCGCGATCAGCAGGCGGGGACGCAGCGCAATGGCCATGGCGATCACGACGCGCTGGCGTTGACCGCCGGACAGCTCATGCGGGTAGCGCGAAAGCGGGAAACGGTCGCGCGGCAGGCCGACCCGTTCCAACGTGGCGGCGGCGCGGGCCAAGGCTTCGCCGCGAGAGGCCCTTTCGTGGATCAGGATCGTCTCGGCCACCTGGTCCCCGATGGTCATCACCGGGTTCAGCGCCGTCATCGGCTCCTGGAAGACCATGCCGATGTCATTGCCCCGCACCGCGCATAGTTCTGGTTCGGGAAGCGTCATCAGGTCGCGGCCCTCCAGCATGATCCTGCCACTTGCCCGAGCGCCTTTCGGCAGCAGCCCCATCACTGCCAAAGCCGTCATCGACTTGCCCGAGCCGCTTTCGCCGGTGATGGCGACGGTCTCGCCCGCGCCGACCTGCAGCGATACGGCTTGCAGAACCGGTAGCTTGTGGATGGCGACCGACAGGTTCTGAATGTCGAGAAGGCTCATGCGCGCACCGCCCGCAGGCGCGGATCGAGCCAGTCGCGCAGCCCGTCGCCCAGAAGGTTGAGCCCTAGAACGATCACGACCACCGCCAATCCCGGGATCAGCGCCATATGCGGCGCGATCGCGACCATCGTCTGGGCGTCGGCCAGCATCCGGCCCAGCGACGGAACCGGAGGCTGTACGCCGAGGCCGACGAAGCTGAGCGCCGCCTCGACCTGGATGCCAAGGGCGAACTGGATGGTTCCCTGCACGATCAGCAGATCGCTCACGTTTGGCAGGATGTGTTCAGCCGAGATGCGCGCCGTTGACTTGCCCGCGACCCGGGCGGAGAGGATGAATTCCCTTTGCCAGAGACTGAGCGCGGCGCCTCGCGTCACCCGCGCGAAGACCGGAATGTTGAAGAGGCCGAAGGCGATAATGGCATTCAAGGCGGAGGGGCCGAAGACGGCGGTGATCAGGATCGCCATCAGCAGGAAGGGGAAAGCGAAGACGATGTCGTTGCCGCGCATGATCGTCTCGTCGAGCCAGCTTCCCTTCTTCGCGGCGGCGGCAAGTCCGAGCGGGACGCCGAGGCCCATGCCCATCGCGACCGCCAGAAGCGCCACGGCGAGCGACGTCCTCATCCCGACCATCACCATCGACAGGATGTCGCGCCCGAGGTGATCGGTCCCGAGCAGATGCGCGCCTCCGGGGGGCTTCAGCTTGTTCGGGATGTCGAGCGTTGCGGCGTCGAAGGGCGTCCAGACAAACGACATCAGCGCCATGGCGAGCATGGCGAGGGTCAGCGTTGCCCCGATCAGCAGGTTTCGGTTCACGTGCGCGACCTCAGCCGGGGGTCGACGGCGGCATAGGCGAGATCGACGAGGAAGTTGATCACGATGACGGCGAAGACGATCAGCATGACGACGGATTCCACCACAATCAGATCGCGTGCCGAAATCGACTGGAAGATCAGGCGGCCGAGCCCGGGCAGGTAGAAGACCTGCTCGATGATGATGGTCCCGGCGATGAGGAACGAGAACTGCAGGCCGATGATGGTGAGCACAGGGATCATCGCGTTGCGCAGACCGTGCCGCCACAGGGCCTGCCGCGCGGAAAGGCCCTTTGCGCGGGCGGTGCGCATGTAATCCTGTCCCAGCACATCGAGCAGGGCCGAGCGCATGACCCGGGTCAGGATCGCGGCCTGCGGCAGGGCAAGCGAGATGGCGGGAAGGGTCAGTGAGTGCAGGCCCGCCCCGAGACCGTGCTCCCAACCGGCAAAGCCGCCGGCGGCGAACCATCGCAGATTGATGGCGAAGACGAGCACCAACATCATCGCGAACCAGAAGTTCGGCACCGCCACGCCAAGCTGGGTTGCCCCCATCACCGCGGTGTCGGAGGCTCCGCCCCTGCGGGCGGCCGCGTAGATCCCGGCGGGAAAGGCGATGAGCGTCGACAGCGCCAGCGCGTAGAGGGCAAGGGGAACAGTGACGGCGAGGCGCTGCATGACCATCTCGGAGACCGGCGTGCGGTAGGTATAGGATATGCCGAGATCGCCCGTAAGCATGCCGCCCACCCAGTCGAGGTAGCGTTCGGGCCGGGTCTGGTCGAGCCCCAGTTCCGTGCGCAGCGCGGCGAGCGTATCCGGCTGGGCATTCAGACCAAGCATGAACGAGGCCGGGTCCCCCGGGGCGACCTCGATCACGGCGAAGATGACCAGCGAGGCGACGGCCAGGCTGATTGCCAGCGATACGAGACGTTTGAGGGTATAGCGCAGCATCGCCGGCAGGTTAGCAGGGTTGCCGACGCCGTCCAGCGGGATGCGCGGGGCAGGGAGACTGGCGCAAACGCCTCGTCGGCCCTAGGTCCGGTTCATGGCGCAACCACCGCTTTTCATCGGCTCCGAGATCTTCCGGCGGTCCAGCTATGGCCGCTGGCATCCGCTGCGCGTGCCGCGGGTGAGCACCGTCATGGACCTGAGCCGGGCGCTCGGCTGGCTGCCGGGCACGCAGTTCCTGACCTCGCCGCGGGCCAAGCAGAAGGCGCTGGAGGTCTGGCACCACCCCGATTACCTCGCCGCGCTGCAAAGGGTCGAAGAGACGCAGCAGGCGACCGCCGAGGATCTCGCCCGGCACAACATCGGCAGCGTGACAAATCCTGTCTTCCCCGAGATCTGGCGGCGGCCCGCCACGGCTGCGGGCGGATCGCTGCTGGCGGGCGAGCTGCTGGCGGACGGCGGGATCGTCTACAATCCGGCGGGCGGCACGCACCACGGCATGCCGGACCGGGCGAACGGTTTCTGCTATCTCAACGACCCGGTTCTTGCGATGCTCGCGCTGCGGCGTCAGGGGGTGCGGCGCATCGCCTATGTCGACATCGACGCGCATCATTGCGACGGCGTGGCGCTGGCCTTTCACGGCGATCCCGACATGCTGATGATCTCGGTCCACGAGGAAAGGCTCTGGCCCCGGACCGGGCTGCTCGAGGATGACGCGGGAGGTTCCGCGATCAACCTGCCCGTGCCGCGCGGGCTGAACGACACCGAGATGGCATTCATCCGGGACGAGCTGATCCTCAAGGCCGTTGCGCGTTTCGCACCCGAGGCGCTGGTGCTTTTGTGCGGCGCGGATGGTGTCGAGGAGGATCCGCTGGCGCATCTGGGTCTTTCCAACAACGCCCATTGGGCGATCGTGGCGGCACTGAAGGACATCGCGCCGCGCCTTCTCGTGCTGGGCGGTGGCGGCTACAATCCCTGGTCGGTGGGGCGGCTCTGGACCGGAGTCTGGGCGACGCTGAACGGCCACGACATTCCGGACCTTCTGCCGCCCGCCGGCGAGGCCGTGCTGCGGGCTCTCAGCTTCGACGGAAACCGGCGCGGGAAGGCGCCGCCCGAACACTGGTTCACGACCCTGCGGGACGCGCCCCGCGATGGCGATCTGCGCGATGAGATCGTCACGCGGGTGGGATTTCTGCTCCGGCGCCTCCGGAATGCTGGAACGTCTGCGCCTGCGCCCTATACTCGACCGGAATGATCCTACGTGGCGGCATGCATTGAACCGACCCGATTTCCTGATCCGTCCGCGCCATGTGCACCGGACGGGCAACGATTCCGCCGCATCCTCGCTGCTTGGCTACGTCTGGCGCATGAGCCAATGGCATCAGGTCGCGGTCTGCATCCTGGCCGTGCTGGTGGCCCTGATCAACCTCGTCCCGCTCGAGCTTCAGCGGCGCATCATCAACGAGGTCGTGGAAACACAGAATACCGGGATGCTGATCCGCTTCGGGCTGATCTATCTGGCCTTCCTGTTTCTTCACCAGTTTCTGAAGTACGTGATGCGGCTTTATCAGTCCTGGCTTGCCGAAAGCGCGCGGCGCTACACCCGGGGCCACCTGCTTAGCGTGTACGGACGCAGGCTGGGCGACGACGCGGAGGAAGGCGACAGCGGTGCCGGTCGCGCCGTGTCGATCGTGAATGCCGAGGTCGAGAACCTGGGCGGGTTCGTTGGCGAGGATCTCAGCCAGGCATTCGCAAACGCGGCGATGCTGGTAAGCATCATGGGCTACATGCTGATCGTGGAGACGCAGATCGCCCTGGTCTCGCTCGCCTTCCTCGTTCCGCAGGTGATCGTCACGCCCTTCATGCAGCGCAAGCTCAACAAGCTGGTGGAACGGCGCGTGCAGTACCTGCGCGGACTCGGTGACGAGATTGCCGAGATGGAGGGGCCCGGGGAAAACCGCGACCTGCCCCTGCTGGGCAAGATATTCCGCAACCGCATGGCATTCTACGCCCTGAAGTTTGCCTTGAAGATGCTGCTGAATCTCATGAGCGCGCTCTGTCCGCTCGCGGTGCTGATCTTCGGCGGATACATGGTCATGCAGGGAGAGGCTCAGGTCGGCGTGCTGGTGGCCTTCATCTCTGGGTTCGAGAGGCTGGCCGGACCGCTGCGCGAGCTGATCAGTTTCTACCGGATCGCGGCGCAAGCGAACGTCCAGCACGACATGATCGCGAAATGGCTTGATGCACCCGGGCAATGACCGCAGAGAAATCCGCTTTCACGCCTCAATAGTCCTTTGGAGCCGGCCCTCAGGAAGCTAGCCTGTTGCAGTCTCGGTCGAGTCGTGCACCTGGGGAGGTCGGAATGTCCGCGTCGTCTTTCTTCGGCATTGCCGTGCTCGCCGCGCTTGCACTCGCCTCGCACCAGCTGCACGGGCAGACGGCTTTCGACGTTCATTTTGACGCTGGCTCCGCCGGTACCGAGATCGAGGGCGCGGTGAAGGGCGACGCGTATGTGGACTACGTGCTCGGGGCGAGATCCGGCCAGACCATGGATGTGTCGCTCGTGGTATCCGACAGCACCGGCAACGGCACGGTCTACTTCAATGTGCTCCCGCCCGGAAGCGACGGCGAGGCGATCTACATCGGCAGCATCGAGGGAAGCGATGCCGAAATCGATCTGCCGGCGGACGGGGACTACAGGATCCGGGTCTACCAGATGGGCAACGACAGGGACACCGGCCAAGGCTCCGGCTTCACGCTCTCGGTGAGCATCCGTTAAGCGTATTCACGTCACAGAGGCAGGCTCGGGCGACAGCATGGAGAGCTCCCGGCGGGCGGCCTGCGCCTCGCCTGGCGAAATCCCGAGCTGGGAAATGATCCAGTCGCTGGCCTCTTCGATATCCTCCGTGATCAGGGTCAGTTCCTCACGCCGCAGGCCCTCGATCTCGGCATAGATCCCGTACATGCGCATGATGCCGAACGACCCCGGTGAGCCGACGACATAGGCGCAGGGATTGTTGCCTGTATTCTCGCCGAAGGACTTGCGCAGGCGGATGGCCCGTTTGATGTCATCCGTGCTGTCGTTGTTCAGCTCGACTCCGCGCAGGTCGAAAATCGCGGGCAGATCCAGGTTCGACTGCGGACCCGACGATGCCGCCAGTCCCATTCCGTACTCTACCATATCCAGCAGGGAACACTGTTCTTCCGCCCGCACATAGTGGAGGTTCCACTGGGTGAAGAACCTGTAGTGTATCATAGCTTCCGCCCTGATGATGTGTGCATGCGCCATTTGGGACACATGCAGTATGCGGTGGCTCTCAGATTGTCGAATCTATCCAACGCAATGCGCGGACAAAAGAAAATTCTTCCCCGATCAGGGACAATGGCATCCCGTCAGGAATGAATGACGCGCGCCCGGGCAGTTTGAGAGCCCCCCGAGGGGGCTGCCCTGTGTCGTTCGTTGCGCCGGTCACTCCGACCAGTGCACCGAGGTGAGATCGGTGGCCTGGGTGGGTGCATTCGCCCACAGGCCTTCCACCCCGGCCTTCGCCACGGTCAGGGCGGCGAGCTGGAAGAGATATCCGTTTACATGATCCTCGGCGATGATGCGCTGGGCGTCCTGCAGCAGCTTTGTGCGTTTGTCGGGATCGGTGGTGGCGGTAAGCGTCTTGATCAGCGCCTGGAACTCGGGATTGTCGTACTGGAAGTAGTAATCCGGGTTGGCATAGACGCCGATATCCATCGGCTCGGTATGGCTGACGATGGTCAGGCCGAAATCCTTGCCCTTGAACACCGACTCGAGCCACTGGGCCCATTCCACGTTGATGATCCTTGCCTTGATCCCGACCGCGGCGAGCTGCGCCGCGATGATCTCGCCGCCCCGTCGGGCGTAGGAGGGCGGCGGCAGGTAAAGGGTGGTCTCGAAGCCGTCGGGAAGCCCCGCCTCTTCCAGAAGCGACGTCGCCTTCTCGGGGTCGTATCCGCTGAGCGAGGTGAGATCGACATAGGCCGGATTGTGCGGCGCGAAATGCGTGCCGATGGGGGTACCGTAGCCGAACATCGCGCCGTCTATGATCGCCTGGCGGTCGATGGCATGCGCCACCGCCTCGCGCACACGCTTGTCATCGAAGGGCGCGCGCTTGTTGTTCATGGCGAGGATCGTCTCGCCCTCGGTCGAGCCGACGATGACCTGAAAGCGCGCGTCGCCCTCGAACTGGGGCAGGTTCTCGGGGGCGGGGAAGCCCGTGAAGACGTCGATGTCCTCGGCCATCATCGCGGCGAAGGCGGCGGTGGGATCCGAGATGAACTTGAATGTCGCCATGTCAAGCTGGGCAGGCGAGCCCCAGTAGGCCATGTTCTTCTCTATCTTGATGTTGTCGCCCTGGGTCCATGAGGTGAACTTGAAGGCGCCGGTTCCGATGGGAAGCTGCTTGATCGTCTCGATGCTTTCCGGCGCAACGATCACGGCATCGCCCCAGGCCAGATTGAAGATCAGCGCCCCGTCGGGTTCGTGCAGCGTGACGGTCACGGTTGCCGGGTCCACGACATCCACGCCTTCGATGCTCGCATAGAGCGCCTTCTGCGCATTCGCGCTGTCCGCGGCGAGGATCCGGTCGAGAGAGAATTTCACGTCCTCCGCATCGAAGCTGGTGCCGTCATGAAACAGAACGCCGGTGCGCAGGTGAAAGGTGTAGACCAGCCCGTCATCGGAAATCTCCCAGCTTTCCGCCAGACCCGGCACGATCGAGCCGTCGGAGGCGAAGCGGGTCAGACCCTCGAACACGTTCGAATAGAGCACCGAATCGATTGCGCCCGCTGCCGCCGAGGTCGGATCCAGATGCGGCGGTTCGAGCTGCATGGCGACGGTGATGCTGCTCTGCGCCGAGGCCCCACCCGCCGTGACCGTCAACGCAAGCGCGCTCGCCGCCAGAAAGCCCATGAACTTGTAGTGCATTGGTGAACTCCGTTTTGGTCCTATCCGCCCGTTGGCAGAAGAAGCGACTGCAAGGCAACCCCCATGACCTTTGCACTGTCGAGCATATCATCAACGCCGACATATTCATCCGGTTTGTGCGCCAACTCGAGGATTCCCGGGCCGTAGGCGATGCAGTTCTTCAGCCGGCCGATGCGGTCGATGTGCTTCTGATCGTAGGTGCCGGGCGAGGCGACGTATTCGGGCGGTCTCCCGATCACCTTCTCGATGGCTCGCGCCACTGTGCGGACCACCGGGGCGTCCCGGTCGGTCATCGAGGGAAGGACCGAGTTCAGCTCGGTCAGCTGATAGTCGAAATCCGCGCGCGATGCCTTCAGCCCCTCGAGCAGGGCGATGACCTCGTCACGCACGCTGTCAAGGCTTTCCTCCATCAGGAACCGCCGGTCGATCACGATGCGGCAGCTGTCGGGCACACAATGGGCGGGCAGCCCGTCGAAATCGGGGGGGTTCTCGGGCTGGCCGCCGTGGATCGCGTTGATGTTCATGGTCGACGAACGGGCGCCGTCGGGAACGACGGGCATCCGCGTGCGCCGCGCGGCCATGGCCGGAAAGAGCTTGTCCTCGAACTCGCGCAGCACGGCGCCCATGTGGCGCACCGCGCAGTCGCCGAGGAAGGGCATGCAGCCATGCGCGATCTCGCCCTTGGTCTCGATCTCGGCCCACCAGCCGCCGCGATGGCCGAGGCAGATGCGGTCCTTGTCGAGCGGTTCGGGGATGATGACATGCTGGACGCGGTTCGGATCGAACCAGCCCTTCTCGGCGAGGTAGGCGACACCGCCATAACCGCCGGATTCTTCGTCCGCCGTTCCGGATATCTCGATATGCCCGGCGAAATCTGCATGGGTTGCAATGAAGGCTTCCGCCGCGATGATGGACGCGGCAAGCCCGCCCTTCATGTCGCAGGCCCCGCGCCCGTAGATCCTGCCGTCGCGCACTTCGCCGCCGAACGGATCCGTGGTCCAGCCGTGACCGACCTCGACCACATCGGTGTGACTGTTGAAATGAACGCACTCGCCCGGATGGCGGCCCGACCGGCGGGCCACGATATTCCAGCGGGGATAGCGTTCGCTGTCGCCGGGCGTGCCGTGGGCGCGGATCAGCTCGGTCTCGAAGCCGCTTTTCCTCAGGCGGGCGTCGAGGAATTCACAGATCGCGCGGTAATCGCGTCCCGGCGGATTAAGCGTCGGGATCCGGATCAGGCCTTGGGTCAGCTCGACAAGGTCGTCGCGGCGCGTGTCGATGGCGTCGGCAAGGGTGGAGCGGTCCAGCATGGCCGGAGTTTCCGGCGGCTGATCGGCAATGGCAAGAGACTTGCCTGTGCATCTGCGCAGTTACCGAACTTTCCGACGCAAGATATGCTGCATCAGTACAAAGGAGCGCCAGATGCCGACACCCGACTTGCCACTTCACGGCGGATGCCTGTGTGGAAAGATCCGCTTCGAGGTGACCGCGTTGCCGATGATGACCATGGCCTGCCATTGCAGGGACTGCCAAAAGCTGACGTCCGGTCCCTGTTCGCTGTCGGTGATGGTGCCCATTGATGGGTTCTCGATCACGCAGGGCGAGACAGTGCGGGGCGGGCTGAAGGGGCCGCGGCTCGACCATCGGTTCTGTCCGGATTGCATGAACTGGATCTTCACGCAATTCGCGGACGCATCCGGCTACCTGAACGTCCGGGCGACGTTGCTGGACGACCTGTCGTGGTTCCGGGTCTTCGTGGAGTCCTCGACTGCGCAGAAGCTGCCCTGGGCCGAGATTCAGGCCGTGCACAGATATCCGCAGTTTCCCCCCGCAGAGGATCGGCCGCGACTCGGTCGGGAGTTCGCGGCCTGGCTCTGAGGGCCCACGCTCAGGCGGCCTCGGCGATGTCCTTCATGGCGGACAGAAGCCGCGAGACCTCGGACATGCTGTTGTAGTGACACAGCGACACGCGCACGGCCGCGTCCAGGCCCAGCGGGGTCAGGATGTTGCCCGAGTAGTGGTCGGCCTTGCGGGTGTGGGTGCGGATTCCCAGTTCGTTGAGCTTCGAGACGATCTCGGCGGCGGGAAGACTCTCCATCGCGAAGCTCACCAGTCCCTCGCGTCCCGAATTGCCGGTCCCGCCGAGGATCGTGACTCCCGGCAGCTCGGAAAGGCCCGGCAGGTTGCCGGTGCCGAACAGCATCGCATCCGTCAGCGCCTTCTCGTGGCCGTGGATCGCCGCCGCTGCCGCCTCGATCCGCGTGCGCCGGTCGGTGCTGTCCGAGACCTGCGCGCCCAGCCAGTCGAAATAGGTCACCACATCCGAAAAGGTCGCGTAGGACCCGGTATCGCGGGTGCCCATCTCCCAATTGTCCTCGGGGCCGTTCATGAGCTTTTCATGCGGCAGGGCGGTCAGCCGATCCGATACCCAGGCGATGCCGTAGCCGTGGCGCGAGAAGACCTTGTAGGGCGAGATCACGTAACCGTCGATGTCATAGGCGGCGATGTCGATATGCCCGTGGCTCGCATGCTGGATGCCGTCCACGAAGATGATGGCTTCCGGCGCAACGGCCCGGATCGCGGCGGAAATCGCCGCGACGTCGTTGCCGATGCCGGTGACAGGAGAGGTGTGCAGGATTGTGGCGACCTGAACTTCCGGCGTCATCTGCGCCGCGTAGGCCTCGGCCGTGACTGCCCCCGTCTCGTCATCATGCGGCACCGAGATATAGCTCTTGCCCGCGCGCTCGGCCCAGTGGGTCGCGGCGGAACGCGAGGCGGGATGTTCGACGGTCGAGCCGATGACGGCACCCGGGCCGGTGCCCATGATCGCCGTACGCAGCAGGCGGAACGTCAGTTCGGTCCCGCTTTCGCCCGCAAAGATCTGACCACCGGGCGCATTGAAGAAAAGCGCCGCGTCTTCCTTCGCCTGCGTGATCGTCTCGACCAGCGCATGCGCGGCGGGATTGTCACGCCCCTGGTTGTCGGGGATCGCGGCATAGCGCGCCGAGGTCTCGACCACCGAATTGAGCGTCAGCGCCCCGCCTGCATTCTCGAAGAAGACGCGCTGGCCCTGGAAGGGGCAGCTTTCCACATGGGCGAAGCGCCCGCGGATCTGTTCGAGGAGGGCGGGATCGAAGGCTGTCATGGTCAGGGCTCCTGCTGTCGCGCTATGGCTCGTCTGGCGGCGTATCAGGCGGCAAAACGGTGTCAATGGTGCTCTCGACCGACGCAAACTGCGGGGTTGAGCGCCTGCGGGACCGGGCTATTATCGCGATGAGGGAAAAGGAGACTGGAATGTTGAACGGATACACGGGTTTCTGGGGTTTCGTCGTATTCGCGCTTGATGTCTGGGCGATCGTGTCCATCATCAACTCCGCCTCCACGACCGGCAAGAAGGTGCTCTGGATCCTTCTTGTCGTGCTTCTTCCGATCATCGGCTTCATCCTCTGGTTCTTCATCGGACCGAGGTCGGCTCTGCGCTGACGTGCCCGCGCATTACCATAGATCCCCAAAGGCTTACGCCTCGGCGTCTTGGCGCGGCTTGAATGACATCATCAACGACAACCTGATGCTGATCGCCGCTGGCGTGGCATTCTACTCCATGCTCTCGATCTTTCCGGCCCTGGCCGCGCTGATCGCCGTCCTCAGCCTGATTGCCAACCCCGAGGCGGTGGTGGCGCAGATGCAAGAGGTGAGCGAGCTGATGCCGGGCGATGTCTATCAGATCATCCACACGCAGGTCGTCGGTCTCGTGAATACCAGCTCCGACACGCTGGGCTGGGCCGGGATCGTGTCGCTGATGCTGGCACTGTGGTCCGCGCGCATCGGTGTCGGCGCGATGATGAACGGGCTCGACACGGTGTTCGGGAACGCGCCCCGTTCAAGTGTCGGTCACTATATCCGGGCGCTCTGGCTGACCGCCGTCCTGATCGGCGTCGGGCTCTTTGCCGTTCTCATGGTCATCATCCTTCCCGTGGTTCTGAAATTCATTCCGCTGGGATTTCGCACCGCGGCCGTCATCGAGCTGCTGCGCTGGATCGCCGCCGTCGCGGTGATCTTCGTGGGAATCGGCCTGCTTTACCGCCACGGGCCGAACCGGGTTCGCAAGCGACCGCCCTGGTTCAGCCCCGGCGCGGTCTTCGCCGTGCTGACCTGGGGCGCGATGTCGGCGGCGTTCAATGTCTACGTCAAGGAATTCGCGAATTACAACGAGGTCTACGGTTCGATCGGGGCGGTGATCGCCATGCAGGTCTGGCTCTGGCTCAGCGCGCTGGCGGTGCTGATCGGGGCAGTGCTGAACAAGCAGCTCGAGATCGTCGATACGCCCGAGGGGTTGACGGTGCAGGAAGGCACCGTCGCCCCCGCGGCCGTGCGCTGAGGCTCAGAAGCTCGGCGGGGTGCAGGCGCTTATGACCTCGCATTCCTCGTCACCGGCATTACGGAAGCGGTGCGGGAGCCGGCTGTCGAAAAGATAACCGTCCCCCGGCCCGAGGGTTCGGGTTTCGCCAGCGACGGTGACCTCGATGCATCCCCTGATCACGATCCCCGCCTCCTCGGACGCGTGCGACAGGTACTCGGGGCCCGTGTCCGCCCCCGGCGCGTAGCGTTCATGCAGGACCTGCAGCGCGTGGTTCTGGGCGTCGCCGAGCTGACGCAGCGACAGCTTGCGCGCATCGATGCCCGCGGGAGCGATCTCGATGAACTCCTCGGCGCGCCAGAAGTGACGCGGTGCTCCGTCGGCCTCGAAGGTGGCGAAGAATTCGGCCATCGATATCGGAATCGCATCCAGCAGGCTTTTGAGCGAGGCGACCGATGGGCTGGTCTTGTTCTGCTCGATCAGCGAGATCGTCCCGTTGGTCAGGCCCGCGCGCGCGGCCAGTTCGCGCTGCGACAGGCCTCGAGCCTCCCGGATGCCGCGCAGCCTGTTCCCGATGTCCAAGTAAGAATCCTTTGCCGTCAGCGAGCCGTTAATGGCTCCCGCGAATCGTGATTGACAATTAAATTAAACGGAATACTGAGAAATTAAACACCCTGTTTTTCGACCCAAGGAAGGGAAAGAACTGATGTCTGCTTCGGTCAAGTCCGCACCGCGCCGGAAAGCCCCTCGAACTGCCGCAGCCGCGGGCACTGCGCCCAAGGCGGCAAGCGGAAACGCCGCCTCGAATGCGGCGCTGCTCAAGCGGCGCGAAGCTGCCGTGGCGCGGGGCGTCGGCTCGGCCGCGCCGGTCTTCGCGGCACATGCCGAGAACGCCGAGCTCTGGGATGTGGAGGGCAAGCGCTACATCGACTTCGCCGGCGGCATCGCGGTGCTGAACACCGGACATCGCCATCCCAAGGTCGTGGCCGCGGCGAAGGCGCAGGAAGACCTGTTCACGCATACCTCGTTCCAGGTCGTGCAATACGAGGCCTACGTCGCGTTGGCCGAGAAGCTGAACGCGCTGGCGCCGGGCGATTTCGCGAAGAAGTCGCTGCTCGTGACCACGGGCGCCGAGGCGGTCGAGAATGCGGTCAAGATCGCGCGTGCGGCGACCGGGCGGGCGGGCGTGATCGCCTTCGACGCGGGCTATCACGGGCGCACGCTGCTGACCCTGGGGCTGACCGGCAAGGTGACGCCCTACAAGAAGGACGTGGGTCCCTTCCCGTCGGACATCTTCCGCGCACCCTTCCCCTCGGCCCGCGACGGGATTTCGGTCGAGGACGCACTGAAGGCGCTGGAGCGGCTGTTCCTGACCGATGCGCAGCCTGATCGCGTAGCGGCGATGATCATCGAACCCGTGCTGGGCGAAGGCGGCTACCTGCCGGTGCCCACCGAGATGATGCAGGCGCTGCGGGCGATCTGCGACAAGCACGGCATCCTGCTGATCGCCGACGAAATCCAGGCGGGTTTCGGGCGCACGGGCAAGTGGTTCTCCATCGAGCATTCGGGCGTCGTTCCGGACCTGATCACCGTGGCGAAGTCGATGGCCGGCGGTTATCCCATCGCGGGCGTGATCGGTCGGGCCGAGCTGATGGACGCGCTGGCGCCCGGTGGCCTCGGCGGCACCTATGGCGGGAATCCCGTTGCCTGTGCGGCGGCGCTCGCGGCAATCGAGGCGATCGAGAGCGAAGGGCTTCTGGCCCGATCGCTCGAGCTGGGAGAGCGGTTCCGCGCCCGGTTCGCGGAGATCGGCGCGCGCACGGCGCCCTATCGCATGTGGGACATTCGGGGTCTCGGCGCGATGATCGCGGTCGAATTCGTGAGCGATTTCGACTCGGCCGCACCCGACGCCGCCCTCGCGAAGGCGGTCTGCTCGCATGCGCTGAAGCGCGGGCTGATCCTGCTGGGCTGCGGGATGTTCGGAAACGCGATCCGGATCATGGTGCCGCTCACGGCCTCGGACGAGATCATTGACGAGGGGCTCGCCATCTTCGAGGCGGCGCTCGCCGACGCGGTCGCGGAACTCGGCTGAGGCAGAAACTCATCCGGCTGGCAGCGGCGCGCGGACCGCATTCGGGCGCCCCTGTTCGAGGGGAGAGGGGGCGCTGCCCCCGTCCCTTCGGGACCCCCCGGGATATTTGTCAGCAAAGGAAGCCGGCGCCGCCGGGCTGTCAGGCTGCCTGATCCGTCTCGGCGGACGTGAGGATGGTGTAGAGCGTCTGCGGGTCCGGGTTGGCGCGCAGTTTCGAGCAGATGGCGGGGTTGCGCAGCGTGCGCGAGACCAGGGCCAGCGCCTTGAGATGTTCGACGCCGGCGTCCTCGGGCGCGAAAAGGCCGAAGGCGATATCGACCGGCTGGCGGTCCACCGAGTTGAAGTCGATGGGCCGGTCGAGCAGCAGGAAGGCGCCCACCACCCGCTCGAGCCCCGGCAGCCGCGCATGTGGCAGCGCGACGCCGTGCCCCACGCCGGTGGGCCCCAGCGCCTCGCGGGCGAGCAATGCGTCGAGCACTTCTCCGGCCGGCAGGTTGTATGCCTGTCCGGCAACCTCGCTCAGGTCATGCAGCAGACGCTTCTTGCTGGATGCGGAAGTGAGTATCTTCACCGCCTCCGGTTTCAGGAGATTTGCAAAGTTCATATCGCTCGCTTTTCGCGGCGTCATGCGCCGTCTCGTTGTGCTACTGCGGGTCGATCCAGCCGATGTTGCCGTCTTCCCGGCGGTACACGACGTTCAGGCCCTTCTTGGTATCGTTCCTAAAGATCAGAACAGGCGCTCCGGCCAGTTCCATCTGCATGACGGCTTCGCCCACGGAGAGCGATGGTATGTTCGTCTCCATCTCGGCCACGATGATCGGCTGAAGGCTTTCGGGTTCCTCGTCGTCGCGGTCTGTTTCAGACGCGAGGATATAGGAGGATGCTCCGAAGATTTCAACAGGCTCGGCGCGATCCTTGTGGTGGTCCTTGAGACGCCGCTTGTAGCGCCGCAACTGCTTTTCCATCTTCGCGCAGCAGGCCTCGAAGGCCGCGTAGATTTCTGTATCGTGGGCCTTGGCCTGCGCGGTCAGGCCGGTGGAGAGGTGGACGGTCGCCTCGCAGACGAATTCATGGGCGGATCTGGAGAATACCACCTGTGCATCCGTGGGACGTTGGGCATACTTTCCGACCGCTGTGCCCAGCTCTTGCTGGACATGGGCCTGCAGGGATTCCCCGATGTCGATCTGTTTGCCGCTGATCTGGTACCGCATGTTTTCTCCTTCGCGATATCGCGTTCTGACATGCATGGATGCGCCGCGAGAAGGCGGGCGCCATGTCGTTCAGAACTCGATGGATCTGGCATCGCACCGCGTGTCATGCCGTCCGGGCCTCTGGGTGAAGGCCGCTGCGACGCGGGGCAGGAACACACGGGTTGCCATACGGCAATCTGAGCGGAATCGCCGGTGTCTGTCAAACGAAAGCGGGTCCCGAATGATCGCAATCAGGTCAACCGGCTGAAGGGGAAGGTCAGAATATGCGGAAGTTTTCGCCGAGATAGACGCGGCGGACGTTCTCGTTCTCGACGACCTCGCCTGGCGTGCCGTCCATGAGCACCCGGCCCTCGTGCAGGATGTAGGCCCGGTCCACGATCTCGAGCGTCTCGCGCACGTTGTGGTCGGTGATCAGGACTCCGATCCCGCGCTTCTTGAGATCCGCGACAAGCAGGCGGATGTCGCCGACCGAAATCGGATCGACCCCCGCGAAGGGTTCGTCCAGCAGCAGGTACTTCGGATTCGCCGCAAGGCAGCGGGCGATCTCGACGCGTCGGCGCTCGCCGCCCGACAGCGCGATGGCCGGGGCGCGCCGAAGGTGTTCGATCGAGAATTCGGACAGGAGTTCCTCGAGCCGTTCGCGCCGCTTGCGCCGGTCGCTTTCGACGATGTCGAGGATCGCGGCGATATTGTCCTGGACCGAAAGCCCCCGGAATATGCTCATCTCCTGGGGCAGGTAGCCGATCCCGAGCTGCGCCCGGCGGTACATGGGAAGGCTGGTGGCGTCCTGCCCGTCGATCAGCACCGTGCCGCCCTCGGGGTTCACGAGACCGGCGATGGCATAGAAGGTCGTTGTCTTGCCCGAGCCGTTCGGACCCAGAAGCGCCACGACCTCGCCGCGGTCGAGATGCATCGAGAAGTCCCGGATCACCGTCTTCTTGCGATAGGACTTGCGCAGGTGCTCGACGTGCAGCCCGGCTGTCCCCGATGTCACGACCAGCTCTGGCGGCACGGTCAGTTGTCGCCCGTCTGGAGTATCGTCCGCACACGTCCGCTCATCTGTGCGGTGCCGTCTTCGAGATGCACCGTCATCCGCTCGGCGCTGAGGGCGGACTTGCCTTGGGTCAGCAGGACGTCTCCCACCATGACGATGGTGCCGCTGTCGATGTCGTAGTTCGCGGTCCGTGATTCGGCGGCGTCGGGACCGGAAACCAGTGTCACGCCGCCCTTCGCCTCGAGCCGCGCGATCGCATCGCGGTTCTCGGTGTAGACCACGAGGACCTCCTGCGCGCCAAGGCGCATCTCGCCCTGGACGATGACGACATTCCCGCTGAACACCGCCGAACCGGTCGTGTTGTCCACGGCGAGGTCGTCGGCGGTCACCTCCACGGGCAGCGCGGTATCCTGCTTCAAGGCGCCGAAGGAGACATTGGCCGACTGCGCGAGCACGGGGCCCGGCGCGGCGGCAAGAAGGATCAGGGCAAGACAGGCGGAGAGACGTGGCACGGAATCATTCTTCCATTTCAGGAGGCAGATATACCAGCTTCACCCCCTTGGTGAAAAGCATTCGGGATGGCGGGCCGTCGGCCTCAGCGCCGAGAATGCGCAGGGCGCCGGCGTTGATCTCGCCCATGGGGCTGAGGCCCGCGACCGGTCCGGGACTTTCGATCTCGAGGCGCGACATGCGCGCCTTCACCGCGTCGCTTCGGACGTCGTATTGCTTCGATGTCGAGATGACCACCTGCCCGGTGAGCGTGGTGAGATCCTCGGTCAGGTCGTAGGTCGCCGCGTCCGAGGTCATCACGATTCGGTCCCCCGAGGGCGTCTCGATCTCGACCTCGACCTGTTCGGCCTCGTTTCGCCCCACCGTGCCCGCCGGTGTGATCAGCCGCCCCGCGATGAAGGCGATCTGCGTGCCGTTCGCCGTGGTGCCGGAAAAGAAGGGCCCCGTGATCTGCTGGTCGCGCAGGCGGTCGCGGATCTCGGTCTCGGCGAAGGGGATGGAAGCGGTGGGGTCCACCACGCGCGAGATAAGGAAGAGCGTCGAAAGCAGGGCAAGCGCGGCGAGCGGCAGCAGAACCTTGAGCCAGGTCACGAGCCGGGAATACGCGTCGCCATGCATGGTCTAGCCGAGGCCGACGCGGAGACAGTCGTGGATATGCAGAAGGCCGAGGGGCTTGCGGCTGTCCGGGCCAATGACGAAGAGGCAGGTGATCTTTCGAGCGTTCATGATCCCCACGGCCTTTTCGGCAAGATCTTCGGGCCCGATGACGGTGGGCGTCGGGGTCATCACGTCGGCGGCGCGATAGGACAGCAGGCCATCCATGTGGCGGCGCAGGTCTCCGTCGGTGATGATCCCCGCCAGATCGCCCGCCGCATCCGTCACGCCGACGACGCCGAACCCCTTGCGGCTGATCTCGATCAGCGCGTCCGGCATCGCCGTTTCCTCGCTGACCAAGGGCAGGGCATCGCCGGAATGCATCAGGTCGCCGACGCGGCTGAGGATCGCCCCGAGCTTGCCGCCGGGGTGAAAGGCGCGGAAATGTTCGGGTGTGAAGGCGCGATGTTCCATCAGCGCCACCGCCAGCGCGTCGCCCAGGGCCAGGGTCATCGTGGTCGAGGACGTCGGCACGATCCCGATACCGCAGGCTTCTTCCGCGCGGGGCAGCAACAGGGCCACATCCGACTGGCGCAGGAGCGTGCTGTCTTTCCGGCTGGCGACGCCGATCATCGGTATGCCGAACCGCCGGGTATGCGCGATGACATCCGCAAGCTCGGGGGTCTCGCCGGAGTTGGACAGCACGATCACCACGTCGCCGCGGCCCATCATGCCGAGATCGCCATGACTCGCTTCGCCGGGATGGACGAAATGCGCGGGCGTGCCGGTCGAGGCCAGGGTCGCCGCGATCTTGCGGGCGACATGGCCGGATTTTCCCATGCCCGAAACGATGACGCGGCCCGTCGCGGCGAGGATCAGCTCGACAGCCGCGGTGAAACTCTCGTCCAGTTCCTCTTCGAGCAGCCTCAGCGCATCGGTCTCGATGCGGATCACGCGCCGTGCGGTTTCGAGAAAGGATGCGCTCATGAATGGGCGAAGATGTCGGTTTCCGGCCAGCCCGCGAGATCGAGCTGCGCACGTGTTGGCAGGAAATCGAAGCATGCCTGTGCCAGCGCGTCGCGCCCCTCGCGCACGAGCATGACATCGAGCGCATCGCGCAGACGGTGCAGGTAGAGCACGTCGGAAGCGGCGTAATCGAGCTGCGCGGCGGTCAGCGTCTCGGCACCCCAGTCCGAGGATTGCTGCTGCTTCGAGATGTCGACGTTCAGCAGCTCCTGCAGCAGCTTGGAAAGCCCGTGGCGGTCGGTGAAGGTGCGCACCAGCCGGCTTGCGATCTTGGTACAGTAGACCGGCCGGGCCAGTGAGCCGAAGCTGTTGTAGAGCGCGGCGATATCGAAACGGCCGAAGTGAAAAAGCTTGAGAACGTCCGGATTCTCGAGAAGCGCGCACAGGTTGGGGGCCTCGGTCTGGCCCTTCGCGATCTGGACGATATGCGCCTCGCCGTCGCCGCCCGAAAGCTGGACGACACAAAGCCTGTCGCGGTGCGGATTGAGGCCCATCGTTTCGCAGTCGATGGCCACGACCGGACCAAGGTCGAGCCCGTCGGGCAGGTCATTCTGATAGAGATGATTTGTCATGGCTTCCTATAACCCGCCCCACCTACTTGGGAAAGCGGGATAGGTCGGTCAAGGGCGCCCCGGCTCAGTCCCGCCGGTCGTCGCCTCCGCCGAGCGCCCTGAGCAGGGATCCGCCGGCGGCTTCCATCGCCATCAGCGCGCTGTCCATCTGCGGCGTCGCGCGCGCGCTGGCGCTTTCGGCCGAGCGGCGGATATCCGAAAGCGCGCGTCTCACCGATCGGCAAAGGGCCGCGGCGCGGTCTGCGTTCATGCCTTGGGGCAGGCAGACTGCGCACTGGCTGTCGTATCTTTCGAACACGGTCGCGAGATTGCCGATCTGATAGTCGGCGACCGCGGCAAGATAGCTGATGTCGGCGAAGCGCGGCAGGTGGCGTTCGGCCTCGCTTCGGCCGGTGACGGGCGACATCGCGCCGACCACCCGGTCCCGCCCGTCCGGAGTCGGAACGTACTTCAGGGTGGTGTTCCATTCCTGATCGCTGTCCCGGTTGGACCCTATCACGCGGTAGAATGTTTCCTGCCCGTCGCGTGCGCAGGTGGCCCATTTGCCGGCGATCTCGCCACCCTTCACGTCGCCGAAAACGTCGCGCGGATGCTTGCCCACCATCTGTCTGGGCCGCAGGACACACGCGCTGGCGAGCGCGTGATTGACATATGCGAAGATAAATTCGCCATCCGACTCGCGCCGCTCGGCCACAAACAGCGGGACAGGCACGCTGTCGAGCACGCTTCCCAACTCTGACGTCGATTCTGTCTGAAACATGATGAATCCGATCCCAACGGCGAGCATCTTCGGCAATTCACGTTTCCAGAACGTTAACCGGATACAGGGCGGCTTGAATCGAATTCGCTGAATACCATGCTGACGTGTATTGTGGAGGTGAGCGCAGAAATCACGAAAATAGATATATTACAATATCTTGAACGATAGTTCGGCGCCCGTGAGGGATGACGCCGTCCAAAATCGTCAACAATCTGTTCTCGCTCTGAGTGAAAACACCCTCTCCGGGGTCGGCTCAGTCGCCCACCCTTATCCATGCTGCATCGCGTACCGAGGACCGTACGCAGGCATCGACAAAGCGTACGCCCTTCAGCCCGTCCTCCACCGTGGGATAGATCACCGCCGCCTCGGCCCTTGCGCCGCTGCGATGGGCGACGATGGCCTCGGCGGCCTCGCTGTAGATGGTCGCGAAGCCTTCAAGATAGCCCTCGGGATGACCCGGCGGGACACGGCTGACGCGCCCGGCGGCAGCGCCCGCCCCGGCCCCGCCCCGCGTGATCAGACGCTTCGGCTCGCCGAAGGGCGTATACCAGAGATAGTTCGGGTTCTCCTGCTCCCAGGAAAGTCCGCCCTTGTCGCCGTAGACCCGCAGGCGCAGCGCGTTCTCGTTGCCGGGCGCGACCTGGCTGCACCAGAGCATGCCCCGCGCCCCGCCCTTGAAGCGCAGCATGACATGGGCGTTGTCGTCCACCTTGCGCCCGGGAACGAAGGACTGGATGTCGGCCGCGAGGCTCTCGAGCTCGAGCCCCGTGACGAAGCAGGCGAGGTTGTAGGCATGGGTGCCGATGTCCCCGGTGGATCCCCCAGCGCCCGAGCGCGCCGGATCCGTGCGCCAGTCGGCCTGCTTGCCCTCCGTCGCGACCGTCAGCCAGTCCTGAGGATATTCGGCCTGCACCACGCGGATCTCGCCCAGGTCTCCGTTGGCGATCATCTCGCGGGCCTGCCGCACCATCGGATAGCCGGTGTAGTTGTGCGTCAGGATGAACAGCGCGTCCGAGGATTCCGCCGCCTTGACCAGTTTCTTCGCGTCCGCCAGCGTCGATGTCAGCGGCTTGTCGCAGATGACGTGGATACCCCGGCTGAGGAATTCCTTCGCGGCGGTGTAATGGACGTGGTTCGGCGTCACGATCGAGACCGCCTCGATCCCGTTCTTCAGGCGCGCCTCGCGGATCGCCATGGACTTGAAGTCATCATAGACGCGGTCCTCGGCAAGCCCCAGCGCCGCGCCTGACGCGCGCGCCTTTTCGGGTGTCGAGGACAGCGCGCCGGCGACCAGCTCGAACCGGTCGTCGATGCGCGCGGCGATGCGGTGAACCCCGCCGATGAAGGCGTCGTTGCCGCCCCCGACCATGCCGAGCCTGATGCGGCGCGACGCCTTTTCCGGGCGACCTTCGATGGCCATTCCTGTTCCTCCCATGAGTTGCTTCCGGTTTTCGCGGACTGGCGCGGACAGCCTCAGCCGATCCCCAGCATCTTGCGGTTGGCGGCTTCGTCGGTGCCGCCATCGGCGAAATCGTCGAAGGCGCGCTCGGTCACACGGATGATGTGGTCCTTGACGAATTGCGCACCTTCCCGGGCGCCGTCCTCGGGATGCTTGAGACAGCATTCCCATTCGACCACGGCCCAGCCGTCGAAATCCATCGCGGCCATCTTCGAGAAGATCGCCCCGAAATCCACCTGCCCGTCCCCGAGACTGCGGAACCGTCCGGCCCGGTCGACCCAGGACTGGTAGCCGGAATAGACGCCCTGCCGCCCGGTGGGATTGAACTCGGCGTCCTTCACATGGAACATGCCGATGCGATCCTTGTAGATATCGAGGTTGTCAAGATAGTCGAGGCATTGCAGCACGTAATGCGAGGGATCATAGAGCATCCTGCAGCGCTCGTGGTTGCCCACCCGTTCTAGGAACATCTCGAAGGTGATCCCGTCATGCAGGTCCTCGCCCGGGTGGATCTCGTAGCAGAGGTCAACTCCCATCTCGTCGGCATGGTCGAGGATCGGCTTCCAGCGTTTGGCAAGCTCGTCGAAGGCGGTGTCGACCAGCCCCGCGGGGCGCTGGGGCCAGGGGTAGATGTAGGGCCAGGCCAGCGCGCCCGAAAATGTGGCCTGCGCCGTGAGACCGAGGTTGCGCGAGGCGGTCAGCGCCTTCTTCACCTGATCGACCGCCCATTCCTGGCGCGCCTTCGGATCGCCATGCACGGAAGGATCCGCAAAGCCGTCGAAAGCGGTGTCATAGGCCGGATGCACGGCGACAAGCTGGCCCTGCAGATGGGTCGAAAGCTCGGTCACCTCGATCCCGTTCGCCTTCGCCGCGCCCTTGAATTCGTCGCAGTAGTCCTTGGAGTCGGCTGCCTTTGCGAGGTCGAACAGGCGGGCGTCCCAACTTGGGACCTGGACGCCGGCATAGCCGCAGTCGGCGGCCCATCTGGTGATCGCATCCCAGGAATTGAACGGTGCCTCGTCTCCCGCGAATTGCGCCAGAAACAGCGCAGGTCCCTTGATGGTCTTCATGTCATCCTCCCTCTCCGGACCGCCGTTCCGCGGTCAACCCGGGCCGATGATGACGATGCCGTGCCTTTCCTGCAAGCAATCCGTCATGGCGCCACGCAAACGCGCCACTCGCATTCAGTCAGGCAGCACGATCTCGGCCAGAAGCGGCGCCCAGGCCGCGCCGTGCATGTCGCGGTCGCCTGCGGTGCCCTGGATGGCGGGCCGGGGCAGGCTGAACTTGACCACGCTCAGATCCTCGATGTCGAAGCGCTTGACCAGTTGCGCGGGCGTTCCCAGCACTTCGGCCACCTGCGCCGTGCCGAGGCTGGCGGCCACGCGCCGGTAGGCATCCGGCGTGCCGCAGAAGATATCGATGGTCAGCCAAAAGGGTCCGGCGTTCTTCGAGCGGACTTTTTCGACGATGGTTCCGAGTTCAGGCATCACAGACTTCAAGCGTAAAGGCGTCCATCGGATCATCGAGGCGCATGACATGGTTGAGGCAGAATTCGTAGATCGGCCCGCGGTCGATCTCTGCCGGCGAGAAGGGGAAGGCAAAGGTCGGCTGTTCTTCCTCGCGCGTGAGCGGATGGTGGAGCAGGTAGGGGTTCAGCAGCTTCGCCGCCTCGTTCGCCTGTGCCTGATCCGCCGCGGTCACGATGGCCAGAACGCCGACCTCGGCCGGCAGGCTGTCGCGCCGTTCGAGCTGGCCGAGGGTCGAATCGACGCCGATGAGGCGCAAATCCACGCTGATGGCGCCATCCTCGATCCCCATGCGGCTGCGCATCTTCTCGGCATGGCGTGCCTTGATGTCGGCGATCCAGCCTTGGGCGTTCTCGACATAGCGGCGGTCGCGCAGCGTCGCCATGAGCAGGGTCTGATAGCCGGCGATCCGGGCGCCTTCCAGCTTGACGGTGTAGTTGTCGGACGGCACCCAGACCGAGCCTTCGACACGGACGCTGCGGTCGTCGAGCGCGCGGTACTTCGCGCCGGTGACGTCGAGATGCCCGCCGGGTTCGTAGAGGATGAAGGGGTCGGAATTCTCGTAGAGCATGTGGGCCGAAACTGTATGGGGCGTGCAGGCCGCCCCGTCGGCCAGCGGGGTGACGGTGAAGCCCGCCTCGTCCACGTCGATCAGGATCACGCCGGATTGCGGGTTCGTGGCGCAAAGCGCGCCGCATTCGCCGATCTTCGCCCCGTGCCAGGCGGCGCCGGCATGCCTGCCGCGCATCAACGGCAGGGCAGCGATGATCGCGGTGTCCGTCGTGCGCCCGGCGATGACGATGTCGGCCCCGGTCTCGAGCGCGGCGGCGATCTGTTCCGCCCCGGCCAGCGCGACGATGTGCGTGCAGCTTTCCAGCAGGGCTTCGGAAATTTCCGGCGCGTGGGGAAGTGGCGTGACGCGGCCGCCTGCGAGCGCCGCGGTGACGCGTGGGGAAGGCTGGTCGGATTTCAGCACCGCGACCTTTGCGCTCAGGCCAAGCTCCGCCAGGCATTCGCGCGTGATCTCGAAGAGCCAGTCCACCGTTTCGCCGGTCCCGCAGGTGCCGGCGGTGCCGATTACAAGGGGTACGCCTGCCTTGGCGCGGGCTTCGATCAGGCCTTTCCACTCGGCCTTGGTCGAGGCGCGGGCGTATTTCGAAACGCCCCGCCCCAGATAGGAGGGCCCGGAATCGGTCGAGCCGCCGTCGATGGCGATCAGGTCCGGCTTCGCGGCAATGCCGCGTTCGAGCGCTTCGGCATCGTAGCCGAGCCCGAGCGCGCCGGAGGGGATGAGGACACGGGTCATGGTCCGCCTTTCCTGCGATGGCGTGTTGCGCCTTGTCTGAACGCTTGCCGCAGCATTCACAAGCCCCCCTTCCGCGGGCAGGATGCTCCCCGACCAGGGAGGTGGCGGATGAGCGAGCGTGACAAGATGGAAGCCGGCGAGTGGTACTGCTGCATCGATCCGGAGCTCGACGCCCTGCGCTCGGCGGCGCGCATCGCCGTGCACGAGCACAATACGATGCACCCGGACGCGCGCGGGCCCATCGGGCCGCGTCTGCGCGCGTTGCTGGGCTCGGCCGTAGAGGCCTTCGTCGAGGCGCCCATCCATCTGGCCTACGGATTCAATCTCCATCTCGCGAAGGGGGTCTATATCAACGCGGGCTGCGCCATCCTCGATACCGGCCTCGTGCGCATCGGCGCTCGCACAATGCTGGCGCCCAATGTGCAGATCTATTGCGCGGAGCATCACAAGGACCGGGCGCTGCGGTCGCAGGGGCTGGAACTGGCCAGACCGGTCGAGATCGGCGCGGATGTCTGGATCGGGGGCGGTGCGATCGTGCTGCCCGGCGTGCGCATCGGCGACGGGGCGATCGTCGGCGCGGGCAGCGTGGTCACGCGCGACGTTCCCGAGGGCGTCACCGTCACCGGGGTTCCGGCCCGTCTCCGGGAATAGGGGCGTCAGCGCGAATTGTTACTGGACAATCAACCCTGACGTGTCGCCACATGGGCATGTCCAAAGGGGAGACGCCTACGATGAGACGACACTCGCTGGCACTGATCGTCCTCTCACCGCTGTTGATCGGTGCCTGCGATTTGGGTCCCAACGGTTACGGTACCGCGCCACCGGGTGTGTCGCAGGCGGAATGGGACGCCAAGATCGCCACGCAGCGCAAGGCCGAGTACGACTATATCCATGGCAACCGCGGCGGGTCGCGCTAGCGGATCAGTCGCCGGCCCAACCCCGGACCTCGTCAAAGGCTGCTTCGGTGCGCCGGGCGAGACCGTCCCGCACTGCACGGCGCAGGAGGGCAAGATATGTCTCGCGGGCCGCACCGTAATGCCGGGCCTTCAGGCGCCAGCCGACTGCCTTCATCAGGAAAAGCGGCCAGAACAGCACCGGCCCCGCCGCCTGCCGGTAGACCATCAGCTGGTTACGGTAGAGGTAATAGACCTTCCACAGCGGCCGGATCGGATGAAGCCCCATTTCGGATCCGACATCATGCTCGAACTTCAGGCGCGGATCGAAGGCGATGCGCACGCCCGCCGCGCGCATGTCGAGCGAATAATGCGCATCGTCGCCATAGATGAAGTACCGTCCGTCCGGAAAGCCGGTGCGGGTGATCGCGTCGCGCGACACGAAAAGCCCGACGAAAGAGCCGCCATCGACATCGCGCGGCTCGGTCTTCGCATAACCCTCATCGGTGACATGATATCCGTCCCGGCCCGCCACCAGCGAATGGAGAAAAGCGCGCGGGCTGGCGAAGGGGTTGATGAGCGGGCGGTTCATCTCGCAGACCGTTCCGTCGGGCCTGTAGACCGCAGTGACCCATGCGCCATGGCTCTCGCGCGGCTCGGACAGGAAGGCGTCGATGACGCCCGGGTAGGGCCGTCCGTCGTCATCCATAAGCAGAAGCCACTCGGCTGTTTCGCTTTCGTGCAGGTGGCGCATCCCGGCCTCGAAGCCGCCGGCACCGCCGACATTGCGCGCGAGCCGCAGCACCTCGAGCCGCGGGTCGGTCTGCGATCCGAGCCATTGCGCCGTGTCGTCGGTCGAGGCGTTGTCGACCACCAGCACGCTCTGAAGGTTCCGGCTTTCGAGAAGCCGTTTCACCGTCTTCTCGAGCTCCACGCGCCGATTGAATGTCACGACAAGCGCCGCGACAGTTGCGCGGCCGGACTTGTCCGCGGTGACAGGCTTCATTGCAGTTTGCTCCGCGATGGTCAGAGCGGTGCGCCCGAGAATACCGGCGGCGGGGTGCCGGCCTTCGTCGCGGCAAGCCAGGCCTGCGCGGTGTCGAGCGCCTCGCGGATGCAGACGTCCATGTCGAGGTAGCGGTAGGTCGCCAGTCGTCCGATGAAGGTCACGCCGGTGGTCTTTTCCGCCCGCGCGACATAGTCCGCAAGCAGTGCCTTCTCCTCGACCAGACGGATCGGATAGTAGGGAATGTCCTCGGGTCCGCAGAGGCGCGAGTATTCATGCGTGATCAGCGTCTTTTCGTGGCTCTCCCAGGGGGCGAAATGCTTGTGCTCGGTGATGCGGGTATAGGGCACCTCTGCATCCCCGTAGTTCATCACCGGGCAGCCCTGAAAATCGCCCTCTCCCCGGCTGTGTTCGAAATCGAGCGTGCGGTAGCCAAGCCGCCCGATGTCATGGCCGAAATAGCCGTCGAGCGGGCCGGAGTAGAAGACGTGGGTGTCCCTTGCGTCGGCGTCGCTGTCGAAATGCGTTCCGAGCCGGACCTCGATCAGCTCGTGATCGAGCATCGCCTCGACCATCGGCGTGTAGCCGTTTTCCGGGATGCCCTGGAAAGGATGGGCGAAATAGCTGTCATCGTAGTTGAAGCGCAGCGGCAGGCGCTTGAGGATCGAGGCAGGCAGGTCGCGCGGCGAGCAGCCCCATTGCTTTTCGGTATAGCCCTTGAAGAACGCGGCGTAGATTTCGGGACCGACCATCGCCATGGCCTGTTCCTCGAAACTCTGCGGCTCTGCAATGTCGCTCGCGCGGTCCGCGACGAAGGCCCGTGCCTCCTCCGGGCTCAGGGTCCGGTCGAAGAACTGGTTTATGGTCAGCAGGTTGATCGGCATCGAATAGACGCGCGCGCCTACCGTGGTCATCACCCGGTGCCGGTAGGGCCTGAAGGCGGTGAAGCGGTTGACGTAGTCCCAGACCTCCGCATCCCCTGTATGGAAGATATGAGGCCCGTAGACATGCAGCAGGACGCCGGTTTCCGGGTCGCGTTCCGTGTGGCAATTGCCGCCGACATTGTCGCGCGCCTCGATCACCGTGACAGGTTGCCCGGTTTCTGCCAGCTGTCTCGCGATGACCGCTCCCGAGAGGCCCGCGCCGACGATCAGGACCCTGCTCATTCAGAGGGACTGCTGTAGTAGTCGTAGGTCTGTCGGATGCCCTCGACGAAGGGCGTGATCCTTTCGCCCAGCAGGACCTTCACGTCGCGCGGGTTTGCGATGACGTCGCGCGGCTCGGTCGCGAGCAGTTCCTTGGCCGGGATCTTTTCGTAGGCCAGCGCCTTGCCGGTCGCCTCCTCGATGGCATGGACCACGTCCATCAGGGTCGTGGAATGCCCCGCGCCCAGCATGTTGACCGGCGCGGTTTCCTCGCCCGCGGCCAGCTTGCGCGCGAGGGTCGCGATGCCGTAGCCCACGTCGCCCGCATAAATGAAGTCGCGGCTTTGCTGGCCGTCGCCGTTTATGAAGACGCTCTCGCCCCTGATCGCGGCGCGGGTGAAGGCGTGGATCGCGCTTTTCTTGTTGTCGGAATACCTGCCGAACACGTTCGTCAGGCGCACCACGCGGAAGCTGCCGCCGCGCAGGGTCACGAGTTTTTCGAGGATCATCTCCTCGGCCGCCTTCGTGGCCCCGTAGAAGTTCTTGGGACAATAGGGGCTGTCGACGGAGACTTCGAATGTACCGTCGAAAAGCGCGCCTGCCGTCGACACGAGGATGAAGCGGTCGCCGGGGCGCACGGCTTCCATCACGAAGCGCGCAGGCGCCGCGATGTTCGCGTCGATGAAGTCCAGCGGGCGGTCCTTGGACTCAGCCACCCGCGTTTCGCCGGCGAGAAAGACGAAAACGCGCCCGCCCTCCGGCGTATCGATCCCCTGCAGGAAGTCCAGCGCGCCCGCGTCGTCGTAGCTGCCCAGATGCGCGGGCAGGCCGAGCGTCTCGTGGCCCGGCGCCGGGTTCGAAAGGTCATCGATCACGACCGGCGAAAGCGCTTCGAATTCGGACCCCGAGGTCACGCATTCGATGATGTTGCGACCGACAAAGCCGAAGCCGCCGACGAGGATGAGCGAGGTCGAGTTTCTCAAGGAGCGAGACTTTCTGCTGATGGATTTCGCGTCTTCTACGGGCAATGCAGGGCGATTTCAAACGCGGTTTCGCGCTGACTCGGCCATGTGCTGCGCATTTGCAACCGCTTCAAGGGCCTGTTTCCGGGTGTTGTGTGTGTCGTTCCATATTGAATTGCCAATCGTGGCCGTTTCGACAATACAGGCGCAAATCTGGCAGAGGCTTGGGAGTTACGGGCGATGAAGGTTATCATACTGGGGGGTGACGGTTTCTGCGGGTGGCCGAACGCGTTGTACCTGTCGCAGCGCGGGCATGAGGTCATCATCGTGGACAACCTCAGCCGGCGCGAGATCGACCTGGAGCTTGAGGTCGACAGCCTGACGCCGATCCGTCCGGTGGGCGAGCGCCTGCGGGTCTGGAAGGAGCTGACGGGCAAGGAGATCGGGTTCCACAACTTCACGGTGGGCGAGCATTACCACCGGCTCCTGACGCTGATCCAGGACGAGAAGCCCGACGCGATCATCCATTTCGCCGAGCAGCGCGCGGCGCCCTATTCGATGAAGTCCTCGGCGCACAAGCGCTACACGGTGTCCAACAACATCAACGCGACCAACGACGTGCTGGCCGCGATCGTTGAATCGGGCCTGGACGTGCATCTGATCCACCTCGGGACCATGGGGGTCTACGGCTACGGCACGGCGGGGATGAAGATCCCCGAGGGCTATCTGAAGGTGAAGGTGGACACGCCGGCGGGCGAGACCGAGACCGAGATCCTCTACCCGACCAACCCGGGCTCGATCTACCACATGACGAAAAGCCAGGACCAGCTGCTCTTCGCCTTCTACAACAAGAACGACGGGGTGAAGATCACCGACCTGCACCAGGGCATCGTCTGGGGCACGCAGACCGACGAGACGCGGATGGACGAGCGGCTGATCAACCGCTTCGACTACGACGGGGATTACGGGACGGTGCTGAACCGCTTCATCATGCAGGCGGCGATCGACTATCCGATGACGGTGCACGGGACGGGGGGCCAGACGCGGGCCTTCATCCACATCCAGGACACCTGCCGCTGCATCGAGCTGGCGCTGGAGAACCCGCCGCAGTCGGGCGAGCGGGTCAACATCCTCAACCAGATGACCGAGACCCACCGGGTGCGCGACCTGGCGCAGATGATCCACGACATGATGGGGGCCGAGATCGCCTATCTCGACAACCCGCGCAACGAGGCCGCCGAGAACGAGCTCTTCGTGGCCAACGACCGCTTCCTCGGCCTCGGCCTCGAACCCGTCAAGCTCGAAAGCGCCGAGGGCATCCTCAAGGAAGTCAGCGAGATCGCCCGCAAATACGCACAGCGATGCGACACAACCAAAATCCCCTGCGTCTCACTCTGGAGATGACGGGCGGGCCGCGTTGACAAGCCAATGCCCCCTCCTTAGGGCATTGGCATAGCACACAAGCCAGAACCGGCGGACCAAGAAGCAGTGATTCCGAGACTTTACGCCGCCTATCACAAGCCGGCACCCATGCTGGAAAGCGACATCGTGCGGCCGATCCATGTCGGCCGGGCGCTGAGCGCCAGGGCCATTCCGGGCATGCCGGGCGACGATACCGGCGAAAACATCTCGGGGCGCAACCGCGCCTATTGCGAGCTGACCGCGCTCTACTGGGCCTGGAAGAACGATACCGAGGCGACGCATCTCGGGCTTGTCCACTACCGTCGCGTACTCGATTACGACAACCAGCATCAGGGACAGGTCGAAACCTTCGTTTCGCGTTTCGAGATCCCCGCATGGCTCGAGCGGAGCCGGGAATGGCTTTCCGAGAACTCCGACGTTGATATCGTGCTGCCGCGCCCGCACATCATGGGCCGCACGCTCACAGACAATTTCAGTGCCGGCCACCAGCCGCAGGACTGGGAGCGCACGCGTGAGATCGTGGCCGAGAGATATCCCGAGGATCTCGAGGTCTTCGACAAGGTCTCGGCGGGCTATGCGATCCGCCTCGGAAACATGTTCATCATGCGCCGCGACCTTCTGGACGCCTATTGCACGTGGCTTTTCGACATTCTCGAACGGCTCGAAGCCACACCGCTGGACCGGACCGCCTATTCGCCGGAACAGGGGCGATACATCGGATTCGTGGCCGAACGCCTGTTCACTGTCTGGATCGAGAAGATGCGCCGGGAGCATCCGAAGCTGAAGCTCCACGAGACGGGCATCCTGAACCTCAGCCGGGCGACCGTCCTGCCTTACATGACCGGACCCGGTCTCAACGGCCCCGAACATGTCAACATCGCCTTCGCCGCGGATCGCGCCTACCTGCCCCACACGGCGGCGATGCTGGTCTCGATGCTCGAACATGCCGACCCCGCGCGGCAGCTGAACCTGTTCTTCCTGCATTCCGACGTTGACGAGGCCGGGCGCGCGTTGCTGCGCGAGGTGCTGACCGCGCACCCCAACGTGCACCTCCACGAGATGAACGCGGGCGCCGCCTTCGACGAGGCCTACAGGTCGGAAAGCCGCGCGCCCTCGAACACGACCTACAACAGGTTCCTGCTGTTCGATCTTCTGCCCGATGTCGAGCGGCTGCTCTATGTCGATGTTGACATGATCTTTCTGGGGGACGTGACGAAGATCTTCGATACGCCGCTCGGAGATCACCCGCTGGGTGCAGTGACCGACCATATCATGACCCGCACGCTCACGGGACCGACGCCGACCATCGACCCGGCCGTGCCGGACCTGTACCGCTATCATCGCGACGTTCTGGGCCTGAGCGACGCGCAGATCGCACGCTACTTCAATGCGGGTCTGCTGCTGTTCAACTTCAAGGTCATGGACGTGCGGGCCACGGGGATCGCGCTGATGAAGATGGCGCATTCCGGCAAGTACATGTTCCGCGACCAGGACATCATGAACGCCTACTTCAAGGGCAGGTTCCTGAGCCTCGACGCACGCTACAACGTGCTGAACACGGTGATCGAGGGCTATGGCCGCGTGCCGGCGGAAAACCATGCCGAGGCGATGGCCGCGCGCCGCGATCCGGTGGTGATCCACTACGCCGCGGGCGACTACAAGCCCTGGAACAAGGCGGCGGTGCCGATGGCGTCCTGCTACTGGAAGGCGCTGATGAAGACGCCGTTCTATGCCGAGGTGATCTCTGGCCAGCAGGAGCCCCCGGCGCGGTCCCGGAGCATCGTCGTGCGTGGCGGTATGGCGCTGGCCGACAGGTTTCCGGGCACGCGGCCGATGCTCATGCGGGCCTACGCCCAGATACGCCGGGTGTTCTGAAGCACCCCGCCTCCGCTCCGGCCCGCAAGATCAGCTGCCGGTGCGGACCATCTTGCCGTTTTCGAAATGGATGCCGCATTCGGTCTTGTCGCTGTCGGCCCAGCGACCGGCCCGGGCGTCCTCGCCCGGCGCCACGGCACGGGTGCAGGTCGCGCAACCGACCGACAGGTAGCCTTTCGCCTGCAGAGGATGCCGGGGCAGATCGTGCTGGCTCATGTAGGCGGCCACGTCCTCGTTGCTCCAGTCGATCAGCGGATTGACCTTGAGCCAGCGGTCCTGCGCCTCGAAGAGCTGCATGTCCGAGCGTGTCGCGGCCTGTCCGCGCTTTCGTCCGGTAATCCAACAGGCCAGCGGACGCAGCGCGGCGAACATCGGCAGCGTCTTGCGGACATGGCAGCAGAGATCGGCGTTGCGCCGGTGCAGCATGCCGTCGGGGTCGTCCGCCGCCACCGAGGAGGGTCGGGGGGTGACCGTCTGGATGTTGCAGAGGCCCAGGCGCTCGACGAGGGCATCGCGGTAGGCGAGCGTCTCGGGAAAATGCTTCAGCGTGTCGAGGAAGATCACCGGCACGAACGGGTCGATCCGGCTGATCATGTGCAGCAACACGGCGGAATCGGTTCCGAAGGAAGACACCAGCCCGATGCGGCCGGCGAATTCGGTCTCGATCACCGTCCTGAGCAGCGCCTCGGGCGAAAGCGACGCGTGGCGCTGGCACAGCCCGAAGGCCCTGTCGCGCAGTTCGAGCCGCTGGCTGGTTTCATAGGTCGTCATCGGTGCACCCTCGGGGCGGAAGTCCGGAGCGGCACGCTCGGGGACACGGTTTCGCAGGCAGTGCTTCCTGACCTCGTCGACTTGGCGCCGCTGCGGCGCACGGCCTCTGTCTCTCCGGGATGCCTGCCGGGGTCAAGCCCTGGGCGAAACGGGCCGTCGGCAGGGCGAAAAAAAACCGCCGAGTGGTGCAATATCGTCGGAAATCCGCTGCCTCGCTGTGCAGGCGCAGGCGGACGCGCATTATCGGGGCCTGCATCGCTCAGCGCCACCGACGCAGGCGAAAACGACATCCGAGTTGTAATTCTCGCGCGGATTAACCATCTTCTGAGGGCCGGGGAGGGGACCCCCGGTTCAGTTTCATGGTCCAGAAAACGGTGCAGGTAAAATGTCCCAGAGCTATCTCGCGTTCGATGCGCGCGTGCGTACCTTCCAGACGGGGTACGACTACTATCATCCGGATTTCGAGCTACGGTCGGAACAGACCCTTTACTATCCATATGATTGCTGGGTCGTCGTCGAGAGCGGGGACTATGACATCACCTTCTCTCCCGGCGAGATCGTGACCCTGCTTCGCTACGACTACAGCCGCGATGTACTCGACGTGGCCGGGTCGATTTCGGTGCGCTACGAAGGCATGGTCGATATCGACCGCGACGGTTTCTACGACGGGATCGCCGTCAGCGATGGCTTTGCGACCCACATCCTGACCGACGCGGATGCGTATCTCGACTACACACCCTATCGCAGCGTGGTGGAACTGGACCGGGTATCCATCACCGGCACGACCTACACGCCCCCGACCTCTTCCGGCGGTTCGGGCGGCACGATCCGGAAGTACATCTACGGGACCACGGATGACGACCGGTTGAGCGGCGGCTCCCTGCCCGACGAAATTGTCGGAAAGGCCGGAGACGACAGCCTGCGCGGAAACGGCGGCGCGGATATCCTGTGGGGCGATGGCGGCCGCGACATTCTTGTCGGTGGCGGCGGAAACGACAGCGTCTACGCAGGATTCGGAAATGATCTGGTGCAGGGTGGACGCGGAAACGACGATCTTTTCGGCGGAAAGGCCGGCGACACGATCTTCGGAGGCGCGGGCCGGGATTTCGTCGAAGGCGAATCCGGTCGCGACAGGCTGTTCGGCGACGGCGGCGCGGACGACCTCTACGGCGGCAGGGGCAGCGACCGGCTGATCGGTGGCGGCGGAAACGACTGGATCCAGGGCGAGCAGGGCAGGGACAAGTTGACCGGCGGACGCGGCGCGGACGATTTCGTGTTCGACGGGAACGCGTCGCGCGACACGATCACCGACTTCTCCGGCAATGACGAGATCTGGATCGACAGTGGCGCGAACAGGATGAGCCAGCTTTCTTTCACCGACACCAGGGCCGGACTGCTGGTCGAATTCGGGGCGGTCGACATCTTTCTGAAAGGACTGGACCGGAGCGACATCGACGCGTCGGACTTCGTCTTCGTCTGAGGCTTCGCGGTGCAGCCGGCCCCGGGTGACCCCGGTCGGCATCCTGCGGGCGCGTGAGTGACGGAGCAGCCGGCAGGCTGCCCCTCGGGCGAATACCTTGCAATATATCCGCAGACGCTCTACGAAACGGGCCGTCCGGGCAGAACGCGGACAAGCCACGGGTCCCTGGTCGACCTTCGCAGCAACCTCATGCCAGCACGCGACGGGATCCCACGCCTTGGGCTTCATGCATTCCATGATCTACCAGACGGATGGCATCCGCCGGACAGCCCCAGTGCGCTGGCGCTCGTTCGAGCGCATGTGCACGGTTCACTGGAAGGCGCAGGGAAATGCGGGGGCGACCGGCTATTACCGTTCTCCCGATCCGCGCGTGATGCTTTTCTTCAACGATGTCTCCCGCAACATCCGTCTCGCCGACAAGAGCGACGCCGCGCCATCGGCATGGCGGCCCATGTTGCGGGCGCTCTATGTTCCGGCCGGCATGCCCATGTGGACCATGTTCGACGCGCCGCACGAGTTCTCGCATCTCGATCTGCATCTGGACGGTCACTGGCTTGCCGAGCGGCTCGGGCCCGTTCTGGGACCTGATGTGACCGAAGCCGCCCTGCGCCAGCCGGCCGAGGTACAGGATGTCGGGGCGCTGGCGACGGTCGCGGAGGCGCTGGCGAACGAAATCGACGAACGCAGCCGCGCGCCCGTCTTCGCCGAGACACTGGCTATCGCGCTGGTGACGGGACTAGTCGCGCCGTTGGAAGGATCCGGGGACGACACGGGCATTCAGGGCGGATTGACACCCTGGCAGATGCGGCGGCTGCGCCAGTTCCTGACCGACAACGGGGGCCGCGCAAGCAATGCGGATCTGGCGCGCGAAGTGGGGCTGTCGGAAGGCTGGTTCAGCCATGCGTTCAAGCGCACGACGGGGAAGACTCCGCTGCAATGGCAGCAGGAGCAGCGCATTTCAGCAGTGAAGGAATGCCTTCTGCGCGGGGATCTCACCATCGCCGAGATCGCGCTGCGCTTCGATTTCGCGGATCAGGGGCATCTCACACGGATGTTCCGGCGCCACGCCGGAACGACCCCTTCCGCCTGGCGCCGCGAGGCCCGAAGCCGATGAGCCCCGTCCGCGCGGTCGCGGACGGGGCCTGTTCTCACCAGGTGTGGCTGAGGGTCAGCGCGATCTCGCGGCCCGCGTTGTAGTAGTCGGTCGAGAACCCGCCCTGAGCGATGTGCTTCTCGTCGAACAGGTTGCTGACATTGAGCCGCAGCTGGGTGTCGTCGGCGACCTCGTAGCTGACCGCGGCATCCCAGATCCAGGCCGAATCGGTCTTCGAAGTGTTGGCATCCGACCGCCAGTATTCACCGGTGTAGCGGGCGCCCAGTCCGAGATTCAGATCCCCGAACTTTCCGCGTCCCGGCACGAGATAGTTCACCCAGACCGAACCGAAATTGCTGGGAGTCGAGGCGAGCTCGTTGCCGTCATTGACGCCGAGATCCGATTCCAGGATCTCCGACTCGAGGTAGCTGTAGGCGGCGGTCATCGACATGCGGTCGGTCAGCTCGACCTTGGCTTCGAGGTCGATCCCCCTCACGCGGGATTCGCCCCGGACCTCCTGAAGCAGCGTGTCGGCGTTGGTGATGGTCTCGTTGTACTTGGTCAGGTCGTAGATCGATGCGGTGAAGAGGCCGCGGAAGCTGTCGGGACGGTATTTGACCCCGATCTCGTATTGCTTGCCGCGCTCAGGCTCGACGCCGACCGACGCGGGAACGATCGATTCGGCGTAGGATCCGAAAAGAGACAGGTTCGGATTGATCCGATATGTCAGGCCGATCCGGTTCGTGTCCTCCTTGAAGTCCCCCTGCGTGGTGGTGCCTGCAAGGTGATCGGTCACTTCCTGATCGATCCAGTCCCGGCGCACGCCGGCCTGGAGGATGAATTTGTCCCACATCAGTTCCTGCTGCAGATAGATCGACCGGACCGTCGTGTCGGTCGTGGTTTCCGAGTAGGGCACGGAGCTGTCGAGATCGAGCCCGCCGGTATAGACCGGGTTCTCCCAGTCGATATCCGGTGCCTGACTGTACCAAAGCGTGTTGTGACGGTGGTTGTCGCGATATTCGATACCGCCCAGCGTACGGCTCGAGAGATTGCCGAGGCTGGTCTCGTAGAGCAGGTGCGCATCGCCGACGACGTTCTCGAACTCGGCCTGATTGGCGAAATAGAAACGCGAGACGGTCGTGTCCTCGAGTGACGTCACCGCGCCCAGGAAGACGTAGCCGTAGCCTCCGGTACCCTCCGTGTAGCGCAGCGAGGATCCGAACTCGAGCCCGTTGCCGAAATCGTGCTCGGCCTTCAGGGTCAGCGTGTCGCGGTCGGTATCGAGGTAGTTGAAGTCAGGCTCGCCGAGGAACAGGTCGCGGTCGTAGTCATCTCCGGTCGCCGGATAGCCCGAGCTGTTGGGATAGCCGTCGCGATAGAGGTGATCGTAGACGAGGCTTACGGTCGTGTAGTCGCTAGGCCGCCACGCCAGCCCGCCCATCAGGAACTTCTCGTCGTCGTTCGAGCCGTCCGTTTCGGCCTCGCCGTCCTTGAACTTGCCTGTCAGGCGCCAGGAGAACGCGCTGTTGGCGGCGAAGCTGTCGCCCATGTCGAACCCCAGTTCCTTGCGCTGGAAGCTTCCGAGGGTGCCATATACTTCGCGCAGGCGTTCGCCCGTGGGGCTCTTGGTGATGAAATTCACCGCTCCGCCGGGATCCGCGACCCCGAAGGCGGTCGAGTTCGCGCCCTTCAGCACCTCGACCCGGTCGAAGGCGTAGACCTCTTCGCGGATGCCGCCGAAGGCATCGCCGATCAGCAGGCCGTCGCGATAGGTCGTCGCGTCGTATCCGCGTATCTTGAAATAGTCGAAACGGTCGTCGCGGCCGTAGAAGTCCGTCGCGACCCCGGACGTATATTGCAGGACCTGCTCGGTGGTCGTGGCGCCGCGTTCCCGGATCTCCTTCGAGGTGATGACCGACACCGTTGCGGAACTGTCCATCACGTCGCTGGGCAGCCCGCTGCCGCTCGAGATCTGGTCGGCGACGATCGTTTCGTCGTCGTCGGTGCCGTCGCTGGCAGTCTCCATGAAGATCGTCCCAAGAGAGACCGTGCCGGTCTCCTGGGCGCGGGCCGGACAGGAAAGAAGCGCGAGGGCGGCGCAGCCGGTCAGCAGGATCGAGAGGCGCGAGGGGGCGGGGCGGAAATCGGTCACGGCGTGCGTGCTCCCTGAAGGATCGTGAGGCCGGGAACCCGGCATGTCGGCTGTCCGTCTGACGGATGGCTGCTGGTCGATCGGGTTCCCTGCCGCCCGGCCCGGTCCATGAAGGGTCGGGCACGCAAGGCGGCAGCCCCGTGTCCGGGCCGGACTAGCAAGACGCGGCAGCCGGCGTCTTGAACGAATCTGAGGTTTTTGTCTATTCCCTATGAAAATTGTCGGGAAAACTTGGCGCCAACCACCCGGACGCTGTTGACCGCGCCATGGCGGGCCGCATAGGGCAGGGTTGAACACCGGCAGAAAGGGATGACATGCGCCTTTCAATGACCCGCCGCCGCGCGCTCGCCCTTGCACTCGGCGCGCTTGCGGCGCCATCCGTTCGAGCGCAGGGCAACGGCCCCATGCGGATCGAGCATGCGCTGGGGACCACCGTTCTTCCGGCCAGGCCGGAACGTATCGCGACGGTCAACTGGTCCAACCACGAGGTGCCTCTCGCGCTCGGGGTCATGCCGGTCGGGATGGCGGCGGCAAACTTCGGCGACGACGACGGCGATGGTCTGCTGCCATGGGTAAGTGCCCGGATTGACGCCCTCGGCGGGCCGCGCCCGGTGCTATTCGACGAAGGCGACGGCATCGACTTCGAGGCGGTGGCGGGCACACGGCCCGATGTCATCCTCGCCGCGCATTCGGGACTCTCGCAGGGGGATTACGACATCCTCAGCCAGATCGCCCCGACCGTCGCCTATCCGCATCTTCCCTGGACCACGGGCTGGCGCGACAACATCCGGCTCAACAGCGCCGGGATGGGCATGGCCCCCGAGGGCGACGCACTGGTGGCGCGCCTCGAGACACAGATCGCGGAGGTGGCGGCCCGCCATCCGGAGCTTTCAGGCAAGCGCGCCATGTTCGTCACGCATCTGGACCCGACGAACCTCAGCCGTGTGCCGTTCTACACCGACAACGACACGCGTGTGTCATTCCTGCACGATCTCGGGCTCCGCTCGCCCCGCATCGTGGAAGAGTTGTCGCAAGGCGGCCGCTTCGCGGGTGAGGTCAGTGCCGAGCAGATCGATCTGCTCGACGACGTGGACATCGTGATCACCTATGGCACCGCGTCGCTTGTGGACCGGCTGGGAAGCTATGTGCTGACGCGGCGGATGCCGGCCATCGCGCGCGGGTCGGTCGTCGTGCTTCGCAACGACCCGCTCGGCACCGCCGCACACCCCACGCCACTGGGGATACGCTACGTCCTCGAGCAGTATGCGACGCTGCTGGCCCAGGCGGCCGGAAAGGCGGGCTGAACCGTGCGGACCACCGCGCCTGCCCTTCTTCTAGGGCTGCTGTTTCTGGCTGTAATGCTGTCGCTGGCCTTCGGCGCGCGTGTCACGGGCTGGGCCGAATTGCGCGGCGCGCTGGCAGGCCATGCCGAGACCATGGGACAGGCCGCAGTGGCCAGCCGCATTCCGCGCACGGCGCTCGCGGCGATGGCGGGCGCGGCGCTGGGACTTGCGGGGGCCGTCATGCAGGGGCTTACGCGAAACCCGCTGGCGGATCCCGGCATCCTCGGAGTCAACGCGGGCGCGGCGCTGGCCGTGGTCCTGGGTCTGGCGACAGTGGGGCTTGAAAGCGTGCAGGCCTATATCCTCGTCGCAACCACTGGCGCGGGCGTTGCGGCGGTCGCGGTCTGGGCGATCGCGTCGCTAGGGGCGGGCGGCGCAAGCCCGCTGAAGCTCGCTCTGGCCGGCGCGGCGATGTCGGCCGCGCTGGCCTCGCTCACCACCGCCGTCGTGCTGCCGCGTGCGGATATCGGCGGGCTGGTGCAAAGCTGGCTTGTCGGCGGGGTCGGGGGCGCGACCTGGGACCGGATCGGCCCGGCCTTGCCCTTTGTCGCCTTCGGTCTGCTGCTGTCCCTCCTCTCGGCGCAGAAGCTCAACCTGCTTGCGCTGGGAGAGGAAAGCGCGACAAGTCTGGGCGAAACCGTCTGGCGTGCCCGGGCGATGGCGGCGCTGGGGGCGGTCACGCTGTGCGGCGCGGCCACGGCGGTCTGCGGGCCCATCGGCTTCGTCGGCCTGGTGGTGCCGCATCTCGCCCGGCTTTTGTTCGGTGTCGACTACCGCCTGATCCTGCCCGCCTCGGCCCTTCTCGGGGCGATCCTGATGCTGCTCGCGGATGTGGCCGGGCGCATCGTGGCCCGGCCGGCCGAGCTCGACGTGGGTATCGTCACCGCCTTTGTAGGGGCTCCGGTCTTCATCTGGATCGTGCGCCGCCGCCGGGTGGCCGCCCTGTGACCGCCGTTGCCATCCTGCGGCTCAGGCATGCCCGCGCGCGCATCCTCGGACTTGCCCTGCTTGCGGGTCTCGCGATCGGCGCCGCGCTCCTGACGCTGAGCGTCGGGCAGAGCGTCACACCCCTTTCGGACGTGTTTTCCGCACTGTCCGGCGCGTCGCAGGATTTCACGATCAGCGTTCTGCGCCTGCCACGCGCGGTCATGGGAGCACTGGCAGGCATGTGTTTCGGCATGGGCGGCGTGGCGTTCCAGACGCTGCTGCGCAACCCGCTCGCCAGCCCGGACATCATCGGCATCAGTTCCGGCGCGTCGGCAGCGGCGGTGTTCTGCATCGTGGTGCTCGGGCTTTCCGGCGCAACCGTGTCGCTTGTGGCCGTGGCGGCGGGACTTGGTGTGGCGCTGCTTATCTACGCGCTGGCCTGGAGCGGGGGTGTCGCGGGCGCGCGCCTGATCCTCGTGGGCATCGGCGTCGCGGCCTTGCTCCAAAGCGTCACGGCCTATCTGCTGACCCAGGCGCCAAGCTGGACGTTGCAGGAAGCCCTGCGATGGATGACCGGATCGCTCAACGGCGCGCGGCTGACGGAGGCGGGGCCGCTGGCGATGGCCCTCGTCCTCTGCGGCGGATGCCTTCTGGCCGTCCGCCGTGATCTCGAAACCCTCCGGATGGGCGAGGATCTGGCGGCGGGACTGGGAGTCCGGGTGGATCGCACGCGTCTCGTCACGGTCTGCGCCGCGGTCACGCTTGTGGCATTCGCCACGGCGGCCGCCGGTCCGATCGCCTTCGTCGCGTTCCTGTCCGGCCCGATCTCGGCCCGCCTGCTTCGGCGCGACGGCTCGCTGCTGATCCCGGCGGGCCTTACCGGCGCCGCGCTAGTGCTGCTTGCGGATTTCGCCGGCCAGGTCCTGCTGCCGGCGCGCTACCCTGTCGGCATCGTGACCGGCGTGCTCGGCGCACCTTATCTGGTACTGCTCATCATCCGGGACAACCGGGCAGGAGGTGCCATGTGATCACCCCGACCGCACTCGACATCGACAGTCTGGAAGCGGGCTATGGCGAGACGGCGGTGCTGCGCCATCTCGACCTGAAAATTCCCCTCGGCCATGTCACCGCCATCGTTGGCGCGAACGCCTGCGGCAAGTCCACCCTGCTCAGGGCGTTGTCGCGCCTTCTCAGGCCGCGCGCCGGTAAGGTCCTGCTGGACGGGGCCGACATCCACGCCATCCCGCCCCGCCAGCTCGCGCGCAGGCTCGGCATTCTGCCGCAAAGCCCCATCGCGCCCGAGGGAATCACCGTGCTGGAACTGGTGTCACGGGGGCGTCATCCGCATCAGGGCCTCTTCGGGCTCTGGTCCCGCGACGACGAGCGCGCCGTGGCCGAGGCGCTGGCCCTGACCGAGACCGAGGCGCTGGCCGACCGCCTTGTCGAGGACCTTTCTGGCGGGCAGCGCCAGCGGGTGTGGATCGCCATGTCCCTTGCGCAGCGCACCGACGTGCTCTTGCTGGACGAGCCCACCACATATCTCGACATCTGCCATCAGATCGAGGTGCTTGATCTGCTCACCGACCTGAACCGCCAGCGACGGACCACGATCGTCATGGTGCTGCACGACCTCAATCTCGCCGCGCGCTACGCCGATCTGCTTGTCGCCGTGGCGCGTGGGCGCGTCCATGTGTCCGGCCCGCCGCGCGCGGTCCTGACCGAAGCGATGCTGCAGGAGGTCTTCGGCCTGACAGCCCGGATCGCGGACGATCCTGTGACGGGCAAGCCGATGGTCGTCCCCGTGGGCCGTCACGGCCACGAGGCGGCAAGGTAGCCCGTCGATGCATCCTCGCGCCCCCTCCGCCATCCGCACATGTTCCGAAAGGTGCCCATCATGGCTCGACTGAACGATACCGCCCTGTTGCGGAATGTCGACTTCGACACGCTCCGCGACGCCGTTCTCGCCGAGGCCAGGACCTACGGGCTCGAGCTCCTTCGGGACGGGGCGGACGGTGCGTGCGTTCGATGGACCGAAGGTTGCGTCGAGTTCACCCGTCACGACAGCGGCTGCATGGCTCAGGTGAGCGCCGAGCGCGCCGATCTGCTTCAGACGATGAGGGACGGCGTTGTGGCGCATGTGGCGGCGCGCGCGCCCGAGGCGGCCCTGGCGCTGCGCTGGAGCGGGCAGGACGCTGCGGGCGCGCTGCCCGCCAACGCGCGCGTCATGCGGGTCGAGAGCGTCGAACGGCTGGATTGCGGCTTCACCCGCATCGCGCTGCGCGGGGACGTGTCCCGGTTTTCCAATACGGCGATCCATTTCCGTCTCGGCCTTCCGCCGGAAGGACGGACCCCGGTCTGGCCCACGGTCGGCAGCAACGGCGCGACGGTCTGGCCGAAAGGCGAGGACGCGCTGCACCTGCCCGTCTACACGGCGCTCGAGGCAGAGGGAGACAGGCTGGTTTTCGACATCTTTCGTCATGAGGGGGGCCGTGCCACGGCCTGGGCCGACGGCGCGCCCGTCGGCAGCCAGGTGGTCGTGGTCGGACCCGGCGGAGGGGGTTGCGAGATCGAGGGCGCGATCATCGCCCATGCGGACGACACGGCCTTCCCCGCCATCGCCCGCATCCTCGCCGCCTGCCCGGATCTGTCCGGCACCGTACATCTCTATCCCTCCACCGACGCCGCCGCGCGCTATCCCTTCCCCCCGCACGACGGTGTCACGCTGATGCGCCATCAGGGGAAGCGCGATCGGATGGCGAGCGCGGCCTGCGATGTCATCCGCACCGACCGTCATGCGTGGTTCGCCGGCGAGCGCCGTCAGGCCGAACGGGTGCGCAAGGCCTGGAAGACAGCGGGAGGGAGCGCCCGGCAGTCCTACATCGCGGCATTCTGGCAGTAAGCCTGCCGCCGATTTCGGGGCCCCGCTTCCTGTCGCGTTCCGGGCGCGAAACGCCAGACGCACCGGTGTCTCACACGACGTCTGCCCAAATATTGGCATTCCGCGGCGATCCTCCGGCGCGGCCATCGCTTCGCGGCACCTTTCGTTTGACTTGGGTCGGGTCCCTGCATACGAAAAATCCGACGGCAATGATGCCGCCAGATCCTCGAATTCGGATTGAAGAGCAAGGCTGCTCGATTCGTTCCACGTCGTGACGTGGGCGGTTCGGCGGCCTTTTTTTGTGCTGGAGAGCGACAGAATGAAGAACTTTCCGATGTTCCTCCGAATGACCGGCAGACGTGTCGTGATCTGCGGCGGCGGCGAGGAGGCGGCGCGCAAGGCCCGGCTTGTCCTGAAGACCGAGGCGGAGATCGTCGTGCTGTGCGAAACGCTCGATCCCGAACTGGCCGGCGTCGTCGCGGCGGGAAAAGCAACGCATCACCCAAGGCTCCGGCCGGACACCTTCGAGAATGCGGCGCTCGTCTTCATCGCCACGGGAGACGAAAGTCGCGACGCGCAGATCGCCGGGATGGCGCGGGCGGCAGGCGCGGTCGTCAACGTGATCGACCGCCCGGAGCTCTGCGATGCCTTCACGCCCTCCATCGTCGACAGGGATCCGGTGGTGGTCGCGATCGGCACCGAAGGCGCCGCCCCTGTGCTGGGCCGCTCGATCAAGGCCGATATCGAGACGATGCTGCCGCCAAGGCTGGGGTCTTTTGCCGCGCTCTGTGGCCATCTCAGGCAGGCGGTCGCCGAGCGCATCGCCCCGCCCGCGCGCCGGGCGTTCTGGGAGCGCGCCTTCTCCGGGGATGCCTGGCGGGCCCATCTGGACGGGCGCGAGCGCGCGGCGGCGATGCTTCTGAAGGAGGCGATTGAAACGGGCGGCGCGACGGACCCGAAGGGTCACATCGCGCTTGTCGGTGCCGGCCCGGGTGCCGCCGACCTGCTGACCCTGCGCGCGGTCCAGCGTCTGCAGCAGGCCGATGTGATCTTCTACGACCGCCTCGTCGATCCCGACGTGCTCGAGCTTGCCCGCCGGGATGCCGAACGCGTCTATGTCGGCAAGGAGGTCGGCGCCTGTGCCTGGCCTCAGGAACAGATCGACAGGCTGATCGTTGCCGAAGCGGCGAAGGGCAGACGCGTGGTGCGTCTCAAGTCGGGCGATCCGTCGATCTTCGGCCGCGCCCGGGAAGAGTTGGATGCCGCCGAGGCGGCAGGCATCGACATCGAGATCGTGCCTGGCATAACGGCGGCTTCCGCTGTCGCAGCCAGTCTCAGGCAACCGCTGACCGAGCGCGGCGAGACGGATACCTTCGTGATAACGACCGGAACCTGCCGTACGGGAGACACCGGGCCGGAACGCGCGCAACTGGTCAGGCCCGGCACGTCGATGGCCTTCTACATGTCGGTGGAACGCGCGGAGGATGTCAGCCGGGATCTCATGGCCGCCGGAGCGCCATCCTGCTGCCCCGTGGATATCGTCGGTTCGGTCAGCACCCGACACGAGCGCCGCGCCGCGACGACACTCGCGGATCTGCCCTCGACGATCCGAAGCGAGGGGATCAGCAGCCCCGCCGTGCTTTTCATCCGCTATCCCAAGTCATTGACCCGAGCCGCCGCCCATGCCGCCGCCGCATGAGGGGTCGTCGTCAGAGCGTCGCATGGACGGGAAGGAGATGGTGCCCAAGAGAGGTGAGTTTGCCGATGATATGAGATCTTAAGATATTGGAAACAATGCACTTAATCAATGACCCGCTTTGAGTGTGCAACTTTCTGTGTTACCTTTTGGAGATTCACCCTTCTGCGGATCACTTACCTTTGAAAGCAATAGGATCCCTCGTTTAGTCATTGGCGTGCATGGACACTACACCAATCAAGGACTTTGAAGAATATTCATCAGTCGAAGAGGCTACACCAAGCTGGCCCGCGCCTATTCCATGCAGATGGAGGCCCTTCGCCAGCATCCAAACGGCGGCAAGCAGACCGTGACGGTTCAGCACGTCAACGTGTCGAATGGCGGGCAGGCTATCGTGGGGGCCGTGACACACGGGGGGGAGGGTTGGGAATGACAAGTGACGGTAACCCCATAGACCCCGCTCAGCGTTTGCGAGACACGCCCAGGTGCCGCGCAAAGGCCAAGAGAACGGGACAACGGTGCAAATGCCCTTCCAGGCGAGGTTGGAACGTCTGTCGCCTTCACGGCGCTGGGGGTGGAGCGCCGCGCGCAAACGCGCATCCGAACTACCGGCATCGGCTTCGGTCTTTGGCATGTTTGGAAGCTCGAAAGCTCGCGACCATGCTCGCATCGGGCGAATTTTGATTGTCGGGTTACCTTCACACAACTGTTTCGATTCGCGAAGCGTTGGGGGGCGACAGGTCGTCCGGTGGCAAGTGACGGAAATTGAATCAGATTAGGGTCAAGACCCATTGATTTCCGCTTTGCAGCGTGATTCACGGTTCGAAAACCGAGCGGTGAACATGTCTGATCTCTTCTGGCTGACCGATGCGCAGATGGCGCGTCTGGAGCCCTTCTTCCCAAAGTCCCACGGCAAGCCCCGCGTTGATGACAAGCGTGTGTTAAGTGGGATTATCTTCATCAATCGAAATGGCTTGCGCTGGCGGGATGCCCCCACCGCCTATGGGCCGCACAAGACCCTGTACAACCGTTGGAAACGGTGGGGCGACAAAGGCATCTTCGCGCGGATGATGGCCGGTCTGGCCACCGAACACGGCGAACAGAAGACCGTGATGATCGACGCGACGTATCTGAAGGCCCGCCGGACAGCGACCAGTTTGGGCGTGAAAAAGGGGGGCGTGGACGCCTGACTGGCCGAACCAAGGGCGGCATGAACACCAAGTTGCACGCCATCTGCGACAGCCAGGGCCGACCGCTCAACCTCTTCCTGACCGCCGGACAAGTCAGCGATTACATCGGCGCAAGAGCTCTTCTCAGTAGCGTGCCGGATGTCGATTGGTTGCTCGGGGACCGCGGTTATCATGCCGACTGGTTCAGAGAAGCATTGAAAGACAAAGGGATACGCGCCTGCATCCCCGGCCGTAAGCAGCGCAAGAAGTTGGTGAAATACGACAAGCGCCGCTACAAACGCCGGAACCGGATCGAGATCATGTTCGGCAGGCTCAAGGATCGGCGACGCGTGGCCACGCGATACGACAGGTGTCCGATGGTCTTCCTGTCTGCCATCGTCCTCGCAGCAACCGTCATCTATTGGTTATGAGTCCTGAGCCTAGGAACGCTCACCGAGGGCCTCCTCAATCGGCAGACACTTCTCGACATGCTCCGTTGGTTTGTCGTCTTCGAGGATGAGGGGCGAGGATCGATCAAGAAGGCCGCCGGATACCACCAGTTCTACGCTGTCCGAAAGGCGATGGCATCGATTGGCGCCGCCAGAGCCGATGACGGCAAGGGCGGTGTGATCTGGCACATTCAGGGATCAGGTAAATCTCTGCTGATGGCATTTCTTGCGGGCAGGCTGATGCGCAGCCCAGACCTGGAAAATCCCACGATCGTGGTGCTCACGGACCGGAATGATCTCGACAACCAATTATTCGCCACCTTTGGGCGGTGTCGAGATCTTCTCGGTGAGGAGCCTTCGCAGGCAGAAAGTATCGAGGAACTTCAGCGGCTCCTTTCGCGGCAAGTGGGCGGGGTTGTCTTCTCCACCATCCAGAAGTTCCGGCCGGAACGCGGTGAGGATTTTCCCCTACTGACAGACAGAACAAACGTCATCATCATGGTCGACGAAGCACATCGCACCCAATACGGGTTCGAAGCGAAGATCGACGCAACATCCGGTCATGTTCGCCGCGGACTGGCTCACCACCTGCGTAGCGCTCTTCCAAAGGCGACATATGTCGCCTTTACCGGGACGCCCGTCGAACTCGTAGGGGCCAACACCAGATCGGTCTTCGGTGATTACATTGACGTCTACGATATCGCCCAGGCCGTCGAGGACGGCGCAATGGTGCCGATCTACTATGAGGGGCGAGTCGCCAGGATCGAACTTGATGCCGACGCGCAGGTGGTCCTGGATGAAGATTTCGACGAAGCGGTCGAGAACCTCGATGACGAGGAAGTCGGCGCTGTCGCGCGCAGATGGTCGCGTGTCGAAGCCTTGGTTGGAGCGGACAAAAGGCTCGATGCCGTAGTCGCAGATATCCTCGAGCATTTCGACGCCCGACTGGAAGCGATCGATGGCAAGGCGATGATCGTGTGCATGAGCCGGCGCATCTGCGCGGAGGTCTACAGCCGCATCGTGGAAGCACGCCCCGACTGGCATTCAGAGACGGATGACACAGGCGCCGTGAAGGTCGTCATGACAGGCGATGCAACCGATCCCACCCACTTCCAGCCCCATATCCGTAGCAAGGTCCGTCAGGAAGCTTTGCGCCGTCGCTACAAGGACACGTCAGATCCGCTTAAGCTGGTTATCGTTCGCGACATGTGGCTGACCGGATTCGACGCCCCGTGTATGCATACCCTTTACGTTGACAAGCCCATGAGGCCCGCGCCGACCGCCAGGGCCGCACCGCGGACATCCTGTGCCGGCTCGACTTCGTCATCCTCGATGAACTCGGATACCTACCGTTCGCTCAGACCGGCGGGCAGTTGCTCTTCCACCTGATCAGCCGCCTCTACGAGCGCACGTCGGTGATCGTCACCACGAACCTCGACTTCGGCGAATGGCCGAGCGTCTTCGGCGATGCCAAGATGACCACCGCACTCCTCGACCGGCTCACCCACCACTGCGACATCGTCGAGACCGGCAACGAGAGTTGGCGCTTCAAGACACGAGCCTGAAACCCGGATCATCGCTGGCCCGATCCGGCTGCGCCGCGTGGAAGCTACGCCGCCTCGGGCCAGCCGCCCGTGTCCCATGAGGGGTCAATTTTGGACGCCGATACGGGGTCAAAGTTGGCCGCCGATTGACAGCTGGAAGCTAATCGCGGTTGGCGCACTCCACGAACACTTGACTCAGATCGCCTTGACCAGACTGCTCGAGCGCGTGAAACGGCAAGTGGAGTGGATGGCGAACTCATCACACTCCCGATATCATCGGCATCTTTCCCAACGACAAGGCCATCATCCGCCTCGTCAGCACGCTCATGCTCGAGAATAATGACTGATGGGCTGTGGCGCGGCGCTAAATGAGTCATGAAAACCTCGCCCGTGTGACCGACAACCCCAACGCCAAGCTGCCCGCCGTAGCCACCTGATCATGCCCTGACCTCTCCGGGGAGCTGCGCTCCACACCCCGATGTGGGACATTGTTGCGTTTGCGTTCGGTGTTCACAAATGCGGCTGACAAGAAATGTAGCCCTGGCCTGGCTTGCTTAAAATCAAACACCCCCCGGATTCTGGTATCACTTTCGCATCGGGTTACCAGTTACCAGCGCTGTCAAAAGCATCTAACTCGACTCCATCATGATGCGAGCAAGCTCGGTGTCGATATTTGCATTGGCGGCGATCTGACGTTCGAGTCTGAGCACGAAAGGAACGAAATCCCTTCCATCTGGACGAGCTTGCACAATCCGGATCATGGCCTTCCGGGCCCGCTGAAGATTTTCTACTGATACATCCACATCATTCTCCATCGTTTGCGATGGAGGGGAGATCTGTCCGGCCGTGATGAGACGGAAACAGAACTGGCGACCGTGAGGCAAACGGGCGACTCTGATAGCGGTTACCGACATGTGGGGCAGATTGTGGGGCAGTTTTCGAGTAAACGACGCTCAAAAAAGCAAAAAACCCAGCATTGCTGGGCATTTTCGCTTGACTATGGTGCCCAGGAGAAGACTCGAACTTCCACGGCCTTGCGGCCACTGGCACCTGAAGCCAGCGCGTCTACCATTCCGCCACCTGGGCAGGTGTCGTGAGAGGTGCGTTTAAGACCTCCTCCGGGAGGTGTCAAACGGATTCCGGGGTCGCCGCGGCGATTACGCGTCGTGGTGTCCCGGTAGCGCCCCGAGGGGGCCGGGGCGGGCGAATTGCGCCTTGTTTCAGGGGGGCGCGGGGGGTACATCCGGATAGGCGCAAGTCAGCAAGCGAGGCTAAGGCATGTCCAGGCTGGTCACGATCTACGGCGGGTCCGGTTTCGTCGGACGCTACATCGCGCGGCGCATGGCCAAGGCGGGCTGGCGCGTGCGGGTGGCGGTGCGGCGACCGAACGAGGCCATCTTCGTGCGCCCCTACGGCGTCGTCGGACAGGTCGAGCCGGTCTTCTGCAACATCCGGGACGATCGCTCGGTCGCACAGGCGATGGAGGGCGCGGATGCCGTTGTGAACTGCGTGGGCGTTCTGTCGGAGGCCGGCAAGAACAGCTTTGACGCCGTCCAGGCCGAAGGGCCGGAACGTATCGCGCGCATCGCGTCGGAGATGGGTGTCTCGCATCTGGTCCATGTTTCCGCCATCGGGGCAGATCCGGAGTCGTCCAGCGACTACGCCCGGACCAAGGGCGAGGGCGAGGCGGCTGTCGTCAGACATTTTCCGGGCGCGATCATCCTGCGCCCCTCGATCGTCTTCGGACCCGAGGATGCGTTCTTCAACCGTTTCGCCGGCATGACCCGCATGGGCCCGGTGCTGCCGGTGGTTTCCGCGGACACGCGGTTCCAGCCGGTCTACGTCGACGATGTCGCCAGGGCTGCCGAGGTGGCCATCTCGGGCGACGTTGCGCCGGGTGTGTACGAACTTGGCGGTCCGGACATCGGCAGCTTCCGCGAGCTTATGCAGCGCATGCTGGGCGTGATCCATCGCCGCCGGCTGGTCCTGAACACGCCGGGTTGGATGGCGTGGATCATGGCTTCGGTGTTCGATTTCGGGCAGTGGGCGACCGGCGGTCTTTTGCACAACGGCGTGCTGACCAGGGACCAGGTGCGCAACCTTGCCAATGACAATGTCGTCGGACCCGATGCCAGGGGGTTTGCCGAACTCGGTATCGAACCTGTGTCGATGGGATCGGTCTTGCCGGACTACCTGTGGCGCTTCCGTCCCTCGGGCCAGTACGACGCCATCAAGGAATCGGCCCGCAAGCTGCGCCCCTAGCCCCTTAGGAATAGGCGTAGATCAGAAGGGCGATCCCCAGCACGACCCGGTAGATGACGTAGGGCGTAAAGCTCACGCTTCTGAGCAGGCGCATCATCAGCGTCAGCGCCAGCAGGGCGGCGCCGAAGGCGAAGAATGCTGCGATCAGGCCATCGCGCGCGACGTTCCAGTCCGCATGGGCGACCACATCCGCCGAGAGCAGGACAGCCGAGGCGAGGATCGTCGGGATCGACATCAGCATCGAGAGCTTCGCGGAATCCTCCCGCGCGAATCCGAGCCGGCGCGCGGCAGTGATCGTGATGCCCGAGCGGGAAGTTCCGGGGATCAGGGCGATGGCCTGGGCCAGTCCCATCTTCACGGCGTCCGGAACGGTCCAGTCGCTCGCGTGTCTGTTTTCGGGTCCGGTCCGGTCCGCCCAGTAGAGCACGATACCGAAGACAAGCATCGTCCAGCCGATCACCGCGACCGAGCGCATCATCTCGTCGATGCCGAGAAGCTTGATGATCAGTCCGGCGAGAATGACGGGGATCGTCGCCAGGACGAGGAGACAGGCAAGCCTTGCGCCGGGGGTGTCGATCCTTCCCGTCAGCAGCCTCGGGATTCCGGCGAGGCCGGTTTTCACATCGCTCCAGAAATACAGCACGACAGCCAGAAGAGTGCCGGCGTGGACAGCCACGTCGATGGCCAGGCCCTGATCGGGGGACCCGGTCAGGCCCGGCAGCAGGATCAGATGACCGGAGGACGAGATCGGCAGGAATTCCGTCAGACCCTGTATGACCGCGACGAGAAGAAGCTGGAACAGGGTCATGCGAATACCTTCGGGCAGGAAATCTTCGGCTCTTATATCCTTACCGTTGCCGGGGAAAAGTTCGATAATAGGTCCGAAACGGATATAATTTAACAGGAACGGTTATCCAATAGCTTCGGGCGTGCAAGATTAATTATGATATAAGTCAGTATTGCTGACTTTATTTCCGGTTTGGGATGAAGTAAGCGTGCCTGACCTAAGCGGGAAGTGGAGTGTCCGATGGCTGGCGAGCGCATGCTGAAATTCGTTACGGTGCCGCGGGACATGCCCGAGAAGCGGCCTGCCGACCTGCGGCGCGAAGATTTCAACGAGATCTACAAAGAGTTCGCCGCAGCCAAGGCGGAGGAGCAGTCGAGCCGTTGCAGCCAGTGCGGCGTGCCCTACTGCCAGAGCCACTGCCCGCTCCACAACAACATCCCCGACTGGCTTCGCCTGACGGCGCAGGGTCGTCTGCAGGAAGCCTACGAGGTCAGTCAGGCGACGAATACCTTCCCCGAGATCTGCGGGCGCATCTGTCCGCAGGACAGGCTTTGTGAAGGCAATTGCGTGATCGAGATGTCCGGCCACGGCACGGTCACCATCGGGTCGGTCGAGAAATACATCACCGACACCGCCTGGGAGAAGGGGTGGGTCAAGCCAGCCGCACCGGCGCAGGAGCGCGGCGAATCCGTCGGAATCATCGGTGCGGGACCGGGCGGGCTGGCGGCGGCAGACGTGCTGCGGCGCGCAGGGATCCAGGTGACTATCTATGATCGTTACGACCGCGCCGGCGGGCTGATGACCTACGGCATCCCGGGCTTCAAGCTCGAGAAGGACGTGGTGATGCGCCGGAATGCTCAGCTCGAGCAGGGCGGCGTGAAATTCGTGATGAACTGCGACGTGGGCAGGGACAAGACGTTCCGCGAAATCCGCGACAGCCATGACGCGGTGATCATCGCGACGGGCGTCTACAAGAGCCGCGGTATCGACGCGCCGGGTGTCGGCGTGCCGGGGCTGGTGCGTGCCATCGACTTCCTGACCGCGTCGAACCGCAAGAGCTTCGGCGATGACGTGCCGGAGTTCGACAGCGGAGAGCTGAACGCCGAAGGCAAGCGCGTCGTGGTGATCGGCGGCGGCGATACGGCGATGGATTGCGTCCGGACCTCGATCCGGCAGGGAGCGAAGAGCGTCAAATGCCTGTATCGGCGCGACCGGGCGAACATGCCCGGCTCGCAGCGCGAGGTGGCTAATGCCGAAGAAGAAGGCGTCGTCTTCGAATGGCTCAGCGCGCCGAAGGGGTTCAGCGGCGATCCGGTATCGGGCGTGATGGTTCAGAAGATGCGCCTTGGCGCGCCGGACGCCAGCGGGCGGCAGTCGCCCGAGGTCATTCCCGGCGCGGATTATGTCGAGGACGCCGATATCGTCATTCTTGCGCTGGGTTTCGAGCCGGAAGAGCTTCCGAAGCTCTGGGACGAACCCGAGCTTCCGGTGACGCGCTGGGGCACTGTGCTGGCGAAATACGGCGACGGATCGACGGCGCTGCCGGGTGTCTACGCGGTGGGCGACATCGTGCGCGGTGCCTCGCTCGTGGTCTGGGCGATCCGCGACGGGCGCGACTGCGCGGCGGCGATCCTGAAGCAATTCGGGTCCGCCCAGGCTGTGGCGGCGGAATGAGTGCCATGACCAGGCGAACAGGCGGTTGCATGTGCGGGAGTGTCCGTTTCGAGGCGCGGGACGTACCGGCGGCGTTCGGTGCCTGCCATTGCGAGATGTGCCGCCGCTGGACCGGTTCAGCGCTGCTGGGCGTGACGGTCAAGAGCGCGGACCTGAGCTGGGAAGGGTCCGAGAACATTGCGACAGTCCAAAGTTCGGACTGGGCCGAACGGGCATGGTGCAACAAGTGCGGCACCGGGATCTATTTCCGGGTGACGCTGGAGGGCGAATGGTCCGGAGGAACCGAGATCCCCATCGGCCTCTTCGACGATCAGAGCGGTTTCGAGATGAAGAACGAGATCTATATCGACCACAAGCCGGACAGCTTCGCCTATGCCGGCGACGGGCGCACCCTTCTGACCCGCGCCCAATGCGTCGAGAAATTTTCTGTCCTGGCCTCGGATGGGAGTGGCGCATCATGATGCGCGGCGAATGCCTTTGCGGTGCGGTGCGCATCGAGATCGAGGATTTCACGCCGGAAATCTCGGTCTGCCACTGCGAAACCTGCCGGCGCTGGTCCGGCGGGGCCTTCAACGGATTCAATGTCCCCAAGACGGCAGCGCGGATCACGGGAGAGATGCAGTCCTACCGTTCGTCCGCCTTTGCCCAGCGTCTGTTCTGCGCAACCTGCGGGACTCATCTGGGTTTTGACGACGACGACAGCCCCGATTTCGAATTTTGCGCGGGGCTCTTCGAAAGTCTGCGGGACGTGCCGCTGAACCGCGAGGTCTATGCCGATCAGGCCTTCGCCTCGATGAAATTCGAGGGCGGGCACAAGCGCATAACGCGCGCGGAATACGAGCGGGACAACCCGCATGTGAAGACGGAGGTTTGAGATGGCCGGATACGATGAAGCATGGGTTGCCCGCGAGGAAGCCAAGCGCAAGTTCATGGCCGAGAACGGCCTTTACGACGAGAGCGAGGAGCATTCCTCCTGCGGGGTCGGGCTGGTCGTCTCGATCGACGGACGCAAGAGCCGCGATGTCGTGGAAAGCGGGATCCGCGCGCTCAAGGCGATCTGGCACCGGGGTGCGGTAGACGCTGACGGCAAGACCGGCGACGGTGCGGGCATCCATGTCCAGATCCCGGTCGACTTCTTCCACCATCAGGTCAAGCGCACCGGGCATGATCCGCGCAAGGATCAGCTGATCGCGGTCGGCCAGGTCTTCCTGCCGCGCACCAACTTCGCGGCGCAGGAAACCTGCCGGACCATCGTCGAGACCGAAGTGCTGCGGATGGGATATTACATCTACGGCTGGCGGCATGTGCCGGTGGACATCTCGGTGCTGGGCGAGAAGGCCAATGCGACCCGCCCCGAGATCGAGCAGATCCTGATCTCCAACGCCAAGGGCGTGGACGAGGAACAGTTCGAACGCGAGCTCTACGTGATCCGGCGGCGGATCGAAAAGGCCGCTGCCGCCGCGCAGGTTCCGTCGCTCTACATCGCGTCGCTGTCCTGCCGGTCGATCATCTACAAGGGGATGATGCTGGCGCAGGACGTGGCCGAATTCTATCCCGACCTGAAGGACCCGCGCTTCGAAAGCGCCTTCGCGATCTACCACCAGCGCTATTCGACCAACACCTTCCCGCAGTGGTGGCTGGCCCAGCCGTTCCGCATGCTCGCGCATAACGGCGAAATCAACACGCTGAAGGGCAACCTGAACTGGATGAAGAGCCACGAGATCCGCATGGCCTCGTCCACCTTCGGCGAGCTTGCGGAAGACATCAAACCGATCGTGCCCGGTGGGGCGAGCGACTCGGCCGCGCTCGATGCCGTCTTCGAGGTGCTAGTGCGGGCTGGGCGCAACGCACCGATGGCGAAGACGATGCTGGTACCGGAAAGCTGGTCCAAACAGGCGGTCGAACTGCCCGAAGCCTGGCGGGACATGTATTCCTACTGCAACTCGGTGATGGAGCCCTGGGACGGCCCGGCGGCGCTGGCGATGACAGACGGACGCTGGGTCTGCGCCGGGCTCGACCGCAACGGCCTGCGCCCGATGCGCTACGTCGTGACCGGCAGCGGCCTGCTGATCGCGGGGTCCGAGGCCGGGATGGTGCCGCAGGACGAAAGCCGCATCGTCGAAAAGGGCGCGCTGGGGCCCGGGCAGCTGATCGCCGTAGACATGGCCGAGGGCGAGCTGTTTCACGATACCGACATCAAGGACAAGCTTGCCCAGTCGCAGCCTTTCGGCGAATGGGTCGGCAAGATCAACGACCTCGACGAGGCGCTGACCGGCCTCACCGAAGTGCCGCTTTTCACGGGCAACGAGCTGCGCCGGCGTCAGGTCGCGGCGGGCTATACGGTCGAGGATCTCGAACAGATCCTCGCGCCGATGGCCGAGGACGCCAAGGAATCGCTGGCATCCATGGGCGACGACACGCCCTCGGCGGTCCTGTCCTCGCAGTACCGCCCGCTCAGCCACTACTTCCGCCAGAACTTCAGCCAGGTGACCAACCCGCCCATCGACTCCTTGCGCGAATATCGGGTGATGAGCCTCAAGACGCGGTTCGGAAACCTGAAGAACGTGCTGGACGAGGATTCGAGCCAGACCGAGATCATCACGCTCGACAGCCCGTTCGTGGCGAACGCCCAGTTCGACGAGCTGCTGGGTCACTTCAACGCCGACACGGTGACGATCGACTGCACCTTCGAGCCGTCGCAGGGCAGCCTCAGCGCAGGCCTCACCCGGATCCGGGCCGAGGCAGAGGATGCCGTACGCTCGGGCGCTGGGCATCTGATCCTGACCGATCAGCATTCGGGCGAGGGCAAGGTGGCGATGCCCATGATCCTCGCCACTTCGGCGGTGCACAGCCATCTGATCCGCAACGGATTGCGCACCTTCACCTCGCTGAACGTGCGGGCGGCGGAATGCGTCGATCCGCATTACTTCGCGGTGCTGATCGCCTGCGGGGCGACCACCGTGAACGCCTATCTCGCCGAGGACAGCCTTGCCGACCGGATCGAACGCGGCCTGCTCGACATGACCCTGACCGAGGCGGTCAAGCGCTACCGCTATGCCATCGACCAGGGCCTGCTCAAGATCATGGCAAAGATGGGGATTTCGGTAGTGTCGTCCTACCGCGGGGGGCTCAACTTCGAGGCCGTGGGCCTGTCGCGCGCGATGGTGGCGGAATATTTCCCCGGCATGACCAGCCGGATCTCGGGCATCGGTGTCAGCGGCATCCAGCGCAAGGCCGAAGAGGTTCACGCGCGTGGCTGGTCCGGCGCGCAGAGCGTGCTGCCCATCGGCGGCTTCTACAAGGCGCGCAAATCGGGCGAGACCCACGCCTGGGAAGCGACCTCGATGCACATGCTGCAGATGGCCTGCAACCGCGCGTCCTACGAGATGTGGAAGCAGTATTCGGCCAAGATGCTGTCGAACCCGCCGATCCACCTGCGCGACCTGATGGACTTCAAGCCTCTCGGACCGGCAGTGAACATCGAGGAGGTGGAAAGCATCACTTCGATCCGCAAGCGTTTCGTGACGCCCGGCATGTCGCTCGGGGCGCTGTCGCCCGAGGCGCACAAGACGCTGAACGTGGCCATGAACCGGATCGGGGCCAAGTCCGATTCGGGGGAGGGCGGTGAGGATCCGGCGCATTTCCATCCCGAAGCCAACGGCGACAACCCGTCCGCAAAGATCAAGCAGGTGGCTTCCGGGCGCTTCGGCGTGACGGCGGAATATCTCAACCAGTGCGAAGAGCTCGAGATCAAGATCGCGCAGGGGGCGAAGCCCGGTGAAGGCGGCCAGCTGCCGGGCATGAAGGTTACCGACCTGATTGCCCGGCTGCGGCATTCGACCAAGGGCGTGACCCTGATCTCGCCCCCGCCGCACCACGACATCTACTCGATCGAGGACCTTGCGCAGCTGATCTACGACCTCAAGCAGATCAACCCGCGCGCCAAGGTGACCGTAAAGCTTGTCGCGTCTTCCGGAGTCGGCACCATCGCGGCGGGCGTGGCCAAGGCCAAGGCCGACGTGATCCTGATCTCGGGCCATAACGGCGGTACCGGGGCCTCGCCTGCCACCTCGATCAAATATGCCGGCCTGCCTTGGGAGATGGGCCTGACCGAGGCGCATCAGGTGCTGTCGATGAACAACCTGCGCGACCGCGTGACGCTGCGCACGGACGGCGGATTGCGGACAGGTCGCGACATCGTCATGGCGGCGATGCTGGGGGCCGAGGAATTCGGCATCGGCACCGCCGCGCTGATCGCGATGGGCTGCATCATGGTCCGGCAGTGCCAGTCGAACACCTGTCCCGTGGGCGTCTGCACGCAGGACGAACGCCTGCGCGACAAGTTCACCGGGTCGGCGGACAAGGTGGTCAACCTGATCACCTTCTATGCGACCGAGGTGCGCGAGATCCTTGCCGAGCTCGGCGCGCGTTCGCTGGACGACGTGATCGGTCGGGCGGATCTTCTGGCACAGGTCAGCCGGGGCTCCGCGCATCTGGACGATCTGGACCTGAACCCGCTGCTCATCACCGTCGATGGCGCGGCGGAGATCGTCTATGACCGCAACAAGCCGCGCAACGCGGTGCTCGACACGCTGGACGCCGAGATCGTGCGAGATGCGGAACGCTTCCTGAACGACGGCGAGAAGATGCAGCTTTCCTACGCGGTGCAGAACACGCACCGCACGGTGGGCACGCGCACCTCGAGCCATATCGTGCGCAAGTTCGGTATGCGCAACGCGCTCCAGCCGGATCACCTGACCGTCAAGCTCTCTGGCTCCGCCGGGCAGTCGCTGGGTGCCTTCGCGGCGCCCGGCCTGAAGCTGGAAGTTTCGGGCGACGCCAACGACTATGTCGGCAAGGGGCTTTCGGGCGGCACCATCGTCGTGCGCCCGCCGATGTCCTCGCCCATCGAGGCCTCCAGGAACACGATCATCGGCAATACGGTCCTCTACGGGGCGACGGACGGCTACCTCTTCGCCGCGGGCCGCGCCGGTGAGCGCTTCGCCGTGCGCAACTCGGGCGCGAAGGTGGTGATCGAGGGCTGCGGGTCGAACGGCTGCGAATACATGACCGGCGGCGTCGCGGTGATCCTGGGCGAGATCGGCGCGAACTTCGGCGCCGGGATGACCGGGGGCATGGCCTATCTCTATGACCCCAACGGCAAGGCCCAGACGCTGATGAACATGGAGACGCTGGTAACCTGCCCGGTCACCGTCGATCACTGGCTGGGTGAGCTCGAAGACCTGCTCGAGCGGCATCTGGCCGAGACCGGCTCGCGCCGGGCGGCCGAGATCCTGCAGCACTGGGAGACCGAGAAGGACAACTTCCTTCAGGTCTGCCCGAAGGAGATGCTGCCCCATATCGCCGCCCCGCTCAGCTACGAGCAGAAGGCGGTGCCGGCGGAATAGCGGATCGGCCATGCTCAAACGATCGCGGCGCGCCCGGCACCCGAGCGCGCCGCAGCAATGTCAGCCGCCGGTGTCGTCGGCGTAGGTGGAAATTTTCTGGCTGGTCGAGCCACTCCCGACCGATTGCGACAGGATTGTCGTATTCAGATAGATCGTATCCGGCAGCCGCGGTAATCCGAGCCGAGGAGTGCTTCCATGGCCGATACCACACTGGCGCCCGACCGGGCGCAGACCGCCACCTATGCCATCCTGCTGGCCGTCAGCATGTGCCACATGCTGAACGATGTGATGCAGTCGCTGCTGGCGGCGATCTATCCGATGCTGAAGGACGAGTTCGCTCTCGACTTTCTTCACATCGGCCTGCTGACCTTCTTCTTCCAGGTGACTGCCTCGATCCTCCAGCCGCTGGTCGGCATCGTCACGGACCGGCGCGACCTGCCCCTGTCGCTTCCGCTGGGCATGGGGTCGACCATGTGCGGCCTTCTCCTTCTGGCCGCGGCGCCGAGCTATGGATACCTGCTTTTCGGGGCGGCGCTGGTCGGGATCGGATCGTCGGTGTTCCACCCGGAAGCCTCGCGTGTGGCGCGCGCCGCCTCGGGCGGGCGTTTCGGAACGGCGCAGTCGATCTTTCAGGTGGGCGGCAACTTCGGGACCGCCCTTGGACCCCTGCTGGCTGCCTTCATCGTGCTGCCCCTGGGGCGCGGGTCGGTAGCCTGGTTCGCGCTTGTGGCGCTGGCGGGCATGATGATCCTGCTTTGGGTCGGACGCTGGCATTCGCGCGAGCGTGCCGCGGCAAGCCGCAGGCGCGCGCCGCCGCCGCACAGCCTGTCGCCGGCGCGGGTGCGGATCGCGCTGGCGGTGCTGGTGACGCTGATCTTTTCCAAGAACGTCTACATGGCCTCGATGTCGAGCTACTATACCTTCTTCCTCATCGACCGCTTCGGGGTGGATACGCAGGTCTCGCAGCAGTTGCTTTTCCTTTTCCTCGGCGCAGCGGCTTTCGGAACCGTGATCGGAGGACCGATCGGAGACCGGATCGGACGGCGCACGGTGATCTGGATCTCGATCCTTGGCGTGCTGCCTTTTACCATCCTGCTGCCCTTCGCGAACCTCTTCTGGACCGGCGTGCTGAGCGTGGCCATCGGGATGACCATGGCCTCGGCCTTTCCGGCCATCGTGGTTTTCGGGCAGGAATTGCTGCCCGGTCGCGTCGGCATGGTGGCGGGCCTGTTCTTCGGCCTGGCCTTCGGAGTCGCCGGGATCGGAGCGGCGGTGCTGGGACTTCTCGCCGACATCCACGGCATCGCGACAGTCTTCGCATGGTGCGCGCTGTTGCCGGCGCTGGGCGTGCTCACGGTGCTGTTGCCGCACCGCCGCGAGCTGCCCGACTGAGGCGCGGGGCAGGCGTTTTTCGGATGTGCCCGGCCGACCCGCCCGGTAGGGTGGGCATATGGCAAGACGAAGCAGAACGAAGAACAAGGCAGCCGCAGAGCCGCTGGCGGCGATCCGCAGAACCCCGCGCCGCGTGATGCGCTGGGTTGCCAAGGTGTTCTTCATCGCGGCCCTTGTGATGCTCGCGCTGGTCGCGTTGGGCCGCTTCGTCAACCCCTGGACCACGCCCTACATTTTCGCCGAGTCCCGCCGCCTCGGGGGCGTCGCGCAGGAATGGGTCCCGATAGAGCGGATCGCACCCGCAATGGCGCGATCCGTCGTGGCGGCGGAGGACGCGAACTTCTGCGAGCACTGGGGCTTCGATCTCAAGGCAATCAGGGTGGCCATCGCGGAGGGCGGCGACCGGGGGGCGTCGACGGTCACCCAGCAGGTCGTCAAGAACGTCTATCTCTGGCACGGGCGCAATTACGCACGCAAGGCGCTCGAGGCGCTGCTGACCCCGGTGCTCGAGCTGCTCTGGCCGAAGCGGCGGATCGTGGAGGTCTACATGAACGTTGCCGAGTTCGACGAGGGCGTCTTCGGGGTGGAAGCGGCGGCGCGGCACTATTTCGGGGTGTCGGCGTCGGACCTGTCGGATGTGCAGGCGGCGCGGCTTGCGGCGATCCTGCCCGATCCCAAGGGGCGCTCGGCCTCGCGGCCGTCGGATTTCGTGCGCAAGCGGGCGCGATCCATCCTCGACGGCGCGGCGACCATCCGCGCGGACGGGCGCGCCGGCTGTTTCGAGAGTTGAAACGCCGCCGTCTAACAGGCATTGAAGGCGGGCAATAAATGACTTCCCGGACAAGATGATGGCCCGTCTCTTTCACGTTCCCCTCTCGCCTTTCTGCCGCAAGGTGCGCCTGAGCCTTGCGGAGAAGAGGATCGAGGTGGAACTGGTCGAGGAGCGCTACTGGGAGCAGGATCCCGATTTCATGCGGCGAAACCCGGCGGGCAAGGTTCCGGTGCTGCGGCTGGACGGGATCGTGATGGCCGAAAGCGCGCCGATCTGCGAATATGTCGAGGAGACGCGGCCGGAGCCGCCGCTGCTGCCGAAGGATGCGGCGGGCCGGCTGGAAGTGCGCAGGCTGGTGAGCTGGTTCGACGACAAGTTCCACCGCGAGGTGACGTCGAAGCTGCTGTACGAGCGGGTCAACAAGAAGGTGATGAAACAGGGCTATCCCGACAGTGCGAACATCAAGGCGGGCGCGAAGGCGATCAAGTATCATCTCGACTACATGCAGTGGCTGCTGGACCACCGGCGCTGGCTGGCGGGAGACGCGATGTCGCTTGCGGATTTCGCCGCCGCCGCGCATCTGTCGTCGCTCGACTATATCTCGGACGTGGACTGGAACCGCTCGGACGTGGTCAAGGACTGGTATGCGAAGATCAAGTCGCGACCGGCCTTCCGCTCGATCCTGGCAGATCAGGTGCCCGGCTTTCCGCCGCCCAGACATTACAATGACCTCGATTTCTGACGCGTCGAAGGGGGGCTGTCTGCCCCCCGCCGCCTTCGGCGCCTCCCCCCGAGGATATTTGGGTGCAAAGGAAGCATGGAAGGCATGAAGGATCTGCTGGTCGCGCGGGCCCTGAAGGAGGGGTTCGTGTCCGCCCGGGTCTGCCGGCCCGATTCCGTGCCGGAGGTGGCGGGGCGGCTTCAGGCCTTTCTTGACGCGGGTCATCACGGGCAGATGGGATGGCTGGCCGAGCGTACGTCGTGGCGCGGCGATCCCGCGGCCCTCTGGCCCGACGCGCGCTCGGTGCTGATGCTGGCGGAAAGCTACGCGCCGGAATTCGATCCGCTCGAGCTTCTGACGCTGCCCGAGAGGGGCGCGATATCGGCCTATGCGCAGGGGCGCGACTATCATGACGTTGTCAAGAAGCGGCTCAAGCGCCTGGCGCGCTGGCTGGTGGCGGAGTCAGGATGTGAGGTGAAGGTCTTCGTCGACACGGCGCCGGTGCCGGAGAAGGCCCTGGGTCAGGCGGCGGGACTTGGCTGGCAGGGCAAGCATACCAACCTTCTGAGCCGGGACTGGGGCAACTGGGTCTTTCTGGGGTGCGTCTTCACGACCCTGGATCTGGAAGCGGACGCGCCCGAGACGGGTCACTGCGGGTCATGTACCGCCTGTCTCGACATCTGTCCGACGGATGCGTTTCCGGCACCCTACAGGCTCGATGCGCGGCGCTGCATCTCATACCTCACCATTGAACATGACGGCCCCGTGGATGCGGCGTTGCGCCCCAAGATGGGCAACCGGATCTATGGCTGCGACGACTGTCTCGCGGTCTGTCCCTGGAACAAGTTCGCCGTGGCCGCGCGGGATCTGCGGCTTCTCGGGGACGGAAGCCTGCGCGCGCCGGATCTTTCGGATCTGGCGCGGCTCGACGACGCGGGATTCCGGGCGCGGTTCTCGGGATCGCCGATCAAGCGGATCGGACGCAACCGCTTCGTGCGCAACGTCGCCTATGCCATCGGCAATTCGGGCCGCGCGCGCCTGCGTCCGGTCGCTCAGATGCTGATGGGGGATGGCGATCCAACGGTCGCAGAAGCGGGACGCTGGGCGGCGGGCCGTCTGGCGGCGGCCTGAACCGGCAGGCGGGGCCGGGCTTGCCAGGTCTGTAGAGGGTGGCCGGAAGGCGGATGGAGTGAGCGATGGCGCTGCTGCTGGGTGTGGACACGGGCGGAACCTATACCGACGCGGTGCTGATGCGCGACGAGACGGCTGTGATCGCCTCGGCCAAGGCGCTGACGACGCGGCAGGATCTTGCGCTGGGCGTGGGGGCGGCTGTCCGCGCGGTGCTGAATCAGGCGGCCATTTCACCGGAAGACGTGTCGATGGCCTCGCTGTCCACGACGCTGGCAACGAACGCGTTGGTCGAGGGTCAGGGCGGGCGCGTCGGGCTTATCTTCATCGGCTTCCGCGAGGGCGATCTCGCGGCGCACGGGCTGGCCGAGGCGCTCAAGGGCGATCCCTCGCTTGCCTGTGCCGGCGGGCATTCCCATGCCGGGACCGAGGCGCAGCCGCTCGACGAGGCGGCAATACTGACCTTCCTTGAACAAAACCGCGATGCGCTGAGCGCATATGCGGTCGCGGCCCAATTTGCCACCCGCAATCCGGCCCATGAGCGGCGCGCGGCGGCAATGGTGGCCGAGATCACCGGGCGTCCCGTGTCGGCGTCGCATCAGCTTTCGGCGCGGTTGAACGGGCCGAAGCGCGCGATGACGGCGGTGCTGAACGCGCGGCTTCTTGGACTGATCGACCGGCTGATCGGGCGGGCGGAGGATGTGCTGCGCGAGATCGGGATCGCGGCGCCGCTGATGGTCGTGCGCGGCGACGGGGCGCTGATGTCGAGCGCGCAGGCGCGGGAGCGGCCCATCGAGACCATCCTGAGCGGTCCGGCAGCCTCCATCGTGGGCGCGCGCTGGATGACCGGGGCCGAGCGGGCGCTGGTCAGCGACATCGGCGGGACGACGACCGACGTGGCGCTGCTGCGCGACGGCAAGCCCGCCATCGATCCGGAAGGCGCGCGGGTCGGGCCCTATCGCACGATGGTCGAGGCGGTGGCGATGCGGACGACTGGGCTGGGCGGCGACAGTGCGGTCCATTTTGAAAGCGAGGGGCTGAAGGGCGGGGTCACGCTGGGCCCCCGGAGGCTGCTTCCGGTGGCCTTGCTGGGGGTCGAGGCGGGCGATGTGGTGCATGCGGCCCTCAATGCTCAGCTCGCCTCCGCGCTGCCCGGCGAACATGACGGGCGTTTCGTCCGCGCGGTGGCGGGACAGAGCGCCGAGGGCCTTGGCCTTCGCGAGGCGGCACTGCTCGAGCGGATCGGTGACAACGTGCAACCGCTCGGCAAGGTGCTGACCTCACGGCTCGAGACCGGAGCCCTGACGCGGCTTGTCGACCGGGGGCTGGTGCAGATCGGCGGCGTGACCCCGTCGGACGCGGCACATGTGCTCGGGCTGGCGGAGGCCTGGGACCGGGGGGCGGCAGAGAAGGCGCTGCTGTTGTTCGGCCGGCGCAGGACGGGCGCGGGCGAGGTATTGGCGCGGGACGCGCAGGACATGGCCAGGATCATCGTCGAACAGCTGCGTCGACAGACCGTTCTGGCGCTGCTTGAGACCGCCTTCGCCGAAGAGGACAGACCCTTCGATGCCGCCCCCGAAGTCCTTGCGCGTCATGAGCTGATGCATCGCGGACTGGGCGGTGCGTCGGGGCTGGTGCGGCTCCAGACGGGGCTTGCCATTCCGGTAATCGGTCTGGGGGCCTCGGCGGCCAGCTACTACCCGGCGGTTGGCGACCTTCTGGGCACGCAGATGATCCTGCCCGAACATGCGGGCGTGGCCAATGCCATCGGGGCGGTGGTGGGGCGGATCACGGTCCGGCGCAGCGGAACGGTCACTTCTCCCGGCGAGGGGCGCTACCGTGTCCACCTCGAGACCGGTCCGCAGGATTTCACCGACCGCGATGTGGCGCTGAGCCTGCTAGAAGGCGTCCTGCGGGGTCAGGCGCAGGAGGCGGCACAGGCGGCGGGGGCGTCCGACATCTCGGTTCGGGTCGACCGCGACATCCGCAGCGCCGGCGTGGAGGCGCGCGAGATGTTCATCGAGGCCGAAGTGACGGTCGAGGCGGTGGGCCGGCCGCGTGTGGCGGCCGACCGCTGATCCTTCAATCTGCGCGTTCAACCTCGGCAGTGCGTTTCGGCAGAACCCAGTCGGGGCGGGCGAAATGGCACGTATAACCGTTCGGGATCCGCTCGAGATAGTCCTGATGCTCCGGCTCTGCCTCCCAGAACGCGCCGACGGGCTCGACCTCGGTCACCACCTTGCCGGGCCAGAGACCGGATGCCTCGACATCCGCGATCGTGTCGAGCGCGACCTGTTTCTGTTCTTCGTCGACATAGTAGATCGCCGACCGATAGCTGAGGCCCCGGTCGTTGCCCTGCCGGTTCAGGGTGGTCGGATCGTGGATCTGGAAGAACAGCTCCAGCAGATTGCGGTAGCTGATCACGCTCGGATCGTAGTCGATCTCGATCGCCTCTGCATGGGTGCCGTGGTTGCGGTAGGTCGCATTGGGGACGTCGCCCCCGGTGTAGCCCACACGGGTCGAGACCACGCCGGGCTTCTTGCGGATCAGGTCCTGCATGCCCCAGAAGCAGCCGCCTGCCAGTACTGCGCGTTCCGTCTTCATGCCACATCCTCCACCTGGTCGATGTATTCTGCGTAACCCTCGGCCTCCATGTCGTCGCGATGCACGAAACGCAACGAGGCCGAGTTGATGCAATAGCGCAGTCCCCCGCGGTCGCGGGGCCCGTCCGGGAACACATGGCCCAGATGGCTGTCGCCGTGGGCCGAACGCACTTCGGTCCGGATCATCCCGAGCGATACGTCGCGGTTCTCGACCACATGCGCGGGCACGAGGGGCTTGGTGAAGCTCGGCCAGCCACAGCCACTTTCGTACTTGTCCGCCGAGGCGAACAGCGGCTCACCCGAAACGATGTCGACGTAGATGCCGGGTTCCTTGTTGTGCAGGTACTTGCCCGTTCCCGGACGCTCGGTTCCGTTGCGCTGGGTGACGTGATGTTCCTCGGGCGACAGCGCCGCCAGGGCTTCGTCGGTCTTCTTGTATCTATCCATGTCGGGACTCCCAAATTCTTCCCCAAGATGGGGTGAGGATCGAGATTTTCAAAGAGAGGAAACTTGCCGATCCGCAAGACGTGTATTGATCCAGGGGCGGAATATGCCCGTAATACGGGTAGAGGAGATCAGAGATGCTGCGATTTCTTTCCGTCCTGCTGCTGGTGTTCGCGGCCGGCATGGCCGTCGCCGGGATGCCCGCGCAGCGTTTCGCGTCCATCGATGGCGGCACGATAGATCTGGGAGACTGGGCCGGGCGTCCGGTGCTGGTGGTGAACACCGCCTCGCGATGCGGATATACCTACCAGTACCAGGGCCTGCAGGATCTTTACGACCGATACCGCGATCGCGGTCTGGTGGTGCTGGCCGTGCCCTCGGACGATTTCCGCCAGGAGCTGGGATCGGCGCGGGAAGTCAAGGACTTCTGCGAACTCACCTTCGGGATCGATCTGCCGATGACCGACATCACCCATGTCAGAGGGGCGAAGGCGCATCCGTTCTACCGGCAACTGCGCGAGGAAGTCGGCTTCGTGCCGTCCTGGAACTTCAACAAGATCCTGATCGCCCCGGATGGGCGCGTGGTGCGGACCTGGGGCTCCGGCACGAAACCCATGTCGCGCGAGATCGTGGGGGCGGTCGAGGCACTGCTCGACTGACGGGGACGCCTTATCCTGATGCAAAGCCGCACACCGTCGCAGTTCCGGGGTCACAGGAGGCGGCCATATGACCGACAAGCCCAGTCTCGAATCGGCCTATGCGCTCAAGACACCCGATGACAGCCGAAGACTCTATGCCGACTGGGCGCAGAGCTATGATGACGATTTCGCAGCCTCGATGGATTACCTGCTGCCGAAACATGTCGCCCGCATCTTTCTAGACCAACCAAGCGAAGGCGCGGTGCTTGACGTCGGCGCAGGCACCGGGCTCGTTGCCGACGCGATCCAGACCGAGCGGTCACATGTCATGGACGCGCTCGACATTTCCCCTGCCATGCTTGCCGTGGCGAAGCGCAAGGGGCGCTATCGGGCCTGTATCGAGGCCGACCTCACCCGCGACCTGCCGCTGGCCGACGCCAGCTACGGCGCGGTGGTAAGCTCGGGGACCTTCACGCACGGCCATGTCGGGCCCGAGGCCCTGGACGAATTGCTCCGCGTGGCGCAACGCGGCGCGCTCTTCGTGCTTTCGGTGAATGCCGAACATTTCGAGAGCCGGGGCTTTGCGGCGAAGTTCGATGCCCTCGCCAGGTGTATCGAGGCGTTTCGCCTGATCACGGTGGCGATCTACGGGCCCGCATCTTCGCAAGGTCTCCGTCAGGATCAGGGGCACCTTGCCGTCTTCCGCAAGCGCTGAACCTCAGGTGGCGGGCGCCTTGCGCGTGAGAGGCTGGCGCGAAAGCTGCACCGCAAGGATCCCGAGGGCGATGATCGCGACACCGAGGATGTCGCGTGACCCGAGCGGCTCGCCCAGGAAGACGGCGGCGACGGCCACGCCGAAAAACGGGTTGAGGAAGTGGAAGGTCGCGGCGCGCGTGGCGCCGATGCGATTGACCAGCCAGAACCAGACCAAGGTGGCGGCAAGCCCCGGGACCAGTGTGGTATAGGCGAAGGCCAGAACCAGTTCGAGGCTGGGATCGATCCGGGGCGTCTCGAACAGCAGCAGGGCGATGCCGCAGGCCACGCAGCCCACCAGCATCTGAAGCCCGACGACCATCAGGAAGTTGCCTCCCGAGGTGGCGCCGCGCACCGAGAGCGTGGCGACGGTCAGGGCGATCACCCCGATGAAGCACAGGGTCACGCCGAAGACATCGACTCCACCCCTGAGCCGCGCGCCCATGATGATCACGACCCCGACGACCCCGGCACAGAGCCCGGCGATGCCGAGCGGCCGCAGCTTGTCGCCGAGGACGAGCCAGGTCGCAAGAGCGACGCAGAGCGGCATGGTCGAGGCGATGATCGAGGCCAGCGACGCCTGCACCGTCTGCATGGCGACGAAGTTCAGCCCGAGATAAAGCGCGTTCTGAAGCACGCCGAAGATGATCGTGGCGCGCCATTGGGCGGGCGTCAGATGCCATGACTGGCCCATGGCCCGCGCGATGCCGACTCCGAGCAGCCCGGAGATGAGATATCTCAGCGTGAGGGCAAGCATCGGCGACGCGTCCGCCACGATGATCCGCGCAGAGGTGAAGGCCGAAGACCACATCAACGCGAAGGCGAGCCCCGCCAGGATTGCCCTGATATCCATTGCAAGAATTCCGGTATGCTGTTCGCGCGGACAGTTTCCCAAAACCTCCCGAAGGGCAAGGTCGCGACATTTTTCCGCAACGCCTCGATGCTTCTGAAACCGGGCACGGATCGCGTGTGCCGCGCGGTAGCTCGCCTGTTGCGGGAAACGCGAATTCCTGATTAGGATGCCCCGGGGCAAGCGCCGACCGGAGGGTGCCGGCGTCGCATGGCAGTGAGTGACAAGCGGGGAACTCGATAGTGACTGAAATCAATCCGGACATTCTCGACGTCTGCATCATCGGGTCGGGCCCAGCCGGGCTGCAGGCCGGCTACTACCTGAAAAAGAAGGGTTTCGATTTCCGGATCTTGGAACGCGGACCGAAGGTCTGCGACTTTTTCCGACGGTTCCCACGGCATCGGCAGTTCATTTCAATCAACAAGGTCCACACCGGGCTCAGCAATCCTGAGACGCGGCTGCGCTATGACTGGAACTCGCTGCTGAACGACGAGGGGCTTCTCTTCAAGGACTGGAGCAAGAAGTACTTTCCGGCTGCCGACGATTTCGTCGCCTATGCCGAGACCTTCGCGGAAATGCTGTCCGACCGGATCGCGTGCGATTGCGATGTGGTCGAGATCACGAAGCCCGACGACTGCTTCGCGCTGCGCTGCGCCGACGGCCGGACCTTCCGTGCCCGCACCGTGATCGTGGCGACCGGCGTTTCGCAGGCCTGGGATCCCGGCATCGAGGGTTTCGAGCTGGCCGAGAACTATTTCGACTTCGATGCCACGTCCGAGCGGTTCGATGGCAAGCGCGTGCTGATACTCGGCAAGGGCAACTCGGCCTTCGAGACGGCGGACGACCTGATCGAGCATGCGGCGTCCATTCATGTGATGAGCCCAAATCCCGTCCGCTTCGCCTGGCAGACCCATTTCGTCGGCCATCTGCGTGCGGTGAACAACAACTTCCTAGATACATACCAGCTGAAGTCCCAGAACGCGGTGATCGATGCGGCGGCGACGAAGATCGAATACGATGACGGGGTCTATACCGTCACCGCGAAGATGCGCGCTGCCGAGGATCACGAGATCGTCCTGACCTACGATCACGTCATCGCCTGCACCGGCTTCCGCTTCGACGGGTCGATCTTCGCGGAAGAGATCCGCCCGGCGCTTTGCCATTACGACAAGTTCCCGCGCATGACCCCCCAGTGGGAATGCGAGAAGGTGGAGGGGCTTTATTTCGCCGGCACGATCATGCAGTCCCGCGACTACCGCAAGACGATGTCGGGATTTGTGCACGGTTTCCGCCATAACGTGAAATGCCTGGTCGAATTCGTCGAAAGCAGGCTGCGCGGCAGCGAATATCCCAGCGAGATCGTGGATCTGGACGGGCTTGTCGACCGGATCATCGACCGCATCAGCACCGGCTCGGGCATGTTCCTGCAACCGGGTTTCCTGGCCGATGTGATCCTTCTCGACGGCGAGCAGCCGGGGCGGAGCTTCGTCGATGTGCCACTGGAATGGGCGCATGGAGCGCCGCAGATCACGCAACGCGATTATCTGACCGTCACGCTGGAATACGGCGATTTCGGCGGGGATACGATGCACGTCAAGCGCGCGCACAACGTCTTCGGTGACAAGCCCGACGCGTTCATCCATCCCGTGATCCGGCATTTCCGCGGCGGCCAGAAGGTCGACGAAATCCATCTCGCCGACCATCTCGACGCCGACTGGCGCGACAGGGAGGACCGGGACGCCACGGCGGCGACCGTGCTGCGGATGACCTTCAAGGACGCCGGGGGCGAACTGCCACCCTCCGATGTGGCCCGCCGCCAGATCGGCGCCTTCCTCGACCGCAACGGTATCGGATCGGCCAAGGGTGCGGCGACCGCAGCGGAGTAGACCGCGCCCCATGGACAGTTCAGGGCGCAAGGTTAGGATGGTCCCCGGCATATCGGACAATGGGGGCCATCATGACCGACAGAATGCTCGACGACGGCGGCACGCTGCCTGACAAGGCGCAACCCGGACAGATCGATTCGCTTTTCTTCCGCAGCCGCAACGTTCTTGTCACCGGCGAGATAAACGACAAGCTCGCGCAGCGGGCGGTCACGCATCTTCTGGCGCTGGCGGAAGAGAGCGAAGATCCGATCAACGTCTTCATCTCCTCGCCCGGAGGCCATGTCGAAAGCGGCGACATGGTTCACGACGTCATAAAGTTCATCCGTCCCAGGGTGCGCTGCATCGGCTCCGGCTGGGTCGCAAGCGCGGGGGCGCTGATCTTCGTCGGCGCCGCGCCCGGGAACCGCTACTGTCTGCCCAACACCCGCTTCCTGCTGCATGAACCCCGTGGTGGCATCGGCGGCCAGGCCACCGACATGATGATCCAGGCCGAGCAGATCGGCATCATGCGCGAGCGGTTTCACAAGATCTTCGCCGAGGCGACGGGTCAGACGCGCGAAAGGATCGCCGCGGACACCGCGCGGGACTTCTGGCTGACAGGGTCGGAGGCGAAGGAGTACGGTCTCGTCGGGCGTATCATCGCGTCGGTCGACGAACTGGGCTGACGCCGGCCTACACCTTTCGGCCCAAGACCTAAACCTTAGGTTATAGCGCGCAAATTCGGCGCGCTTTACCTCTCGCGCGGGGCGGCCCCTGCGTCCTAGGTGATCCCGGAAGAAGGGATCGCCAATCGTGTACAGCACCATCAAGTTCATCGCAGCGGGCGCCTTGGCCGCGTTTCTGGCCCTGGCCGGCTACGCGGCGTACCTGCAGCTTACAGTCAATTTTCACGAAGTGGTTCCGGGCGAACTCTACCGCGCCGCGCAGATGGACGGGAGTGATCTGGCACGGTGGAAACGCGAATACGGCATCGCCAGCGTGCTGAACCTTCGGGGCGACAATTCCGGGAAGGACTGGTACGAGGCCGAGCGCGGGGTAGCCGACCGGCTTGGCATCGCCCATCTGGATTTCGGCATCTCGGCCAGAAAGCAACTCGACGCCGAAACGGTCGCGGCACTGTTGCGGATCATGCGCGATGCGCCCAAACCCGTGCTGATCCACTGCCAGGGGGGCGCGGACCGGACCGGTCTTGCCTCGGCCCTCTATCTCGCGGCGATCAAGGGACGGGGCGAGGATGAGTCCGAAAGCCAGCTGTCGCTGCGCTATGGCCATTTCGGCATCCCCGGACTCAGCCAGGCCTGGCCAATGGACGAGACCTGGGAGCGCGCCGAAAGCAGTCTCGGATTCCCCGAAAGCTGACGCGGGTTCGTGTATCAGGGGCCCGAAAACGATAGAGCCGCCCGAGGGCGGCTCCTGTTCCGACCGGGCCGGAGGCCGGATCAGCCGTTGACGCTGTCCTTGAGTGCCTTCGCGATGGTCATCTTCACCACCTTGTCGGCTTCCTTCTTGAACTGCTCGCCGGTCGCGGGGTTGCGCACCATCCGCTCCGGACGCTCGCGGCAGTAGATCTTGCCAACGCCCGGGAGCGTGACAGCGCCGCCTTCGGCGACTTCCTTGGTGATCAGGGCGCAGACAGCGTCCAGCGCACTGCCGGCGGTCTTCTTGTCTGATCCCATTTCTTCAGCCAGCGCTGCGACAAGCTGGGTCTTGGTCATCGGTTTCGCCATTGTATTTCTCCTTCGACTGCCCGACAGTTTGGGGCCAATTGCCGCAATCTACCCGGATGTTGTGTATCAACACAACGAATAGCGTGCGTTTGCAAGGAAAAACACGCCAAAACCGCCTATTTCGGCGGGTTTCGTCCGGTCAACCCTTCAGAGAAACGCCGTTTCGTCGAAGGATCGCAATTTGCGGCTGTGGATACGCTCGAGCGGCATGGCGCGCAAGTGCTCCATGGCGCGGATTCCGATCATCAGATGGCGCGAAACCTGCGTTCGGTAGAAGTCTGTGGCCATGCCAGGCAGCTTCAGCTCGCCATGAAGAGGCTTGTCGGACACGCACAGCAATGTGCCGTAGGGAACGCGAAACCGAAAGCCGTTCGCGGCGATGGTGGCGCTTTCCATGTCAAGGGCCACGGCGCGGGATTGGCTGAGACGCTGGACCGGGCCGCGGTTGTCGCGCAGTTCCCAATTGCGGTTGTCCAGCGACGCGACGGTTCCGGTGCGCATGATCCGCTTCAGCTCGTACCCTTCCAGAGCGGTGATCTGGGCAACCGCCTGTTCGAGGGCGATCTGGATCTCGGCGAGTGCCGGGATCGGCACCCAGAGCGGCAGATCGTCGTCGAGCACCTTGTCCTCGCGCAGGTAGGCATGGGCCAGAACGAAATCGCCCAAAGCCTGCGAGTTGCGCAGTCCGGCGCAATGGCCGACCATCAGCCAGGCATGCGGGCGCAGCACCGCGATGTGGTCGGTCGCGGTCTTGGCGTTGGAAGGTCCGACGCCGATGTTGACCAGCGTGATGCCCGAGCCGTCCTTGCGCTTGAGGTGATAGGCCGGCATCTGCGGGATGCGCGACGCCTCGGCAAGGGTCTCGTCGCCGCGCGTGATGGTCGCGTTCTCGGTCGACACGAACGCCGTGTAGCCCGACTCGGGATCGTCGAGCATCTCGCGGGCGTAGGCCTCGAACTCGGAGACGTAGAACTGATAGTTGGTGAACAGCACGAAATTCTGGAAATGCGCGGGATCCGTCGCGGTGTAGTGCGACAGCCGCGCGAGCGAGTAATCGACCCGCTGGGCGGTGAACGGTGCCAGAGCGCCGACCCCGTCCGGCGATTCATAGGTGCCGTTGACGATGTCGTCGCTCGTGGTGGACAGGTCCGGAACGTCGAAGACATCGCGCAGGGTGAAATCCGCCACACCCTCCTGCGGGATCGTGATGGCGTCGTTGCCGGAGACGGCGAAGTGAACGGGCATCGGCGTGTCCGATGCGCCGACGATGACCGGCTGGCCGTGGTTCTCGATCAAGAGGCCGATCTGCTGGCGAAGGTAGTTGGCGAAGAGGTCGGGCCGCGTGATCGTCGCCGCATAGACGCCAGGCGCCGAAACATGTCCGAAGGACAGCCGCGTGTCGACGCGCGAGAAGGTCGCGGTGCGGAAGCGGATCTCGGGGTAGAAGGCGCGGACACGGCCTTCGGGCGCGCCGTCGGTCATGGCCTGCACGAAACGCGCGCCGAGAAAGCTGGTCGCGCCCTTGTAGAGCTCGATCAGGCGCGCGACGGCGGCATCTGCGTTGTCGAAGCTTTCCGCTTCGGGCACCTCGGGCGAGTGGATCATGGTCATGCAAGCGGCTCTGTCACGGGAATGAATTCGAATGTCCGCACGTCGACGAGACCGAGGTCCGAGATGCGCAGCTCGGGAATGACCACCAGGGCAAGCAGCGAGTGCTGCATGTAGGCGTTGTTGAGCTTGCAGCCGCAGGCGCGCATCGCTTCCATCATGCGATCGGCCTTCGCGGCCACCTCGGACGCGGGCGCGTCGGACATGAGCCCGGCGATGGGCAGGTCGACCAGCGCCAGTTCCTCGCCATCGCGGAAGATCGTGATGCCCCCGCCAGCCTCGCCCAGCCGGTTCGCGGCAAGCGCCATCTGGTCTGCATCGGTGCCGACGACAATCATGTGGTGGCTGTCATGGGCCACGGTGGACGCCATGGCCATGCGCCCCTCATAGCCAAAGCCCGACACGAAGGCGTTGACCACGCCACCGGTGGCGCGGTGGCGTTCGACCAGCGCGATCTGGCAGACCTCGGCGGTGCCCTGCACGCGGCCCTCGGTGACGGGCAGCTCGAATTTCAGCGCCCTGGTCGGGGCCTGGTTCTCGACCACGCCGATGACGTTCGCGGCGACCGCATTCGCACCCTCAGGCGCCGGTATCGCAAAATCATCCGCCACCAGCTTCTTGCCCATGCGAACGGTGGCGCGGGCATGCTCGGGCCAGTCGTAATGCGGGCAATCGACCAGGCAAATGCCGTCCTCGGCCACGACCCTGCCCCGGGCGATCACGGTTTCGATCGGCAGCGTCGCGAGATCCGAGGTCAGGATCACGTCGGCGCGGCGACCGGGGGCGATCGAGCCGATCTCGCGCTCGAGCCCGAAATGCGTGGCGGTGTTGATCGTGGCCATCTGCAGGGCCACCAGCGGATCGCAGCCGCAGTCGATGGCGTGGCGCAGCACCCGGTTCATGTGACCGTCGTTCACCAGGGTTCCGGAATGGCAGTCGTCGGTGCACAGGATGAAGTTGCGCGGATCGAGGCCCTTCTCGGTGATCGCGGTGATCTGGCTTTCCACATCGTACCAGGCCGAGCCCAGCCGCATCATCGAACGCATGCCGCCGCGCACGCGCGCGATGGCATCGGCCTCGCAGGTGCCCTCGTGATCGTCCGCCGGCCCGCCCGCCAGATACCCGGCGAAGGCCGGACCGAGATCGGGCGAGGCGTAGTGACCGCCCACCGTCCGGCCGGCGCGTTGCGTCGCCGCGATCTCGGCCAGCATCTTGGGATCGGCGTTCGAGACGCCGGGAAAATTCATCATCTCGCCCAGTCCGATGATACCGGGCCATGTCATCGCTTCGGCCACATCCTCGGGCGTGATCTCGAAACCCGTGGTCTCCATCCCCGGCGCGGAGGGCGCGCAGGAAGGCATCTGGGTGAAGATGTTGACCGGCTGCATCAGCGCCTCGTCATGCATCATGCGCACGCCTTCGAGCCCCAGAACGTTGGCGATCTCATGCGGGTCGGTGAACATCGACGTGGTGCCGTGCGGGATCACGGCGCGGGCAAATTCCGCCGGGGTCAGCATGCCGCTCTCGATATGCATATGCCCGTCGCAGAGACCGGGGATCATGTAGCGCCCCTGCGCCTCGACGATCGTCGTCTCCGGTCCCGTGCAATATCCGGCGTCGGGCACCACGCAGGCGATGCGGCCCTTGCGGATGGCGATGTCGTAGCCCGGCAGGATCTCGCGGCTGTGGACATTTACCCAGACGCCGCCCCTGATCACCATGTCCGCCGGGCGTCTGCCCGTGGCCGTTGCGATGAGATCGGCCGCGACTTCGGGCCAGGAGGGGAAGGGTGTCTCCGACATGGCCCTTGGTGGCATGGGGCAGGGGAAGGTTCAAGCGCTGCAGAGCATCACCCGGGATTTCGAGGCGGCCCGGCCTGACGGGAACCGGCGCGCGGCGGCCTGCGTTACGTCGCGGAGGTGACATTGCGATGCGAACCGAACGACTTCCCGGACTTGTCTACTATCCCGACAACGCGCCAGGCATCACGCGGCGACGGCGGGGGCGCGGTTTCAGCTACATCGCCCCGGACGGCACGAGCATAGACAACAAGGCCGAGCGCGCGCGCATCGCGGCGCTGGCGGTGCCGCCCGCCTACGAAAAGGTCTGGATCTCGCCCCGGCCCGACGGCCATCTCCAGGCCACGGGGAGGGATGCGCGGGAACGCAAGCAATATCGCTATCACCCCCACTGGACCGAATTCCGGTCGCAGCGGAAATTCTTTCAGCTGCCTGCCTTCGGCGAGAAGCTTCCGGCGATTCGCCGCGCGATCATGAGGGATCTTCAGGAAGAGGCAGGAGACCGCCGCTTCGCGATCGCCGCCGTGCTCGCCCTTATCGACCGGCTTTCGCTTCGCGTCGGCCATGCCGCCTATGCAAAGGAAAACCGCAGCTACGGGGCGACGACGCTGCGTACCCGGCACGTGTCGGTGAAGGATGGCGAGATCCTGATGAACTTCACCGCCAAAGGCGGATTGAAGGTCAAGCGGCGCCTGCGCGACGCCACCCTGAACCGCACCCTCGCACGCCTGCACGACCTGCCCGGAAAATCCCTGATCTCCTGGCTCGACGACGAAGGCGTGTCGCGCGACGTGACGTCCGACGCCGTAAACGCGCGCCTGGCGGAGATCACCGGCGACGACAGCATGACGGCCAAGACGTTCCGGACCTGGAACGGCAGCGTGGCGGCGCTGGAACGGGCGCTTTCATCCGAGCCGGTGACGATCAAGGCGATTTCGGAGGCGGCGGCGGACCGGTTGCACAATACACCGGCCATTGCCCGCACCAGCTACATCCATCCCGACATCATCGCCCTGACGGAATTCGAGCCCGAGGCGCGCCTTGACGCCGTGGCGGATGCTGTCGACCGCACCGGGCTGCGCAAGACCGAGACCCGGCTTCTCGCCCTGCTGTCGCGCTCCTGAGGCCATCAGAGACCCGGCCCCGGCGGGCGATAGCGCAAAGCGGCAAGGGCTGTCGCATTTCGATTGGTCTTTGCTGCGCTGAAATGGTCTCATGCCTTCGATAGTTGCCGAAAGGGATCCGCCAATGACCGTGACAAGCCTGCGACCGAACATGACCCACTGGAACGAGCGGGTCGATCTCGCAGCCGCCTTCCGCTGGACCGCTCGCCTGAACATGCACGAAGGCGTCGCGAACCATTTTTCAATGGCGGTGAACGGCGCAGGAACCCGGTTCCTGATGAACCCGAACCAGAAGCATTTCAGCCGCATCAAGGCCAGTGACCTGATCGAGATGGACGCGGACGATCCGGACTGCATGAAGGGCGTCGATGCCGACATCACCGCGTGGGGCCTGCATGGCGGCATTCACCGGCACTGCCCGCACGCCCGCTGCGCGATGCATGTACATTCGATTCATGCGACGGTTCTTGCCAGTCTGGCCGATAGCAGGCTGCCCGCGATCGACCAGAACACGGCGATGTTCTTCGACCGGGTCGTGGTGGACGACCACTACGACGGGCTTGCGCTGGAGGACGAGGGGAACCGCTGCGCGCAGCTTCTTCGCGATCCCGGGAAGAAGGTGCTGGTAATGGGAAATCACGGCGTGATGGTGATCGGGACTACGGTCGCCGAAACCTTCAACCGCCTCTATTATTTCGAGCGCGCGGCCGAAACCTATATCAGGGCGCTCCAGACCGGCCAGCCGCTGCGCTACCTTACGGACTCGGTGGCGGCCAAGACGGCCCAGATGATCGAGGACTATCCGGAACAGGACGCTCGTCACCTGGCGGAGCTGAAATCCATCCTCGATGAGGAAGGTTCGGACTACGCCGCATAGGCCGGACGGGAACGTCGCGATGCGCGAAGAAGGGCTCGAACGGTTTGTGGCGGCGCAGGCACCGGTTATCGACCGGGTAAGGGCCGAACTGTCCGCCGGACGGAAATCCAGCCACTGGATGTGGTTTGTCTTCCCCCAGCTTCGCGGATTGGGCCAGTCACCCATGGCATGGTTCTACGGCCTGGCCGGAGTTCCGGAAGCGCGTGCCTATGACGCGCATGAAGTTCTGGGACCCCGCCTGCGGGGCTGCGCCGCATTGGTGCTGAGCCATTCGGGGCGGAGCGCGGAAGAGATCATGGGACCTGTCGACGCTCTCAAGCTGCGTTCCTGCGCCACCCTCTTTGCCGAGGTCTCGCAGGAGCCTGCGGTCTTCGCGCGATTGCTGGAGACTTTCCATGGCGGGCAATCCTGTCCGCGGACAGATGAAATTCTGGAAAACGCGCGGCCGCGGAGCCACGACAGGGGGACAGGCGCTTGAACTACGGATTGACGGAAGAACACCAGATGATCGCGGACACCGTTCGCAGCTTCGTGGAGAAGGAGATCTACCCGCACGAGACCCTCGTCGAGCGGACAGGAGAGGTGCCGAAGGAGGTCGCGGACGAGATCAAGCGCAAGACGATCGAGCTCGGCTTCTATGCCTGCAACTTTCCCGAAAGCGTGGGCTGCGCGGGCCTCAACCATCTGGAATTCGCGCTTGTCGAGCGCGAACTCGGCCGTGGCTCCATGGCGCTCAACCATTTCTTCGGGCGCCCTCAGAACATCCTGATGGCCTGCGAGGGCGACCAGATCGAGCGCTACCTGATGCCGGCGGTGCGGGGAGAGCGCATGGATGCGCTGGCGATGACCGAACCCGGTGCGGGCTCGGACGTGCGGGGGATGAAATGCGCCGCCGTGCGGGAGGGTGGCGACTGGGTGGTCAATGGTACCAAGCATTTCATTTCCGGCGCCGACCATGCCGACTTCGTCATTGTCTTCGTCGCGACGGGCGAGGACGCGACTCCGAAGGGCCCGAAGAAGCGAATCACGGCGTTCCTGGTCGATCGCGACGCGCCGGGATTCACCATCCGCGACGGCTACAAGTCAGTCAGCCACCGGGGTTACAAGAACATGATCCTCGAATTCGACGACTGCCGCCTGCCGGATGCGCAGGTGCTGGGCGAGGTCAACGGAGGGTTCGACGTCATGAACACTTGGCTTTATGCGACGCGGATCACCGTCGCCGCCATGTCGGTCGGGCGCGCCCGGCGGGTCTTCGACTACGCGCTGGACTACGCGGCGAGCCGTGAACAATTCGGCCAGCCGATCGGCAAGTTTCAGGGCGTCAGCTTCCAGATTGCCGACATGATCACCGAAATCGATGCAGCCGACCTGCTGACGCTCGCCGCGGCGGACCGGCTTGACAGGAATCTGCCGGCAAACCGCGAGATCGCCTCGGCCAAGCTCTTTGCGTCGGAGATGCTGGCGCGGGTGACGGATGCGGCAATCCAGATCCACGGCGGGATGGGACTGATGGACGACTACCCGCTGGAACGGTTCTGGCGTGACGCGCGGGTGGAGCGGATCTGGGATGGGACCAGCGAGATCCAGCGCCACATCATCAGCCGGGAACTGCTTCGGGCCATGGGCGCATGAGCGGTTCCGCCGTGGCTGCGCCCCGTCGGCCGAGGCGGGGGCTCTGCCCCCGCGCCCCCGGGATACTTGCAAGCAAAGGAAAGGCATATCCGGCGATCGGGCCCCTTGCGCGGTGCCGCGACAAGGGGCCTTCCTCTGCTGCGGTCATCGGCGTCCCCGCCTGTACCGCACCGTCAGCGTCTCCTGACATGGTTAAGAATTGCTTGCTTCCTTTGCTTCCAAATATCCCCGCCGGAGGCATTGGCGTTCTTTTTGCCCCCGGAACATGCCATGCATGACATTTCCCGTCTGCTGCGGCCGAAATCCATCGCGGTGATCGGCGGCGGCGGGTGGTGCCGAAATGTCGTGGAACAGTCCCATCGCATGGGATTTCAGGGTGACATCTGGCCGGTGCATCCATCGAAGAATGAAATCTGCGGATTTCCCTCCGTTCACAGGCTCGCCGATCTGCCGGGAGTGCCGGATGCCGTCTTCATCGGCGTGAACCGGCATGCCACGGTTGACATCGTTTCCCAGCTTTCCGCGATGGGAGCGGGAGGCGCGGTCTGTTTCGCCTCGGGCTTCGCGGAGGCCGCGGCAGAGGACCGGGAGGCGCGTTCGCTGCAGGCCCGTCTGTTGGAGGCCGCCGCCGGGATGCCTGTCCTCGGACCCAATTGCTACGGCTTCATCAACGCGCTGGACGGTGCGCTGCTGTGGCCCGACCAGCATGGATGCGCCCGGGTCGGGCGGGGCGTGGCAATCCTGACGCAAAGCTCGAACATCGCGATCAACCTTACCATGCAGCGCCGCGCGCTGCCCATCGCCTATGTCGTGACCTGCGGCAACATGGCCCAGATCAGGCAGGCCGAGATTGCGTCCGCATTGCTTGACGATCCGCGCGTCAGCGCCATCGGGGTACATGTGGAAGGCTTCGGGGACACGGCGCTCTGGCATGGTCTGGCGGTGAAGGCGCGCCGGAAGGGGATCCGGATCGTTGGACTGAAGGTCGGCGCATCGGAACAGGCGCAGCGTGCGACCGTGTCTCACACCGCTTCGCTGGCAGGCAGCGACGCCGGCGCGGCGGCATTGCTGGAGCGGCTCGGAATCGCGCGTGTAGGCGACCTGCCCACATTTCTCGAGACTCTGAAACTTCTGCACGTCACCGGAGGGCTGGACCGCCCGACACTGGCCTCGATCAGCTGTTCGGGTGGGGAAGCGAGCCTGGTCGCGGATACCGCTCATGGGCGGGCGGTGTCCTTTCCGCCTCTTACGAAGGGACAGAAGCGGGCACTGAAAGACGCGCTCGGGCCGATGGTCGCCCTGTCGAACCCGCTCGACTACAACACCTACGTCTGGGGTGACGGCGCGAAGATGGCCGATGCATGGGCACCGATGGCGGGCGCGCGGACGGGACTGACGCTGATCGTCGTTGATTATCCTCATACCGATGCCCGGGATTGGGTCCATGCCACCGCCGCGGCAATCGAGGTGCGCCGGCGCAGCGCGCGTCCGGTCGCTGTCGTGGCGACACTGCCGGAGCTCATGCCGCTCGGGACCGCCGAGGAACTGCTCGCGGGCGGCGTGATTCCCCTTTCCGGGCTCCCCGAAGCGATTGCCGCGGCGGAGATCGCCGCAAGACGGCCCATGCGCCTGTCAGGCCCGCCGCTTCCGCCGGGGCCCGAGCGCGCGGTAGCGGTGCTGCGCGAGGATGAGGCCAAGGTGATGCTGGCGAAAAACGGTGTCGCCGTGCCGACGGGTCAGGCGCTGGACCGGACCTCCTGCATGGCTGCGGATTACAGGGATCTGCGCGGTCCGCTGGTGCTGAAGGGTCTGGGGCTGGCCCACAAGTCCGAGGCGGGCGCGGTGCGGCTGAACCTGTCCGCGGCGCAGGTCCGCGAGGCAGCCGCGACGATGGCGGCGGAAGTCTTTCTCGTCGAGGAAATGGTGCAGGGCGGCGTGGCCGAGCTCTTGCTGGGCGTGACCCGCGACCCGGCGCACGGATTCCTCCTGACGCTTGGGGCGGGCGGGGTCCTGACCGAGCTCTGGCAGGATACCGTGACGCTTCTGCTGCCGGTGGGGCCGCAGGACGTAAAGGCCGCGCTGCGCCGTCTGCGCATCTGGCCGCTGCTCGAGGGCTATCGCGGGAAGCCCGCCGCGAACCTCGATGCGATTGTCCGGGCCGTCCTTGCGCTTCAGGCCTGTGTGGTCGACAACGCGGCGCGGATCGGCGAGGTCGAGATCAACCCGCTGATATGCACTCCGGACGCAGCGGTCGCCGTGGACGCGCTGATCTCGATCGCGCCGCAAACACGAAACGAAAGGACAGGCTGATGGACCCGGTCAGGAAGAAACGCGATGGCGCCATTCTTGAAGTCACGCTGGACAGGCCGAAGGCGAATGCCATCGACCTCAGGACGTCGCGGATCATGGGCGAGGTGTTTCGCGACTTCCGCGACGATCCGGACCTCCGTGTGGCCATCGTTACCGGCGCGGGAGAGAAGTTCTTCTGCCCCGGCTGGGATCTCAAGGCCGCGGCCGATGGCGATGCGGTGGACGGGGACTACGGTGTGGGCGGCTTCGGCGGCCTGCAGGAAATGCGCGACATGAACAAGCCGGTGATCGCGGCGGTGAACGGGATCTGCTGCGGGGGCGGTCTGGAACTCGCGCTGTCCGCCGACATCATCCTCGCCGCCGATCACGCGACCTTCGCCCTGCCCGAGATCCGGTCCGGGACCGTGGCGGATGCGGCGAGCGTCAAGCTGCCGAAGCGCATGCCCTATCATATCGCGATGGAGCTTCTGCTGACAGGGCGTTGGTTCGACGTGCAGGAGGCCAATCGTTGGGGCCTTGTGAACGAGATCGTGCCGGGCGCGGACCTGATGGAGCGCGCTTGGGAGATGGCGCGGCTTCTCGCCTCGGGTCCGCCGCTCGTCTACGCGGCGATCAAGGAGATCGTCCGGGATGCGGAGGATTCGAAGTTCCGGGACACGATGAACCGGATCACCCGGCGCCAGCTTGCCACCGTGGACCGGCTTTATTCCTCCGAGGATCAGATCGAAGGCGCGCGTGCGTTTTCCGAAAAGCGCGATCCTGTCTGGAAAGGACGCTGAGCCGTTTGCAATCGCGGTCGGTGGCGGGCTTAACTGACGCCGCCGCCTGCCGGAGCCCTGCACCTTGAGACTTCTTTTCGTACACCAGAACATGCCGGGACAGTATCGCGAACTCGTGGGCTGTCTGGCGGCGCAGGGCGGGCACGAGATCGTCTTCCTGACCCAGCGGCAGAACGCACCTGCCATCCCGGGTGTCCGCAATGTCGTTTACGCGGCGCATCATGTCCCGGATGCGCAGGCCTACGGTCTGTCCAGGGTCTGGGAGGACGCGACAGGAAGAGGCTATGGCGCTGCGCTGGCGGCGCGGCAGCTCGAGACCGACGGCTTCAGGCCGGACATCATCATCGGCCACGTAGGATGGGGCGAGATGATCTTCCTGCGCGACATATGGCCCGGCGTGCCGCAGATCGGATATTTCGAGTATTACTACAACCTCACCGGCGGTCTGCTTGGGTTCGATCCCGACTCTCCCGTCTCCGACAATGCGGCGTTCCTCGCACGCGCGCGCAACGTCGTGCCGACCATGACCTTCGACACGGTGGATGTCGGCCAGTGCCCGACGATCTGGCAGCGCGACCGTTTCCCCCCGAGCTTCCATGACAGACTCTATGTCTGCCACGACGGAATCCGCACGGACCGGCTGCTGCCGGATCCGGGTGTCAGTCTCGAGCTTGGCCGGCTCGACCGGCCGCTGACCCGGGAGGACGAGGTTGTCACCTACGTTGCACGCAATCTCGAACGCGTGCGGGGGTTTCACATCTTCATGCGGGCGCTGCCGCGGATCCTGTCGGAGCGACCCGGTGCGAGGGTGCTGATCGTGGGCGGACAAGAGACCTCCTATGGCGAGGCCAGTGCCCACCCCGGCGGGCTTCGCGGAGAGATGGAGGCCGAGCTGGCTGGCAAGGTGGACTGGAGTCGGGTGCATATCCTGGGCCGGGTCGCCTATGCGGATTTCTGCCGGATCGTCAGGCTGGGGCGTTGCCATGTCTATCTGACCATGCCCTTCGTGCTGTCGTGGTCGCTGCTCGAGGCGATGTCGATGCAGGCGACGGTGATCGCCTCGGACGTGCCGCCCGTGCGCGAGGTGATACGCGACGGCGAAAACGGGATACTCGTCGATTTCTTCGATCCCGATGCGCTGGCCGCCAGGGTGGTCGAGGTGCTGGGCCGGCCGCGCGATTTCTCGCATCTGGGCCCTGCGGCGCGGGCGACGGTGGTCGAGCAGCATGATTTCGCCACGCGCTGCCTGCCGGTTCATCTGGCGCGCATGAACGCGCTTCTGCCCGCCGCCAAGCGCCTGGATCTGCCCGGATGAGCGGCGGGACACTGGTGCTGGGTGCCTCGGGCCGGCTCGGAACGATGCTGCGGGCATTCTGGCCCGGGCGCGATGCCGTCTGGCACGGCAGGGTGGGCACCGGGGGGCGCGTCGCCTTCGATCTGCTGACAGAACCCGGAAAGCTGGCGGATGCGGCGCGCGGCATGAACGCCATCCTTTGCCTGTCAGGCGTCACTCCCGCTGCGGCATTGCGCAGCGGCGCGCCGATGTCGCTGAATGCCGAGCTGGCGCTGGCCGCCATCAGGGGAGCGGCAGAGACCGGAAAGCCGCGCGTGCTGCTGGCGAGCTCGGCGGCAGTCTATGGCCGAGCTAGGGGCCTGCTCGACGAGGAAATGCCCTGCGAACCCGTCTCCGAATACGGCGAAGCGAAACTTGCCATGGAAGACGCGGGGCTGGAACTCGGGTCAGAGCTGGGGATAGACGTCTGCTGCCTCAGGATCGGCAACGTTGCCGGTGCCGACGCCATCCTCGGCGGCTGGCGCGAGGGTTTTGCGCTGGACCGGCTGGACGATGGGTCCACGCCAAGGCGAAGCTACATCGGGCCGCGCAGCCTGTCCCTTGCGATTGACGCCCTCACGCGGGCCCGAACCCTTCCCGCACGGATCAACATCGCCGCGCCGGGCGCGGTGGCGATGGGCGATCTGCTGGATGCCGCCGGCCTCGCCTGGACGCCGCGCGAGGCAGGCCCGGAGGTCATTCCCGAGGTCACGCTTGCCACGGCGCGTCTGTCGCAGCATATCGTGCTTGCCGCCGAATCGGGCTTGCCCGACGGCCTCGTGGCCGAGTTCGCGGCATTCCGGAACCTCATGCAGAACCCCCGATGACCTGGCGCAAGCGCATTTTCGACCTCTTCTTCGCAAGCCTGCTGGTCGTCATCCTCGGCCCGGTGCTGATCTGTCTGCTGGTGTATCTCTACTTCAAGCAGGGACGGCCGCTCTTTTACGTCGCGGAGCGCATGAAGACCCCCGAGCAGCCCTTCGGTCTGTGGAAGCTGCGCACCATGACGGTGGCCCAGGCCGACAGGGGCGTCTCGGGCGGCGACAAGGGCAGCCGCATCACGCCGACGGGGGCCTGGCTGAGGGCAAAGCGGCTCGACGAGTTCCCCCAGCTCTGGAACATCCTGAAGGGCGACCTGTCATTCGTCGGCCCGCGTCCCCCCCTGCGGGAATATGTGGAACGCTTCCCCGACATCTACCGCGAGGTGCTGAGGTCGCGGCCGGGGGTCACCGGGCTGGCCAGCATTCGCTTCCACCGCCACGAGACGCGCCTGCTGGAACGCTGCGCGACACCGGAAGAGACCGACGAGGTCTATTCCCGCGTCTGCGTGCCGCGAAAGGCCCGGCTGGACCTCATCTACCAGCGCAACCAGAGCACGTGTTACGACTTCGATCTGGTTTTCGAGACCATCGGCTTCGTTTTCCGTCGCCGGAAGTGAGCGGGCTGTACCCAAATTGCATCGCAATCGCCTTAATTTGCAGCAGATCCGCTTGCCATTTGCAGCCTGCCGAACAATCGCGCTAACGTTCTCGCGCTGCCTGCGGTCCGAACAGGTATGCAGGCATGTGGCGATGCCTGAACGGGCAGCAGGACAAAATGGAATCCGCGGCAGGCTCCTGTCGGCGCAACGCGGATCGTACAGTGTGGGGACATTCGCAGATGCTGAGTTTGGTTAAGTCTTTGACCAGCGGCCAGAAGCGCGCGATCTTTCTGGCGGTCGACGCCCTTCTCGTACCACTGTCCCTCGCTTTCGCCTTTGCCGTGCAGTCTCTGCCCGGGGGGCTCATGGCCAACATCAGGGGCTATGTGCCGATCCTTCCCTACATGCTCGCAGCGCTCGTGGGGCTTTCCTACTGGCTCGGCGTGTGCCGGGTGCAGCTGAAGTATTACGAAACCCACGCGATGGGCCAGACTGCCGTGCTGTCCGCCATGCTGGTCGGCATGTCCGCGCTGCTGTCGGCCGTGGCCGGGCTTGGCTATCCTCTGGGTTTCCATATCGTCTTCGGCATCTCCTTCTTCCTGTTCTCGGTCATCAGCCGGGGCGTGATGCTCCAGATGCTCCTTACCGTCTACCGCCGCTCGCCCAAGCGCTGCCGCGTCCTGATCTACGGCGCGGGCACCACGGGGCTGCAGCTTGCCTCGGCCCTGCGCAGCCACGAGACCATCGAACCCGTCGCCTTCGCCGACGACAACTCGGCCTTCTGGGGTGCCCGCCTCGCGCGGTTGCCGGTCTATCCGCCCGTGCGCATCGCCGAGGTGGTCGCAGAGAAGAAGATCGACCGCGTTCTGGTGGCCATCCCGTCGCTCAGTCAGCCGAAACAGGCGCAATTCGTCCGCCGGCTGTCGAAGCTGGGGATCGAGGTGCAGGTGCTGCCGTCCTTCGCCCAGCTCATCGGGGAAGAGGCGCTGGTCGACAAGCTGAAGTCGGTGAAGGCGCACAAGTTCCTCGGCCGCGCGGAAGTGCGCGAGCATTCGATGTCGGACATGAATTGCTACGCCAATCGCGTGATCATGGTTTCCGGCGCGGGAGGATCGATCGGATCCGAACTCTGCCGCCAGGTCCTCGAGTGCCGCCCGACCAAGATCGTGCTCTATGAGCTGAGCGAATTCGCGCTTTACGGCATCGACATGGAGATGCGCCAGCTGATCGAGGACACCGGCATCGAGGTGGTTTCGGTCCTGGGGTCGATCACCGACGCCCGGCACGTGCGCAAGGTGATGCAGGACCATGGAGTCCAGGTCGTGCTGCATGCGGCCGCCTACAAGCACGTGCCTCTGGTTGAGGCCAATCCGCTTTCGGGCCTCGTGAACAACGTGATCGGAACGCAGACGCTGGCGACCCAGGCCGCGAAGGCCGGTGTCGAGCGCTTCATCCTGATCTCGTCCGACAAGGCGGTGCGCCCGACGAACGTGATGGGCGCATCCAAGCGTCTCGCCGAGCTGGTGATCCAGGATCTGGCGCGCAGGGTGCCCGAGGGCGAATGGCCGGTCTTCACCATGGTGCGTTTCGGCAATGTGCTGGGTTCTTCCGGCTCGGTCATCCCGCTTTTTCAGGATCAGCTCAGCCGCGGAGGGCCGATCACGGTCACCGATCCGAACGTGAAGCGGTACTTCATGACGGTGCAGGAAGCGGTCAAGCTGGTCCTTCAGGCGGGCTCGATGGCGCGCGGGGGCGAGGTCTTCGTGCTCGACATGGGCAAGCCGGTGTCGATTCTGCACCTTGCCCGCCAGGTGATCGAGAACGCCGGCTATACCGTACGGGATGCCGCCAACCCGGAAGGCGACATCGAGATCAGGATCACCGGCCTGCGGCCCGGAGAGAAGCTCTACGAAGAGCTCTCGTTGTCCGGAGAGCTGTACGGCACGCGCCATCCCAAGATCTTCTCGACCCGCGAGGAGGGGCTGTCGGAGATCGAGATCGCCACCGCTCTGCGCAATCTGCGCGAGGCCTTCGTCGCCAGCGACGAGGACATGGCGCGCCAAGTGGTCACGCGCTGGGTCGAGGGGTCTGGTTCGAAAAACGGCGAGGAAGCTGCGGGCGCAGCAGAACCGGTGCAGCGCCTCGGCGCCTGACGGACCGGACCTGTCACCGGAATGCAGCGCCTGTGCTGCCGGCCGATCAATTCTTTCTCTGGGTCGTTGATTTTGCGGCGCGGGGCGGGCAGTAACGGCAAAACGACAAGGCAGAGAGGCTGGAGCACGTGAGGCGCATCGCGAGAAGGCGGAATCTGCTGTTGGGGACCGTTGCGGCCTGCATCGGCGCGGTCGGAAACGTTGCGTTCTGGGGCGCCCGCGCACAGGAACAACCGTATTTCCCTGTCTATTACGTCAATGACCAGCCAAGCCTGAACTTCTACGGGCTGCCGGGCCTGATCGACATGCCGAGCGCCTTCGCCATGCCGGACGCGCAATATGCCACGACGGTCGCCGGCTTCGGTCCGGTCATTCGCGGCACGCTGAGCTATCAGTTCACGCCCTTCCTGTCGGCCAGCTTCCGCTATTCGCGGACGGACGACCTCAACCTCGGGGGCTACGAGAACTACTACGACCGCAATTTCGACGTGCGCCTGCGTGTGCTCAAGGAGCGGCAGTACCTTCCGGAGCTGACGGTCGGCCTGCAGGACCTTGCCGGCACCGGAATTTCCTCGGCCGAGTACATCGTGGCCTCGAAAAGCTTTTCGGTGCCGGCCATCGGTTCGGGCAACGGTGCGGTGCGGGTGACCGCCGGTCTGGGCTGGGGAAGGCTCGGTTCGGCGGGCAGCATCGGTTCGACCGGCTCGCGGCCGCGGATCGATATCGGCGAAGGCGGCGAATTCACCACCGACCAGTGGTTCCGTGGAGACTTCGCGCCATTCGGAGGCGTCGAGTGGAAGGTCAACGACCGCTTCGGCCTGAAAGCGGAATATTCGTCGGATGCCTATGTCCGCGAGGCCGAGCGCCGCGACCTGTTCGAGCTCAAATCCCGCCTCAACTTCGGCGCCGAGTACCAATTGAGCGATACACTGCGCATCGGCGGCTATTACCTCTATGGCAGCGAGATCGGCTTTTCGGCGCAATGGCAGCTGAACCCGCGGCAGCGTCTGACTCCGCTGCGGGTCGCCTCTCCGGGCCCCGTCGCGCAGCGCCCGTCCCGCAATTCCAATCCGGAGCTCTGGACGACGTCATGGTCGAAATCGAGCAAGGCTCCCGGACTCCTGTCCGAGCAGATGGCGCCCCTGCTCGGGAAGGAAGGCCTGCGGCTTGATTCGCTGACCGTTTCGGGGGCCACCGCGGAACTTCGTTTCCTGAACTTCCGCTACGAGTCCGTATCGAACGCGCTGGGCCGCGCCGCGCGGGTGATGGCGGCGACCCTTCCGCCCTCGGTCGAGACATTCCGGCTGGTTCCCGTTTCCGACGGTCTGGCGCTGTCGACGGTGGTCATCCAGCGCTCTGCGCTCGAGACCTACGAATTCGCGCCGAACGCTGCCGACGCATTGCAGGCCTCGGTCTCGTTTGACGAGGCGGCGCCCCGGCTGGCCGATTCCTTCATGCCGCCGGATGCCTATCCCAACTTCAACTGGTCCTTCACGCCCTATCTGGCGACAAGCTATTTCGACCCCGAAAAGCCGCTGCGCGCGGATGCCGGGCTTGCCCTTCGCGGCAAGTTCCGTCCTGCCCCCGGATGGGTGCTGGGGGGCGAGATCCGCCACCGGCTGGTTGGAAACATCGCGGACGGCGAAACGGAAAACACGTCGAAACTACCGCATGTCCGAACGGATGCGACGCTTTATGCGCAGGGCAGCGATACCTATCTCGACGAGCTTTACACAAGCTATCAATGGAAGCCGGGCGATGACGTCTATGCCCGCGTGACCGCCGGATATCTCGAATCGATGTACGGTGGCTTGTCGGCCGAGGTCCTCTGGAAGCGCGAGAACAGTCCGCTCGCGCTTGGAATCGAGGCCAGCTATGTGCGCCAGCGCGGGTTCGACCGCGATTTCAGCTTCCGCGATTACGAGGTCGCGACCGGGTTCGTGTCGGCCTATTACGAGATGGGAGACGGCTATCTCGGACAGGTCGATGTGGGCCGCTATCTTGCCGGCGACGTCGGCGCGACCTTCACGCTGGCGCGGGAATTCGCCAACGGCTGGAAAGTCGGCGGTTTCTTCACGCTGACGGACGTTTCATCGGAAGACTTCGGCGAAGGCTCGTTCGACAAGGGCATCATGCTGACCATTCCGCTGAGCTGGTTCACCGGCACTCCGACCCAGAACGTGGCCAAGCAGACCATCCGCCCGGTCCAGCGCGACGGCGGCCAGCAGCTGAACCTGCCCGGCACGCTGTACGAGCAGGTCCGCTCCGGCCACCGCAACGCAATCACCGAGGAATGGCCGCGGATATGGAACTGATGCTGGCAAGACTGAAGAAACTGGGTCTCGTCGCCTCGACCGCCGCTGTTGCCCTGCTGAGCGCCTGCGGGTCGGGGAGCGAGCAACTCAGCAACTATGACTTCCTGAAGGAAACCGCCGGACAGCTGGTCCAGCAGCAGGGCAACAAGGGCCCCAAGCCTCTCAAGATCAACCGCAAGCTGCTCGACAACACCAGGGAAGCGGTGCTGATGGGCACGCCGGAGATCAGCGGGCAATCGGCGCTGCTGCGACGTGTCGCGCGCCGGAACGACCAATATGCCGGCACCCTCGAAGTCTGGCTTGCCAGCAACGCCGCGCAGGTCGCCTTCCGCAATGGGGTGGCGACCGGCAGCAAGGGGCTTGGAGCGGACATCCAGTCGTCGGACGTGAGCCAGACACTGTCGCGCCTCGCCGCGCGTCAGACCGGACCGACCCAGCGCAGGTTGTATTTCATCCGTGGGGACAATGCGCAGGTCGTTGTGGAAATGAATTGCAACATGGCGGATCTCGGGACGGAAAGCGTCACCATCGTCGACCAGAGTTTCGCGCTGCGCCATTTCCGGGAATCCTGCCAGACCGAGGGCGCGACCTATACCTACGATTACTGGCTCGATACGTCTAACAGCTTGATTCGCAAGTCTCGTCAGTGGATGGGGCCGACCAACGGCTACTTCGAATATGTCCTGCTGAAAACTTAGGTATATGTGCAACAGTTGGCCAAAAGCAGGCTGAAAAACAAAAACAGGGTTTGCACTTAGCGTTACCTCCGCTACTTATCCCCTTGGAGTAAGTCGCGATCCGAAAAGGAATTGATATGAAAAGCCTGACCAAACTCGTCTCCTCGGCTGCGCTCGTTGCAGCCCTGTCGACCTCCGCATTCGCTGGTTCGCCGGCGCCTGTGGCTCCCGAGCCGGACGTATTCGTTGAAAACGACACGGGCCTCGGCCCCTGGGCAATCGCAGGCATCGCAGCAGGCACCGCTCTGCTCATCGCAGCGATCGCTGACGACGACGACGACGACGACACCACCGTCACCGAGTGATCTCCGGATCGCCGGCCGGTATCGTCCGATCGGTATGAACCCAGCGGCCTCCCGAATCGGGGGGCCGCTTTCTTTTTCGGCAACAGCGCCGCTGACCGTCCTGACGTGCAGCGCCGGCAGTCACAGATGACCCGCACCCTCCTTTCCTTCGGCCACGGATATTCGGCCCGCGCCCTGGCGCGCCGCCTGCTGCCGCAGGGCTGGCGAATCGTCGGGACCACGCGGGACGCCGAAAAGTCCCGGACCATCGCGGCAAGCGGTGTGGAGCCCTTGATCTGGCCCGGCGAGGACGTTGCAGAGATACTGGAGCGCGCCGACGCGCTGCTGATATCGGCGGCCCCGGGCGACGAAGGCGACCCTGTCCTGGCAGAATTCGCGGACCGGATCGCCGCGCAGGCGCATGACTTTCAATGGGCAGGCTATCTTTCGACCACGGGCGTCTATGGCGATCATGGTGGCGACTGGGTCGATGAGGGGACCGCTCTCGCGCCGTCTACCAGTCGAGGACAGGCGCGGGTCGAAGCCGAGGCGGCCTGGCGGGAAATCCCCGGACTGCCGCTGCACATCTTCCGTCTCGCCGGCATATACGGTCCCGGACGGGGCCCCTTCGCGAAAGTGCGTGCCGGTACGGCGCGACGGATCGTCAAGCCCGGGCAGGTTTTCAGTCGCATCCATGTCGAGGATATCGCTCAGGTGCTGGAAGCATCCATCGCCCGGCCGAATCCCGGCGCCGTCTACAATGTCTGCGACGATGACCCGGCCCCGCCGCAGGATGTCATCGCCTACGCGGCGCAATTGCTTGGGCTTCCCATGCCGCCCGAACAGAAGTTCGAGGCGGCCGACATGAGCGCGATGGCGCGCAGCTTCTATGCGGAAAGCAAGAAGGTCCGTAACGACCGGATCAAGGAAGAGCTCGGTGTGAGCCTGCTCTATCCGGATTATCGAAGCGGGCTGCGCGCCCTGCTGGACGAGGAAGGCTGACGACCCTCAGGCCCGTGCCTCGCCGATTCGCGCGACGCCCAGCACGTCCAGAACCTTGGCCTCGATGTCGCGCGCGCTCATGCCGGCGATGTCGTACATCTCCTGCGGCGAGGCCTGCGGGATGAAGACGTCCGGGAAGACCATGGAGCGGAACTTGAGCCCGTCGTCGAACACGCCCTCCTCGGCGAGAAGCTGCGCCACATGGCTGCCGAAGCCGCCGATGGCGCCTTCCTCGATCGTGATCAGCGCCTCGTGCCCGGCAGCCAGACGCAAGATCAGGTCGCGGTCCAGAGGCTTGGAGAACCTGGCGTCGGCGATGGTGGGCGAAATCCCCCGCGCGGCAAGCGATTCGGCGGCGCGCTGCGCTTCGGCAAGACGGGTGCCGAAGGACAGCAGGGCGACGCGGCCGCCCTCTCGGACGATCCGGCCCTTGCCGATTTCAAGCGGGACGCCGCGTTCGGGCATCTCGACTCCGGTGCCCTCGCCGCGCGGATAACGGAAGGCGATGGGGCCGTCGTCATGGGCGGCGGCGGTCGCGACCATGTGCTTCAGTTCGGCCTCGTCCGCCGCGGCCATCACCACGAAGCCCGGCAGATTGGACAGATAGGCGATGTCGAACGCGCCCGCATGGGTCGCGCCGTCCGCCCCAACCAGCCCCGCCCGGTCTATGGCGAACCGAACCGGCAGGCGCTGGATCGCCACATCGTGCACGATCTGGTCGTAGCCCCGCTGCAGGAAGGTCGAGTAAATGGCGCAGAAGGGCTTCATGCCGCCAGCGGCAAGCCCGGCGGAGAAGGTGACGCCGTGCTGTTCGGCGATGGCCACATCGAAGCAGCGGCTGGGATAGCGCTCCGCAAACAGGTCGAGGCCGGTGCCATCGGGCATGGCGGCGGTCACCGCGCAGATGCGATCGTCCGCAGCCGCCTCCTGCAGCAGGCTTTCTGCAAAGACGCGCGTATAGCTCGGGGCGTTCGACTTGGCCTTCTTCTGCTCGCCGGTCAGGACATTGAAAGTTGACGTGGCATGGCCCTTGTCGCGCGCGCTTTCGGCCGGGGCATATCCCTTGCCCTTCTTCGTCACCACATGGATCAGGATCGGCCCGGTGGCCCGCGACTTCACCGTGCGCAGGACGGGAAGAAGCTGGCTCAGGTCGTGGCCATCGATGGGGCCCAGATAGGAAAAGCCCAGCTGCTCGAACAGCGTCCCGCCCATCGTCATGCTCTTGAGCATGTCCTTGGCGCGCTTCGCTCCTTCCCGGAAGGGAGGCGGCAGCAGGCTGACCGCGCCCTTGGCGGCGGCCTTGAAATCCTGGAACGGCTCTTCCGCGTAGAGCCGGCTGAGGTAGCTCGACATGGCGCCGACCGGCGGGGCAATGGACATCTCGTTGTCGTTGAGGATGACGATCAGGCGCTTCTTGAGGTGGCCCGCGTTGTTCATTGCCTCATAGGCCATGCCCGCGCTCATCGCGCCGTCGCCGATCACCGCGATTGCGTCGCCCAGGCCCTCGGGCGTGTTGCCGCCCAGATCGCGTGCCACGGCAAAGCCCAGAGCCGCCGAGATCGAGGTCGAGCTATGCGCCGCCCCGAACGGATCGTAGGGAGACTCGGACCGGTTGGTGAAACCGCTCAGCCCGTCCTTCTTCCGCAATGTGCGGATGCGGTCGCGCCGTTCGGTCAGGATCTTGTGGGGGTAGCACTGGTGTCCGACGTCCCATACCAGCTTGTCACGGGGGGTGTCGAAGACGGCATGGATCGCGACGGTCAGTTCCACCACGCCAAGTCCGGCACCGAGATGCCCGCCCGTCTCGGAGACGGCCGAGATCGTCTCGGCGCGAAGCTCCTGCGACAGTGTCACCAGGTCGCGGTCGCTGAGCCGCTTCAGGTCAGCGGGGCGCGTGATGGTGTCGAGAAGCGGTGTCTTCGGTCGCTCGGTCATGGGTCGTCCTTGGGCTACCTGTCGCGCGCAATAACGAAGCGCGCGGCCTCTCGCAAGCTGTCGGCCCTTGCGCCATAGGCGTCAAGCGACGCGCAGGCTTCGTCGACGAGGTCCCGGGCGCGGGATCTTGCCTGTTCCAACCCCAGCAGCGACACGAAGGTTGCCTTGCCGGCATCGGCGTCCTTGCGGGTTGCCTTACCCACGGTGTCGGCGCTGCCTTCGACGTCGAGAATGTCATCGGCGATCTGGAAGGCGAGACCCAGAGCCGTGGCATAGGTTTCAAGCGCCGAGATGTCGCCGCCCGCCATGCGCGGCCCGACCGTGGCGGACCAGCGGATCAGCGCCCCGGTCTTTCCGGCCTGAAGGCGGGTGATCTCTTCCAGCGTCAGCGGAACCGTCGCCGTCTCGGCTGCGATGTCGAGCGCCTGACCGCCGACCATTCCGCGCAGGCCCGAGGCTGCAGCGAGGCTGCCGACCAGATCGAGCCGCCCCTCCGGCGCGCAATCGGTCTGGGTGACAAGCTCGAAGGCCAGCGCCTGAAGCGCGTCTCCGGCCAGCACCGCCGTCGCCTCGTCCCACTTCCTGTGCACCGTCGGCTTGCCTCTGCGGAGGTCGTCGTCGTCCATGCAGGGCAGGTCGTCATGAATGAGGCTGTAGGCATGCAGACATTCGATCGCCGCCGCGGCCGGCACCGCCGCAGCAGGCCCGAAACCGTGAAGCCGCGCGCTTTCAAGTACCAGGAAGGCGCGCAGACCCTTTCCGCCGGTCGCCGCATAGCGCATGGCGTCGGCGACCGGACCCGTTGCCCCGGCCAGCGCCTCGCAAATCGCGGCTTCCGCTGCCGACCGGGCCGCCTCGAGGGCTGGCGGAAACGCGGATGCCGTATCCAAGTTCGCCGGATGCGTTGCGAGGCTCACCGCGATCAGAGCCCCTCCGCAGGCGTCGTGCCGGTCGGCCTGCCGTCGGCATCCAGCGTGATCTGCGCGACCTTCTCTTCGGCCTCCTTGAGCTTCGTCTCGCAGCGCGCCTTCAGCTTCGCGCCGCGCTCATACAGCGCGATGCTTTCGTCCAGCGCCACGTCGCCTTTCTCGAGCTGGTTCAGCACCTGCTCAAGTTCCGCCATGGCCTGTTCAAAGGTCATCTGATCGACCGGTGTTTCGCTCATCTTCCTGCCTTTTCGCTGCTGTCTGGGTCCGGACACTATCGGTCCCGCCGCCGAGTTGCCAGACGGGCGTGCGCCTGCCGGCTATTCCGGCGCCAGCATGTATCCCGCCCCGCGCACGGTCTGGAGATAGCGTGGCTGGCGCGGATCGGCCTCTATCTTGCGACGAAGCCGGGTGATCTGCACGTCCACCGCGCGCTCCTGGGCCTGACCCCGGTCGCGCCCGAGTTCCTCTACCAGCTTGGCGCGGCTGATCGGTTCGTTGCATCTGGCCGAGAAGATCTTCATCAGGTGCATTTCGGTCGCGGTAAGGCGCACCAGCGCATCGCCGTCCCACATCTCGCCCCGCTCCATGTCGTAGCGGATCGCCCCGAGGTTCAGAACCTTGGGCCCGACCTTCTCGGGGAGTGTCTCGGGCACGCGGCGCAGGATCGCGTTGATCCGCAGCAAAAGTTCCTTGGGCTCGAACGGCTTGGCAAGATAGTCGTCCGCCCCCGCCTCCAGCCCCTCGATCCGGTTGCCGGTCTCGCCGCGCGCGGTCAGCAGCAGGATCGGTACGGCGCTGTCCTCGCGCAGGGCGCGGGTAAGCGCGATACCGTCCTCTCCCGGCATCATCACGTCGAGCACGATCAGATCGAACTCGAGCCCGGCGAGGATCCGCCGCGCGTGGGCGGCATCCCGTGCCGCCGTGACGAGGAAGCCGTTTCTCATGAGGAACTTCTGAAGCAGTGTTCGGATGCGTTCGTCGTCGTCGACGATCAGGAGATGCGGGTCGACATCCTTCATGGCGCGGAATCCCTGAGCCGGATGTAGGTCTGTCGAAGTTCGCGGTCCATCATTGCCTCGAGCACCGTCCGGAAGCCCGCGACCGCTTCGGGTCCCGCTTCGCGAAAAGCCATCCGCATCCGTGCGCGCTGCGCATCGGACAGGGTCTGCTCGAGCGCCTTGCCATCCTGGGTCAGGAACAGGTGCCTCTCGCGCTTGTCGTTCTGGCCGACGCGGCTTTCCACGAGGCCGTCCTCTATCAGCGTGCGCAAGACACGGTTGAGCGATTGTTTCGTCACGCCGAGGATGTTGAGCAGGTTGTTGACCGTCGTGCCGGGCGCGCGGTTGATGAAGTGGATGGCCCGGTGATGTGCGCGTCCGTATGCAAGGTCGGACAGGATCCGATCCGGATCCGCCGTGAACCCCCGATAGGCGAAGAACATCGCCTCGATACCCTGGCGCAACTGCTCGTCGGTCAGAAACAGCAGGTTCTCACCGCCGAAATGCGTGCCTGTTCGTCCTCGCGCCATTCGCCGACCCGCCGCCCCCTGCTTCGATCGACGCGAAGCATACGTCAGCGTTGTTGACATTCCAAGGGCGAAGGCGTATCGAATCTCATCATTTGCGCAATAAAATGTCCGAAACGGCCATTTCAGTAGCAACAAATGAAAACCAATGCGATGCTTCGAGGAAGGAAACATCATGGCTGGCGCCTACGACGATCGTGACGGGTTCATCTGGATGGACGGCAAGCTGGTGGACTGGCGTCAGGCGAATGTACACATCCTGTCGCACGCGATGCACTATGCCTCTTCTGTCTTCGAGGGCGAACGCTGCTACAACGGCACCATCTTCAAGAGCCGCGAGCATTCCGAACGGCTGCTGTTCTCGGGCCGCGAGCTCGACATGGAGATCCCCTATACCGTCGACGAGATAGAGGCCGCCAAGTACGAGGTCCTGAAAGCCAACAACCTGACGGATGCGTATGTCCGGGCCGTCGCATGGCGTGGCGCGGGCGAGGACATGGGCGTCAGTTCATCGCGCAACCCGGTCCGGATGGCGGTGGCGGCCTGGGAATGGGGCAACTATTACGGCGACAGCAAGTTCAAGGGCGCCAAGCTCGATATAGCCAAATGGAAGCGGCCCAGCCCCGATACGATTCCGGTCCATGCCAAGGCGGCAGGGCTCTACATGATCTGCACGGCTTCGAAACATGCGGCAGAGGCCAAGGGCTGTTCCGATGCGCTCTTCATGGATTACCGCGGCTATGTGGCCGAAGCGACGGGGGCGAATATCTTCTTCGTCAAGGACGGAGAGGTGCACACGCCCGATCCGGATTGCTTCCTGAACGGGCTGACCCGCCAGACCGTCATCGGAATGCTGAAGGAACGTCAGGTGAAGGTGCATGAACGCCGCATCATGCCGGACGAGATGGAAAGCTTCCAGCAGTGCTGGCTGACGGGCACCGCAGCCGAAGTCACGCCTGTCGGGCAGATCGGACCGTATAACTTCGAGGTCGGTGAGATGACCCGCGACATCTCGACGGCTTACGAGAAACTCGTCCGGTCCTGAGGCCGGTCGGCGACGCGGGCCCGGACTGCCGGACCCGCCGCACGGCATCCCCGTCGGCGGAAGGATCGGCGCCAATCGATAACGGTCTGGCCTGAGCTTCGTCTCGCTCCCGGCGCGTCAGGAGCGGGCGGTAAGGTGCGGCCTGCCGCACCCTACTCTGCCGCTCGAGCCATCCGCTTTCGCTCGCCCGCACTATGCCCTAGCCTGCCGGACATGAAGACAGATCCACGCCGCTTCCTCGCCGACCTCCACAGCCTGAGATCCTTCGGCGCCTCGGGCGTCGGAAAGGGCGTCGTGCGCCCGGCCTTCAGCGCGGCCGACATCGCCGCCCGCCGCTGGCTTGCCGGACGCATGCAGGAGGCCGGCCTGCGGGTCGAGGTCGACGCGATGGGCAACCTCTTCGGGATCGCGGGCGAGCGATCCCTGCTTGTCGGTTCCCATTCCGACAGCCAGCCCGAGGGTGGCTGGCTCGACGGCGCGCTGGGGGTCGTCGCCGGCCTGGAAATCGCCCGCGCGGCGAAGCAGGCCGGCGGACCTCCCGTCTCCTGCGTCTCCTTCCAGGACGAGGAGGGTCGCTGGGGTGTCACGACAGGCAGCGCCGTGTGGGCGGGCACCCTCGCGCTGGAAGAGGCGGATGGCCTGACCGACCACGGCGGCGTCGCGCTCGGCGAGGCGCGTCAGGCGATGGCGGGGATGGTCACTGGTCCGGTAGATCCGGGCCGGTTCACGGGTTTCGTCGAAATGCACATCGAGCAGGGGCCGAGCCTCGACAACAATGGCGAGCGCATCGGCGTCGTGACGGACATCGTCGGCATAAGGGACATGCGGATCACCTTCTCGGGCCAGCAGAACCACGCCGGGACGACACCGATGGACCTGCGGCGGGACGCATTTCAGTCGGTGTCGGAATTCAACAGCCGCATCAACGAGCGCTTCCGCAACATCGTGACCCCGCGGACGGTCTGGACCATCGGCCATGTCGCCCTGCATCCCAACGCATCGTCCATCGTGCCGGGCCGCGCGGTCTTTTCGATGCAGTGGCGCGACGCGGACAGGGATCGGATGAAGCGCATGGAGGATGTCATTCGAGAATCCGCCGCCGAGGTGGCGGAAGAAGGGGGATTGCAGCTCGCGCTCGGATCCATGCTGGGGCTCGAGCCCGTGGCGATGGACAGCCGCCTGCGCGCGGCGCTCGAGGAGGGGGCAGAGGCCGTCGTGCCGGGACAATGGCGCAGGATGCCGTCCGGCGCGTTGCACGATGCGACGAATGTCTCGCGGCTCATGCCCGTTGCGATGCTTTTCGTGCCATCCATCGGCGGGATCAGCCATGCCTTCGAGGAAGACACGCGCGAAGAGGATCTTTTCGCCGGACTGAGGGTGCTTGAGGCCGCGATCGGCCGCCTATGAAAAGCGTGGCGCGCCGCTGAGGTGCGTGAGATGAGAAGGCGGCCTAGTCCGCCCCCCGGGCAACCATCTTGCGGAACGTCATCGATGTGGGGCGGTCGAAGCCGGGATGCGCCGTGCGGCCCGTGACCACGAAACCCATGCGCCCGAATGCGAGGTGGTTCTCCACGAGTTCCACGCGGGTCTGAAGCTCGAGAAACAGCCGACCGTGCGCGCGGCACCGCTCTTCCGCCAGCGAAATCAGCTTGCGACCGATCCCGTTGCCCTGCATCGACGGATCCACCGCGAGCTTGCCGAGGTAGAGGCAGTCGGACTTCAAGCTCAGGAACATGCACCCGTCCGGCGGTAACCCGATGCTCCAGACCTCACCGGTCAGGCAATGCGCCGCGATGTCATCCGGCGTCAGGCGATGCAGCGAGGAGGGCGGGTCGATCCTGCCATCCATACTGGCGAAGGCGCGGTGCAGCAGCGCGTGGATCTCGGGGATCTCGGCGTCCGAGGGCTTGTGCCGCACCGGTGCGGTCACAGCCATGAAACGTCTCCGAGGAAGATATAGCCGGCTCCGTAGATGGTCTTTATCAGTTGCGGGTTCCTGGGATCCTCGCGCAGCTTCGTGCGCAGGCGCGAGATGCGCACGTCCATCGCGCGGTCGAAACTTTCGCTGGCCGACCCACCGAGGCTCTCCTGCATCTGCGACCGGCTCAGAAGCCGCTTCGGACTTTCGAGGAACAGTCTCAGGATCTCTCCCTCGGCGTGCGAGAACGGCACTTCCTCGCCGGTGGCGTCGGCCAGAACGTAGCGGTCGAAATGCGCCGACCAGCCGGCAAAACGCGCGATCCTGCCCGTCGGGCCTGCCGCGCGCGCCCCGCCGCGCAGGCGCGCGCGGATGCGGGCCACCACTTCTGCGGGCTCGAAGGGCTTTATGATGTAGTCGTCGGCGCCGAGTTCCAGGCCCGTCACCCGGTCCTGCACCTGCGCGCGGCCAGAAATGATGATGACGATGGCCCCCCGCTCGAGCGCCAGCCGATGCACCACGGCCAGACCGTCGGTGTCGGGCAGCGACAGGTCCACCAGGCAGACATCCGGCACGGACTGCACCAGCGACGCCTCGAATTCGCGGGCGCGCCCGAAGCTCTGGGTGCGAAATCCCGCCTCTTCCAGACTGTCGGCCAGCATCCGCCGGATGGCCGGCTCGTCGTCGAGGATGCTGACCAACGGGACGCTCACGCCGCAGCCTCCGGGACACCGGTGAGCGCGGACAGCTCCCGCGGTGAGAACGGCTTGTGCAGGACCGGTGCGCGCTGCCTGGCACGCATGCAGAGCGGATCGTCGGCCGGCAGCGAGGTCATCAGCACGACCGGCGTTCCCGAAGGGGCGACACGCTCGGCAAGGTCGAGCCCCGTCGCGTCCCCGGCAAGCTGGATGTCGGAAAGCACGAGACCGATCTCCGGCAGGTCGGCTAGCAGCGCCATTGCCTCGTCGGCCGAGACCGCCTCGACCACGGAATTGCCGGCTTCGGTCAGCATGTCGCGATAGATCTGGCGCAGGTCCTCGCGATCCTCGACCAGAAGCACCAATGCGCTCGGCGCGCCGAGAGCGGGGCGATATGGCAGGCGAAGCGTGACCCGCGCGCCGCGCCCCGTATTGGCAAGCCGCAGATCGCCCCCGGCAAGCTTGGTGCGATCCCAGACCATGGTCAGACCCATTCCGGTCCCCTCGGCCCCCTTGGTGGTGAAGAACGGGTCGACGGCATGCCGCAAGGCGCGCTCGGAAAAACCCGGCCCCGTGTCGGAGACCACCCATTCGATCCAGGTCTCGTGAAGGATGCGCGCCGAGACCGAGATCGTTCCCCGGCTTCCGCAGGCATCGCGGGCGTTCAGTATGAGGTTCAGCAGGCTGTCCTGCACGAAACCGGGATCAAGCAGCAGCGGCCTGTCCGGGGCGTCGCAGGCGACTTCGAGCCTGACGCCGGGCGGCAGGGTGGGGGCAGCGAGGGTGCACAGATTTTCGAGCAGCAGATGCAGGTCGGTGGCACGCGGCCGCAGCGTGCGCCGGGCCGTCACGTCGGCGATGCTGTCCAGCAACGCGCCTCCGCGGCGCGCGGCCGAGAGCGTGGCCTCGATGAGCGCGGGGGCTCCCGCAGGCAGTCCTTCGAGATTCCTCAGCTTGGCCTGGACCCCGAGGATGATCGTCAGCAGGTTCGAGAAGTCATGGGCGAGACCCGAGGTCAGCTGCGCGGCCAGCGCCCGGCGCCGCGATTGCTGCAATGCGACGCGCGCCTGGGTTTCTTCGGTGACGTCCATCGACAGGATGTAGATCCCCCCGCGCGTGTCAGGCGTGAAGGCGGCGCGGATCCGCCGCGCGCTGTCGTCGTCGTTGAACTCGAAGACCGAAGCGCGCCCGGCATATGCCTCTTTCAGCTGCGGCGCGATGCGCTCGTGGACGGGACCGCCCAGAACGTCGGCGATATGCTGGCCGAGGATATCCGAGGGCCTTCCCGGGATGACGCTGTTGAGGCGTCGGTTGGAATAGGTGTAGTGGCCGCTCTCGTCGATATGCGCGATATGGGCGGGCATCATTTCTGTCGTCAGACGCGTGCGGGCCTCGATCTCGGTCAGTTCCCGCTTCGCTTCGCCCAGAGCGGCATTCATGGCGCCGAGCTCGCGGTTCGTCGCCGCCAGTTCCTCAGCGTGGCTCAGCAGCTGTCCCGAAAGCTCTTCCGACCGGGCGCGCAGGAGGGCCTCCTGCTGCTTTGACCGGCTGATGTCCGTATAGACCGTGACCCACCCGCCCTGCGGCAGGGGCGAGCCCTCGACCGAGATCGTCCTGCCATTGGCGCGGGTGCGTTCCATGTAATGGGGCACGAAGGCGCGGGCCTGTTCGACCTTCTCCGCAACGAAGTTCTCGACATCCTCGACGGGGCCGTATTCGCCCGTCACCACGAGATGGCGTATCGTGTCCTCGAAGGTCGCGCCGGGCGTGACGAGATGATCGGGCAGATCGAACATCTGCTGGAAGGGTGCGTTGCTGACCGCCAGACGCAGCTCGGCGTCATAGATCGACAGCGCCTGCGCGATCAGGTTGAGCCCGGCGGTCGTCAGGGCCTGAATCTGAAGCTGGGTGTGCGGCAAAGAAGATCTCCTCCCGCCCAGTGCTATCATTTGTCGCGAGATCGGCCAATCGGCAGATGGGACGGCACCGTTCGACCGGCCGGCGGCGCACATCGGCGCCTGTAACAATTGGAAAGATTCCCGAAAACGTTGCGAAAAACTTGCCCGTGAATGTAGAACGAAGAATGTTGAAAGGCGCCGGCCGTCAGGGAGAACGGTCGCGCTGACCGGCGCAAGCCGGGTCTGGGAGGACAAGACGTGAGCACGCAGCCCCCGGGCGCGGATGGACCTCGCTCCATCCCAGCGCTCCTGCACCGCAACGCGACGCAGTTCGCGGGAGATGCGGCCTATCGCGAGAAGGAATTCGGGATCTGGCAAAGCTGGACCTGGGCCGAAACGCATGAAGAGGTCGAAGCGCTGGCGCTGGGAATGCTGGACCTCGGTATCGCTGAGGGCGATTTCGTCGCAATCATCGGGCGCAACCGCCCGGCCCTCTACTGGGCAATGATCTCTGCACAGATGTGCGGGGCGGTGCCGGTGCCTCTCTACCAGGATTCGGTTGCCGAGGAGATGGCATATGTCCTGAACCATTGCGGCGCGCGGTTCGTGGTCGCGGGCGATCAGGAGCAGGTGGACAAGGTCATCGAGGTTCAGGCCCAGCTGCCCGAATTCGAGCGGATCATCTATCTCGACCCGCGGGGACTCAGGAAATACGATCATTCGAGGCTCGACAGCTACGCCGATGTGCAGATCCGCGGACGCGCCAGGCGTGGCGAGCTTCTGGCCGAGCTCGAGCGCAGGCAGGCGGCGCTCGACTACGACAGCACCTGCGTGATGCTCTATACCTCCGGCACGACCGGGAAGCCGAAGGGTGTGGTCCTGAGCAATCGCAATGTCATCGAGACGGCGCGGTCATCCTCGGAATTCGACGGTCTGCGCCGGTCCGACGACATCCTCGCCTACCTCCCGATGGCATGGGTCGGAGATTTCATCTTCTCGGTCGGGCAGGCCATTTGGACGGGTTTTTGCACCAACTGTCCCGAAAGCGCGGACACGATGATGACGGACCTGCGCGAAATCGGGCCGACGTACTATTTCGCCCCGCCGCGGGTCTTCGAGGGTCAGCTCACCAACGTGATGATCCGCATGGAGGACGCGGGCCGTTTCAAGCGATGGCTGTTCCATCATTTCATGGCCCATGCCCGGAAGGTGGGGCCGAAGCTGCTGGACGGAAAGCCGGTCGGATTATGGGACCGGATCATGTACGGGATCGGCGATCTCGCGGTCTACGGACCGCTCAAGAACACGCTGGGGTTTTCGCGCATCCGTGTCGGCTATACCGCCGGAGAGGCGATCGGCCCCGAGATCTTCGATTTCTATCGCTCGCTCGGGATCAACCTGAAGCAGCTCTATGGTCAGACCGAGGCGACGGTGTTCATCACGGCCCAGCCGGACGGCGAGGTGCGTTCGGACACGGTGGGCGTCTGCTGTCCGGGGGTTGAACTGAAGATCGGCGAGAATGGCGAGGTCTTCTACCGCTCGCCCGGCGTTTTCGTGGAATACTACAAGAACCCCGAGAGCACCGCGTCGACGAAGGACGCCGAGGGATGGGTGGCCACGGGAGACGCGGGTTTCATGGAGGAATCGAGCGGCCATCTGCGCATCATCGACCGCGCCAAGGACGTGGGTCAGATGGCCGACGGATCCCTGTTCGCGCCGAAATATGTCGAGAACAAGCTCAAGTTCTTCCCGAACATTCTCGAAGCCGTGGTCTTCGGAAACGGCAGGACGGAATGCACGGCCTTCATCAACATCGACCTGCTGGCAGTGGGGAACTGGGCCGAGCGCAACAACATCGGCTATGCGTCCTACCAGGAGCTTGCGCGACATCCCCAAGTGATGGACACGATCCAGAGCCATGTGGAGGAGGTCAACGAAAGCATCGCGGGCGACGACCTGCTCTCAGGCTGTCAGGTGCACCGTTTCGTCGTGCTGCACAAGGAACTCGATGCCGATGATGGCGAACTGACGCGTACCCGCAAGGTGCGCAGGCGGATCATCGAGGAGAAATACGCCGATATCATCCGGGCGCTCTATGACGGCTCGAAGTCGGTCCGAACCGTGACGGAAGTGACCTATGAGGACGGGCGCAAGGGGTCGATCGCCGCCACGCTCGAGATCCGCGGCGCGCGGACCCTGCCCGTCGCTCAGAAGATGGCGGCGGAATGATCGGCCTGGCGGAATACCGAGGCGATCGCGCAGCGGATGCGTTCGCTGGCGCTGAACCCGCGCAGGTCGCCCTGGATGACATCGTAGGCTTCGAGAGGGGTCATGCCCCGGCGTTGGCAATCCCTTGCCCGGGATACCAGATAGTTGCGTTCGACGTCCATGAACATGCCATGGCTCCTTTCACTGCTCCCGACATGCAGCCTGCGCAGATAAAGGTTAATTTCCAGCAACCCAAACGTGCGGATCGCGCAAATCCAGGAGCGAAACATGCGTGATTCGAACGAGAGCGCGACCACGACCGAGGATGGCCGCCGCATCGGTGGCGTGGTGATGGAGATGAAGAACATCACCCTGCGCTTCGGGGGGGTCGAGGCGATCAAGGATATCTCCTTCGACATTCGCGAGGGAGAGATCCGCGCCATCATCGGACCGAACGGGGCCGGCAAGTCGTCGATGCTGAACGTGATCTCGGGCTTTTACGTCCCGCAGGAGGGCGAGGTCTGGTATCGCGGGGCGATCCGGCCACCGATGAAGCCCTACCAGGTCGCACGGCAGGGCATCGCCCGGACCTTCCAGAACATCGCCCTGTTTCAGGGGATGACCGTGCTCGACAACGTGATGACCGGCCGGCTGACCCACATGAAGTCGAGCCTGTGGCGCCAGGCGCTGTGGAAGGGGGCGGCGGAGCGCGAGGAGGTGGAGAACCGGGCGGTGGCTGAGCGCATCATCGATTTCCTCGAAATCCAGGCCATACGCAAGACGCCGGTGGCGCGTCTGCCCTATGGGTTGAAGAAGCGCGTGGAACTCGCACGCGCGCTTGCGGCCGAGCCGACGATCCTGCTGCTGGACGAGCCGATGGCGGGCATGAACGTCGAGGAGAAAGAGGACATGTGCCGCTTCATCCTCGACGTGAACGACGAGTTCGGCACCACGATCGCCCTGATCGAGCATGACATGGGCGTGGTCATGGACCTGTCGGACCGGGTGGTGGTGATGGATTACGGCAAGAAGATCGGTGACGGGACACCCCGCGAGGTGCGCAACAACCCCGACGTCATCGATGCCTATCTGGGAGTCGCGCATGACTGAAACCGCAGCGGCCGGGGGCATGGCCTGATGTCCGACCAGCTTCTCTTCACCGCCGAAGTCCTTCTCAACGGGTTGATGGCTGGCGTGCTCTATGCGCTTGTCGCGCTGGGGTTCGTGCTGATCTACAAGGCCTCGGGCATCTTCAACTATGCCCAGGGAGTCATGGCGCTGTTCGCGGCCATGACGCTGGTCGGGATCATGGACGGGCAGGTGCCCTTCTCGCATCTCATCAACGCCACTTTCGGAACCGACCTGCACCACTTCGGCTGGCATCTGCCGGCGCTGCTGGCCATCGCGCTGACCATCGGGGTCATGGTGCTGCTGGCGGTGGCGGTCCAGCAATTCGTGTTCCGCCATCTCGTCGGGCAGGAACCCATCATCCTTTTCATGGCGACCATCGGGCTTGCCTACTTCCTCGAGGGCCTCGGGGATCTGATGTGGGGCTCCGACATCAAGACGCTGGACGTGGGCATCCCGCAGGGCCTGAACGAGACTATCGACCGCATCACCTTCGACGCTTTCGGATACGGCTTCTTCATCGACAACCTGGACATCGTCGCCTCTGTGGTGGCCGCCGTGCTGGTAATCGCGCTGGTGCTCTTTGCGCAGTATACCAAGCAGGGCAGGGCGATGCGCGCCGTCGCCGACGACCATCAGGCGGCGCTGTCGGTGGGTGTGTCGCTCAACTTCATCTGGATCCTGGTCTGGTCGCTCGCCGGTTTCGTCGCGCTGGTGGCCGGGACCATGTGGGGCGCGAAATCCGGCGTGCAGTTCTCGCTGTCGCTGATCGCTCTCAAGGCCTTGCCGGTGCTCATGCTGGGCGGCTTCACCTCGATCCCCGGCGCCATCGTCGGCGGGCTGATCATCGGCGTGGGCGAGAAGCTGTTCGAGTTCCTGATCGGCGCGCCCTATCTCGGCGGGGCGACCGAAAACTGGTTCGCCTACATGCTGGCGCTGGTCTTCCTTGTTTTCCGGCCGCAGGGTCTTTTCGGCGAAAAGATCATCGAGAGGGTATGATGGCACACAAGCAACGCATCGGCGTGGTCTGCATCGACTGCAAGACAGAGGATCTGACGGAAGCGGTCGCGTACTGGTCCGCCATGCTCGGGATGGAGGGAGAGATCGACGAGCGCGGCAAGTACGCGGCCTTTGACGATCATTCGGGCCGTCCGAGGGTTCTGCTGCAGGCCGTGGATCACGAACCGCGCGTGCATCTCGACATCGAGACCGACGACAAGGACGCGGAATGCGAGCGTCTGAAGGGCCTGGGCGCGAAGGAAATCGCGCGGATCCGGACCTGGATCGTTATGGAAGCGCCGACCGGGCACCGGTTCTGCCTCGTCGGTCCGCAGGGCGACGACTTTCCCGGGGACGCGAAGGAGTTCGGATGATGCAAGGGCTGACCGCCAACCTCAACGTCGTCGCCTGGGCCGGGTTCTGGTCCTTCGGCGGCCCTGCGCCGAGCGCGGGCGGGTACACCGGACGACCGACCCGCATAAAACCCAGAGCCGGGGAGGCCTGAACCATGCTCTATCGCGAGGCAGGCGATTTCCACACGAGCTACCGTCAGGACGGCCAGACCTTCCCGATCCGCTTCGACCGGTACCGCTATTATGCCGTGCTGTTCGTGGCTGTCTTCGTGGTGCCCTTCCTCATCAATGACTACTGGGCCAACTCGATCCTGCTGCCCTTCCTGATCTATGCGATCGCGGCCATCGGGCTGAACATCCTCGTCGGCTATTGCGGTCAGGTATCGCTCGGGACGGGCGGGTTCATGGCGGTGGGCGCCTATGCCTGCTACAAGCTGATGACGGCCATGCCCGAGGTCAGCATGTTCGTCCATGTCATCCTCGCCGGCGCAATCACGGCGCTGGTGGGCGTGCTGTTCGGCCTGCCGTCGCTCAGGATCAAGGGGTTCTATCTGGCCGTCGCGACGCTGGCCGCGCAGTTCTTCCTGGTGTGGCTCTTCAACCGGGTGCCGTGGTTCTACAATTATTCCGCCTCGGGCCAGATCAACGCACCCGAGCGCGACACCTTCGGCATCCTCATCACCGGGCCGAACACGGAGGCCTGGGCCACCTATCTCTTCTGCCTCGCCTTCACCATCGCCTCGGCCCTGATCGCGCGCAACCTCACGCGAGGGGCGATGGGGCGGCAGTGGATGGCGATCCGGGACATGGACATCGCCGCCGAGATCATCGGGGTAAGTCCGATGCGCGCGAAACTCACGGCCTTCGCCGTCTCGTCCTTCTTCGTCGGAATATCCGGAGCGCTGTTCTTCTCGGTCTATCTGGGCGCGGTCGAGGTGGGCGAGGCCTTCGGCATCAACAAGTCCTTCCTCGTGCTCTTCATGATCATCATCGGCGGGCTCGGTTCGATCTTCGGCAGCTTCGCGGGGGCGGCGTTCCTTGTCGTGCTGCCCGTGGCGCTGAAGGTGGTGGGATCGGATATCCTGGGTTGGCCCACGGATGTGGTCGCGCACCTGCAGCTGCTGATCGTGGGCGGTCTGATCGTGACCTTCCTCATCGCCGAGCCGCACGGGCTGGCCCAGCTCTGGCGGGTCGCCAAGGAGAAATTGAGACTCTGGCCCTTCCCCTACTGAGGCGGGCCGCCAAGACCCCCGTCCGGACCTGGCGGGGAAGATGAAAAGGCCGGCCGGAACCGGCTGCATCGAAGAAGAACCAAGGGAGGAACCACCGATGAGACTGAAGATGACGACCCTGGCTCTGGGCGCGCTGCTTGCGACGGGCCCGGCGCTTGCCGACCTCGTGATCCCGGACCTGAGCTACAGGACCGGGCCCTACGCCGCCAACGGCATCCCGTTCTCGGACGGCTACCAGGATTACCTGACATTGCTCAACGAACGCGACGGCGGGATCGGGGGCGAGAAGATCCGGCTGGTCGAATGCGAGACCGGCTACAACACCGAGAAGGGCGTCGAATGCTACGAGGCCACCAAGGGCGAGAACCCGCTTGTGTACCAGCCCCTGTCCACGGGGATCACCTACCAGCTGATTCCCAAGGCCACCGCCGACGGAATTCCGATGCACACCATGGGCTATGGCCGCACATCCGCGGTCAACGGTGAGGTCTTCAACTGGGTGTTCAACTACCCGGCCAACTACTGGGACGCCGCGAGCGTGGCGATCAAGTACCTGCTGGACGAGAATGGCGGATCGCTCGACGGCAAGAAGATCACGCTGATCTATCACAACTCGGCCTATGGAAAGGAGCCGATCCGCACACTCGAGGAACTGGCGAAGAAGCACGGCTACGAGCTTGGCCTGCTGCCCGTCGATCCGCCGGGCCAGGAACAGAAGAGCCAGTGGCTCCAGATCCGGCGTGACCGGCCCGACTACGTCATCATGTGGGGCTGGGGCGTTCAGAACCAGGTCGCGATCCAGGAAGCCGCCAACATCCGCTTCCCGATGGAGAATTTCATCGGCATCTGGTGGGCCGGGGCGGAACCCGACGTGCTTCCCGCAGGCGACGCGGCTAACGGCTACAAGGCGCTGAACATGAACATGCCGGGCGACTATCCTGTGTTCGCCGATATTCGCCAGTACGTCGTGGATGCCGGAAAGGCAGCCGGCGACGGTTCCAACGTGGGCAATGTGCTCTACACCCGGGGCATGTATGCGGCGATGCTGGCCGCAGAGGCCATCAAGCTGGCGCAGGAGCAGACCGGCTCCGCGACGATCGACGCCGCGGCGATGCGCAATGCGATGGAATCGCTGAACGTCACCGCAGCGACGATGGAAGGCTGGGGCGCGCCGGGGATCGGACCGGAATTCAACGTTTCCTGCCAGGATCACGGTGGTTCGGGCATGGGCCTGATCCAGCAGTGGGACGCATCCGCCAAGGAGTGGAAGCCCCTGACCGGCTTCATCGAATCCGATCAGGAGGTGATCGCGCCGCTCGTCAGCGAGGATGCAGCGGCCTTCGCGGCAGAGAACGGCATTACGCCGGGATGCCTCTGATGCAGGGCGGGCCCCGGCCCGCATTGTCCTGAAACGGAAAACGGGATGCCGCGCGGGACGGTCCGCGCGGCGCTCCCCGGGAAAAGAGACCTGAGATGCCAGACGCGGCCCGCACGGAAGATGCCACGCTCGACACCTTGCTCGAGGTGAGCAACATCGAGGTGATCTACAATCACGTGATCCTTGTTCTCAAGGGCGTCAGCCTCAAGGTCCCCAAGGGCGGCATAACCGCGCTTCTCGGGGGAAACGGGGCGGGCAAGACCACGACGCTGAAGGCGATCTCGGGACTTCTCGCGTCCGAACGGGGAGAGATCACCAAGGGGGCGATCCATTACCGGGGCACGCCGCTCGACAAGGCCGACCCCGCCGAGACGGTGAAACGCGGCGTGGTACAGGTCATGGAGGGACGGCACTGTTTCGAACACCTGACCGTCGAGGAGAACCTCCTCACCGGGGCCTACACGCGCGGCGACGGAAAGGCGGCGATCCAGCGCGATCTGGAGATGGTCTACGACTACTTTCCCCGTCTCAGGGAGCGGCGAAAGAGCCAGGCGGGATACACTTCCGGGGGCGAGCAGCAGATGTGCGCCATCGGGCGGGCGCTGATGTCGCGCCCCGAGACGATCCTGCTTGATGAGCCGTCGATGGGTCTGGCGCCCCAGCTTGTGGAACAGATCTTCGAGATCGTGAAGTCGGTCAACGAGAAGGAGGGCGTGACCTTCCTGCTGGCCGAACAGAACACCAACGTAGCCCTGCGGTTCGCGCATTACGGCTACATCCTGGAATCGGGGCGCGTGGTGATGGATGGTCCCGCCGCCGACCTGCGCGAGAACCAGGACGTGAAGGAATTCTATCTCGGAATGTCCGACGAGGGTCGGAAGTCCTTCCGAGACGTACGCAGCTATCGGCGCCGCAAGCGCTGGCTCAGCTAGAAGCGCCTTTTGGCGGGGAGACCTGAACATGAGCGGATTTTTCGACGCGCTGGAGACCCGCAGCGCTGACGCGCGGGCGGACGCGCTGGCGAAGGCCCTGCCGGAGCAGATCGCCCGGGCCCAGGGATTGCCCGGCTATTCGGGCCGGTTTGAGGGGGTCGACGCCGGGGCGGTGACGGATGCCGCCGCGCTGGCGCAACTGCCGGTCCTGCGCAAGTCGGAGCTGGGACAGGCGCAGTCGGCAAGCGCGCCGTTCGGTGGCTTCACGACCCGCCCGGCCTCGGGCTTTACCCATGTCTTCCAGTCGCCGGGCCCGATCTACGAGCCTTCCAGCGACGCGCCGGACTGGTGGCGGATGGGCCGCTTCCTGCATGCCGCGGGGGTCGGTGCGGGTGACATCGTCCAGAACTGCTTTGGCTATCACCTGACCCCGGCGGGGGCCATCTTTGAAAGCGGCGCGCGGGCGGTGGGGGCTGCGGTCCTGCCCGCCGGGACCGGCCAGACCGAATTGCAGGTGACCGCCGCGCGCGACATCGGAACCACAACCTATGCCGGCACGCCGGACTATCTGAAGGTGATCCTCGACAAGGCCGAGGAGATGGGCGTGTCGCTCAGGATCACGAAGGCCGCGGTCGGGGGTGGCGCGCTTTTCCCCTCGCTGCGCCAGCATTACCGCGACCGGGGCATCTCATGCCTGCAATGCTACGCCACGGCGGATCTGGGGAACATCGCCTATGAGAGCGCGGCGATGGAGGGCATGATCGTCGACGAAGGCGTGATCGTCGAGATCGTCACGCCCGGCACCGGCGATCCCGTCCCGGACGGGGAAGTGGGCGAAGTCGTGGTGACGACGCTTAATCCCGACTACCCGCTGATACGTTTCGCGACCGGTGATCTGAGCGCCGTGATGGAGGGAGAAAGCCCCTGCGGGCGGACCAACATGCGCATCAGGGGCTGGATGGGCCGGGCGGACCAGACCACCAAGATCAAGGGAATGTTCGTGCGACCCGAACAGGTCGCGGCGCTTGTCGGTCGCCATGAGGAGGTCGCAAAGGCAAGGGTGATCGCACGCCGCGAGGGAGAGCAGGACGCGATGACCGTGAGAATCGAAAGCCCGGGCGGCGATATCGAGGCCTATGCGGCAAGCGTGGTCGCGACGCTGAAGCTGAAAGGCGCAATCGAGATCGTGCCGCCGGGCAGCCTGCCCAAGGACGGCCTCGTCATCGAGGATCTGCGAACCTACGACTAGCCGGTGGCCATCCGGGCCAGCATCCACAGCCCCATTCCGGCCATCATAAGGTTCTCGGTCAGCGACACGAAGCCCAGCGGTACGTCGCTGTTGCCGCCCATGCAGGCGCATTTCAGTTCCCGCTTGTCGATATAGACCGCCTTGATGACCGATACAGCGCCAATCGTACCGACAATGAGAGCGATCGGAGCGGCGAGCCAGATGAATGCGCCCGCCAGCATGAGCACACCGGCCAGTCCTTCCGCGAAGGGGTAGATATAGCCATACCGAACCCAGCGACGGGCCAGCAGGTCGTAGTTAAGAAACATGGTCGAGAAACTTTCCACATCGCGCAGCTTCTGAAGCGCGAGCAGACACATGGAAATGGCGACGAACCATCCTATGATCTGGAAGGTCAGCAGCGAGCCTGTAAAGTGCCATGCAATGGCAAGGGACATGGCGAACGCCATCCCGAACAGGGCGACCACAGGCGTGTAGGTCGTCTCGTCCTCGCCCTTCGCTCCTTTCCCCAGATATTCCCGCAGGCCGTCCAGACCTCCGATACGTTCGCCCGCGATGAAGATCTGTGGCGTGGTCTTCACATCGTGCTGCTTCTTGAAGGCATCGGTCTCCTCGCGGCTGCGCAACGGGTGGTCCGCGACTTCGAAACCTTCACGCTCGAGCAGGTCCTTGGCCTTGAGCCCGTAGGGGCAGAGATGGTCTTCCATCACCATGCGATAGAGATCGGCCTGGCGATTGTGTGTCGTGTCCTTCATGGCTGTCTCCTTCCGGCAGACCAACGCGGCTGCCACCGGCACCGGTTCCGCTGGAAAAACCGGCGGAATCCGTGGAGAACGGGGGAATGACGGATCAACCCATGCCTGTCCCGCCTCGTGCCCGCCCCGGCTTCGCCCTCGCCCGTGACGGGGGAGCCGCGATCGGCGCATTGGCCGTGCTGGTCGCCGCGGCCTGTGCGCTGCCGATGCTGGCCGTGACGGTCGCCGCGCTTGTCGGCGGAACCGAGTCGGTCAGCCACCTCGCCGAAACGGTACTGGGGCGCTACACGCGCACGACCGTCCTGCTGGTCGCAATGGTGGCCAGCGGCACTTTCACGCTCGGCGTCGGCGCCGCGTGGCTGGTGACGATGACACGCTTTCCGGGGGCGAGGCTTTTCGAGGTCGCTCTGGTGCTTCCGCTGGCGTTTCCGGCCTATGTGCTCGCCTATGCTTACACCTCGCTTCTGAGTCATCCGGGCATCGTGCAGGCGACGCTGCGCCAGGTGACGGGGTGGGGGCCTCGGGACTACTGGTTCCCCGAGGTCCATTCGGTCGGCGGGGCGGCGACGATGCTGGTCCTCGTGCTTTATCCTTATGTCTATCTTCTGGCCCGTGCTGCCTTTCTGCAGCAGAGCGCGACGACATTCCTTGCCGCGCGCGCGCTCGGGGCGGGGGCGTGGCGCGCCTTCTTCCGGGTCAGTCTGCCGCTGGCCCGGCCGGCGATAGCGGCGGGCGTCCTGCTGACGGTCATGGAGACAATCGCGGATTTCGGCACGGTCTCGTATTTCGGGGTGCAAACCTTCGCGACGGGCATCTACACAAGCTGGTTCGCGCTTGCCGACAGGGGCGGCGCGGCGCAGCTCGCGCTTTGTCTGCTGGCCTTCGCGCTTCTACTCGCGCTTCTCGAACGCCGGCAAAGGGGCCGGGCGGAGTATCACGACAGTTCGCGACGTCAGCAGGCGATGGAACCCGCCCGGCTGCGCGGCGTCTCGGCCGGTCTCGCCATGGCGTTCTGCAGCCTGCCGGTGATCTTCGGTGCGATCGTCCCCGTCGTCGTGCTGTTGAACATGGGAATCGGGTCGGGCCAGAATTTGCTGAGCCCCAGATACCTCGGTTTCGTGACCAGTTCGCTCAGCCTTGCGGGTATCGCTGCCACGATTACCGTCGCTGCCGCCGTCTGCGTCGGGTTCTACCGGCGGCTCAGGCCCGGTCGGCTGGCGCAAGGCGCGTCCTACGTGGCCCGGCTGGGATATGCCGTGCCGGGCGGCGTGATCGCCGTGGGCCTGCTGGTGCCTTTCGCGGCCTTCGACAACGCGCTCGACGCCTGGATGCAGGCGAGTTTCGGGATCCGCACCGGCCTGCTTGTGACCGGGTCGATCTGGTTGATGGTGATCGCCTACATGGTCCGCTTCCTCGCCGCGGCTCTCGGCGCCTACGAGGGAGGGCAGTCGATGGTCGCGGCGAACATGGATGCCGCCGCGCGCTCGCTCGGACATGGGCCTCTCGCGGCGCTGCGGCGCGTCCACCTGCCGATCATCGCGCCGAGCCTGCTGACGGCGTTGCTGATCGTCTTCGTCGACGTGATGAAGGAATTGCCCGCGACGCTGATCCTGCGGCCCTTCAACTTCGACACGCTTGCGGTGCAGGCCTACCGGCTCGCCTCGGACGAACGGCTCGAGGGCGCTGCGGTTCCGAGCCTCGTTATCGTGGCGATGGGGCTTCTGCCGGTGATCCTGATCTGTCGCCAGGTCGGACGGCAGCGGGCCTGAGGCAGCGCTCGGCGCTCGCGTCCTCAGGAAAGATGCTGCGCGAAGTGATCCAGCGTGCGCTGCCAGGCAAGCCTGGCCGCCGCCTCGTCGTAGCGTGGCGTCGTGTCGTTGTGAAAGCCGTGGTTCGCGCCTTCGTAGATGTACGCCGTATATTCCTTTCCCGCCGCATCCAGCGCCTTCTGGTAGGCTGGCCAGCCCTCGTTGATCCGGTCGTCCAGCCCGGCGTAATGAATCAGCAGCGGCGCCTGGATGGCAGGCACGTCGGCGGGGTCGGGCTGACGGCCGTAGAAGGGCACCGATGCCGATAGATCGGGATAGGCCACCGCCAGCGCGTTGCACACGCCTCCTCCGTAGCAGAAGCCCACGGCTCCCACCTTGCCGGTCGATTCTTCGTGGTCCCGCAGATATTCGAATCCGGCGAAGAAATCGGCCATCAGCTTGGCACCGTCGAGCTGCCTTTGCATCTCGCGCCCCTCGTCATCGTTGCCGGGGTAGCCCCCCAGCGGGGTCAGCCCGTCCGGTCCGAGCGCGAGGTATCCCGCCTTGGCACAGCGCCGCACCACATCTTCGATATAGGGATTGAGCCCGCGGTTCTCGTGCACGACCAGAACGGCCGGAAGTTCGCCCTCTGCCCCGGCCGGGCGCGCGATCAGCCCCTTGATCGTGCCGTGACCTTCGGGGCTTTCATAGCTCGCCTCCATCGTTTCGATGTCGGGGTCGTCGGCGGGGACCTGCTGAGCCAATGCGTAATCCGGGCGAAGCTGGTCGAGGAGCATGGCGCCGGTCACGCCCGCCGTCGCGTACTGCCCGGCGCGTGACAGGAACTCGCGTTTCGAAATGGTTCCGTGAACGTAGCCGTCATAGATCTCGAGCAGGCGCGGATGGAAATCGCGTGCCGTCTTGCGTCGCGTGTCGGTCATGTCTGCCTCCCGGAGTGATACCCGCAAAAAGCGTAGGCCGCTCGACATGACCTGTCGATGCGGCCCGCGCCTTCCCGCATGGCGGGCGCTTCACGTTCGCGAGAGGCTATTTCCAGCCGACTTCGTTGAATATCTTCTGGGCGACCGGGATGTTCAGAGCGACTTCTGAGAGATCGACGGTATCCGCCTTGAACGCCCCAAGCTTGTCGACGGCCTCTGTCGTTTCGACGCTTTCGACCACGGGATATTCGTTGTTACCTCCAGCAAAGTATTTCTGCGCGCTGTCCGAGGCGAGATATTCAAGGAATTTCAACGCGTTCTCCGGGTTCGGCGCATTGGCGGCCATGCCTCCGCCGGACAGGTTCATATGCGCGCCGTTCCCGTCCTGGTTCGGGAAGACCCAGCCGATCCCGTCGAGCCCTTCGGTCACGCCGTCCACCGGCCCGGCGATGGCACGGGCAAAGTAGTAGGTGTTCGATACGGCGATGTCGCATTCGCCCGAGACAAGGCCCTTGAGCTGATCGGTGTCGCCGCCCTGGGGATCGCGCGCCATGTTCTCGACGACGCCTTTGGCCCAGTCGGTCGCCGCCTCTTCGCCCTCATGGGTGACGATGGCGGCGAGCAGGGTCTGGTTGTAAGAATTCGAGGACGAGCGGATGCAGATCTTGCCCTTGTATTCGGGGTCCGCGAGGGCGTCGTAGGTCTGCGGCGGGTTGGCGACGCGGTCCTTGCTGTAGAAGATGATCCGGCTGCGCTGCGAAAACCCGAACCACTGGTTGTCGGCGTCCTGCAGGTTCGACGGAACGCGCTCCTCCAGCACCTCGCTGTTGACTGGCTGGAGCACGCCCGCGTCCTTGGCACGGGCCAGTCGCGAGGTGTCAACGGTCAGCAATACGTCCGCGGGGCTGTTCGCGCCCTCGGCCTGCATCCGGGCGATCAACTCGTCCGCGTCGCCCTCGATGCGGTTGATGGCGATCCCGGTGGCTTCGGTGAAGTCGCTGTAAAGCCGCTCGTCGGTGTCGTAATGCCGGGAAGAGTAGAGGTTGACCTCACCATCCGCAAAGGCGGGCAGGGCCGCCAGAAGCGCAACCGCTCCAAGTCCGCAACGCGTGATAGACATATCTTCTGATCTCCTCTGCTTGTCCCGGAAAAGTCCCGTCAGGAAAGATCAGTTGCACAGGCTTTCCCGTGCGGCAAGACATTACCTTACTGAATCGCTCGGATATTGCGCGGAGCGACATCACCATTTCGTGTGCCGCACCGCGCTTGCGGTCAGTCCTGGCCGGCTGGCTCGAGCTTGTCTTGGGTGCGGGTCTCGAAATCGCTGGCGTCATGGCGTTCGTGAAGCTGCAACTCCGGCTCGCCCGCGGTCTTGTTCACCATGCGCCCGCGCAGGACGGCAGGACGGTCATACAGTGTCTTCGCCCATCGCTGCACATGCGCGTAGCTGTCCACGTCGAGGAAGTCGCCCGCCCCATAGTTGCGCCCGAGCGCGAGCTGCCCGTACCAAGGCCAGATCGCCATGTCGGCGATGGTGTATTCGTCCCCGGCCATGAACTCGGCGTCGGCCAGATGACGGTCGAGCACGTCGAGCTGGCGCTTCGCCTCCATCGCATACCGGTCGATCGCATATTCGATGTGGATCGGCGCGTATGCGTAGAAATGGCCGAAGCCGCCGCCAAGAAACGGCGCCGAGCCCATCTGCCAGAAAAGCCATGACAGCGTCTCGGTTCGCTTCGCGTGGTCTTCAGGCAGAAACTTCCCGAACTTTTCGGCCAGATAAAGCAGGATCGCGCCGGATTCGAAGACCCGCTGGGGCGTTTCGCCGGAGCGGTCCACCAGCGCCGGGATCTTGGAGTTTGGATTGATGTCGACAAAGCCGCTGCCGAACTGGTCGCCGTCCGCGATGCGGATCAGCCAGGCGTCGTACTCCGCGCGGGTCTCGCCCTGCGCCAGAAGTTCCTCGAGCAGGATCGTCACCTTCACGCCATTGGGAGTGCCCTGCGAGTATAGCTGCAGGGGGTGCTTGCCGACCGGAAGTTCCTTGTCATGTGTCGGCCCGGCTATGGGGCGGTTGATGCTGGCGAACTGCCCGCCGTTCTCCCGTTCCCAGCTCCACACTTTCGGCGGCACGTAGCCTTCGGGCAAGGACGGTTTGGACGTGTCGGTCATGTATGGAATCCTTTCTGGGTTTCCCGAAGCATTGGGTTGCGCGCATGGAATGGCAAGAGCCCAGCTTTCCCGAGAGGAGCAGGGCGCAAACGAAAAAGGGCCGCTCCAGCGGAGCGGCCCTGTCTCGGTCGATGACGCGGTCTCAGCCCTGGCGGGCCTTGTATCGACGCTGCGTCTTGTTGATCACGTAGACGCGGCCTTTGCGACGCACAATCCGGCAGTCACGGTGCCGGTTCTTGAGCGAGCGGAGCGAATTTCTGACCTTCATGGTCACTCTCCTATGCCATGGCGCGGGCCAGCGCCGGGGTTGCGGGGACCTGTCGGCTCATCCGGTCAGGTCGTCAAACGTGGTGGGCGATACTGGGATCGAACCAGTGACCCCTTCGATGTCAACGAAGTGCTCTACCGCTGAGCTAATCACCCACTCTGTCCCTGCGCGGATTCAAAGGCCCCAAAACGAAAATGGGGCGCGAAGGGTCCGCGCCGGTGTGGGGTCTATAAAAGGAGTCGTCTGAGGGATCAAGGCCTTTCAGCGAAGCGAATTATCGGTCTATTCTGCCGGAAGGAAGGAGCCGCATGTCAATGTCAGCGTACGATATCGTCTATCCGGAAGACATGCGCTCCTGCGTTGTGTTCGCCTCGCCGCATTCCGGGCGGGACTACCCCCGCAGCTTCCTGAACGAAAGCGTCCTTGACGAGCTCGCGATCCGTTCCTCGGAAGACGCCTATGTCGATATTCTCTTTGGAAGCGCGCCCACATTCGGAGCGCCCCTCCTGAAGGGCGGAGCGCCGCGCGCCTACATCGACCTGAACCGGGCAGCGGACGAGCTTGATCCGGCGGTGATCGAAGGTGTGCTGCGTCAGGGTCACAACCCGCGCGTTGCCTCTGGCCTCGGGGTGATCCCGCGGGTCGTTTCAAACGGCCGGGCGATCTATCGCGGCAAGATGAGCCTGGCGGAAGCGAAGTACCGGATCGACACCTACTGGAAGCCCTATCATGCGATGCTCGCCAGTCTGCTGGCGCGGGCGGTCCAGCATCACGGTCAGGCGGTGCTGATCGACTGCCACTCGATGCCGCACGAGGCGATGGACGGCGTCGCCCGGTCGGGCATGCGCAGGCCCGACGTGGTGCTTGGCGACCGGTTCGGCGCGGCGGCCAGCGGCGAGGTCGTGGACCGGGTCGAATCGGCCTTCGCCTCCGCCGGTTTCTCGGTCACGCGCAACGCACCTTTCGCCGGTGCCTACATAACCCAGGCCTACGGACGCCCGTCGCGCGGACAGCATGCGATTCAGGTCGAGATCGACCGCTCGCTCTACATGGACGAGAAGCGGGTTTGCCCTTCGGCCGAGTTCGGCGCAGTGCGCGCGGCACTGGAGCGCGCGATTGCGGAGATTGCGTGCATCGGTCAGGAACGGATGCCCCTCGCGGCAGAGTGAGCCCGCCGGCAAAATCCTTGCCTTGCGCGGCGCGGATTGACAGGATCGACGCATTTCCTGCGTTCCCTGCTTCCGCAACGTCAAGCAAACGGATTTTCACATGCTTCGAAAGCTTTTCCTTGCCGCTCTTTTCTCTTGCTCCACAGCGCCGCTGGCCGCGCAGGAGTGGACCCAGATCGCCTATTACCTCGCCTACATCGGACCGGAGGACATGTACAATTCAAGCGGGGCGCGCGTGGACAGCCTCGGCGGCGTGCTTCAGCAGGACAGGGCCAACTTCCACCGCTTCGGCGTTCGCCACGCACAGGACCAGGGCGACCCGATCTTCGCCAGCCGCGAATGGCGCGCGCAGATACCGGCAATGGTGGCGGCGGGGGGCAACGACCGCGGCGACCTTGCGCGGATGGCGCGCGGCGGGCAGCCCTTCATGGTCAACGTCTTCGTCTGCGGCTACGGCAACGCGCCCTCGGTCATCTACCTCGCGGGGGCGGGAGAGGATCATTCGGGCTGCTACTGAGGCACAGGCCGCTCAGCGCAGCGATCGGCCCTTGAGAATCGCGTCTGGCCCGAAGCGCGCGCGGATGTCGTCGGTCGCCCTTTCCGCCCGGTTGCGCCTGGACGCCCCGGGATCGAGCAGATCGCCCGACAGATCCGCTTCGGCTGCGGCGCGGAGATCCGAAATGCCGCAACCGAGCAGGCGGTAGGGGCCGGAGTCCGCAACCTGGTCGAACAGCCCCCGGGCGGTGCGGTAGATGGTATCGGCCATCTGCGTCGCATCCCTGAGAGAGACACGTCGGGAGATCAGCGAGAAATCCGAGCGCTTGAGCTTCAGCGTGACCACCCGCCCGGCAAGCCCCTTGGCTTTCGCGCGGGCGGATACCTTTTCGGCCATGCGCCAGAGATGCCCGTCGAGAATGTCGGGATCGGCGGTGTCCTCGTTGAAGGTTGTCTCGTTGGACACGCTCTTCATCGGCGCATTTGCCGACACCCTGCGGCGGTCCTCTCCGCGCGCAAGGTGCCAGAGCCTTTCTCCCATCGAACCGAAGCGCGCGATCAGGTCCTGCTTTTCCCAGCGGCGCAGGTCGGTGAAGGTACGGATTCCGGCCTTCTCGAGTGCGGCCTGCGCGGCGTCTCCCACGCCCCAGATGATCCGCACGGGCTTGTCCTTCAGAAACTCGGCCGTCTCGCCCCGCCCGATGACGGAGAAACCGCGCGGCTTGTCGAGATCCGAGGCGACCTTGGCGAGGAACTTGTTGTGGCTGAGCCCTATGGAACCGGTCAGGCCCAGTTCCGTCTTCATCCGTCTGGTAAGCCGTGCCAGCATTACCGCAGGCGGAGCGCCGTGCAGCCGCGCCGTGCCCGACAGATCCATGAAGGCCTCGTCAAGCGAGAGCGGTTCGACGACGGGGGTGAGTTCGTCCATCATCGCCCGGATGGCGCGAGACGCTTCGACATAGGCATCGAAGCGAGGTTTCAGGACAACGGCGTCGGGGCAGAGCTTCATTGCCTTGAACATCGGCATGGCCGAGCGCACGCCCCGGATGCGCGCGACATAGCAGGCCGTGGACACCACGCCCCGCCGGCCGCCACCGATGATGACGGGCTTGCCCTCGAGCGAGGGATCGTCACGCTTTTCGACCGACGCGTAGAAAGCGTCGCAGTCCATATGCGCGATCGAGAGCGAGAAGAGCTCGGGATTGGACACGATCCTCGGGCTGCCGCAGGCGGGGCAGCGGCGGCCTGTCTCGAACCTGTGCAGGCAGTCTCGGCAAAGGGCGGGCATCGTGCAACAAAACCGGCTAGTGTCGCGCCATGTCTCGATTCTATTCCAGCCTGAACGAAATGAACATGCCGTTCGAGGGCGGCAAGATCGCGCTTTACCTCGGCTCGAAGCTTGTGGTCATTCTGCGCGACATGGACGAGACTATCCCGTTTCCCGGGCATTGGGACCTGCCCGGCGGGGGCAGGGAGGGCGACGAGACCCCCGTCGAATGCGTCCTGCGGGAGACGGAAGAGGAACTGGGGCTGAAGATACCTGTCGACGCTCTGGCCTGGGGCAGGGCCTATCTCGAGCGTGACCGGAGGCACTGGTTCTTCGTGGGCCGGTTGCCGGAAATTGCGGTGAAACAGATCCGCTTCGGCAACGAGGGACAGGGATGGCAGCTCATGAGGGATCAGACGTTCATCGACCATCCCCGCGCGATTCCGCATCTGCAGTCGCGGCTGCTGCAGTTCCTCCAGTCCGGGCAGTCATGAAAAACCCCCCGCCTTCGTCAGCGGGGGGAGGTAACGAACCTCATCAGGACGGGTTCGTTGGGGAGTATCACCTGTCCTCAAACTACCACCTGAAGGGGAATTAACCTAGCGGCAAAGCCGGTCGCCGGGCGTCCCGCGGCCACATGTGGTCGGTCAGTCACAGATTCACGGGGTACAAGCGCTGTCCGAGGCAGCGTGTCGAGTATGGCCGATATTCCGGGGGGCTGGCCGGAAATCGCAGGTTTGGGGGTCAGGCGCTCGCGACCGGCTCGGGAGTCCCGCGCAGTTCGGTCAGTATCGCATCGGCGGCGGCCTTGGGATCGGGCGCATTCCAGACCGGGCGGCCGACCACGATATGATCCGCGCCATCCGCGATGGCATCCGCCGGCGTCGCAATGCGTTTCTGGTCGCCCGGGGCGCTGCCGCCCGGCCGCACGCCGGGTGTGACGATGAGGCGGCCGGCGGCTTCGGGAAGGGCGCGGATGCGCGCCGCTTCCCGAGGTGAGCAGATAACGCCGTCAGCACCGGCATCGAGCGCCCTCGCTGCGCGTTCGACCACGATCTCCGACAGGTCGCCGACACGGATCATGCAGTCGTCGAGATCGCCGCGGTCCAGGGATGTCAGCACGGTCACGCCGAGGATCTTCAGGTCGGACCCGCCGGCGCCCAGCTTGGCGGCAGCGATCACATGCGGATCGCCGTGCACGGTCAGGAAATCGAGATCGAACTGCGCCAGCCCGCGCACGGCCGCTTCGATGGTTGCCGAGATGTCGAAAAGCTTCATGTCGAGAAAGACGCGCTTTCCCATTTCGTGCTTGAGCTCGTTGGCAAGGGCGAGTCCGCCGCCAGTGAGCATCCCGAGGCCGATCTTGTAGAAGCCGACGCTGTCGCCGAGGCTGTCTGCGAGCTGCTGTGCGGAAAGCGCGTCCGGCAGGTCGAGCGCAACGATCAGGCGGTCATCGGCCATCTCAATATCCTTCTTCTCGGCGGTCGGCTATCTATAGTCAGTCGATGTCCTCAAGTCCATCATGACAAGCCCGGCACGGCGGGCAAAAAAGGGGCCCGGCTTGCGGGCCCCTTCCGAGTTCACGCTAACGCGCCACGACGGCAGATTTACGCGACCGGACATCTGAGGAGGGACAATCCGGTTCATGTCACCGCCGGGGAAGCGACCCTGAAAAACGCCTGCCCGGCACCGTCCTGGCACGCACGAGAAAGAACTGTCGCACCAAATCTTTCGCAAAGACACGCTGGCAATCGGGTAAGCGCGTCGAGTGACTCGTTATCCAACGTTCGCGCAGACTCACGTTCGTCGTCTGCGCCTGGGCCAGAGCACCAACTCGGTGATCGGCAAAGGCACAACCTGCCGGATCGTTACCCTACATAAGGCGGACCATACCCAAACCTTTAACATGCAACGCGGTTGTTCCCGCCTCGCGTACACGCCGGACGTGTAGCCCGCCTGTGATACAGGACTATGACGACCCGATTCTTGCTGCAATTGCATTGTGATTTGACCCAAAACCGCGGTGGCACTGCCGGAAGCCGGAAAATCCAATCCGAAACAATACTTTGAGCCTGTCCATCATTGGCGCGCGAACGCGCAATAATCTGCTGCGCCTGCAAAATCCTCGTAAACTCCTGTCGGATGCCCGAAAATGCAGCGAGATGCGCAGCCCGGGGTTGAACCCAAACGTTGCGCTACCCAAATCCTCCGTGAGGTCCCAAAGCTGACGTGCCGGCACGTCGGGCGCAGCGAAAGGGGCGCTTTTTTCGAAAGGAGACTGCCATGGACTTGAACAAGTTCACGGAACGCTCGCGCGGCTTCATTCAGGCGGCGCAAACAATCGCGATAAGGGAGAGCCACCAGAGGCTCGCGCCCGAACATCTTCTCAAGGCGCTCATGGACGATGAACAGGGGCTGGCAAGCAACCTGATCTCGGCGTCGGGCGGAAAGCCGGCGCAGGTGGTCCAGTCACTTGTACTGTCGCTGTCGAAGATCCCGAAAGTGACCGGTGACGCGGCGAAGGTCTATCTCGACAACACTACCCAGAAGGTTCTGGCCGAGGCCGAGACGCTGGCCGGCAAGGCCGGTGACAGCTTTGTGCCGGTCGAGCGGATCCTCATGGCGCTGTGCATGGTGAAGTCCGGTGCGAAGGATGCACTGGAGGCAGGGAAGGTGAATGCGCAGGGGTTGAACGCTGCGATCAACGAGATCCGCAAGGGGCGCACCGCAGATACCGCGAACGCGGAAGAGGGCTATGACGCACTGAAGAAATATGCGCGCGACCTGACTGCCGCGGCGCGCGAGGGCAAGATCGATCCCATCATCGGGCGCGACGAGGAAATCCGCCGCTCGATGCAGGTGCTTTCGCGGCGCACGAAGAACAATCCTGTACTCATCGGCGAACCGGGGGTCGGCAAGACCGCGATCGCGGAAGGGCTCGCCCTGCGGATCGTGAACGGCGACGTGCCCGAGTCGCTCCGCAACAAGAAGCTGCTGGCGCTCGACATGGGCTCGCTCATCGCGGGAGCGAAGTATCGCGGCGAGTTCGAGGAGCGTCTCAAGGCGGTTCTTAACGAGGTCACCGGCGCTGCCGGCGAGGTCATCCTTTTCATCGACGAGATGCATACGCTCGTGGGTGCGGGAAAGGCCGATGGCGCCATGGATGCTGCCAACCTCATCAAGCCGGCGCTGGCGCGGGGTGAACTTCATTGCATCGGCGCGACGACCCTCGATGAATACCGCAAGTATGTCGAGAAGGACGCGGCACTGGCCCGTCGTTTCCAGCCGGTCTTCGTCCAGGAGCCCACGGTTGAGGATACGGTCTCGATCCTGCGCGGCATCAAGGAGAAGTACGAGCTGCACCACGGGGTGCGCATATCGGATTCGGCGCTTGTCGCGGCGGCTACGCTGAGCCATCGCTACATCACCGACCGTTTCCTGCCGGACAAGGCGATCGACCTCGTCGACGAGGCGGCGTCGCGCCTTCGGATGGAAGTGGACAGCAAGCCCGAAGAGCTCGACGCGCTGGACCGCCAGATCCTGCAGATGCAGATCGAGGCAGAGGCCCTGCGTCTCGAGGACGACCGCGCCAGCAAGGACCGGCTCGAAACGCTCGAAAAGGACCTGTCGGAACTACAGGAACGCAGCAACGTGCTGACAGCGCAATGGCAGTCCGAGCGTGACCGGCTCGCGGGTGCGCGCGAGTTGAAGGAAAAACTCGATCATGCCCGGGCCGAGCTCGAGATCGCCAAGCGCGAGGGCAACCTCGCGAAGGCGGGAGAGCTGTCCTACGGAGTGATACCGCAGCTCGAAAAGCAGCTGGAGGCCTCCGAGGACGGGGAAGATGCCGACGTCATGGTCGAAGAGGCCGTGCGCCCGGAGCAGATCGCAAGCGTCGTGGAGCGCTGGACCGGGATTCCGGCCGGCAAGATGCTCGAGGGCGAGCGCGACAAGCTCTTGCAGATGGAGCAGAAGCTGCACGGCCGGGTCATCGGCCAGGACGCCGCCGTTCGGGCCATATCGAACGCGGTGCGGCGGGCGCGCGCGGGGCTGAACGACGAGAACCGGCCGCTCGGATCATTCCTCTTCCTTGGGCCGACCGGCGTCGGCAAGACCGAATTGACCAAGGCCGTGGCCGAGTTTCTCTTCGACGACGACAACGCGATGGTGCGCATCGACATGTCCGAGTTCATGGAGAAGCACGCGGTGGCCCGGCTGATCGGTGCGCCTCCGGGCTATGTCGGTTATGACGAGGGCGGGGTGCTGACAGAGGCCGTCCGGCGTCGTCCCTATCAGGTGGTCCTGTTCGACGAGGTCGAGAAGGCGCACCCCGACGTGTTCAACGTGCTTCTGCAGGTGCTCGATGACGGTGTGCTGACCGATGGCCAGGGCCGGACGGTCGACTTCAAGCAGACGCTGATCGTGCTGACCTCAAACCTCGGGGCGCAGGCTCTCAGCCAGTTGCCCGACGGGGCCGACGCGGGCGAGGCCAAGCGGCACGTCATGGACGCGGTGAGGGCGCATTTCCGGCCGGAGTTCCTGAACCGCCTCGATGAGACGATCATCTTCGACCGGCTGTCGCGCGGCGACATGGACGGAATCGTGACGATCCAGCTCGGGCGGCTTTTCAAGCGGCTGGCCCAACGTAAGATCACGCTGACGCTCGATGACAGCGCGCGCAAGTGGCTGGCCGACGAAGGGTATGACCCGGTATTCGGAGCGCGGCCGCTGAAGCGCGTGATACAGCGCTCGCTGCAGGACCCTCTGGCCGAGATGATCCTCTCCGGCGATGTCTCGGACGGCGACACGATCGCGGTGCATGCGGGCAGCGACGGGCTGATCATCGGTGACCGGGTCGCGGCCACGAACCGGCCCAAGCCCGACGACGCCGTTATACACTGATACCCGGGCCATCGACACAAGAGACCCCGCCGGAGCGATCCGGCGGGGTTTTTCCTTTTTGCCTGGTGCGGCACCGCCCTGCATATCGGGCGGGAGCCTTTCACGGGGTTGCGGCGCGGATCAGCTTTCGGGCAGGATCACGGTGTCCACGACGTGGATGACGCCGTTGGACGTCTGGATGTCCGGCTGCGTCACCGTTGCTTCGTTGATCTTCACGCCATCGCCGAGATGCACGGTCAGGTCGCTGCCCTGCACGGTCTTGGCTGCCATGCCGTCGCTGAGGTCGGAGGACATCACCTTGCCCGGCACGACGTGATAGGTGAGGATCGCGATGAGCTGATCCCTGTTCTCGGGCTGCAGCAGCGACTCGACAGTCCCTTCCGGGAGTGCCGCGAAGGCGGCGTCGGTTGGGGCGAAGATGGTGAAGGGGCCGTCACCCTTGAGGGTATCGACAAGCCCGGCGGCTTCGACCGCGGCCACGAGGGTCGAGAAATCGCCCGATCCTGCGGCCGTGTCCACGATATCCTTTTCCTGAGCGTAGAGGCTTCCCCCTGTGAGGGTGGCAGCTGCGGCGATGGCCATGAAAGTGCGTTTCAGCATCTTGGTGTCCTTTGCTTCTGTCAGGATGCTCACGTTGCATCTACCGGGATACGGACCATCCTCAACGTCGGTTCACTGTCGGATCCGGCAATCTGCGGTTGTGAACGATCGTGAGCGCGCGTGATCGTTTCAATCCGCTGCCGCAAACGTGAGACGAAACCATTTTGCCCGAACCGCCCGCGCGCCTAAGTCTGTGGAAAGATCAAGGAGGACGGATCCGATGGCAAATCGCTGGAAGAACAGATTGCGCGACCGCGATGTCACGCCCGAGGATATCTATGTGAACCGCCGTACGATGATGGCGGGAGCGTTGGCGGGTGCCGGGCTCGCCGGGATCGGATCCGGTGCGCGGGCGATGCCTGAGGGTCTCGAGCCGAACCCCTGGGAAGACATCACCCAGTACAACAACTTCTACGAATTCGGCACGGCCAAGGGCGATCCGGAAAGATACGCTGGCGAGATGACGACCAAGCCGTGGACCGTGAGCATCGGGGGCATGGTGGACCGGCCCGGCGACTACGCCTTCGAGGACATCATGGCGAAGATGACTGTGGAGGACCGGATTTATCGTCTGCGCTGCGTCGAGGCCTGGTCAATGGTCGTGCCGTGGAACGGATTCGAGCTGGCAGACCTTCTCGACCTTGCCGGCGTCCAGTCAGGGGCGCGCTTCGTCGCCTTTGAAACCCTTGCCAGACCGGAAGAGATGCCGGGCCTGCGCTATCCGGTGCTCGAATGGCCCTATGTCGAGGGCCTGCGGCTGGACGAGGCCATGCATCCGCTGACGATCATGGCCACGGGAATCTACGGCAAGGACATCCCCAACCAGAACGGCGCGCCGCTTCGGCTGGTGGTGCCATGGAAGTACGGCTTCAAGTCGATCAAGTCGATTGTCAGGATTACCCTGACGGACAGCCAGCCGCCCACAAGCTGGAACCGCGCGGCGCCGCGCGAGTACGGATTCTACAGCAACGTAAATCCGACGGTGGATCATCCGCGCTGGAGCCAGGCCACGGAGCGGGTCGTGGGGGGAGGGCTGTTCGCGGGCCGCGTCGAAACCCAGATGTTCAATGGCTACGCCGAGGAAGTGGCGGGCCTTTACGACATGATGGACCTGAAGAAGAACTTCTGATGCGGCGGGCGGTCCGATACGCGCCGTTCCTGGCCGAACTCTAAACCCGCGATGGCAACCGTTACCGAAGCGATCAACCGCGCTGCGCGCAAGCTGCCGATATGGCCCTTGTATATAGTGTTGCTGATTCCGGTCCCCTGGTGGCTCTGGCTGGCACAGAACGGGGGGCTCGGGCGCGAGCCGATCAAGGCGCTGGAACAGGAACTGGGAGAAATGGCGCTTCGCCTGCTGATCGCGGGTCTCTGCGTCACACCGCTTCGCCGTCATGCAGGCATCAACCTGATCCGCTTTAGTAGGGCGATAGGTCTGACCGCCTTCGCGTATGTATGCCTTCATCTGCTGGTCTGGGTCGGCCTCGATATGAGCCTTCTCTGGTCGCAGATGTGGGCCGATATCCTCAAGCGTCCCTACATCACCATCGGCATGGCGGGATTCGCCTGTCTGGTTCCCCTCGCCGCCACATCGAATGGCGCATCGATCCGCAAGCTGGGCGCAGCCGGCTGGCAGAAGCTGCACCGCCTGACCTACGTCGCGGTCCTGCTCGGCGGTCTGCACTATATACTACTCGCGAAGGGGTTCAGGATCGAACCGTTGATCTACATGGCCGTGATCCTGGGTCTGCTGGCCCTGCGTCTCCCTTTCGTTCGCCGCAGGCATGCCGCCTGATCCGGCTCGGACCTGTCCCGGGTTCCGCGATTCCCCGATTCCCGCCATGAACGTCTATCTGGCACCCGTTGGGTGCGGTGATTCCGCCGAAACCCGATTCACCCGCCCGAGTCGCGGCGATTCCTGACGCTGGCAGCGCCCGATTCCGGCTCTTTTGGGGATAGGTTTGTGGATAACCCAATATCTAGGGTTCTGCTGCACCCGACGAGGCTGGGGGACGGCGCCATTTTCCAAGGCCAGCCGCCGCCCCTGCAAAATTTTTCTGAGCTAACGCACTGATTTAAAGAGCAAATTCTAGAAGATGTAAAAAAAATGACGTTAATCAAAAAAAGGGGTTGCGGGTCCCCCCCACTAACCGTAGAACCCCCCTCACCGGCGGCGCTGAGGCGCACGGACGGGGCGCCAGACGGGCGGGACACACCGGAAACGGAACGGACCGAAACGAGACGCAAGACTAAAACCAGAGGTAATCGAGGCGGGGCGCGCCGAAAAAGTTAGGGCGCACACTGTCACTTTTGTCCTCTACGCTCTTTGAAATGATAGATAACTGAAGAGATATGTGGGCGGTTTGGTTCATTCGATGGATCAACGTCTGTATATCGCGCTGGTAGGGGCAACCCGATGATCCAGTGTCAGCTTCACTGTTTGGACGGCTTTCGGTTTCTGATGAAACCCGAAGCACAACAAACAGAGACTGTTTCGTAGTGTATCCTAGCCGGTACATTATGAAACGATGTGCAGAGGTTCGAACGTCAAGGATAGGTCGGAAACGGCCTTTCAACTTGAGAGTTTGATCCTGGCTCAGAACGAACGCTGGCGGCAGGCCTAACACATGCAAGTCGAGCGCACCTTCGGGTGAGCGGCGGACGGGTTAGTAACGCGTGGGAACGTACCCTTCTCTACGGAATAGCCTCGGGAAACTGAGAGTAATACCGTATACGCCCTTCGGGGGAAAGATTTATCGGAGAAGGATCGGCCCGCGTTAGATTAGATAGTTGGTGGGGTAATGGCCTACCAAGTCTACGATCTATAGCTGGTTTTAGAGGACGATCAGCAACACTGGGACTGAGACACGGCCCAGACTCCTACGGGAGGCAGCAGTGGGGAATCTTAGACAATGGGCGAAAGCCTGATCTAGCCATGCCGCGTGAGTGATGAAGGCCTTAGGGTCGTAAAGCTCTTTCGCCAGGGATGATAATGACAGTACCTGGTAAAGAAACCCCGGCTAACTCCGTGCCAGCAGCCGCGGTAATACGGAGGGGGTTAGCGTTGTTCGGAATTACTGGGCGTAAAGCGCACGTAGGCGGATCAGAAAGTTGGGGGTGAAATCCCAGGGCTCAACCCTGGAACTGCCTCCAAAACTCCTGGTCTTGAGTTCGAGAGAGGTGAGTGGAATTCCGAGTGTAGAGGTGAAATTCGTAGATATTCGGAGGAACACCAGTGGCGAAGGCGGCTCACTGGCTCGATACTGACGCTGAGGTGCGAAAGTGTGGGGAGCAAACAGGATTAGATACCCTGGTAGTCCACACCGTAAACGATGAATGCCAGTCGTCGGCAAGCATGCTTGTCGGTGACACACCTAACGGATTAAGCATTCCGCCTGGGGAGTACGGTCGCAAGATTAAAACTCAAAGGAATTGACGGGGGCCCGCACAAGCGGTGGAGCATGTGGTTTAATTCGAAGCAACGCGCAGAACCTTACCAACCCTTGACATCCTGTGCAAACTCCAGAGATGGAGTGTCCACTTCGGTGGCGCAGTGACAGGTGCTGCATGGCTGTCGTCAGCTCGTGTCGTGAGATGTTCGGTTAAGTCCGGCAACGAGCGCAACCCACATCTTTAGTTGCCAGCAGTTCGGCTGGGCACTCTAAAGAAACTGCCCGTGATAAGCGGGAGGAAGGTGTGGATGACGTCAAGTCCTCATGGCCCTTACGGGTTGGGCTACACACGTGCTACAATGGCAGTGACAATGGGTTAATCCCAAAAAACTGTCTCAGTTCGGATTGGGGTCTGCAACTCGACCCCATGAAGTCGGAATCGCTAGTAATCGCAGAACAGCATGCTGCGGTGAATACGTTCCCGGGCCTTGTACACACCGCCCGTCACACCATGGGAGTTGGTTCTACCCGACGACGCTGCGCTAACCTTCGGGAGGCAGGCGGCCACGGTAGGATCAGCGACTGGGGTGAAGTCGTAACAAGGTAGCCGTAGGGGAACCTGCGGCTGGATCACCTCCTTTCTAAGGATGTTTCTGGCATCACAGAGCTTGCTCTTGATCGTGGAACACTTAGCAAGATCGGCAATCAAAGCCGGTCAACATCGGACCGAGCCGTCCTCATATCTCTTCAGAAAACAACATACGGGCCCAGGCTCGTTTGGCCCTCTCGGCGGATCCGGTATCCGGATCTACGGTCGGGCAACGTGGATTTTGCACAGCAAAATCAACTGGGTCGGTAGCTCAGGTGGTTAGAGCGCACGCCTGATAAGCGTGAGGTCGGAGGTTCAAGTCCTCCTCGACCCACCATATCCCTTGCGGGATACATTGGGGCCTTAGCTCAGCTGGGAGAGCGCCTGATTTGCATTCAGGAGGTCAGGAGTTCGATCCTCCTAGGCTCCACCATTTCCCGATTAGATCAGCAAGCACTGACTACAGTTCTTGCTCATCCAATCGGATGAGGCGACCTCTGGTCGCAACTTTGACATCGTAAAGAGAGATACATAACAACACTGTTTGGTTGTCCCGAGTGTGGGATTAACCTCAGTCTTGTGCCGAAGCCCTCGGGCTGACGCGAGCTTCTGGACGAGTGCTTCCTCGCTTTTCCTTAAGTATGCAGGCTGAAAAGAACGTGTTGTCCAAGTCAAGTACACTAACCGGCGTGATCGCAAGATCACGCATGTCTGGATCCGCACGGGTCCAGGCGGGAAAGTATGCTTTTGATACCGGAATAAGGGTCGCCTTTAGTTACCAGCTGGGCGGCCGCGGAAGACGCAAGTCTTTCTTTTTCTGGATCAAATCAAGCGCGAAAAGGGCGTTTGGTGAATGCCTTGGCAGTAAGAGGCGATGAAGGACGTGATACTCTGCGATAAGCTGTGGGGAGCCGAGAATAGGCTTTGATCCACAGATCTCCGAATGGGGCAACCCACCTGATACTGTGTTATTGTTACCGCTTCGGCGGGATCAATAATGCGGTAAAACAGGTACTTCTAACCTGAATACATAGGGTTAAAAGAGCGAACCCGGGGAACTGAAACATCTAAGTACCCGGAGGAAAGGAAATCAATTGATACTCCCCTAGTAGCGGCGAGCGAACGGGGACCAGCCGAGCCATGAGTGTGACTGGAATGAGTTGGAAAACTCAGCCGTAGCGGGTGACAGCCCCGTACAGGAAGCATGATTGGACGTATTAAGTAGGGCGGGACACGTGAAATCCTGTCTGAAGATCGGAGGACCACCTTCGAAGGCTAAGTACTCCTTACTGACCGATAGCGAACCAGTACCGTGAGGGAAAGGTGAAAAGCACCCCGACGAGGGGAGTGAAACAGTACCTGAAACCGAACGCCTACAATCAGTTGGAGGGTCCTTGCGGCCTGACAGCGTACCTTTTGTATAATGGGTCATCGACTTGGTCTCACGAGCAAGCTTAAGCCGTTAGGTGTAGGCGTAGCGAAAGCGAGTCTTAATAGGGCGTCGAGTTCGTGGGATCAGACCCGAAACCGAGTGATCTAGGCATGGCCAGGATGAAGGTAAGGTAACACTTACTGGAGGTCCGAACCCACATCCGTTGAAAAGGATCGGGATGAGCTGTGCCTAGGGGTGAAAGGCCAATCAAACTCGGAGATAGCTGGTTCTCTGCGAAATCTATTTAGGTAGAGCGTCATCCGAATACCCTCGGGGGTAGAGCACTGGATGGGTAATGGGGTCCCACAGACTTACTGATCCTAACCAAACTCCGAATACCGAGGAGTACTAGATGGCAGACACACGGCGAATGCTAACGTCCGTCGTGAAGAGGGAAACAACCCTGACCTACAGCTAAGGCCCCCAATTCGTGGCTAAGTGGGAAAGCAGGTGGGACGACCAAAACAACCAGGAGGTTGGCTTAGAAGCAGCCATCCTTTAAAGATAGCGTAACAGCTCACTGGTCTAAATAAGTTGTCCTGCGGCGAAGATGTAACGGGGCTCAAGCCACGAGCCGAAGCTTAGGATGCCGTAAGGCATGGTAGCAGAGCGTAGTGTGACATAACTCCATGTGTCCTTACTCCCTTCGGGGATATTGGACACGCGGGGTTTTCTGTGAAGCCGGCGCGTGAGCGATCCGGTGGAGAGATCACTAGCGAGAATGATGACATGAGTAGCGACAAACAGTGTGAGAGACACTGTCGCCGAAAGTCCAAGGGTTCCTGCTTAAAGCTAATCTGAGCAGGGTAAGCCGACCCCTAAGGCGAGGCCGAAAGGCGTAGTCGATGGGAACCAGGTTAATATTCCTGGGCCAGATGGAAGTGACGGATCTCGAGGGTTGTTCATCCTTATCGGATTGAATGGGCAGCTTAGAGGTTCCTGGAAATAGCTCCATCGCTAGATCGTACCCTAAACCGACACAGGTGGACTGGTAGAGAATACCAAGGCGCTTGAGAGAACGATGTTGAAGGAACTCGGCAAAATACCTCCGTAAGTTCGCGAGAAGGAGGCCCGGTTCCAAGGCAACTTGGAGCTGGGGGCACAAACCAGGGGGTGGCGACTGTTTATTAAAAACACAGGGCTCTGCGAAGTCGCAAGACGACGTATAGGGTCTGACGCCTGCCCGGTGCCTGAAGGTTAAAAGGAGGGGTGCAAGCTCTGAATTGAAGCCCAGGTAAACGGCGGCCGTAACTATAACGGTCCTAAGGTAGCGAAATTCCTTGTCGGGTAAGTTCCGACCTGCACGAATGGCGTAACGACTTCCCCGCTGTCTCCAACATCGACTCAGCGAAATTGAATTACCTGTCAAGATGCAGGTTTCCCGCGGTTAGACGGAAAGACCCCGTGCACCTTTACTACAACTTCACACTGGCATCAGGCCAAGCATGTGCAGGATAGGTGGTGGGCTTTGAAGCAGGAACGCCAGTTTCTGTGGAGCCTCCCTTGAGATACCACCCTTGCTTTGCTTGATGTCTAACCGCGGTCCGTTATCCGGATCCGGGACCCTGTGTGGTGGGTAGTTTGACTGGGGCGGTCGCCTCCTAAAGCGTAACGGAGGCGCGCGAAGGTTGGCTCAGAGCGGTCGGAAATCGCTCGTTGAGTGCAATGGCAGAAGCCAGCCTGACTGCAAGACTGACAAGTCGAGCAGAGTCGAAAGACGGCCATAGTGATCCGGTGGTCCCAAGTGGGAGGGCCATCGCTCAACGGATAAAAGGTACGCCGGGGATAACAGGCTGATACTGCCCAAGAGTCCATATCGACGGCAGTGTTTGGCACCTCGATGTCGGCTCATCTCATCCTGGGGCTGGAGCAGGTCCCAAGGGTACGGCTGTTCGCCGTTTAAAGAGGTACGTGAGCTGGGTTTAGAACGTCGTGAGACAGTTCGGTCCCTATCTTCCGTGGGTGTAGGATACTTGAGAGGAGTTGACCCTAGTACGAGAGGACCGGGTTGAACGTTCCACTGGTGGACCAGTTGTCGTGCCAACGGCAGTGCTGGGTAGCTATGAACGGACAGGATAACCGCTGAAGGCATCTAAGCGGGAAGCCCCCCTCAAAACAAGGTATCCCTGAGAGCCGAGATAGACCATCTCGTCGATAGGCCGGAGATGTAAGCACAGCAATGTGTTCAGTTGACCGGTACTAATTGCTCGATAGGCTTGATTTGATCCAGAAGAAGCAAGACTTCTTCCTGATCGAAAGCATACACAATCGAAGTGTACTGACTTGGACAATCAGAGGTTTTTCATGGTTTGGTGGTCATAGCGCGAGCAAAACACCCGATCCCATCCCGAACTCGGCAGTTAAGTGCCGCCGCGCCAATGGTACTGCGTCTTAAGACGTGGGAGAGTAGGTCACCGCCAAACCTAGTAAAACCTCTGATGTGTATCTCTCTTTTTCGATGACACAGCACATAATTGGCGCGGGATGGAGCAGTCCGGTAGCTCGTCAGGCTCATAACCTGAAGGTCGTAGGTTCAAATCCTACTCCCGCAACCAAATTTACCCAACGGTATCAAACGCTTAGGCCGCCCTCTGGGCGGCTTTTGCGTGTCGCGTCGTGTCGCAAGCCCGTCCTGAACGCTCCCCAAAGATTCCAAAGGCTTACGACTAGTCCCGATTCCTCCGTGCAACACCAATGCGACACGGAACAGGGGCCATGTTCGCGAGGCGTTCGCGGCTGCCAGCGAGTACCAACTTGGCCGGTCACCGCCCTTCTGGATTGACCGCCGGCCTCAGATTCACGATCCTTCCCATATGCTTCCATTCTCAACCGAGTTCCCTGTAATCCCCAGCGACAACCGGGCTGCCTTCGTCGCGGAAGTGGTCGCTTGAATCCGCGGCATGCAGCATCAGACCGTTCTTTCGAGTAAGTCTGAGGCTGAGCTTGACGGAGCCAATGTTCACGTCCGCTCGAATACCGGCGAAGAACTCCGCATGCGGGAGTTGCGGACCGGCGATGGCTGGACTGCCATCGGTATTCGACATGATCTTCCTGATGATCTCGGGCGTGTGTGGCGAAAGGAGTGCATCCTGAAACGTGGTGCCGCAGAAGGTGGGCAGGATCTGGTTCGCCTTCGCACTCAGTGCATCGCTGCTACGCCGGGCGCACGATTGGAGACTCCGAGGAAGCCGTACCTGATCAAAGCGCTCTTGAAGAACGGTTGGGGAGGCAGGGACCAGCAGTTCAACGTCACTGATCAACCTGCTTGGATCGAGAACAACGATGCGGGCCTCGCATCAGCGAAATCCGTGACCCTGGGCGAAGCGGCAAAATGGCTTCCAACCGTCTATGTGTCTGCGACTGGGGTATCTTCCTGGCTGCTCAGCCAGCGGGAAATTGAGAAACTTGCCTATGACCTCGGCGGGATTGCGCATGTCGTTGTCGAACCAGATCGAGCGTTCTCGTTCCATCTTCGCGACGAGACGGAGGGCCGCAACGCGTATGGGGGAACGGTTGGTTTGGCAGCTCCCGGACAAGGTATCGTCAGGCGATACTATCTCGGATGGCAGATCCAAGACGGTAGAGAACTGGCTGTCGCGATTGTGGCAGCGGCGTCGACCTTGCGAAGTCAGATGCCGGCCTTCGGTTGGGACTGGACCGAGCTGCAGGAACAGGCCCTGCGCGTTCAGCGCGAACGTGAGAAGGATAGTCTGACCGAGGCAGAGTGGAACCAGCTGCATCAGGAGCAGGTCGACAACCTGCAGGATAGAATCCGCGAACTTGAGCAGCAGCTAAGCGCAAGTCCTGCTGCGAGCCTCGGCACGGATGAGGCCGAGTTCTCCACCAACAATCTCGTTCAAAGAGTCGGTCCGGAGGTTTACTCCGGCGAGATATCTGACAGACTCCGATTTGCCGCGAAAACGACCTTGTCTGCCGCAGACCAGATCGGGCTCGATGCCAGGTCTAAAGCCATTCTTCAGCGTGTTGTCGAACGCCTACCAGCGTCGCCCGCGCTCGCCGAACTCTCGCAGGATCTTGAGCGAGCAACCAAAGATCCCAAGCGGGTTGCCAGCGAACTGACTTCGCTCCTCGCTCGACATGGCTATTCCGAGAAGTCCGATAACAAGCACATCCGGCTTGAATCAAACAAGGGCTTTGACGGCCTAGAATCCATCACGCTTCCCAAGACCCCGAGCGAGAACAGGGGCCTCAAGAATCTTCGGAAACAGATCGAGCGCACACTCGGAATTACCAAACTCGGCGATTGAGCGATCCTCACGCTGCTGCCGTCGCCACACCATCCAGCCGCACCGCGACGCTGGTGACGCCGTTCCCGGCCGCCTCCATCGCCACGCCGATAGGGAAGCGCCCCGCGGCCGGGGTGGTGACTTCCTTCGCCGTGTTGTCCCACGCCACGCGCGCGCCGACGGCGAGAACCGCGGCGCTGGCTTTCGGCAGCTGGAACATGCCGGTGGTGGAGAGCTCGACCGGGTCGCCCTCGGCCGAGGAATAGGCGGCGATGCCGAAGATGTTGCCGACGATCAAAGCTTCGCCCGAGGCGATGCCGCCCGCGGGCGTGGTGACGCGGACGATGTGGCCGTTCTGGAGGTAGTTCTTCATCTCAGAGCCCTTCCGAGGATTGGATGCGGACGACCGAGATGCGCTCGGTCGCTCCTGCGATCTGCCGGTTGAGGTCGGCGAGCGCTGCGGCCATCTCGCCGTCGCTCGCGTAGGTGACGCGCTTGCCGTCGTATTCGACAGTGCGGACGCCCCGGTAGCGCGCGGCCATCAGGGCGTCCCGCCAGGCGGTGAGCTGGGCGAGGTCGGCCATGCTCACGCGCCCGCGTTCATGAACCAGCCACGATGGTCGATGAAGCCCGCCCCGAAATCGAGGATCACTCTGATCTCGATACCGTCCACGTCCCAACCCGAGCGGCTCTCGACCTGCGGACCTTCGGCGCCCGAGAGATAGGCGAACTCCAGCCCGTCGATCTCGCCTGGATCGGCCGTCACATACCAGCGCGTGGCGCTGGAGAGGCGCGGCTCGACCACCAGCGAGAGCGAGCCCGAGAACGGGTTCACATCCGCGGCCGTTGCGGGCGCGATGCTGGCCAGCCACTTCTCGGCCGTGGTCTCCAGCGCGGGCGGGACCAGCAGGTTGCGGGGTGTGACCCGGATGGTGCGGTCCTCGATGCCCTTCTGCGTCCGCAGTGCCAGCCGGGCGGTCGAGAGCGTGGCGTCGGAGATCACCGCGCCGGTGCCGTGGTCGGCGTGGAACAGCGTCTTGCCGTCCGCCAGCGTCGGGCCGTTGCCGCTGCCGGCCTCGAGGAGGGTCACGAGGATGCGCGCCTCGGTCTCGGCGGCGGCCTGGCCCATGCGGCGGGCGAGGTCCGCGAAGGCGCCGAGGTCCGCGAAGGCGCCGAGGTCGTCATTGACCAGAACCTGCCGGGTGATGCCGATCTTCCGCGCCCAGGTCTCGACCTTGTAGGCCTCGCGCGCCTCGGCCATCGTCCCGGCCTTGATCTCGCCGTGCTCGTTCAGCTTCTCCAGGAGCGGCGCCTCGCCCAGCATGATCTTGTTGACCGCGCGGAAGTCCCGCGCCGTGGTCTGGCGGCCGAGCCGGCGGATGCCCGAGGGCGCGGCCTGGTAGGCGTCCCGCAGCACCCGGCCCACCGTGTCGCCGAGGATGATCGGGAAGTCCGAGGTGGTGTGCAGCGCGCGGGTGACGAGGCTCGCGGGCGACAGCGCCATGGTGGACTCGCCGCGGAGCGTAAGGAGTTCCTTCGCCATGTCGACCGGGGTCGAATAGGCGTAGCGCCGCGCGGGCTCGGAGAGCTCGTGGCGCGGGTTGATCCGGGCGTAGAGGGCTTCGCCCATCTGCCGAGCGCGGAGCGCGGGATCGTCCTGGCTGTCACCCATCTCGACGCGAACCTGTTCGGTGCGGATCGACGGCGCGGATCGCTTCGCCAGCGCCTCGAAGGCCGCACGACGGGCGGTATCGGGATCGGCACCTCCGTCGATCTGGCCGTCGATCCAGGACTGGTCCAGCCCGGCGATGCGGGCGATGGAGCGGATCTCGGCGTTCTCCTCGGCGCGGGTCTCGGTGGTGGGCGCCGTGTCGGCGGCTTCGCGGGTGGTTGTCTCGGTCATCTCTGTCTCCATGCGAATATGGGCGCCAGGGTCGGCGGGCGTCGGCACCAGGGAAATCTCGTGGGGCGTCCAGCGCACGGCGGTCAGCACGCGCGCGCCATTCTCGGTGGCCTCGGCCCACTCCTCGACCGAGTAGCCGACCGAGACATGCCGCAGGATGACCGCCAGCACGTCCTGCCAGACCGGCTCCACCTCGGGCCTTGCCGAGAACTGGATGAGCGCGGTGCCACGCTTGCCATCGACGGCGGCGCTACGGACCGAGCCAAGGACGTCGCGCACCGCGGTCTGCCGGTGCGCGTCCAGAACGCTGGCGCCTTCGAGGCGCGACAGGTCCACGGCCTCGGGCGCGAGGCTTAGCCGCTCGATGTACTGGCCCGCCATGTCACGGCGGCGCACCGGCGCGCCAGTAGACCAGACCACCTCGACGGTGCGTGCCTCCGGATCGGCGGTCGCAGGCGCCAGGGTTGCGCGGCGGGTAAGGATACCCTTTCCGTCTGGAAGGGTTTGCGGCGACTGGCCTGGCAGGGTGTCTGTCGCGGTATCAGCCATCGGCGGCCTCCTTCTGTTGCGGCCCTGCCGTCTGGCCGAAGGTCAGCCCCAGCCCCTCCGCGCGCTCGCGGTCTGCGGCGATCTCGGCATCCACCTGTTCGGCGTCGTAGCCGCGCTCAGAGATCGCCTGGGACCGGCTTTTCAGCCCCGCGCCGATCGCCATGATCTCGGCCTGCACGTCCTTCATCGGATCGACGTAGTCGAACTTCGGCGGCAGCCATTCGCACCCCAGGTAGGCGTCCGGATTCCGGTCGAAGTCCCGCGCTGGCAGCTCGCCGGTCAGTACCGCTAGGCGCACGAACCGTTCCCAGACCGGGCGACAGAACAGGTGCACGACCACGTTGTGCTGCAGCTGCTCCACCCGGCGGCGGAACTCGATCAGCCCGGCGCGGATCGAGGAATAGGTCACGCCCTCCAGGTCGCCCGAGACCAGCTCGTAGGGCAGGCCCAGCCCCGCCGCGACGGCGCGCAGGTGGTTCTTCACGAAGGGCACGTAGGCGTCGTGCTCGGTCGGGTTCGAGAAGCGGATGTCGGTGCCGGGCGGCAGCGAGATCAGGCTGCCGGGCTCCATGCCCACGGTCAGCGCGCCGCCGGTGTTGGTGCCGGAAAGCCCGCCCGCCGTGCCGTCCGGGTCGGTGATGAAGCCGGTGAAGAGCGCCGCGACCTTGGCCTTCACCAGCGCGGCGTCCTCGAACTGGTCGAGCTCGTGCAGCCGCAGCAGCACCGGCGCGAGCCAGGTGATGCCGCGCAGCTGGCCCGCAGCGAGCGGCTTGAACAGGTGCAGGCAATCGGCGGCGGGGACGCGGAGCGGGTCCATGCGGAGAGACCCCAGCGGATCGCCCGGGCGGGAGGACAAGACCCGGTAGGCGACCCGGCGACCGGCGGCATCGAACTCGATGCCCGCGCGGATCCGCGCCCCGCCGCCGATCTCGCGGTGCAGGTCCATGGGAACCTGCTCGCGATCCAGAAGCTCGAGGTGGAGGGGGATGGCGGCGGCGTCGCCGGTCACGCGCAGCCGGGCGAAGCTCTCGCCGCTTTCGACCATCGCGCGCACGGCCATGGCCTGCAGCCCGTAGAAATCCGCGAGCCCATCCGGGGCGGCGTGGTCGGTCCAGCGCAGCCAGAGTGCCTGCAGCAGTTCGCGCACCGCCCGGTCGGGATGGGTGGATTGCGGCTTGATCCCGGCGCCGACGACATTGCCGACCAGGCTGTCCACCGCCGCCGCGACCCACGGGTTGTTCCGCGCGTACCGCCCGGCCCGGCGCGCCGCCGAGGTCGCGCCCGCCAGGATCGCCGCGTTCAACCCGTCGACCGTCCGCGCCCCCTCCCAACGCCGCCCGCCACCCGCAGCGTCGAAGCCGCGAGCGCGCGCGAAGCCGAAAAGGCGATGGAGGAGGGTCCGCATGGGCGGGAGAATCGCCCGAAACGCACCCTCAAGCTATTGGGAATGTTTGGGAATTGCGGTTCTTGTGGTGGGCCGCCGATGCGCGTGCCCTTCGATGCACCGTCGGCGGGCAGTTGGAGAGCCGCCGACCTGCATGGGCTTCTCATTGGCTCGGATGTCGAATAGATAGAGGAAAGAGGCGTCGGCTCACCGGCGCCCGTTTGTGTTGGAGTTGTATTTGAGGAGCGGTATGCAGTTCAATCGATCCGAACTGAATGCTTCGGCTGTTTCCCTCGCCGGGGCATCCGAAGTGGACGAAAGCTGCGTCGGCCGCAATTATCTGATCGAAGAAAACGTCTCTGATCAGCGGCGGGACGACGTGGAGACCTACGAGCCGCTATCAGAAGATGTCCGTAAGGTGGTGAACAGCTACTTCGTTGATAGCGTTCAGGGGCTGGCGCGGGGCCACAACTCATCGACTTTCGATGAAGCTACCAATGATTTGGCACTACTTTCTGCTACTGTGGAACCGGTGCAGAAGATCATCCGCCTCGAGCGGATCGACCGCCATTTGGAACCTGAGGGGGGGACTCGACTTCGGCAGCCTGGTTGATGCTCTCCGGACGGGCGATCAGCACAGGCTCTCGGCGCTTACGGATCAGTTCCAGAACTATCCGGGCGAGCGCCCTTCGTTCGCCGCGTTCAAAAGTGAGGTTTCGGACGATCTGAGCGAAGCGGACTGGCTGCAAAGAATTATTGATCGTCTTGGATTATACCACCATTATCCGTTTGTTCCGGGTAAGCCGTATAGGTTTGCGCTCATGGAATACACTGCTGACGAAGTCATCAAGCAGGCTCATGCAACGGGAGTTGATCGGTGTTTCTCCTTGGCGACCGTTCTCGAGTGCCAGGACAACCCTGCGTTCTTTCCCGTTCCGCGCTCGACCAGCCATGGGTTCACGGTGGACCTGCGCGAGCGCAATCCGAAGAAGCCAAGCGTGCGTGAGATCCTCCACATTCGCTTCGATTATTCGTGGAGGCATGTGAAGCGGCTAGTCGAATGGTCGGGAGCGGATATTCCCAACATTGAGGCCGCTCGCGGTCGCCACCTTGATACCCTGCGAACGGAAACGGGGCGCACGGATTTTGGCGAAGTCGGGATCTGAGCATGTCGACGCCTTCAGCCTTGGAAAAATGGAAAGCCCAGCTAGGGGATGACGGGAAGGCCGCACTTCGGGCTCTCCTAAATGGGACGGCGTCGCTCGGGCGGCTTTCGGCTGCTGAGCCTGAAGACGCTGTGGACGCAATTCTAGCTTCGGAACCGCGCGACTCTGATGTCGTTCGCGGCTTCGACTGCGGCTGCGCCGAGCTCCTCGAGGAATTCCGCTCAACGCTCCTGCAGCAGGAAGGCCGTTCGTTTCGCATCGAGCTGGCGAAACTCGTAACGCTTGTCACCATCATTCGGCGGTTGTTGCCCGAGCAGACGGTTGCGGACCTCCATCGCCGCTATGTTCTTTGGAGCGGTTTTTTCGAGAATTTCGTCGTGGATCGCGGTCTTGACCAGCGTCGCGAGTATTTCCGCATCCTTGCGCTCAGCCAGGACGTCGCTTCGGATCATGGCCTGGAGCCGCGCCGGCTGATGCCGCTCTGGCTGTCAGTCTGTGCGGAGAGCGGCGACGCGGGACGTTACGACGCCAGCTACTTGCGGGTCGCGCTCCTGGGGCTGCGTCGCCTTCCGCTGGGTGATGATTTCGATGCAAACGAGGACTTTGCGCTTCAGGGACTTGCGCGCTGGGCCGTGACACAGCGGCCGAGCACGGCTGCCTTCGAGCGTGAATGGCGCATTCTTGAAGGTGACTTCCCGCGGGATGCCGGCTTCTGGACGGATCGCGTCCAAGCCGCCATCACGGCTGCCGAGCGCGAGCTGTCGGAACGCACGAAAGGAGCTGAGACGACATTTCCCATCGCCGCTTGGTGGCGAGAGGATGTCGATATCCATCCCGGGGATCATTCCCTGAGGGGCGCGGGAGCAAATGAGCCGCCTGCCCGGGAAGCGCGTGAAACGATTTTGCGTGATATTGGCGGCGCAATGACCAACGTGGCACCGCGCATCGACACGCTGATGAATGGTCACAGGCGCTACGCCGACACGACCGGCGACGTTTTCTATCTTGTCCGGACGGCCTGCAATATTGGAGCGGCTTCTTGAGAATGGCCCGCAGGTTGAGAAAGCGGAGAGGGGTGCACTGGCCGCGTCGCTCGCGAACCTTGCCTTCGACTATGACCCAGTGAATGTATTCGCTTGGTCCCTTATGCGGGATGCCCTGGCTGCCGCTGGTCGCATTGCCGATGCGGAGCTTGTTGGCTGGGAAGCGATCCGGCGGTTCCCCGAAAACATTCAGTGGCGGACCCAGCTCGCTACTGTGCTGACAGTTCATTCTGGCAAAGCGGAAGAGGCAGCGGCCCTCCTGCGGGAGACAGTGGCACTGTTCCCAGAGGAGCCGTACGCGCGCACCCAGCTCGCCACGGTGCTGGCGGACGATCTTGGGCGCGCCGATGATGCCCGTGAAATCTTGTATGGCGCGATTTCTGATGGTGTGGCCGAAGATGTGGCCCGTTCCCTGTTGCAAAAGCTGAATAAGGGGCACGCGCTTCGTCGCGCGAGACCGGAGGCGGTAGCTGTCGAAGATGCAAGCACGTTGACTCTGCCGACAGCAATGGCGCGCCGGCAGCTGTTTATGTTTGAGTCTGGGCTATCGTCCGCGGACTCTTTGAGGGCATTGCTCGCGGACACGCCGCAGGACAGCTACGCGACCTACGTATCCGAAAGGGCAGGGTTGTCGGACATTCCATTCAAGACGACTTTTGCCATCGCCTTCGAAGACGCGCTCGAGAAAGCCGAGCCATCCGCACTGCGTGCGCTCGTTGCCCGGGGGCGTCCGATGGAACGTGCTATCGTCGAGGAAGCGGTCGCTGTCAGCGAAGGCCGGGTTGTGGCATTCTCAGAATTGTTTGCGGACGCGGAGAGAGATGAGCGCCTGCAGAATCTGGAGCGAACCCTCCAGCAGCGAGGCGGGCGCGAGGATCGTCGCACCCTGCTGCTGCGCGATTTTGCTGCGTCGACGCTCTCAACGAGTGTTGTCTCATTGGTGGCGGCTTGAATCGAGGGCACGGGCCTTCACCGTTCCATCCATTGGGAGCGCACCGGTGATGGTGCGCTTCTCGCCATAGGACACTGCCAACTCACCCCCTCCACCTCCGCGTTCAGCCTGAGCCCCATGCTGATCAGGCCGTGCAGGGCCGCGTGGGCGTAGACGAAGGTGTCGAGGGCCTCGTTGCGTTCGCCGTCGCGCTTGGGTTGCCAGGAGCGGATGGGGCGGCCGCGCTCGAAGCGGGTGACGACGCGCTCGGCGGTCAACTGGCGGAAGTAGTCGGCGTCGAGGCGGCGGGGAAAGTGGATCGCGCCGGGGCCGGGCTCGGTCAGGCGCAGGCGAGCGTAGACCGCGTCCTTCACTGCATCCACGCCGACGATGAACAGCGGGATCTTGCCCTTGTTCGTGCGCGTCGGGCGGCGCGGCCAGACCGGGATGCCGGGCCCGCCGCGGCCCTTGATGGCCCAGATGCGGCGGGCGAGGCGGGTGCGGCAGAACTCGTAGGCCATCTTGGTGTGGTGGCCGCCGGTGTCGATGGCGGCGGCGCGCACCGGCAGGTCGAGCCCGGCGGGATGCGGGAATGTCGCCTGCAGCACCATGTCTAGGTCGGCCCAGAGCCGCGGCCCGGACGGGTCGCCCCAGAGCACGCGGTAGTCGATCACCCACGCCTCCTCGTCGCGGCCCCAGCCGAGGATCTGCACCTCGATCCGGTCGCCCTGCACGTCGACGCCTGCGGTCAGCACGGCGACGGAGGCGGGCAGCGCGTCGCCCAAGTCCTCGCGCCTAGCCATCAGCGGGTCGGCCGGAACGGTGTCGCCCGCCTGGTCCTCCCAGGACTCGCCGAGCTTGGTGTTTACCCAGACCTGCAGGCGCGCGGGGTCCTTGCGGACGCGGCCGTGCTCCGCGGCGATCTCGGCCCATGTCTCCCACGGCGAGTAGAGCGCGGAGAGGTGGAAGCCCGCGGTACGGCCGTCGCCCTCGGCCGTCGGGCGCCATTCGCCCGCGGCGAGCAGGCGGGGTTTCTCGTGCTCGTGATGGGTGCCGCCACAGGCCTCGCAGACCAGATAGGCCGCGTCGCGCCGCCCCTCGGGCCAGCGGATGCGCGCCCAGGTGATCGGGGCCATGTGGCCGCAATGCAGGCAGGGGACGTGATAGAAGCGCCGGTCGCTGTGCCCGAAGGCGGCCTCGATGCGGGAATGGCCCTTCAGCGTGGGCGTGGAGACCATGTAGATCTTGCGCCGCCCGCGGAAGGTGGCGGTGCGCTGGACCGCCAGATCGACCGGGTCGCCCTCGCCATCGGCGTCACCGGGATAGCCGTCCACCTCGTCGAGGAACAGGTAGCGGACAGGCGTGGAGCGGAGGCCGACAACGGAATTGGCCCCGGTCATCACCAGCTGGCCGCCGGGGAAGGACTTGCGGAACAGGCTGTTCCCGGCGTCGCGGGAACGGGGCGCGGCGACCAGCTCGCGCAGCGCGGGAGTCGCCTCGATCAGCGGGTCGATGCGCACGGTTGTGTTCCGGCGCACCATGTCCAGCGAGGGCATGACCAGCATCGCGATGCCGGGCGCGTTCTGGATGATGTAGCCGAGCCAGTTCAGCCCCGCCTCCGAGCCGCCCGTCTGCGCGCCCTTCATCAGCACGACGCGCTCCCAGGGGCTCGCAGTCGAGAGCGCGTCCATCACGGCGCGCAGGTAGGGCGTGCGGTCCGTGCGCCAGCGGCCGGGCTCGGCCGAGGTCGGCGGCAGGATGCGGTGCCGGTCGGCCCAGTCCGAGACCGGGATCGGCGGTTCGGGGCGGATGCCGCGCCGCCAGGCGAGGTCGATGTCAGGAACCATCGCCAAAGCTCCCCAGCGGCAGGTCGGCCAGGTGTTCGAGATGCTCGCGCATCATCCGGTCGAGCGCGGCGAAGGTGGCGCGGGGATCTGCGCCAAGCTCGGCCGCCAGCAGGGGCGCCGTGCGCTGCACCCATGCCATGTGTGCATCGCGTTCGGCACGGGCGCGGGCGAACACGGTCCTGGTGGCGGCGGAGGTCTCGACCAGCTGGCCCTGTTCGCGCTCGAACGCGAGCTTGGCGCGCTGGACCTTCACGATCTCATGCAGCCGCTTGGCCTCGGCCAGAGTCGTCGCCGCGCGGGTCGGGCTGACGGCGCCGCCCTTGTTGCGCCGCGCCGGGTCGAGGTTGTCCTCGATCCAGGCAAGCCCCACCGCCACGTCGATCTGCCCGTCCGCGCGCACCGGCAGCCCCTCGGCCACCAGCTGCGAGATGCGCCCCTTGGTCAGCCCGACGCGGGCGGCGAAGGCGGTCTTGGTCTCGTGGCTGTCGAGTTTAGTCATTTCCGCCCCCTGACGCTGGCGGGCCAATGCGCTGTGCGTCCCCACATACGAATGTGCCCTGGAGGAACCGCCCGGTGGCCCGCGATCCGGTGTTCCCGTCCGCTCACGACGGTTCTGAAGTTGTCGCGGGGCGTGCCGGGCCGTCCCGCCGGTTGACGATCTGTCTGGTGGGTATGGTGGAGATTGGTGGGGTGATCCGGCCCGCCCCTGTAAACTGTCATGTCATGCGGGGTGGCGTGATGCATGCACGACCCGTCGTTCAGCCAGAGACGCCCCTTCTTCGGTTGCTTTTGTGGCACTTTCAGCTTCGTCGGGAAAACGGTCCCCCGGACCGTTTTCTGATCCTCCTCAGTCCCGCCGCCAGATCCGCTCGACGCGCTTCACGTTCACGGCCCAGCCGGCGTCTCGCAGCATGGCTGCGATCCGGCGATAGCCGTAACGTCCATACTGGCTGGCCAGCGCGACGATGTCCGCGGTCAGCGCCTCCTCGTCGGCCCGCCCGCGCGGCGCCTTCCGCTGGGTCGATCGATGCTGCCCCAGAACGCGACAGGCAAGACGTTCGGAGATCCGAAATTTCCGTCTGACGTGATCGACGCATGCTCGGCGGCGGGCGGGGCTTAGAAGTTTCCCGAGGCCGCCTCCCGCAGGATCAGCTTCTCGAGCGTCAAATCCGACACGGCCTTCCGCAGGCGCTCGTTCTCTTTCTCGAGCTCCTTCAAGCGCTTCACCTGGTCGGTCTTCAACCCGCCGAACTCCTTGCGCCAGCGGTAATAGGTGAACTGTGTCACACCGATGGATCGCACCGCCTCGGCCACCGATCGGCCCTGCGATACCAGAACGTCGACCTGCCTCAGCTTCGCGACGATCTCCTCAGGCTTATGTCTCTTCTGTCCCATTCCTTGTCCTCCATACGGCTCGAAAGCCTACTCCAGGAAGGACCACTTTCCAGGGGGCAGACCAGAGGGTGACCGATACTTTTGCCGAACCGACACTGGCCTCAGCCTTCCGTTGAGCCGCTCTTACCGCCGCGCGATCCGCGACCTCTGCGCGTCACGAGAGACGCTTCAGGCAGGCAAGTTGGCGATCCGCGAGACAAGGGCCGGGGTGCAGGCTGAAACGACAAAGGCGTCGGAGGTCGATGGCCTGCGATCCTGAGGATTTGGGTTCCGGATAGCTCCGTGGGGCGCGACTTCCGAACGGCCGACAACGGGGAGCGGCTGATCGCGAAGGCGATCGCCGATACGATGGGCGCGTTCCTTGAGGATCGATCCGGCGAGTCGGTTGAACTCTTCCTGGTAGGCCCGGACGCATTCTGAGATCAAATCCGGCTGCAGCAGCTGGTCCTTAAGCCCGGACAGGACCTGCCCCTCGAGAGCCTCCCTTTTGATGGTCAGGCGGTTGTCACAGTTACCCTTGTTGCGCGCACTGGCACAGGTAGAAACTGGCGATGCCGAGCGTGTTGGCACCCACCTCGGATTTTCAGCAATAGAACCCCCGGAAATAGATGTCGGACGAGCCGTCGGGCAGCAGCCCCGCCTCTATCGGGTTCGGTCCATCGACGAGGAACAGGAAGACGTCGCGGTGTCCGCTTTCTGCGCATCGCGGCCGTTCGTGCGAGACGCAGCGAAGGTCGGTTGTCCGCCCTTCTAACCAGACTACTGCACTGTGGCGACTGACTGCTTTGTAAGTAGTTCAGCAGTTTTTACCACGGCCGGCTTTGGCAGGACCAAGGCACCAGACATGGTCCTGAAAATCAAGGTATTCGGCTCAGAGAGGAGCGGCGAGAGGTGGCTCCGAAAATCTGAACTGCTGAGATAGGCTGATTTTCCGCGCAACGGCAGCGTGATGCTGCGAGCGAGGAGAAGACCATGGCGAGACGACCGCGCCGGACTCACAGCCCGGCATTCAAGGCGAAAGTGATGGCAACTGCTCTCCACGGACGATCATAGCACAGGCTGTTTCTACTGCGCACAGGCGGGCTGCGGCCCGGAATGGTTTTCTAGGATGTCCCGCTCCTGCTTGTGGATGCGAACCTCGCGCCGAAGCCGGTCATTTTCCTGAGCGATGCTCACATCCTATTTTGACACCACATCGTTGTCTCGATGCGAAGTGATCCACTTGTTCAGCGTCCACATCAAGATACCCAAGTCATCAGCAACCTACTTGCGCTTCCGCCCGCTGGTTAGTGCGATCTGCATCGCGTCCTGGCGAAATGCGTCCGTCCCTTTCAGTCCTATAGTTCGTCTCCTTTACTGCATGAAATGCTAGAAAATGAGCGGAATCAAACCGCGACAGGTCCAGGTCGGGGTCTATTCAGTTCAGCGATAAATCGAAATCCTCGGCTCCTCGCCGGATCGGAGTGATGCGCGGTACATCCCCTCGCAGTTGAAAGGCAGAGCGAGATTTCCGTTGCGGTCGACGGCGATGACGCCGCCCGATCCGTCGTTCTGCGCGAGGTCAACCATCACCACGTGATTTGCGGCTTCTTCCAGGGATTGCCGCGCGTAGCGCATCCGGGCGGCGATCTCAGCGCCGGCAGTCCAGCGGATGAAAACCTCTCCGTGACCGGTGCCGGAAACAGCGCAGGTCGCGTCGTCGGCGAAGGTGCCGGCGCCGATTATCGGTGTGTCGCCGACACGGCCAGGCGCTTTTGCAGTCATGCCGCCGGTCGAGGTCGCGGCGGCGAGGTGCCCCGACGCGTCCCGCGCCACCGCACCGACAGTGCCGTGGCGGCGGGCCGGGTCGTCGTTCGTCTCGCCCCGGGCGCGCAGGTCGAGCGTTTCCTGCAATGCGTCCCAGCGGCTTTGCGTGAAGAAGTAGGGCGCCTCCTCAAACGGCAGCCCGGCAGCGCGGGCCACCGTCAACGCGTTCGGGCCGATCAGGCAGACGTGGTCGGTCGTTTCCATCACGGCCCGGGCGGCACGGATCGGGTTGCGCGGGCCGAAGATCCCTGCCACCGCGCCCGCCCGGCGGTCGCGTCCATCCATGACGGCGGCGTCCATCTCCTGTTTGCCCTCGCTGGTGAAGACGGCCCCGCGTCCGGCGTTGAAGAGCGGTTCGTCCTCCAGCGCCGCGACCGCCTCGACGACCGCGTCGAGCGCCGCGCCGCCGTCGCGCAGGACCCTTTCTCCCGCGTCGAGCGCGCGGGCGAGCGCAGCGCGATAGTCCGCCTCGCGCTCGGGCGTCATCGTCGATCTGAGGATCGTGCCGGCGCCGCCGTGGAGGGCGATGGAATAGGTCATGGCGTTCCTTTCAGCCCGGAGGTCTCCAGGCAGTAGCGGGCGATGTCGGCATGGGTCGCGATCCAGGCCTCGCCTGTCGCGCGGATATCGGCGAGCAATTCGTCGAGGATGAAGATCCGCGAGCGGTAGCCGGTGATGTGCGGATGCATCGTCAGAAGGAACAGGCCGCCTTCGGCCCGCGCACCCTCAAGCTCGCGCCGGAAGATGTCGAGCACGTCTGCGGGCGGCGTGTAGGGCCGCTGCGCGCCCATCCGGTTCATCATGAAATAGGCTGCGTCGTCGCGGATCCATTCCACGGGCAGCTCGACGATGCCCGTGGGCCGCCCGGCCGCGACGATCTCGTAGGGGTCGTCGTCGGCGAAAAGCGAGCTGTCGTAGAGCAGTCCCATCTCTTCGGCGATGGCGAGCGTGGCGTCGCTGAAGTCCCACGAGGGCGTGCGCATCCCGACGGGACGGGTGCCGACGATTGCGTCGAGCGTGTCTGCTGCGCGCAACATCAGGTCGCGCTCGGCCTCTGGCGGGACGGTCGTGTTGCGCTCGTGGATCCAGCCATGCAGCGCGACCTCGTGCCCGTCGGCCGCCAGCGCGCGCTGTTCGTCCGGGTGCAGCAGGGCCGAAACGGCGGGTACGAAGAAGCTTGCGCGCGCATCGTGGCGGCGCAGGACCTCGGCGATGCGGGGAATGCCGCGCCGCGCCCCGTACTCGCCCCAGCTGAGGCGCGCGAGGCTCGTCGCACCGTCCCGCAGCTCGTTGGTCTCGTGATCGCTGTCGAAGCTGAGCGCCACGGCAAAGCGCGCGCCTCCGGGCCAGCGGTCCGGCAGAAGCGAACGGCCCGCGCGGATCTGCTCGACCCGGGGGCGCCAGACGGTCTCGGGCCAGGTGTGTGGATCGGTCATGCGTGGCCTCCGTCGACCGAGAGAATCTGGCCGCTGATCCAGCTCGCCTGGTCCGAGACGAGGAAGGTCACGGCGTGGGCGATGTCCTCGGGCGTGCCGAGGCGCCGCATGTGGGTGCCCGCGATGACCTGCGCCTGACGTTCCGGACCGAACGCGTCCCATTGCCGCAGGGTCGACGGGTTCGACAGGACGAAGCCGGGGGCGACCGAGTTCACCGTGATCCCGTGTGGTCCGAGCTCCAGCGCCAATTGTTTCGTCAGGCCGACGAGGGCGTGCTTCGCGGCGGCGTAGGCCTGTATCCCGGTCAGGCTGGGGCGCAGTCCCGCGCCGGAGGAAATCGTGACGATTCGACCGGCCGGGGCGGCCTTCAGATGCGGGGCGGCGGCCTGAGCGCACCACATCGCGGCATCGACGTTCGCCGCGAAGATCGCCTGCCAGTCCGGGGCGGCGATCTCTTCCAGTGGGCGGCCGACCTGTCCGCGCACGCCGCCCGCGGCGGTCACGAGCCCGTCGATGCGGCCGTGGGTGCGCGCGATATCGTCGATGACCCGGTGGACCGCGTCCCGGTCCCCAAGGTCGGCAGGGTGGCGCGACGCCGCGTCGAGCGCCGCCATCCCCTCCGCGTCGATATCGACCGCCGCCACGCGGGCGCCGGCCTGCGCCAGACGGCCGGCGATGGCGGCGCCGATGCCCTGCGCGGCCCCAGTCACGACGAAGACGCGGTCGGTGAGCTCTATGCGCACAGCGGCACCAGCAGGTCGGGCAGGTCGTCGGACTGCACGCGGCGGCCGTCCTCAATGTCGTGGATCAGGTCGACCATCCGCGCGAGCACCGGCACCTCCAGCCCGTGGCCACGGGCGATGCCCACCATGATGCCCATCTGCGCGTCGACCTCGGTCTTGCGCTTGCGCACCGCGAGGTCGCGCCAGATGCCCGAGTGCGTCTTCGCCGTCTTGCGGTTGTGCGCGACCATCCGCTCGAGCGAGGCCACCATCCCGGCGCGGTCGGCGCGCCGGAACGCCTCTGGATCGAACCCGTTGAACCCGATCGGCCGCACCCCTTCGGCGGCGGCGAGGTTCATGACCTCGTGGCCGAGCGCCTCGTAAACAGGCCGGTGCGCGGGGCGCGCCATGGCATCCGACATGGAGAGCGGCGTGAGGGCCGTTGCGAACAGAAGCGCGCCGTAGCCCATCTTGCCCCAGAGATAGCCCCAGATGTTGTCGGTCAGCACAGCCTCGGGTTCGACCAGCGAGAGGAGCGCGTGGATTTCGCGCGCGCGGTCCGACAGGCGCCCGTCGAGCTCGCCCACGGCAACGGCGGCGCGGTTGCCGTAGAGGATGCGCCCGGGCTCCAGCCAGTCGGCGCCGAAGTTGACGAAGCAGCCCAGCGTGTTCTCGGCCCCGATCCGATCCGCGATGACGCGCTCGTTCAGGCCGTTCTGCGCCGAGACGACATAACCGCCGGGCGCCAAGTGCGGCAGCAGCATGTCGAGCGCGCCGCTGGTGTGATGCGCCTTCACCGCCAGGATGATCCGGTTGTAAGTGCCGGTCAGCGCGTCGGGGGTCGAGGCTGGAAGAGCTTGGGTGAAGGCCTCGACCGGGCCTTCTATGCGCAGGCCCTCGCGCATGGCGGCGACGTGATCCGCGACGATGTCGACCATGTGGACCGCGTAGCCTTCGCGGGCGAGCACCGCGCCGATCACGCCCCCGATGGCCCCGGCTCCCCATATCAGGATCGGCTGGCTCATGCCCAGTCGCCCTCCAGCAGGGCGCGGGTTTCCTCGACCGCGACGGCCCACAGGTGGTCGGTGTCGGCGTCGGGCCGCTGGTAGAGGCCGCCATAGTTGCCGTCGCCGATCAACTCGCGCACCCCGGCGGCGTTGCGGTCGCGAAGCCGGTCAAGGGGGACGAAGGGCTTCTGGTCGTCCGGCATCTCTCGGTCCGGCAGGCGGGTCCAGGGGAAGTTCTCCATCCAGCTCGCGTGGCTCGCGACAGGGTCGATTTCCTGCACCGTGGACCAGGTCTTCGGCGCGCGCCACCAGTCGTGGAAACGGCAGCGGGCGCCCTCGTGCGCCTCCATCCACTCGGCACAGACAGGCTGGACCGGGCTATTGCCGCCGTGACCGTTGACGATCAGCACGCGGCGGAATCCGGTCGCATAGAGGCTGTCGAGGATGTCTCGGACGAGGGCGGCGTAGGTCGAGAGCTTCAGCGAAACAGATCCGGGGAACGCCATGAAATAGGGGGTGAGGCCGTAGGGCACCGCCGGAAATACGGGAACGCCCAAAGGCGCGGCGGCCTCGGCGGCAACCCGTTCGGACAGGATCGAATCGACCGAAAGGCTGAGCCAGGCGTGCTGCTCGGTCGAGCCCAGCGGAAGGACGGCGCGGTCGTCGGCCTTGAGGTACTCTTCGACCTCAAACCAGTTCGCTTCGGTGATCCTCATTCGGCGGCGTCCTTTCTAGTCGGTGTCTGGCGGCGGCAGGTCTCGATCGCAGGCAGAAGCTCCGATCGGATCGACTGCGCATCGGGCGTGTGGCGGTATTCGAAGGCGGCCTGTCCGGGGCGAAGCTGCTGGCGCAGGTAATCCGCACCCGAAGCGTAGATCACCACCTCGGCCCCGGAGATGCGGTCGGCCTCGTCCGTGTCGCCGCGCACGACCATCGTGAGATCGGCGACGTGCGGGGCGAAGCGCTGGATACCGGTCTTCATGATGGTGACGAAGCCGGGGAAGTAGGAGTAACCTGCGACTCGCACGTCGGGATCGAGCGAGGCGAGGGCCACCCGCGTCGACTCATTCGGAATGAGCGTGACGCCGACCGCGTCGATCTTCGGGAAGAGCTCGCGGATCTGCGGCAGCAGCGTGCGCGGAGCGACGATCAGGTCGTGCCCGTCGGCGCCAGTCCGTTCCAGGTCCTGCAGGGTCACCGGCTCGATCCGGTCGCTGTCGCGCAGGTACGCGCGGATGTCTGCGGCGTAGGCCTCCGTCGCGTCGTGGAAGTTGCCGACCATAAGGACCGATACCGGCCGTTCCGCCGCCGGCTGCGCCATCGTCACCCGCAGCGCGAGGTCCGTCAGGGTCAGCCCGCAGTCGCGCCCCAGCGCGATCAGCTCGGCGATCCGGGCGTCCACCTCGGCCAGGCGGCGGCGCTGGTCGGTTCCGATCGAGGCCCGGACATAGGTGCCGGACCCGGCCCGCCCTTCGATATGACCGGCGGTCTGCAGCGCCGCGTAGACGTTCGACACCGTCACCGGAGAGATGCCCACCCGCTTGGCCATCGCGCGCACCGACGGCAGGCGCTGGCCATCAGGCAGATCGCCCGAGGCGATGCCGAATTCAAGCGCGCCGCGTAGCTGTATCGAGGCAGGCACCGACGAGCCTTGGTCGATGGCGGCGACGATGCGCTCGATCTCCGGTTCGAACTCTGCCTGCTTTTCGGTCATTCGTATCAACGCGATGGAACACTAAATGTGTGATCAGGTATATCGGCGCAGTTTTCATGCGTCTACAGCGAAAATCGTTTCATAAAATTCTTGACTGTCCGGTTTTGGCGTCCCTAACGTAACAGATAGGCATAACACTTCTGGGGAGCCGTCCATGTCAAAGTATCTTCTGAAATCGGCCGTCGCGGCCATCGCCCTGCTGTGTGCGGCGCCCATCGCCGCACAGGAACTGATCCTCGGCCTGCGCGCGGGACCCGATTCAATTGATCCGCACTGGTCCACGCTGGGCAGCCAGGCCGAGGCGTTGCGCCACGTCTTCGACACGCTCGTCGACGTGGACGAGACGCTGCAACTGAAGCCCGGCCTGGCCGTCAGCTGGGAACCCGTCGACGATACCACATGGGAATTCAAGCTGCGCGAGGGCGTGACCTTTCACGACGGTTCTCCCTTCACCGCCGAGGATGTGAAGTTCTCGATCGAGCGGATCCCGGCCGTCACCGGGCCGATGTCGATGACGCTCTACACCAAGTATGTCGACAGCGTCGAAGTGGTGGACGACTACACCCTGCGCGTCACGACCAAGGGGATCGCGCCGGCGCTGCCGAACGACTTCACCCGTCTGTTCGTCGTCCCCTCCGAAACCGGCATGGAGGCAGGCAACGAGGAGTTCAATTCGGGCGAGAAGGCGATCGGCACCGGCCCCTACACGTTCGTCTCGTGGCAGCCCAAAGGCGACATGGTGCTCGAGCGTTACGCCGACTACTGGGGCGAGGCCCCGGCGTGGGAGCGGGTCGTTCGCAAGGAAATCCCCGACGACGCCGCCCGCGTGGCGGCCCTGCGCTCGGGACAGGTCAACATGATCAACTACGTCCCCGCCAGCGACTACCTCGCGATGCAGAACGACGGCGACATCGAGACCTTCGTGTCAGACTCGATCTACATCCTGAACGTTCAGCCTAGCGTGAAGGACGAAGAGCCGCAGCCGATCACCGTGGACGGCGAGCCGGTCGACGGGAATCCGCTGCAGGACAAGCGGGTGCGCGAAGCGCTGGACCTCGCGATCAACCGCGACGTGCTGGTCGACGTGGTGCTGGAAGGGCTCGGCACGCCCGCCAACCAGCTGATGCCCGAAGGGTTCTTCGGCTACTCCGACAAGATCGGCGAGAAGCCGTACGACATCGAGAAAGCGAAGGCCCTGATGGCCGAGGCCGGCTATCCCGACGGGTTCGAGGTCGATTTCACCTGCACCAACAACCGCGTTCCCGGCGATGCCGTAGTCTGCGAGGCGCTGGCGCAGATGTGGTCTCGGCTGGGTCTGACCGTGAACGCGCAGGCGCTGAACGGCACCGTCTTCTTCCCCGCAGCGGCGCGAGAGGAATACACGATGGCGATGTCCGCCTGGGGCACCCTGACCGGCGAGGCCGCCTATACCTACGGCGCGATGGTTCATTCCAAGGACGACGAGAAGGGCTTCGGCAACTTCAACCGCACCGGCTATTCGAACCCCGAGTTCGACGAGGTCTTCGTACGGGGCACCCAGACGCTCGACCCCGAGGAGCGGCGCAAGCTCTACGAGCAGGCCTCCGAGATCGCGATGGAGGACCGGGCGCTGATCCCGACCGTGATCCTGCAGACGGTCTGGGCCGCGGATGCCGATACGCTCGACTTCACGCCGCGCGTCGATCAGGAAACCCGCGCCTACGCCATCACCCCGGCGGCCGCTCAGTAACCTGCCCCGCGCGCCCCGGTCTATCCGGGGCGCGCATCCCTTCCTTCGCCGACCGACCGGAGACTCCATGTTCGGATTTCTGCTGCAACGACTGATCCAGGCGGCGATCGTGGTCTTCGCGATGTCGGTCATCGTGTTCCTGGGCGTCTATGCCATCGGCAACCCGATCGACGTGCTGATCGACCCCGGCGCCACCGCCGAGATCCGCGAGAACCTGATCCGGCAGTACGGCCTCGATCAGCCGCTGTGGCGGCAGTACCTGACGTTCGTCGGCAACGTGGCCCACGGGGATCTGGGCACCTCGATGGTCTACAATATCCCGGTCACCGACCTCGTCTTTTCGCGGCTTCCCGCCACGCTGGAGCTGGTCTTTGTCTCCGTCTGCATCGCCACCTTCGTCGGCATCCCCGCGGGGCTTTACGCGGGCTACAAGCCCGACACGGTCGGCGCGAAGGCGATCATGGCGCTGTCGGTGCTGGGCTTCTCCGTCCCAACCTTCTGGATCGGCATGCTGCTGATAATGGGCTTCGCGGTGCAGCTGGGTTGGCTGCCGTCCGGTGGGCGCGGCGACGTGGGCACGCTCCTGTGGATTCGCACCTCGCTCGCGACCGCCGACGGCTGGAGCCATGTGATCATGCCCGCGATCAACCTGTCGCTCTTCAACATGGGCCTGCTGATCCGCCTGACCCGCGCCGGAATGGTCGAGGCGATGTCCACCGACTACGTGAAATTCGCCCGGGCGCAGGGCCTGCCCGACCGCCAGATCGTGTTCCGGCACATCCTGCGCAACATCTCGATCCCGATTGTCACCGTCTTCGGATTGGAGCTCGGCTCGACCCTCGCCTTTGCGGTCGTGACGGAGAGCGTTTTCAATTGGCCTGGTGTCGGCAAGCTGATCATCGACTCGATCCTGCAACTCGACCGGCCGGTAATGGTGTCCTACCTCGTGCTCGTCGTCATCCTCTTTGTACTGATCAACCTGACGGTGGACCTCGTGTACGCCCGGCTCGACCCGCGCGTCCGGCTAAGAGGGGGTGGCGAATGACCGACGTCACCCAAGCCCCCGCCACGAAGGGGTCACAGCAGGCCGCCCGGCGCGAGACTCGGGTTGAGCGGCTGCGCAACTTCTGGTCGGACTACCGCCGCTCGCCCGTCGCCGTGGTTTCGCTGCTGATCATCCTGCTGTTGCTGGTCCTGTCGTTCGGCGCGCCGTTGGTCGCGCCGCAGGATCCCTACGACATGGCCGCGCTCGACTGGATGGACGCTTTCCTGCGACCCGGGACCGAAGGGTCCGGCGGCTACGTCCACCTGCTGGGGACCGACAACGCCGGGCGGGACATGCTGTCGGCGATCTTCTACGGGCTTCGCACCAGCTTCGTGATCGGGATCACGGCGAACGTGCTGGCACTGGCCATCGGCATCACGGTCGGTTTGACCGCGGCCTATGCGCGCGGGCGGCTTGAAAGCCTGCTGATGCGGATTGTCGACCTGCAGCTGTCGATGCCCGCGATCCTGCTTGCGCTCGTCATGGTGGCCGTGCTGGGGCAGGGGGTCGGGCAGATCATCGCAGCGCTGGTCGTTGCGCAATACGCATATTTCGCCCGCACCACCCACGGTGCGGCCACCGTCGAGCGCGGCAAGGACTATATCGAGGCCGCGCGCTCGACCCCGCTGCCGATTCACCGGGTTCTCTTCAGGCACCTGCTGCCAAACGTGATGCCGCCGCTTATCGTTGTGGCGACGGTGCAGGTGGCCAGCGCCATCGCACTCGAGGCGACGCTGTCGTTCCTCGGCGTCGGCCTGCCGCTGACCGAGCCCTCGCTGGGGTCGCTGATCTCGAACGGGTTCAAGTACATCCACACCGACCGCTACTGGTTGTCGATCTATCCGGGGCTGTTCCTGATGATCACCGTCGTTGCCATCAACCTCGTGGGCGACCAGGTCCGCAAGGTGATCGACCCGAGGAACGCGACGTGATCGCTGCGCTCGAGGTGCGGGGCCTGACGACCCGCTTCGCCACCCGGACCGGGTACGTGACGGCGGTGAACGACGTCAGCTTCGCAGTGGAACCGGGCCGCATCCTCGGCCTCGTCGGCGAGAGCGGGTCCGGCAAAAGCGTGACCGGCTTCTCGGTCATGGGTCTGATCGACGCGCCCGGCGAGATCTCGGCCGGCAAGGTTCTGATCGAGGGCGAGGACATGCGCGCCCTGTCCGCCAAGGCGCAGCGCCGGATGCGGGGCCGCAAGGTCGCCATGGTGTTCCAGGACCCGATGATGACGCTGAACCCGGTCCTGCGCGTCGGCGACCAGATGGCGATGGCGGTGCGCGTACACGACCGTGTTACGAAGGCCGCGGCTTGGGAGCGAGCGCGCGAGGCGCTCGACACCGTCGGCATTCCCGCCGCGGCCGAGCGGTTGAGGTCCTACCCCCACCAGCTGTCAGGCGGCATGCGCCAGCGCGTCGCCATCGCGACGGCGCTTCTGCACCGCCCCTCGGTCATCATCGCCGACGAGCCGACCACCGCGCTCGACGTGTCGATTCAAGGCCAGATCCTGGCCGAGGTGCGCCGTCTCGCGGACGAGACCGGGACCGCCATCGTCTGGGTGAGCCATGACCTTTCGGTAGTCTCGTCGCTCGCCGACGACATCTGCGTGATGTACGCGGGCCGGATCGTCGAAAACGGCACAGCTGAAGAGGTCATCCGCACTCCGCGCCACCCCTACACGCAAGGCCTGATCCAGTCCGTCCCAAGCCTGCACGAACCGGGCGGCAAGCTGCCGCAGATCCCCGGGTCCACGCCGCAGCTGTCGCACCTGCCGAGCGGCTGTCCTTTCCGCCCCCGCTGCCCGCGCGCCACCGAGGTTTGCACCACCGTGCCACCCGACGTCGGCATCGGCGCGCGGCGGGTGCTGTGCCATCACCCGTTGGAGACGACATGACCGCTCCGCTCCTCGACATCCGCGATGTCTCGAAACGCTTTATCCGCGTTGCCGGCCCCATCGAGCGCGCCGTCGCCCGTCTGACCGGCGGAACCGCCGGCGCGACCGTCCACGCGCTGATCGACGTGACGCTGTCTGTCCCGCGCGGCGAGGTTCTGGGCATCGTCGGCGAGTCCGGATGCGGGAAATCCACGCTGGGGCGCATCGTCTCCGGCATCTACGCCCCAAGCGACGGGGAGGTGACGCTTGACGGCGCCCCCGTCGCGCGGCAGCGCGGCAGCGCGTCCGAAAAGCTGACGACCAAGGTGCAGATGATCCATCAGGATCCCTTCGCCAGCCTCAACCCCCGCATGAAGGTAGGCGAGACCATCGGCGAAGGTCCGCGTGTCCACGGCCTCGGCACCACGCGCGAAATTCGCGCGCGCACGGCGGATCTGCTGGAACGGGTCGGGCTCGAGGCTGCCTATGCCGACCGCCTGCCGCACCAGTTCTCGGGCGGGCAGCGGCAGCGCGTCGCCATCGCGCGAGCGCTCGCCATGCAGCCCGAACTGTTAGTGCTGGATGAGGCGGTCGCCTCGCTAGACGTATCGATCCAGGCGCAGGTGCTGAATCTCTTCACCGACCTGCGTCAGGATTTGGGTCTGACCGCGCTTTTCATCAGCCACGACCTGTCGGTCGTGCGCCATGTCTGCGACCGGGTGGCGATCATGTATCTGGGCCGCGTGGTCGAACTGGCGGACGCCGAGGCGCTCTATCGCGACCCGCTGCACCCCTACACGCAGGCGCTTTTCGCCTCCGTTCCGACCCTCGGCACGGGGCGTGCGCGCTTTCATCCCATCGAGGGCGAAATCCCGTCTCCGCTTGCGCCGCCGCCCGGATGCGCCTTCCATCCGCGCTGCCCCTTGGCCGGGCAACGCTGCCGGGTCGAGGTACCGAGACTGTCGCCGCACGGCGGCCGATCGGTCGCTTGCCACCTGCACGACGGCGGTGTCGAGCGCGAAGGGGCCGCCGCATGACCGACTTCGACAGCCGCATCGCCCGGATCAATGACGTTCTCTGTGCGGTCAACGCGCTGGAGTGGGACGCCCGCGTGATGATGCCCGCCGGCGGCGCCGAGACGCGGGGTCACCAGATCGCGACGCTCAAATGCCTCGCGCGCGAGATGATCCTCGACCCCGCGCTGGCCGACGCCGCGGCGCGCGCTTTAGAGGACGGCGACATGGCGACCCGTGCGGCCGGCGCGACCGTCGCCGAGGCGATCGCCCACCACGCCCGCATCCCCGCCGATCTGCTGCGCCGGAAATCCGAAGGCTCGGCCCTCGCCGGGGCCGCCTGGGCCGAGGCACGGGCGCAGTCGGACTTCGCGACCTTCCTTCCGCACCTCGAGCGTATGGTGGCCCTGTCGCGCGAAACCGCCGACGCACTCGGCTACGACGGGCATCCCTACGACCCGATGGTGAACGTCTTCGAACCCGGGGAGACGGCCGCGTCGCTCACCACACTCTTTGACGAGTTGAGCGCAGGCATTCGTCCGATCCTCGACACCGCCCTCAGTCGCGAGAGGCCGCGCACCGACTTCCTCTATCGTTCCTACCCTGTCGAAGGGCAGCGGCGTTTCGCGCGCCATGTCGCTGCGTGGCTAGGATACGACTTCACACGCGGACGGCTGGACACGGCGGTGCATCCCTTCGAGATAAGCCAGTCCCGTAACGACGTCCGCATTACCGCGCGCTGGCCCGAGCAGTATCTGCCGATGTCGATCTTCGGCACGATCCACGAGGTGGGCCACGCGCTCTACGAACAGGGCGTGGACGCCGCGCTCACGCGGACGATCCACACGACCGACCTCAAAGGGCTCTACGCCGTTGCCGGTACCAGCTTCGGGATGCACGAAAGCCAGTCCCGCCTGCTCGAGAACCACGTCGGACGCACTCCCGCCTTCTGGGAGGTTCACTTCGGCACGCTGCAGGACATCTTTCACGAGCAACTGGCCGACGTTTCCGTCGAAGCGTTTCTCCGTGCCGTGAACCGGGTCGAGCCCGGTCCGATCCGCGTCGAGGCCGACGAACTTTGCTACGACCTGCACATCATGCTGCGAGTGCGGCTCGAGATGGCCCTGATGGACGGCACCCTGGCACCGGCCGATCTGCCTGCGGCTTGGAAAGAGGGGATGAAAACGGATCTCGGCGTCACTCCTGCCCACGACGCACATGGCTGTTTGCAGGACGTTCACTGGTCGCATGGCTACATCGGCTCGTTTCCCACCTATACGATCGGCAACCTGACCTCGGCACAGATCATGGGTTCTGCCGTCATCGACGGTTGGAAAGATAATGGTATCGAGGCGCTCCGCAGTAGTCTGCAGGACAATATCTGGCGCTACGGTCGACAAAGAACGAGGAAGCAACTTGCTGAGAACCTCGGAGTCAATCCGAGCGATATTAAACCCTATATTGCGCATTTATCAGAGAGGTTCTCTTGATCGGCAGTTTTGTTTCGCAACCGACCAAAGGATTCCATCGTAGGAATAGCAACAAGCCTCATGGGGCAGGTTTGCACCGACGACGAATGCGCCCAGAGCAGCAGTCCAACAACTGCGGGTTTCAGTCGTTGTAGCTTCAGCGACATATACTAGTCGTCGGGGTCAAAATGCGCGAATCGATGATCATAGCGTACGCCCGGGCCGTCCCTCTCATACCTCGGTCGCGCCGCGGCGAGCGCAGTTTTGCAGCCTGCTTCAACCATCCAGAAATGTCACCCGCTGTGCAAAGCAGGAATGTCACCAGGAGCGCCGGCGGCAGCAACGCTTAGCAGCCCGGAGACCGCAAATATCGCAGGAATGATAAGCCTTGCGGCGTCGAGGAGCGGACGTTCGTGCATGGGGCAGCGAAGGTCCGGTTTGAGCCCTCTTAAGACATCGGCAGCTCTGACATCTCTGCGATAATGGTCGAATTTGCTCGGTTTATTTAGTCCTAAACGGTTTGGACTTTCCCCTGAGCGACGTCACACGCAATGGCGAAGGCGTCCCGAGGCTGAGAAACGAGATCCTTCAGGTCGGTTCTGTCGGCTTCCAGAAACCCACCTGCCGCGGCGGCGTAGATCGACATCAGCATGGGAGCCTGAAACGCAAGCAAGGGTAGGTGCGACAACCTTTCCCGCTCTGCCGCGAACGACAGGGGCGCATAGGAGGCGCCGACAGATCGCGCGATGTCGCTTACGGCGAATGCCGAAGTGCCCGACAGATCATAGCACCGTCCAGCGTGGAATGCAGGAGACTTCAATATCTCAAGCGCCGCCTCTGCAAGATCCGCCCGGGCAACGGCTGAAATCCTGCCCTGCCCGAACGGGGCGCTGATGCGATTATCGCGGGTGGCGGCCAGGCTGCCAATCAGTTCCGCGTAAAGGCCGTTGCGGAGGATGGTCCAAGCCAGACCGCTGTCCTTGGTGGTCCGCTCTGTCCAGCGATGGGCCAGTGCGAAGCCTAGATGATCGCTGTGGCAGGTCAGGCTGGAGTAGACGATATGCCTGACCCCTCGTTCGCGAGCTGCTGCTACTACCGCACCATGACGGCGCATGACGATGTCATCTTCGGCATAGCCTGCCGAGGTCAGGAACAGCGTCTCGACCCCGCTGAAATCAAGCGTTTCCGGCCTGTCGAAATCCATCTGTCGGTCGGCATCCGGAGACCGACTTGCGGTAATGACCTCAAGGTCGACCGCTCTTGCCGCAGCCACGAGTGTTGACGCAAGCTGGCCCGAGGCCCCGGTCACAAGTATCATTGAACTTCCTTTCCTACGACGTTCGCCGGTAACGTAGGGAGATCGCGGTCCCTGCATAAGAAGGCACAAAGATGTCCGTCACGCACACAGATGTTCGCCACGAGACTGCTCTGACGCCATGTGGATCCACCGATCACGTGGATTGCGGTCTTAGGCTGGTGCTCGACCGTTTAGGAGAGCAATGGACCGTCATGACTTTGGCCGAGCTTTCTGCGGGTCCGCGCAGGTATCGTGAGTTGGAACGGTCACTAGTCGGCATCTCGCAGCGCATGATGACACTGACCTTGCGGCGGCTCGAGCGAGACGGTCATGTCTTGCGCCACGTCACACCGACCGTCCCACCCAGCTGGCCTGCCCCTATCGGGTGGTCCGGTTTCAGTCTTAGTGCATGACGGGTTTTCGTGCCAAGGCGGATGGCTGCGGCGGGGCTGATCCCCGCCCGCGAGACGGTCAGTGGACAGCCTCTGGCGCTGGCGGTCGGTAGCCCAGCGACGAATGGGGCCTGACCGTATTGTAGTGGACCCGCCATGCCTCGATCACGACGCGGACTTCGGCCAGCGAGTAGAAGATCTCGCCATTCAGCAGTTCGTCCCGGAGTTTCGAGTTGAAGCTCTCGCACTAGCCCTGCCTCGGGAGAACGGTCCCCCGGACCGTTTTCTGGCCCTCGGCAGTCCAAAGGGCTACCCGGTTCAATGAATACCGTCTTCGCGCCGACAGGATCCTCAACGAGATGGGCGTCACCATCATCCCCGATCTGTTCGCCAATGCCGGCGGCGTGACGGTGAGCTACTTCGAATGGGTCAAGAACATAACCCACATGCCTTTCGGCTTGATGGAGCGACGGCAGCGCGAGCATTCTCACCGATCATCTCAGCGATCTTGCCGCAGGCCGCCGCGCGGATCGCGTCGTCGGTCGCGGCCCAGCCGGGGAAGGCGGCGTCGGCCGCAGCAACCGCCAGGTCGAGTTCGTCTGGTGATGCGTTGGGCGTGTGACCGACGATATCGCCGGTGGACGGATTATCGCCGGTGGACGGATTGCGAACTTCAAAGGGCGCGGCGGTCAAAATGCGCGCACCATTTATGGTCAGCGCGAATTCGCGAATGTCGGTTCCTCCCGGAATGTTGTTTGTGATGTCAGGCCGCGAGACTGCGGTAGCGGCTGGCATAGAACACCAGCGGCTCGTTTTCATCCGCGGTGCAAAGGTCCACCTCGGCGATCAGCAGCATGTGATCGGCCACGTCCACTTCCCGAACGACGCGGCACCCGAAATGTGCAAGCGCCCCGTCGAGCGCGTGAAACCCGTCGAACTCGGTAAAGGCAGGTGTCCAGTCGGCGCTCGGCTTGCCCGCGAAATGGTTCGATATCCGCTCGCACCCGGCACCGAGCACGTTCACGCCGAACCGGCCCGAGCCTCGGATCGCCTGCAAGGTCTGGCCCTGCATGACCGAGACAAGCACGGTGGGCGGATCGAGCGACACCGAGGTGAAGGAGTTGGCGGTCATTCCGACCACCTCTCCTTGCGGGTTCCTTGCGGTGATGACGGTCACGCCGGTCGTGAAGCGCGACAAGGCGCGGCGGAATTCTACGGGATCAGGACGTTGCATCGGCCTTCTCCCTTACCGTCAGGTCCGTGGCAAAATGCATCACCTGTGCGCCTTTGGGCGAATAGTTCGGCACATCGGCCGACACCTCATGCCCTTCTTGCGAATTCATCGCCACGCCGAAGGTTTCGGCATCGGGAAAGAACGCCTGAAAGATGCAGAAGACGTCGCCAGGGCTTACGGCCTCGGGATAGGCATGATGCATGTTGATCATGCCGGGAAGGCGCGCGGCGAGCTTGAGGTGCCGTTCCTCGTAATGCGCCTTGAAATGCGAGGGGTCGTCCGGGATCGGGTAGATTACGGTCAGGCAATGCATGGCAAGTCCTTCCTATTCCGCAGCCATCGGAATGGCGCTTTCGACCCAATGGCGGATGCGCTCGGGGCTCGACAGCCGGTCCCACTGGTCCTCGGGGGCGTTGAAGTTCTGGGTGAACTCGTCGCACAGGGCGCGGCTCTGGCTCATCGCACCGAGCAGCATCTGAAGCTCTTCCGACGGCGGTTTCATCATGAGGTTGGTCCAACGGGCCGCGCCCAGCACCCGGTCTTCGCGCCGCCGGTCCGTGCGCTCGATGAACCGGTTGTCAAGCACCGGGGCTTTAACGATCTCTTCCCCAAGGACGAATGCGGAGAAGCTCGAAATATTCGCGCCCTGTCCGTTGACCGGGTCCACCGTGCAATGCACGTCGCCGACGGCCACGGCATAGGTGCCATTGTCCATCCGCACATGCGTCTTGCGCACTGTCGGCACGACGCCACCCTGAAGGATGTCCTGCGGCTGACACAGATCGAACCGGCTCTGGTCGATCCGGTCGTAGATGCCCGGATGGTGCTGTTCCAGCTCGGCCAGCACTGCCTGGAGGAAGGCCCTCGGATCGTCATCGTATTTCATCTGTACAAGGTGCGCCATCGGGCCTTCCGGCACATTCTCCATCAAGAGCGCATGGCCGATTCCGCCGAATGTGATGGTCGGAATGCAGATCAACTCTCCAACGCCCGGCGTGATCGACATGGTCGTGTTGCGCGGATCACTGTCCGAGACACCGCAATACAGGCCGACGCAGAGACGGCGCTGGGGTGCCTTGAATGGGGTCTCATCGGGATTCGCGTCGAACATGGCGCCCATCGGCCCCTTGCCGACCGCGACGGCCAGAACATCATGTTTTTCGGAAAGCGGCACGATGTCAGCCTCTTCAATCCGACGATATTCGATGGTGCCGCCACGGGCCTCGTAGTCCTCCATCAGGCGTGGCAGGTAAATCCGGTAATCCAGCGCGCGGGAAGGTTTTTCGAAATAGCCCTGGAAATGCAGCGGGCCCGGCTCCGGCACGTTCAGCCAGTGATCGTGATAGTGGTAATGCTGGTCCGGGTCCGTCCAGTGATTCACGCCAAGCTCGGTCTCGCGCGCCAAGGTCGTGGCGTGGTGCGCCACGGTGTTGAGCAGCCGCGCGGCGCGATACTCATCGGGACGGCAGTCTGTGTAGATCGTGCTCTCGACCCCGCGTTTCTGAAGATAAAGCGCAAGATGCAGGCCAGCAATGCCTGCGCCGACGATGCCGACGTTGTGCATGTGTTCCCCTCCTATGTCTCCTCTCTTGCGACGCTATTGCCTGCCTGCGGCTCGCGATATAGAATTTATGACATATCATCTATTCCGAATGGGAATATATGGATCGCATCGACTGTCTGCACGCCTTCACACAAGTCTACGATTTCGGCTCATTCTCGAGCGCTGCGAAGCAGCTCGGCATTTCACAGCCGACCGTGTCCAAACGTATCGCAGCACTGGAGGACGAGTTTCAGGTGCAGCTGTTCCTTCGCACCACGCGCGCCCTCGTCCCCACTGAAGAGGGCAAGCGCCTCTACGAGTTAGCACGCACCCTGGTCGACACCTATGACGACGCGCGGGCGGAGGCCCACAACAAGGCGCGCCTACCCAGCGGACGCCTCAGCATTTCAATGCCCGCTGGCGTCGGCCGAGGCGTCCTCTTGCCGATCTTCGCATCGTTCATGCGTGACTATCCGCAGCTCGAGCTCGACATGAAGCTGTCGGACCGTCCTGGCCATCTGCTTGATGAGGGCGCGGAATGCGCCGTGCGCGTGGGAGACTTGTCGGACAGCACGCTTCGGGCACGGCAGCTTTGCCGGCTCCCACGAATGGCCGTCGCCGCGCCGGAGTATCTTCGCATGCGCCCACACCCTCGTGTGCCCTCGGATCTGACAGAGCACATGGCCTTGGCATACGCCGGTTTAGGCGAACGAAGTGAATGGGCGTTCGAAGGCGAGGACGGACGGCATGTCGTTCGTATCCTGCCGAAAGCGCGGTTGGATGATATCGAGGCCCTGGCGGATATGACGATCATGGGCCTGGGCGTCTCCGTCCTTCCCGGCTGGCTCGCGATGCCCGCGCTTCGCGCCGGAAAGCTCGAACGCATCTTGCCCGATCACACCGTGCCGTCCGTCCCGGTCAGTTTCCTCACCCCGCCGGGCGCGGAACCTTCACTGCGCGTGCGTTGCCTGCTGGATTACCTGCTCGAGCGGCGCGCCATGATCGCGGACCATATGTCTGGCCACACGGAGGCGTGAGGCTCGGGTGCCAATCAGATCAGCCGGGTGCATTCGGACAGGATTGTAGCGGTCATGATGCAGGATTTGGCGGCGACGCCGACCCGGGAAAGGTTCGGGCAAATCGCAGCGAAGGGTTCGCTTCCAGACCTTTTCGACCAAGCCAGACCCAGGTCCGTATGCATGTGCCGGCTGCTGTTCGCAGTTGAGAAATCGGCATGGCGTGGGAAATTGCCCTATGCATCCGGCGGCTTTGTCGCGAAAAGCGGATGAAGCCCGAACGTCCCGTTTCCCAGGACGCACGTATCCTGCGTTTTCTGTGACGGGCAGGCGCGTCGCCGGACGCGATCCCCGGCGACGGTGAGGTCAGGATCTTCGCGGCGCACGTCGGTTGCCTTCCGCGTCGGGGCGCTGCGCAACGGCGCGGATGATCAGCCGCCATGCCGTCATCGGTGTCATGTGCGGCCCTCCCGATGCGGCGTTCAGGCGGCCACGTTGGGCACGCAGCAATCGGCCATCGCCTCCACATGGCGGTAATCGGTACGGCAGACCGCGATGATTGATGCCACCTATCTCAAGGCCCACCGGACGGCGACCAGTATGGGCGTCAAAAAGGGGGGCTTGGACGCCTGATCGGTCGAACCAAAGGCAGCATAAATACGAAGCTACATGCAATCTGCGAAAGCCAGGCGCGGCCACTTGATCTGTTTGCCACGGCCGGACTGGTCAGCGATTACATCGGCGCGCGGGCGCTGCTGGGTAACCTGCCAAATGTCGATTGCCTGCTCGGAGATCGCGGGTGCGATGCCGATTGGGTCCGAGAAGCATTGCAAGATAAGCGGATACGCGCCTGCATCCCTGGCCGAAAGAAGCGGAAGAAACCGGTGAAGTATGACAAGCGCCGATAGAAACGGCGTAACCGGAAAGGCGATGGTCTGCTTCCTTCCATCTTGCGTTCAGCAGTCCGGAATATGGGCCTTATTACAGGTGAGGTTGAAGAACCTTTGACGTAGCCTTGGTTCCTCTCAGAGCGGACTGAAATTCTTCCCGCCGAAATTTGCTGGGATAAAACAGTGTCTAATTCGAGCTCCCGCAACCAAATTATTCTGCGTTTCCAAACGCTTAGATCCCCCCCGGGGCGGCGTTTGCGTTTCCGCCACCCGTGGAAGCACTGTGGAAGCAAGAGGGGCCGAAGTCCTTCATATCCCTTCGAAAATCCGTGGTGCCGCCGATCTTGGTTCAGGTGAGGCCCAGGTCCCTGGGAGAACGGCTACTGCGAGAGCTTCAACTCGAAGCTCCGCGACGAACTGCTGAACGGCGAGATCTTCTACTCGCTGGCGGAGGCTCGCGCCGTGATCGAGGCATGGCGGGTCCACTACAACACTGTCAGGCCCCATTCGTCGCTGGGCTACCGACCGCCAGCGCCGGAGGCTGTCCACTGGCCGTCTCGCGGACGGGGATCAGCCCCGCCGCAGGCATCCGCCTTGGCAGGGAAACCCGTCATGCACTAAGATTGAAACCGGACCACCCGATAGGGGCAGGCCACATTTCCCGAGAAAGGATCGCACCATCAAACCGTGGGATCAAACACCTAGTAGGCTAATCGCCTTAGCTTGAATAGGCTTTGGCCATCTCTGCCTGGCCACCGAGTGCTGCAATCAGCACCTGAGGGTTCCAGTAGTCCTGCCAGCGTGCAATCTTACCACTGCGCAGATGAAGTACGCAAATATAGTGCTGATTGTATGGAAGACCTGTTTCAGTCCCGCGACCTTGGCAGGAGGCTTCGAAGATGACCACATCACTTAGTTGATAGACGCTACCCAATGTGAAGTCGCCGAATTCGAGCAGGGGGGCGAGACGGATAGCATGAGCAGCAATGCTCTCCTTACCAACAATCTGTTGCGGCGTGTCTGGAGGCGCAAATGGATAGTCCAGAACAGCGTCGTCGGTAAAGAGGTCTAGGAAATTGGTAGCTTCGGCAGCTTTATCTCCTAAGGCTGCATTAGCGAGCTCGAATAGTGTTGGATACTTGTTAGTCATGGCAGACTCTCATATGGATGGAACGGTAACGTCTCGACCACATAGGGTAGATCACGATGGAACGCAAGAGTTTCGACCGTAAGGTAAGAGCGCCATCCGGAGCGGCGGTGCAAAAAATCGAACTGACAGAGGCGCTATATCGTGCTTTGTTCCTCGAGTGGGCTGAACATGGTTTTTCAGCGCTCAGCCTTGAGCGGGTAGCGGCGCGGGCAGGGGCGGGCAAAGCGGCTATCTATCGTCGGTGGCCCGGGAAGCTGCAGTTTGCCGACGAGGCGGTCAATGCTCTGGGGCTCAAGATAGTCGCTTTCGATGACAAAGGTTCGCTTGAAGCAGACGTAAGGACATTTCACCGTCGCCTGCGTATAGTGTTCAGACATCCCTTAGTGCGTAAGATCCTTCCAGACATCTATGCGGAAGCTGCCCGCTCAGATGAAATGAAGGCGATCAGTGATCGCGTAGCGCAGACGAGACGTGATGAGGCAAAAAAAGTTATTGATCGAGCAATCTCACGTGGAGAATTACCCGAAGCAATCGACCGCGACATCGCCCTCGATTTTTTGCCGTCATCAATATACTGGCGAATGGTGGTGATCAAAAGTTCGCTGTCAGAAGCGCAGCTGCGTCTGCACGCCCAAGGTACAACGGCAGCGCTCAAGTCATTATGGTAAGGCGCGTGTGTTGACCCGCATTGCCACTATTTCTTCAAAGGTCCACATTGCACGACCGGCAGCTTCGTCCCGCGGTGCCGAAGCTCAGGCAAGCCGCAGCGAAGGTCAGCATCGAGCCCTTACTACCGGCTGCGCTGGCGCAGCATTTCGCCGTCCCGGCAATCCGGCCTCTGCGCTTCCGGCCCTCTCCGGACATTCACCAAATGGGTTATCCCTGCAGTGCAGCTTCCACGAACTGGTCATCCATGGCGTGGTGCCGAATGGCCTGACAGGCCAAGGTGTTAGCAGCGCTGACCGGAGCGGTCGTTTGGTGAGCCTTGCGGTATGCAAGTGGCGAGCAGATCGGCGTAATTACCCCTGAGCGGTGGGGCGGATCACGATACTGCCGACGTCCACATCAGAGGGCTGTTCCAGCGCATAGAGAATCCCCCGCGCGATTGCCTCTGGCGAGATCGCGATCTCACTCACCTGTCCCGCAATCAACTGCTTGGTTTGAGCGTCGGCGATGCCCTCGATGAAATCGGTAGATATCATCCCCGGCGATACTTCGGTCACCCTCAGGTGCGGCCCTGCTTCCTGCCTCAGCACCTCGGTCGCCGTGCGCACCGCGTTTTTCGTCGCAGCATAGACGCCCATTGTCGGCGTCATCTTGAGTCCGGCGGTCGAGATGACGTTGACCACGTGGCCTGAGCTTTGGCGCTGAAAGACCGGCAATGCGGCCGCGATGCCATAGAGCGTGCCACGCAGGTTCACGTCGATCATCGCGTCCCATTCCTCCACCCGCAAGGCATCGAAACGTGAGATCGGGCCAATTCCGGCACAGTTGACGATGACGTCGAGCCGCTCGAACCGTTCTAGGGCGGTCGATACAAGCGCTTCGAGATCGCCGCGTCGGCGCACGTCTGTGGTCCGGACGGCGGCCATCCCACCGGCGGACGTGATCTCCTCCTCGAGCGCTTGAAGCTTGCTTTCCCGGCGGGCACCCAGAACCATACGGGCGCCGCGCTCGGCAAGCAGTTTCGCCGTGGCATACCCTATTCCGCTGCTCGCACCCGTGATGGCGACGACCTTGCCTTGGATAGTCATGGGGATCTCCTTCTCGAACTGATTGGTTCCTCTCGTGGGAGACATATGAGAGAACGGAAAGATGCACGATGCCACGCACCCCAGAAAATTGTCGCGAACGTCCATAACTGTGCTGGATCCGCTTTCCGACGTGCTTGATGTCCTCGGCGCGGCCGTGACGCGCCGCACCCGGATCGAAGCATCGGGAGACTGGGCGCTGTCGTTTCCCAGCGTCGATCGCCTCAAGTTCGTTGCGCTTGTGAGGGGGCAGACGTGGATACTGGTTCAGGATCGGCCTGCGCAGCGGCTACAGGCAGGGGACGTCTGCCTGATCGGACCCACCAACTACGCCATCGCCAGCGACCCGGCGCTGACGCCGACGGATGGTCGGGTCCTTTATGACGGGCCAGAGAAGGATGTCGCGCGCATCAGCGGGGACGACACGATCGCGATCGGCGGGACCGTGACCTTTGCCGACGGCAACGCCGACTTTCTCCTCGAAATGCTGCCGAGTTTCATCGCCATCCCGCAAAGCGTGTCGGCCTCTGGGACTGTCACGACGCTGCTCACGCTCATATCGGACGAAATCGAGCGAGATTTGCCGGGACGCGAGATCGTGAGCGCCCGGCTTGCCGATATCTTGCTGGTGGAAGCCATCCGGACCTATGCTGCGCAAGTCGGGCCAAGGGATATGGGTTGGCTTGGCGCGTTGCTCGACCCCCGCCTCAGTCGTGCTTTGGCCGCGCTGCACGAGGACATCGCGCACGCGTGGACCGTGGCCGAACTGGCCGGTATCGCCGGCATGTCCCGCGCGGCCTTTTCCGCCCATTTCACCCGCCGGGTCGGCCAACCGCCCCTGTCCTACCTACGCACATGGCGTCTGACCAAGGCGCGGGCGGCCCTCATGCAGGACGCCGCGACGGTAGCGGACATCGCCAGCGCTGTCGGCTACCAGTCACACAGCGCCTTCAGTCAAGCCTTCCGTCGCGCCTTCGGTGCCTCTCCGAAAGCGGTTGACGATCTACGAGGCGGGCTTTGACCTTCCCGACAATCCTCTCAAGAACAAGCGCCCCACTTCGCGACAGGTCGTGAAAGGGCTTTTTCGGATATTCGCTGTGCGGCAGGGCCAAGCGCTTGATGGCGGAAAATCTATCGTCGCGGGCCCTACTGGCGCGGATTGAAAAGCCCTCCTGGCAGATCTTCACGAGCACAAGGCAATTCAGGCTCCCTCTCGCTTTTCGATCAGGAAGGAAATCAGCGCCCGCAAAGCCGGGGGCGTCTGGCGCTTGCTTGGATGATAAAGGAAAAATCCCGCGTAGCTCTTGCTCCAGGGTTCAAGCACCTCAACCAGCGCGCCGCGCGCCAAGTGTTGGTCGACAAGCGATTTGTTAATACAGGCAAGCCCCACACCTGACAAAGCGGCGTCTCGCAAAAGGCCGGTGTCATTTACCGAAAGCGGCCCTTCGACATCAATTTCCAGCTGCTCGCCCGCTTGCTCCAGTGGCCAACGCCAGGACTGACCGCTTGTATCCCAGCGATAGTTGATGCAGCGATGATGCTTGAGATCTTGCGGCAAGCGCGGTGTGCCATGCGTTGCAAGGTAATCCGGCGTCCCGACGATGGCGCTGCAAAATGGCGGACTGATCCGCGTTGCGATCATGTCATGATGCAACAGCTCGCCCATGCGGATCCCTGCATCAAACCCTTTGCCCACAACATCGCTAAGCCGGTCATCCACCACCATGTCCAGATGGATTCGTGGATAAAGCGCCGCAAAATCCCCAAGCCTCGGCATCACCAGGATCTCGGCGGCCAGACGTGGCAGATTGATGCGCAGCGTGCCCGCCGCTTGTCCACGGCGGGCAAGCGTATCCTCGACCGCGTCTTGCAGATCTGCCACGACAGGAAGCAAGCGCGCATAAAGTGCCTGCCCCACCTCGCTTGGCGAGACGCTGCGTGTGGTGCGGTTCAGCAGACGCAGCCCCATCTGCTCCTCCAGGCGCTTGATCGTCCGACTGAGCGCAGAAGGCGTGACCCCCAACTGCGCCGCAGCCTGCCGGAAGCTGCGCGTTTCGACGACCACCATGAATGCCCGCAAATTTGCGAACTCTGCTCCACCGATCATTGCTTACCTGCAATCAATTATCAAATGACATTTACGGTTATTATAGTTCATAATAAAAGAGCGTATCTGAAGGCCATCAAAGAACCGGAGTATTTGATGAGTCTTCCTACCAGCCAAGTCGCCGCATGGCAGTCCGGGCCCTCTGAGCCTCTCAGCATAGGCACTGCGCCGGTTACGCCGCCGCAAGGCCATGAAATCCTGATCCGAAATGCGGCAATCGCCATCAACCCGCTGGACTGGCTGCTGCAAAGCGGCACGAGCCTGCCCTGGTTGGATTTTCCGATGATTACCGGCAGCGATGTTGCCGGGGTGGTAACCGCTATCGGTCCCGATGTGACGCGCTTTGCCATAGGCGATCGCGTTCTAGGCCAAGCGGTCAGCACGACCGTCAATAAGGCCGCGGAAGGCGCGTTCCAACAATTCACGATTGTCAACGAGCACATGGCCGCGCCGATCCCCGATGCAATGCCCTTTGCCGAAGCCGCTGTTCTGCCACTTGGGCTTGGGACTGCAGCAAGTGGGCTTTATGGCGAAACCCAACTGGCGCTGGCCGCACCGCGGCAGGGGGTGCAGGATGGAGTGGTACTGGTTTGGGGCGGTTCATCCAGCGTCGGCTGCAATGCGATCCAGCTTGCCGCTGCCTCGGGGTATGAGGTCTTTGCCACCGCCTCGGCTCGCAATGCGGACATGCTGCGCAATTTGGGGGCTACCCGCGTGTTCTACTACAACAGTGACACGGTTTTGCAGGATCTGCGAGACGCCCTTCAGGGCCGCACCCTGGCCGGAACGCTGCATGCGACCGGGGATATCGCGATCACGGCCAAGGTTGTGGCAGGGGCCGAGGGCAGCAAGAAAATTGCCGCGACCCTGCCTGCCTCCGAAGGTTTTCGTAGCGATGTCATCGTCGGGCATATTTACGGCACCGCCCTGAAGGATGATGCCGTGGGCCCGTTGATGTATCAGGATTTTCTTCCCGACGCCCTGGCGAACGGGCGCTTCAAGCCCGCGCCGTCGCCGCAGGTCTCCGGTCATGGGCTCGAGGCCTTGCAAGAGGCACTTGATCTGCAAAAGGCCGGCGTCTCGGGAGCCAAAATCGTCGTGGCACTCGACTAAACCCACAATTTCGAAAGGATAAAGCATGCTTATCATTGCTGGCCATGTGTTCGTGCCCCCCGCAGATGTCGAGGAATTCATCGCAGATGCGCGTGCGACGCTGCCTTTGGGACGCTCCGCCGAAGGCAACCTGTTCTTCTCGTTCACGCTGGACGACCCCGCCGAGGGCAGCGTGGTGGTCTATGAACGCTGGCGCGACCGCGCGGCGTTGGATGCCTATCTTGGGCGGTCAGAGGTCATCGCGATCTTCACAAAATGGTCCGGACGGATGCGCAACAAAGTCATGATGTATGACGCAAGCAATGAGCGTTCACCGCGCGGGTGATCCTGATGTACAGCGCTTGTCCAAATGACCGTTCCGATGGATTTGCCGCGGCTGCCAACAGGCCGCTTGCCGCCCGGCGGAAGGTTCATTTGGCAAGTGCGAACATCCTTGTGCTGCCGACGCGAAAGGAAGCTTGGTCCCGCACACGAGCCGTTTGGGCCAGCCGCGGCGAAGGTCGGCAGTCAGCCCATTAGCGACATTGGCGCTCAGATCGACACAGACCGCCCGCTTGGGCAGGAAGGGCGGCTTCCGGAAGTTCGCTGCGCGAAGTACGAATGACTGCGATGCGCAAAAGCGGTCTAAAGCGCATACCCCGCGACAACACCGCCTGCCGGCTAACGCTCCATCATGCACTAAGAGCGCAGTGTGGACGATGCGCCCTGCAGGAAGTCCGTCAGCGACGCCGGATATGGAACACGTCCGGCGAGCAACTCCATGTTCTTTCCAGACTTAAGGAGCTCGGGTGCTACGATTTTACGAGCGCACGGTGAGGCGTTCCAGTGCTCCACTGCCAAACAAATAGACTTGCAGAAAATAGTCGAAAGATATTTCCCCCTCACAATGACTTCGACCGGGCTGGAGTGAACTATCCGATACCACCTCACTACCTCCGCAAGATTCGGAGCTCCTTTGCCGGAGTCGACCCTTTTCTTGAACATGGAAAATCCAAGTGCGGAAACCTCTAAGCGACCTTCAGCGCTAACGGAAAGAATACCTTTCAAACCGTTTGTATTATTCAAGTTTGGAGACCTCCCTTGGTGCTTCGATGCGATAATCCATGCCATCAGAGCGACTATCCGGGGGCTCAGATTTGATTGAATTGAGCGCACTGAATTCGAGAAAGCATCAGTTTCCTTGGGAGATAGCGCAAGGTAGTCACTGCAAACAATTTCAATAGCATATTGACTAGAAACGGTACTCTCTATTGAATATGCGTCGGTGATGTATAGGGTTTCATCTTTGTCTGGCTGTCTTTCGAGAAAGTCATCGAGGTCGCGATCTACAAAGAAAAATGCATTGACGCTGTAATTCTCCTCCAAGACCTCCTTCGCCTCAACTACGTTCCACTTTCCAGCGCAATTGTATGGGATTATCTTTCGCCCCGAAAAAACTCTTCTGATCTCAGGGAGGTAGAATACGAAATCCTCCCCTCCCTCAAGAAACACGTGAACTTCACTATCATCATTATATGACGTCATGAATTCGTGAAAAATAGCATTTGAACTTTCAGCTTCAAGCGTGAGGTAGTTCGCAAAGTCATCCATACCTACACCTATTGAAACGACATACAGCGGCGAAGGTCGGTAGCGAATGGCCTAAGCTCATTTTGATAAACAAATGGGCTGTGCGTAACCGCCAGAAGGAAATCGCATTTACCGCTATTTAAGATGTCAGTAAGGAAGCGCTTCTGCCATGGAACCGAAAGCGATAGCTCGGGCTCATCGATAATCACGGTCTGAATGAAGGCTTCATCAAAGTAAAGATGCGCAAATACTGACATTACCTGCTTCTCACCTGAAGACAGCATGCTGATATCAATCGCGCCGGACCTTTCATCAACAACTGAAGTTGAAAAATTCGTATCGTCGTATACAATCTCCTTTCGGGGGGTTAGATATTTATTACATGTTTCGACGAAAGACAGGATGTCCGCCTCCCTTTCCGATATCTCTTTGTTAACAATGATTAGTCGAGAGAAATAGTGCGCAAGATACCTATCTCGAATATCCAATCTCGACGCACCCTCTTCCCGTATAGATTGGATCTTTTGTTGCAGAAGCAATTTATCAGAGCGGGTCAGAACATGCTCACTGACCCTCCCGAGAATGGTGTTTAACTCCCCGTCGGTAAGTCCCATTATCTCGCTAACGTCATCGTCTTCCGCATCTCCACGGATGACATCCTTCAGATAAATTCCAGACAGATTATTAAATTGCGCGAGGGAGAAATCACGTAGTTCTCTCGCAAGACTGCTCAGGCGCTCTCGAACGTCGTTCATGCCGAAGCTGACCAAGTCAACATAGTAGCGAGAAGATCTTGTTAGCTCAATTTCACTACTTGAGGAGGAGCCAAACTTCTTGCCAATCTCCGGCGAGATATCACGCAAATCCTTCTCAATTCTTCTATAGGTCGGCAGGTATAGAGTGCGTCCCTGGAGGTGCCGGTCTAACTGGGCCTCAACATTTCTCCGGGGCAGAGACAATAAATCGTCATCATCTCGATCCATTCTGCGTCGAATATTGAACAGAAAGTGCCTAAACTCATCACTGGACAACTGACTATCAAACCGACCTCTCCAACTGGAAATGGCTCGATTGGAAGAGTTGAAGTCGATGAGAAACTCTTCAAGAGCTCCCTCTTTCCTAAGCTTTTCTATAACTTCAAAGTATCTTGAGCTCGGACTAATCGAGCTCAAGAGGTCTTCCATTCGCGACAGGCCGGTGATTTCATCTCTCTTGAAGGACACAACCTCATTATCGAAATAAAGCGATATTTCGTCAAACTTGTAATCAGTAAGCTTAGCCCACTGTCGGGAGATCAGGAAGTAAAAAAGATTAGCTACCGTGCTCTTCCCAACCCCATTTGGCCCGACTAGAATTGAGCATCGATCTTTGAAAGAAAGATCGACGTTAACGTTACCGTATAAGTTTTTTATTTTAAAGCGACTTGGCTTCATCGCGCAACCCCTTATACATCACCGCGGATGTACTTAGATATTATTTTTTGACCATTAGACGATCGAGCACGGATTTGGTGTGACGGCCTTCTCAATACACTAGCTGATCGCCGTTCACGGTTCTAGACGAGTGAGGGAACACTCGCAGTTGATACGCCGGATCGCAAGCCCATCCGGTCGCTACGAAGATTTCGTCTTACATGTATAGGCAGCGGTGAGCGTTTGACGCGCCGGGTCCGATGCAGAAACGACAATGTCGGACTGGTTGTCACTTCGAGTCTGTTCCACTCCAGCGCCGCCTCGTGTGGTACGGTGGTCAGGATGTCCGGCAGCGTGGGCAACAACAGGCCATCGGTTTCGCTTGGCACGAAAGTCGGCTCTGGGCGGAGGATCAGTCATCCGCTGCGCCTTGGAAGAACGGCAGCTTTCGGCCGTTCGCGCCCGCCGTCTTGCGCGGTCAGCCTCAACTTTGCAAAGTTCGCTTCCTGCGCAACGCGGACGTTCGTGCAGAGTTCAGCGATCGTTTGTTGGCGAAGCCGCCGCCACAGCAGCCGCACATCATCAAGCCCGAGAACAGGAACTTGGGCCGACGCCGGTCCCAGACCGGGACGGACGTTCCTGAGGAGACGAGGGCGCCCTGTCGGCTGCGGACTGCCTGCCAGAGCTTGTCGCCGACGATGCGCAACTCGGGGATCTCCGTCACCTCCCACTCGTCCTCGGGGTTCATGCGGCTGACGCGCTTGCCCGTCAGCGGGTCTTTGGCATAGCTCAGCCGGTTCCAGACCTGCTTGCCGACATAGAGCTCGTTGTTGAGGATCCCGGTGCCGCGCAGGCGGTTGCCGTGAATGGTGGACGCCCCCCAAGTGCCGCCGCGCGGACCCGGGACGCCCTCCGCGTTGAGCTGCTCGGCGATCTTCTTCGGAGACCGTCCCGCAGCATAGGCCTTGAAGATGCGCACCACCACCGCCGCTTCCTCGGGATGGATCTCCCGGTCGCCGCGGATCCGCTCGCCCTCCGCATCGAAGGCACGGACGGCCCGGTAGCCGTAGGTCAAGCCGCCCGCGGATTTGCCGGCGAGCGCCCGTCCGCGCAGGCCTTCGCGCGTCTCCTGCCCAGACGCTAGAAGCTCATCCCGTGCGGCAAGTTCGGCTTCGAGCGCGTAGACCAACTTGGCCAAGCTTTCGCGCTCGGACTGCTCGTGCAGCAGCGCCATTTTCAGCACGTCGATCCGACGCATCAGGCGCTGTTCCGTCTCCGCCTGCGCGCAGGCGATTACGGTGGCGAGGGCGCGAGTGTGGCCGGCGATGGCCTCATTGAGTTCGGGAGAGCGGGATGCGCCGTCGCCGTCAGCCCCGTCCGGAAGCGGCAGCTGAGAGGCGCGGTGGGCGAACCATACCTTCCAGGCTGTGCTCGACTGTGCAGACGAAGGCGGCGCAGACAACTTCCGTATGGCGCAGGAGAATCGGTTCATCCTGTCGGAAGAGCGCACATTCCTCGGGCCCTTCGTCCTTGCGGAGGCATCATGATCGCTGTCATCTTCGAGGTCGAACCGGCGAAAGGCCGGCGAGCTGACTACCTTGCCATCGCCGCCGACCTGCGGCCCCTCCTGGACGAGATCGACGGCTTCTTCTCCATCGAGCGGTTCCAGTCGCTGGCCGACCCGGACTGCATCCTGTCGCTGTCGTTCTGGCGGGACGAGGCCGCGATCCTCGCCTGGCGGCGGCTGGAAAAACACCGGGCTGCGCAAAGTGCAGGGCGCGGGGAGATCTTCCGCGACTACCGCCTGAGGGTCGCTGGCGTGATGCGCGACTACGGAATGACGGCGCGCGATCAGGCTCCGACGGACTCACGAGAGCATCATGATGCTGGGATAAATGCGGCATGATAGGCGGACCAGTTCATGGTTCTGTAGCGGGTGGTTGCACTGTTTTCGCATACCGCCCAATGACTCTTCGGATTCCGGCTGCAAATCGTCACCGGCACAGATTCTGCAACAAAGCCCGCCAGAGGCAAAACTCGTCGTCGCTACTGGGCGACAGAACATTGCCGCATTTCCTCCCGGATGCGTTGATCTTAGATCATTCATCCCACCACGACCGTCGTTCTATAAAACAGCGGCCGTTCCGGACCGGAAGATCAGCCTTGCCCGGTTCCTGTTGCAGCGAGATAGCGTCAAGGTGGCGTTGATCAGTAAGGGCGTTCCGTGTGGCGCGTTTCATTTTTTCTTTATTTCTCATGGTGTCGGTAGGGGCTCCTGATGCCAGTTTTTCTCAAGCAGCCTCAATAAGCGTTTCCGATCCGGCGGCTCTCTCTCAATCCGCGCCATTATCCTTATTAGAGCGTCTCAAGCGCGCTCAGGGAGACGCCGTCATTTGCGACGCCGCCTGCTGTAAGATAGGCCGCAAGGGCAAGGCCTGCGGTGATAGTTGTATCAGTAGGTCCGCATAGCTGACCTTCGCGGGGTGGCCGATGCCATGTGCGTGAGGCAATGGCCGCTTCGGGAAAACTGCACCGCGGCGTTGGCTAGAGGTGTGAATGTTAGATCAGGGCCGGGAGCGACATCGCAGGGTCTCTCGGCATAGGGTCTGATAAGGCACTGCCGCAATTCGGCTTCGAGCCCAGCTTGCCAAATTTCTTTAATGCAGCAAACGGGTCATGATCGGAGGGATTGCTCTACCTCCTGATCTCCCGCAAGGCAGTTCTCTGGTGCTTATTCCGTTACAAAGGGCGATTGCGGGAGTGGGGGGCAGGTCACTGCTGCTTCACTGCATCGTGGTGCAACTCTTTCAACAGCCCGGTCCGTTCAAGTGTGTTCAAAGCAAATGCGATACGTCCGCCGATGGCCGATGCGGTCATAGCTTCGTCGCGCCCTGTCAAGACAGCCAGCATGATGGGCGAGAATGTGAGGTCGAGGAAGCGTTCTGCGACGGCCACGGCGCGGTCCGACGGTCCCGTATCCGTCAGGTCCGGCGACACGGCACGCGCGACGATGTCGACCACGCGTGACCGCGCCATTGCGTCCACTTCTCGGATAAGGTCGGGAAAGCGGCGCGCTTCGGTGAGGAAGAGCCGCATCAAGGCGAGTGGGACCGGAGAGACGGCTTGCATCAGCACGGCTTTGCCCACGACGGCAAGTCGTTCCTGCGGCGTGTCGCCAAGCGGGGCGGGAGGATGGACGTTGAGCGCCTCGCTGTCGATAGCGTGCCGGACGACCGCCTTGAACAGGGCATCCTTTCCCGCGTAGCGCGCATAAAGGCTGGCTTTTCCGACATGCGCCCGTGCGACCACTGCTTCGCAGCTTGTTGCAGCCACACCGTCCCTCAAAAATAAGTGGGTCGCAGCCTCGAGTATCCGCGCTGTGACATCACCTTCATTCTCGCGTCGAGGACGTCCGCGACGTGTGCTGGTCTTACGCTTTGGCTCTGTAGTCATGGGCATGCTGATAGCAGATAGGCAGACGAAATAAAACTGAACGGCAGCGTTCCATTTATTAAAATACGGTGTATGTCCTTTGCAACGACACGTTGGCAAAGGGCCGGACATGAACAGCAACACAGTGATTTTGGCAGGTGCCACGGGCGACTTGGGAGAGCGCATCGGCCGGGCGCTCCTGCGAAAAGGTGCCGATGTCCGCGCGATCATCCGCCCGGGCACTGCGCAGGGTAAGCGTCAGCACATGGAAGACCTTGGGTTCACGCTGGCGGAGAGTGCCTACGACGTGCCGTCACTGACCGCGATCTGCGCCGGTGCAGTCTGTGTTGTGTCGGCTTTGAACGGCCTTGAGGATGTGATCGTCGATCAGCAAGGCGCGCTGTTGGACGCGGCGGTTGCGGCGAGTGTGCCGCGTTTCATCCCTTCGGACTTCTCGCTCGACTACACGCGGACCCGGCCGGGAGAGAACCGCAACATGGATTTGCGCCGCAAATTTCGGGCAAGCCTTGATGCGGCACCCATCCGTGCGACCTCTGTGCTGAACGGTGCCTTCTCGACGGTGCTGACCGACGACGCGCCGATCCTTCTGCCCAAGGTCCGGCGCGTGCTGCACTGGGGAGATGCGAACCAGCCGCTCGACTTCACGACCAAAGATGACGTGGCCGATTTTACCGCCGATGCCGTCTTGGACCACGATGCACCGCGAGATCTGCGCATCGCCGGAGGCAGTGCATCGGCAACGGAGTTGGCGGCCATCGCAACAATGTTGTCGGGGCGGCGTTATCGCACAATCCGAGCGGGCGGCATGGGCCGGCTGGGGCTGGCGATCCGGCTGGCGCGGCGGGTTTCGCCCTCCGACGGCGACGTGTTTCCGGCATGGCAGGGCATGCAATATCTGCGTGACATGATGAGCGGGCGCGGACAGCTGATGACCCACGACAACGCACGCTACGGCAAGGCCGACTGGACGGACATCCGCACCATGATGATCGGTCGGGTCTAAAACTTTCAATGGCGGGACTAAACATGACGCACGACATCACGCCCTTTATTCTAGACGTGCCACAGGCCGACCTCGACGATCTCGCGACCCGACTGGAGCGCATACGGTGGCCTGATCCATCGCCTTTCGAAGACGGGCGACAGGGACCGCCGCTGGACAAGATGCGGGCGCTGGTCGACCATTGGCGCACCTCCTACGACTGGCGGCGGTGCGAGGCGCTTCTGAATGGCTCGGGGCAAAACCGCACAAGAATCGACGGTGTTGAGATCCACTTTCTACACATCCGGTCCCCGCATGACGATGCGATGCCGCTGTTGATGACCCATGGCTGGCCGGGGTCCGTGCTGGAGTTTCGCCATGTCGTCGACCCGCTGATCAACCCGACGGCACATGGCGGCACGGCGAACGACGCATTCCACCTCGTGATTCCTTCAATGCCCGGTTTCGGGTTCTCGGGAAAGCCGACGGATAGCGGCTGGAATACAGGTCGTATCGCAGGGGCGTGGGCCGAACTGATGATGCGTTTGGGCTATGACCAGTGGTGCGCCCAGGGTGGTGACTGGGGGGCGATGGTCACGCTGATCCTCGGACACATGCGCCCGCCGGGCCTCGCCGGTATTCACCTCAACTTCGTGCCGTTCCAGCCGACCGAGGAGGAGATCGCGCAGGCCACGGCGGCCGAGCGGACCATGCTCGCCGACGCGGGCCGCTATGATCAAGAATTCTCCTCCTACATGAAGCTGATGGGCACGCGGCCGCAGTCGGTGGCCTTTGCGCTCTCGGATTCACCGGTCGGACTGGCGGCCTGGATCTATGCTCTGTTTCAGGACGTGTCCGACAGCGACGGCAATCCTGAGACCGTTTTCCCGCTGGATGACATCCTCGACGACATCATGCTCTACTGGCTGTCGAATGCGGGGCCGAGTTCTGCGCGTCTGTATTGGGAAAGCTTTCAGGCCATGCAGCAGGGCGGAATGCCGCAGTCGAAAGTCCCAACGCCCACCGGCATAAGCATGTTCGCCGGAGAGCAGGTGCGCCTGTCGCAACGCTGGGCCGAGGCGCGGTTCGACAAGATTACCCACTTTTGCGAACACGCCAGCGGCGGCCATTTCGCAGCACTGGAAAAACCGGATCAACTTGTTGCCGATATCCGCGCATCGTTCCGTCTGTTCAGGTAATACCGCCGGAGGCCCGGGCAAAAGCCATCAGCAGGATCAATCCCGGGCCAGCGTCATTCGCAGGCGCACCGTGTCTCTTACCGACGGGCCTCCGAATTCCCGGGCATATTCTCGTGAGAACTGCGAGGCGCTTTCATAACCGAGACTGAAGGCCAGGTCGGCGATAGGATCCTTTGACACGAGCAATCTGCTGCGTGCCTCGTAAAGCCGCAGCCGGGTGCGGTATTGCAGGGGGGACATGCCCGTCTCTGCCTTGAAATGGCGGTAGAAGGTGGGAAGGCTCATTCTCGCAGCCTCAGCCAGATCCTCAGCGCGGATCGGTAATGTATATTTCGCCCGGATGAAGCCTATCGCACGGGCTGGCCTGCCCCTATCGGGTGGTCCGGTTTCAATCTTGGTGCATGACGGGTTTCCCTGCCAAGGCGGATGCCTGCGGCGGGGCTGATCCCCGTCCGCGAGACGGCCAGTGGACAGCCTCCGGCGCTGGCGGTCGGTAGCCCGGCGACGAATGGGGCCTGACCGTGTTGTAGTGGACCCGCCATGCCTCGATCACGGCGCGAGCCTCCGCCAGCGAGTAGAAGATCTCGCCGTTCAGCAGTTCGTCGCGGAGCTTCGAGTTGAAGCTCTCGCAGTAGCCGTTTTCCCAGGGACTGCCTGGTTCAATGAACGCCGTCTTCGCGCCGACGGCATCGATCCAGTCCCGCACGGCCTTGGCGATGAACTCGGGGCCGTTGTCGGATCGGACGTGCCCGGGCACACCTCGCAGGATAAACAGGTCGGTCAGGACATCGATCACGGCGGTCGAATTGAGCCTCCGGTCGATCCGGATCGCCAGGCACTCCCGGGTGAACTCGTCTATGACATTGAGCATGCGGAACTTCCGACCGTCATGGGTCCGGCTCTCGACGAAGTCATAGGACCAGACGTGGTTCGGGCGCTCTGGTCGAAGGCGGATGCACGACCCGTCGTTCAGCCAGAGCCGCCCCTTCTTCGGTTGCTTTTGTGGCACTTTCAGCTTCGTCGGGACAACGGTCCCCCGGACCGTTTTCTGATCCTCCTCAGTCCCGCCGCCAGATCCGCTCGACGCGCTTCACGTTCACGGCCCAGCCGGCGTCTCGCAGCATGGCTGCGATCCGGCGATAGCCGTAACGTCCATACTGGCTGGCCAGCGCGACGATGTCCGCGGTCAGCGCCTCCTCGTCGGCCCGCCCGCGCGGCGCCTTCCGCTGGGTCGATCGATGCTGCCCCAGAACGCGACAGGCAAGACGTTCGGAGATCCGAAATTTCCGTCTGACGTGATCGACGCATGCTCGGCGGCGGGCGGGGCTTAGGGGCTCCGCCCGTTCGGGCCTGAAACGGTCCCCCGGACCGTTTCCGAGACGGCCCTCACTCCCGAGGCCGCCTCCCGCAGGATCAGCTTCTCGAGCGTCAAATCCGACACGGCCTTCCGCAGGCGCTCGTTCTCTTTCTCGAGCTCCTTCAAGCGCTTCACCTGGTCGGGCTTCAACCCGCCGAACTCCTTGCGCCAGCGGTAATAGGTGAACTGTGTCACACCGATGGATCGCACCGCCTCGGCCACCGATCGCCCCTGCGATACCAGAACGTCGACCTGCCTCAGCTTCGCGACGATCTCCTCAGGCTTATGTCTCTTCTGTCCCATTCCTTGTCCTCCATACGGCTCGAAAGCCTACTCCAGGAAGGACCACTTTCCAGGGGGCAGACCAGTCCAGGCTCGTATTGACGGTGGACCGTTCAACAGTATCCGGCGGCTTCAGCGTGAGAACATCACCGGCAACTCGGTTTGCCGAAGCAGATCCCGTGTCGCCGCCCCGATCACGAAGTCATAGGCGCGGGAATGGCCGAAGGCGCCGATGGCGATCATATCGGCACCTTTCTCAAACGCTTCCTTGTTGAGGGCGGCCGCGACGCCGGGCTTTTCCCAGGTCTTGTGAACAAGGGTGGTGCCGATCCCGTGGCGGGCAAATGCGGCGGCCAGATCATTTGTCGTAGCATCCCGATCCGCATCGTGGCTGCTGTCGTTCACGCGCAGGATGTGAGCGGTGTCGCCATCCTGAAGAACTGACAAGGCATCGTGGGCGGCGCGGGCGGCTTCGCGCGTGCCGTTCCACCCAATCAGGATCGAGCGTCCCAGAGTATCCGTTTCAAATCCTCAGGGAACGACGATTACCGGGCGTCCAGCGTCCCGGATCACGGTCTCGAGCAGGTGCACATGAGCATTGCTGTCATCATCGGCAGAGGCAGCGGCCATCAGCAAAATGTCTGCACAGCGCGCACTCTCCACGATACGGTCCGCCGCCGTTTCAGATTCGCTCTTGAGCATGCGCCATTCGGAGACAAAATCCTCAGCATGGGTGTGGCGCGCAAATATAGCCTTGAGTGCTGCGGATTGCTCCTTCTGCGACGCACCGTAGGACTCAAACACTGTGTCGGGAATGTGCATGGCGATGCCTGGATAAACCATCAGCGCTTCCATCGTGTGCAGGCCGATGAGATGCGCGTTGTGGCGACGGGCGAGCGTACTTGCAGCGCGCATGAGGCTGTCCGCGGTGGCCTCTTCCGTGAGGCAGGTGAGGATGGTCTTGATCGTCATGGTAATGTCCTTTTTCTTGTTGAGGATGACACGGGGGGCGGTGACACGGATCGCGCGCAAACGTGATCCGTGTCGTGGTCAGGCCCCGACGATATCGATCTTTCTGGCGGTTCCGACAGCGTCGGCAGGTTTCGCGATGCGCAACGTCAGGACGCCGCCCTCGAACTTTGCGTCGACCTTCCCGTCCTTTGGCGCGAATCCCAGCGGCACGTGCCTGCGAAAACTGCCGAAGCTGCGTTCGACATGATGCCAATCCTTGCTGCGGTCCTCCCGTGCGTCGCTCTTCTGACCCTTCAGGATCAGCGTCTCGTCCGAGATCGAAACGTCCAGATCCTCCGGCTTCACGCCGGGCATTTCCGCCGTTATTTCGACGGCATCCTCGGTTTCGGCGATGTCGAGAACCGGCATCACTTTGTGATCGCCACCGAACGGTCCGCTGTTGAACCGATCAAACATCCGGTTCAACTCGGCCTGAAAGGATTGGATCAACGGCCACCCGGCCGGATCGGTGGACGCCTGAGGCGTTTGATTCTTCTTCGACATTTGAATGACCTCCGTTCTGACGATGTGCATGCCTATTGTCGGCAGAGACAGATTTAGGGCGGAATCGTCGGACCCGGTTGATCCTGATCAACTGGCATGCAGGCGAATACATGCACCGTTTCCCAGAGTTAGACCGGAAGGGGATGCGGAGATGGGATTCAAAAGGACATTGATTGCGGCAATGTTGATGGCCCTAGCGGGGCCCGGGTTCGGGCAGAGCCCGGACCGCGTGATCGGGGGCGATATCCTGCGCGCCGGCGAGATGCGTTCGCCGCTTCAGGCCACATGCGATGTTCTGGCTGCCGGAGCCACCGTGTCTCTTGATGGCAGCGTAGCGCAGGACGCTCATGCCGCCGGGTTCGATGTCGACGTGGATGCGACGACGGGCGGTGATCTATACGCGATGGGGTTTTCGGTCAGCCTGCGTGGACCAGTGGGCGGCGACGTAACGGCATCGGGCTTCAGCGTCAGGGTCGGATCCGAGGCTGAGATTGCGGGCAACGCGCGCATTGCCGGGGGGCGTGTTGCCATCGACGGACCAGTCCTGGGCGCGTTGGCGGTCGCAGGGGGCAAGGTGACGCTCAATTCCGAAGTGTCAGGTGATGTCTTGCTCGCGGGCGAAACGCTGGTGTTCGGGCCGGACGCGCGCATAGGGGGGACGCTGACGTACTCGGCGCCTGCGCGTATCGAGATCCCCGAACGTGTGGTGTCTGCCGACCGCGTCACTTACCAACCCTACCAGCGCAGCGAAATGATGAGAGATGCGCGGGAGATGTGGTCGGATTGGGAATATCCCGTGCTGCCGACGTTCCTGTCCGTCCTGAGCGGGTTTCTGGTCACGCTTGGTTTTTTCGTCGTCATCGGCGCGCTTTTCCTCACGCTCGCACCCAAGCAGGTTCGCCATCTTCGCCGCGGCATCGAAGCCCAGCCCGGCATGGCGCTGCTGTCGGGTGTGATTGGGTTGTCGATGCTGTTCGGTCTGGTCCCGATCAGCGCGCTAACCATCGTGGGCCTTCCGCTTGTGCCGATCGTGTTACTGGCGACCGTCGTGCTCTGGACCCTGGGATACATCCTCGGAGCCTACGTTCTGGCGATGCGTGTGTTGCGCGGGCTCGGCGCTGCCGAGAATCCGGAAATCTGGATGCGACTGCTTGCGCTGGTCGTTGGCGTGACACTCGTCGCGCTGCTGAATTTCATACCCGTGCTGGGATGGATGGCGAATTTTGCGCTGGTCCTTCTGGGGATCGGCGGGATGACGACCGCGCTTTTCGAACGTCTGACGGGCAATGTCGGCCCCGCGCTGGACGTCGATATGCGCCCCATGGAACGCGACCCGGATTAGGAGGACACGATGTCTGCTCAGGGATTGGAAGTGATCGACCATACGGTGCAACTCACCCATGAATGGATCAACGAATTGCGCGAGCGGCTGGACTGGCACAGCAGCCGAGATGCGCTGCGGCTGCTGCGCGCCGTGCTGGTGCAGATCCGCGATCATCTGGGCCATGACGAGGTGGCCCAGCTGTCGGCACAGATGCCGCTACTGATCCGGGGCATGTTTTTTGAGGGCTGGCAGCCCTCGCATACACCTGTCCGCGACAGGAAGGTGGAACACTTCCTGTCCGCGATCGAGGATCAGGTCGGTGACGTTCAGGACTGGCGCGGGACAAAAGACATCGCCGCCGTGTTCCGAACCCTCGATGATAAGATATCCGAGGGCGAAATCCGCGACGTAAAATCAGGTTTGCCGCAACCGATCCGCGATCTGTGGCCGGAGTGAGGAAGCAACGGATGGAGATGGACATGGTCAATCAACTGACGATCGAGCCGGGATACTTGTGCCGCCTTCTTCTCAAGATGCGTGCGACCACACTTGGCGAGGAGGACACCCCACGCGACGCTCGCGACAACGCGGGTGAAGGGGGCCACCACGTTACACTGAACGAGGAGATGGACACCGGCATGATGCAAGAAGAACTGGTAGAGGAGATCTAGGCCATGGACCCCGAACACCAGGTCGAGCTCGTGGCCCTGATGTGGGTGGGACGCGGCGATTTCGGGCAAGAGAACTGGGGCGAGGCACTTGCTCTGGCGACCGAGCGGGCGGATACGCCGACGTCCCGCTATCTTCTGTCACATCCGATGGCCGCCGACGACATCGCCAGCGGCCTCGACGAATTGGGACACGACCATATCCTGCAGGACGTTGCCTATTGAACGAAACGTCTAGTCGTCGGCCTGAGAGGCATCGATCAGCGCTTCCATGTTTTGGACGAGAACGGTCTGCGGCGTTTCCAACGTGATCACAGCTTGCCGGCGCAGCAGCGTGAGCATCCGGCTGACAGTCTCAACGGTCAGGCCCAGGAAATCGGCGATGTCGGCGCGGCTCATCGGCAGCGGATAGGTCGTATAGTTGCCGATTGGAGTTCCGATGCGTTGCGATAGCACGACGAGAAAGGACGCGACCTTTTCCATCGCGGACTTGCGCGCCAGCATCATGAAATGGTCCTGCATGGCAATGATCTCGCGCAGCGCCGCGCGCAGCAACCGCTGATGCGTCTCGGGATCGCCTTCGCCGGTCTCAAGGGCGTGGCGCCGGTGCGCCACGATCTGCGCGGTTGCGATCACATCGCAATCGGTATGATGCAGGTCGCCGTTCGGAAAGCCGATGATGTCGCCGGGCAGGCCAAAGGCGATCACCTGACGCTTCCCGTTTTCAAGGACCCGTGTCAGACGCAGGACCCCCGACTTGATTTCATAGACATGATCGGCCTCGTCGCTCTCACGAAACAGATGCGTGCCGGTTTCAACACGCCTCTCGTTCCGGGTTCTGGATTGAGCGCCGCAAAGCGGCTGGTTGCCGGATGCCAGAAATGCGGGTGTTTGGTCGGTTGAAAGCGTTACGTATGTTGATTTCCACCCAGAACTGACCCGGGAAGAGGCCAGATTTCCATTGAGAATTGACCCATGTGGCCGTCCGCCCGAGCGCACTGAGCGACGGGGGCAATGGAGTGATCCACATGGGACTACTGAATGTCATACGGAAGATGGCCCTGCGCGAGCAGTTGCCCATCCGTGAGATCTCGCGCCGGACAGGCCTGTCGCGGAACACGATCAAGAAGTACCTGAAGGCCGGCACCGTGGAGCCGAAGTTCACGGTGCCAGAGCGCCCCAGCAAGCTCGATCCCTTCGCGGACAAGCTTGCGGCCTGGCTGAAGACCGAAGCCTCGAAGTCGCGCAAGCAGCGCCGCCCCCTGACGCATATTCATGCCGATCTGGTCGCTCTTGGGTACACTGGCTCCTACAACCGTGTGGCCGCGTTCGCTCGGGAATGGCGCAGGGAACGACAACGCGAGCAACAGACGACGGGGCGCGGTGTCTTCGTGCCCCTGTCGTTTCGGCCCGGCGAAGCCTTCCAGTTTGACTGGAGCGAAGATTACGCGGGGATCGGGGGTGAGAGGACCAAGCTGCAGGTCGCGCATATCAAGCTGTCGCACAGCCGCGTCTTCCTCGTCCGCGCCTATCTCCTGCAAACGCACGAGATGCTCTTCGATGCCCATTGGCATGCTTTCCGGGTGTTTGCCGGTGTGCCAGGCCGGGGCATCTACGACAACATGCGCACAGCGGTGGATCGCATCGGTCGCGGCAAGGAGCGTCAGATCAACATGCGGTTCCTCGCGATGGCCAACCATTACGTCTTCGAGCCCGACTTCTGCAATCCGGCGTCAGGCTGGGAGAAGGGCAGGTCGAGAAGAACGTTCAGGATGCGCGACCACGGCTATGGCAACCAATTCCGAACTTCCCTGACCTGGCGTCGCTCAACGCGTGGCTGGAACAGCGATGCCTGCAGCTGTGGAAAGAGACGCCGCACGGCCGTTTGCCTGGAAGCCTTGCGGACGTCTGGACCACGGAGCAGGCCGAGTTGATGCCGCTGCCGCCACCCTTTGACGGCTTCATCGAGCAAAGCAAACGGGTATCGCCCACGTGTCTCATCAGCTTCGAACGCAACAGGTACAGCGTGCCTGCGTCCTTCGCGAACCGTCCGGTCAGCCTGAGGATCTATCCGGATCGCCTCGTGATCGCTGCCGAGGGCCAGATCCTTTGCGAACATGAACGGCAGATCAATCGGTCCCACGACAAGCCGCCGCGCACGATTTATGATTGGCGCCATTACCTTACGGTCATCCAGCGCAAGCCAGGCGCTTTGCGCAACGGAGCACCCTTCGCCGAGCTGCCAGGGGGCTTCCAGAAGCTGCAGGAGCTGATGCTGCGGCGCCCGGGCGGCGACAGGGAAATGGTCGATGTGCTTGCGCTCGTCCTGCACCACGACGAGCAGGTGGTCCTGACTGCTGTCGAACGGGCCTTGTCGGAAGGCGTCGCAACCCAAACCCATGTCCTCAACATCCTGCACCGGCTGATCGACGAGAAGGCGACAGACGGACCGACCATCGATACGCCGCAAGCCTTGCGCCTGCGCCGGGAGCCCAAGGCTGATGTCGATCGGTATGACAATCTTCGCGCCCGTGCCCCTGGTGACCGCCATGCGTCATGATCCAGCCAGCGGTGCCATCGTCATCATGCTGCGCAGCCTGAAGATGTATGGCATGTCCCAAGCAGTCACCGACCTGATCGAGCAAGGGGCCCCGGCGTTCGAGGCAGCGGTTCCGATCCTGACGCAACTGCTGAAGGCCGAAATCGCCGAACGCGAGGTCCGCTCGATTGCCTACCACATGAAGGCGGCTCGGTTCCCAGCCTACAAGGATCTCGCAGGATTTGACTTCTCAGCCGCCGAGATCAACGAGGCGACGGTGCACCAGCTGCACAGGTGCGAGTTCATCGATGCGACCGAGAACATCGTGCTCATCGGGGGCCCTGGAACCGGCAAGACACATGTTGCTACGGCCCTCGGCGTTCAGGCGGTTGAACACCATCGACGGAAGGTGCGCTTCTTCTCGACCATCGAACTGGTCAACACACTTGAGCAGGAAAAGGCCAATGGCAAGGCCGGTCACCTGGCCGAGACCTTGACGCGCTTCGACCTCGTGATCCTGGACGAACTCGGCTACCTGCCGTTCAGCCATCAGGGGGAGCGCTGCTCTTCCATCTCCTGAGCAAGCTGTACGAGCGCACCAGTGTGGCCATCACCACCAACCTCAGCTTCAGCGAATGGGCCACCGTCTTCGGCGATGCCAAGATGACCACCGCGCTGCTCGACCGCCTCACCCACCGCTGCCACATTTTGGAAACCGGAAACGACAGCTTCCGCTTCAAGGCCAGCACCGAGGCCGCAACCCGGAAACGGAACGAGGCCACGCATGTCTTGACCCAACCGTGAACTGATCCGCATAACTCAAAAGGTGGGTCAGTTCTCGATGGAAAACCCGGGTCAGTTCTGGGTGGAAATCAAAACTCGTCCGTCAGATAGAACGGGACAGATATGCCCGCCGCGCTTTTTCGAGACGTTAATCACGCAGCGCGACGCAATTCAATGCATCCTGACCCTGAATGTCCGTGGCGGGCCGTCCATGAAGGGCGGACCACTCGCTCATCCGGCGGCCTGCGTCATGCTGTTTGCAAAGTGTCTCAGTCCAACTGGGTAACACGGTCTTGTTGGAGCAGCGGACGTGCGTTTCGGATTGATTACCCCCACGGGGTGACGAGGTACTTTTCACCGGTGCGCATGGCCCTGTAGTTCATGACTGCGTCTTTCGTCAGCATCTCGTCCAGTGTGACGCGTTCCTTGTAGCGGCTCGCGAAGGTCGTCGTGAGATTATCCCGCACGCGGCGTCGCATGCGCTCCACAGCCTCCTGCCCGACCGACTGAAGGAAGGGGAACAGCAGCCAGCCCGACAGCGTCCAACCGAAGCCGTATGAGGGTGTCAGGATAGTCGGGCCGGTGTCGAGACGGCCGTAGATGAACATGCGCTTTTGCTGGTTCGAGCCGTAGCGCGAATACTCGGTCATTCGCTCGGTCGCGACACGCTCCATCGCCTTGAACGCAGTGTCGACGAGCTTGCCGCCGCCCACCGGGTCGAACCCGTAGAACGCGCCGGTCTCGCGGATGGCGGCGGTCAGCTTGTCCATGAAATCCTCGTTGGAGGAATTGGCCACGTGTTCCGCGCCCAGGTCCTTCAGCAGGTCGACCTGGGCGCTGTTGCGCACGATGTTGACCAGCCCGATCCCGTCTTCCAGACAGATGCGGGTGAGCATCTGGCCGAGGTTCGACGCGCCGACCGTGTGCAGGATGGCGTTCTGCCCGTCCGCCTTGGCATTTTCTGCGAAACCCAATGCGGTCATCGGGTTGACGAAGGCGCTTGCCCCGTCTTCTGCCGAGTGGTCGCCGAGCGTCAGGCACATACCGGCATCGGCGATACAATATTGGCTGTAGGCATTGCCCGGCACACAGGACACGCGCTGCCCCTTCAGGGCCTGCGCCGCATCACTGTCACCGGCGGCGATCACCGTTCCGGCACCCTCGTTTCCAGCGGGCAGCTTCAGGCCATGTCGGGCCGTGGACCCGGTGTTTACGTTATCAGGCATCTTCGCCACGAACTTGCCCGGGCTGTACTCGGCATTCTCCATGTCCGCGCCACCAATGAGGATCGCGAGGTCGGACGGGTTGATCGGCGCGGCTTCCATGCGCACCAGCACCTGGTTCCCGGTTGGATCGTCAAAGACCACGTCCTCCAGCGCGACGGTCAGCGTGCCGTCCGCTTCCAGTGTGGTGAAGAGCTGTTTGCCGGTGGTTGCCATGCCGGTGTCCTTTGCTTGATGGGCTTGGGTTTAACCTAGACCGATCGGTTCATTTGTCATGGGCACGTTCGGCGCACGGAGTGACGGCGGAACGTCGTCTTCCGCTTGGCCGGTTTGCGCGCCGCCGCTCTTACCGGGCCGGTTCGAGCCTTCCCTGCGTACGCGCCACGGCGTCGGCGCGGGCGCGCGCGCGGCGGGCGATGTCACGGCGGCCCGCCTTCTGCGCAAGCCCGGCACGCAGGCGGTGAAGGTCTGCCAGATACCAGCGCTCGCCGCTGGCGCGGACGCTTGCGAAGGCGCGGCACATGGCGCGCCTTCCTGCGGCCAGATCGCCCATCTTCGACGCCGCCTCGGCGGCCAGCCCATGGCCGAAGGGCAAGGTGATCCTGACATCCGCCGCATCGAAGGCGGCAAGGCCGCCTGCAATCCGCGCGGTGCCGTCTGTGTCGCCGGACATCGCCTGCGCCCAGCCCGCCAGCATTTCGCCTGCGTCGCCCCAGATCGGGACCGCTTCTGCCCGGCAAAAGGCAACGAGCGCTTCGGCCCGATCGCGGGTCAGTCCGATATCGCCTCGAAGACGGGCGCAGACCGCCCCGCACCACAGCATCTGCGCCCGCCCGAAGGCCGCACCCAACTGGTCGGCGCGCGTGGTGCCGGCGTTCAGGTGTCGCTCGGCTTCTTCCGGAGCTCCGGTCAGTTCGGCGACACAGGCCGCGTACTGTCGACATACGACCTCGGGGTCCTCACCGAAGACTGCAATACCGTCCTGTTCGGCATGGCGCGGCGCAATTTCAAGCACGGCGGCGATTTCTGCCGCGCAGTCCGATAGAGCGCCCGTGAAAAACCGGGTTTGTCCGATGGCATTATGGGCAACCATCGCCAGATGGGGCGGTGCGTGCCCCGCGAGCGTCTGCAATGCCCGCGCAAGATCTTCTGCCCGGTTCAGTTCTGCCCGCGTCACGTGAACGTTCCAGAGCCCTGCCAGAACCGGGATCGCCGTGGCGGGATCACCGGCCTCGGCAGCCAGATGGCCCGCGCGGCGGTAAACCTCTGGCAATGCGTCGGCCGTGAACCCGTCCGAGACGATGAGTGCTGCCCCAAGCCCGAGCAGGGCGTCAAGTTCGGTCGCGCGATCGGCCTCGGGCGTCGTCGTCCCGGTCCCGCTTCCACGGGTTTGCAGATCAAGTGCGCTGCGGAACTGCTCGGCCGCATCTGCTATGGCGCCGCGCATATGCGCACGCCGTCCTGACATCACACGATAGCGCGCGGCGCGCGGCCAGTCGGCGCCGCGCTCGAAATGATCGGCCAGCACGGCTGAAATGTCGCCCGCCGTGCCCCCGTGACTGGCCTCCAGCCGCAGACCGATCCTTCGATGGGTGCCCTGCCGGTTCGCGGCCGGCATCCCGTCGTAGAGCGCTTCCTGATGCAGCGCGTGCCGGAATGCATAGCGCGTGGCCACCGTTCCGTCGGGCCGATGGCTAAGACCGGCACGAGTAATGAACCGCCGGTTCCGCGCGAGGTGCTCGAGCTGGCGCTCTGCCGCCTCCACCCCGTCGCGGTCGTCGGCCAGGTCGATGCCGCAAAAGGTCGGTCCCGCCACGCTGGCGATTTCAAGCAAGCTGCGCTCCCCGGCCAGCAGACGGCTGGTGCGTTCGGTTTCGATCAGGGTCCGGACACTGGGAGCGATGGCTGTCACAAGCGTTTGGGGTGTGGCGGACAGGTGCCAGCCGGTCTCGTCGCGCCACACCAGCCCCTGCGCCTGCCAGAAGTCCGCCGCCGCATCCACCAGTATCGCATGCCCCTCGGTTCGCTGAGCGAGGGCCTGCGCCAGATCCTGGGGAAAGTCGTTGCCGGGGAACCGCTCTGCAAGGTATCCGGATACTGCCGCCCGGTCCAGACCGCCAAGGCTGATCAACCTGCAGTCTGGTTGCCGGTCAAGCTGACCGAGTATCGTCGCAAGCGTCTCGGCGCTGTCCAGTTCATCATCGCGATAGCTGCCCAGAAGCAGCAATCGCGCTGGCGTGCGGTGTCCAAGCCCCCACGCCGCGAGCCAGGCCAGCGTGCTGGAGTCTGCCCAGTGAAGATCTTCCAGCACCACAATTCCGGGGCGGGTACGGGTCAGCCGCTCCATCAGCTCCGAAAACTCCCGCAGCATTGTGTTGCGGCGCGTAGGGTCCAGGGCGTCCGCCTCCAGGCTGCGTCCGGGTTGTTGCTTGACCCAGGAGGGGGCGACCACCGGCAGAAGTCGCGCGAGAGTCGCGCCCTCGGGCCCGGCCATGATTTGCTCCAATACATCCATCAGCAACCCATAGGGTTCTCGCGCTCCAGGATGCGCCATGCCCTGCGCCTGGGCGATCCACAGCGACGTGCGCCGGGGCAAACCAGCTTTGAATGCCTCCAGAAGGCGTGTCTTGCCGGCCCCTGCCTCGCCCGAGATCAAAGCCACAGCCCGTCGACCGCGTCTGGCGGCGGCTGCACTTTTGCCCAAGGCCTCAAGCTCTTTACCTCGCCCGAGGCAAAGCACTGACGGCACCGGCACTGTCTCCTCCGACACAGCGCCGATCAGCGGGATCGGACGCGTCAGCCGGTACCCGCGGCGTCCCACTGTCTCGATCAACCCGGTGTTTCCGGCGTTGTCGTCCAGCATCCGACGCAATTCGAGAATGCATTGTTTGGGTCCAGCCTCGCTGCCGTGGCCATTGCCCCATATCATCCGCCGCAAATCGGCCGCGCTGACCACGTCGCCTTGTTGCTCGAGCAGCGCCACCAGAACGGACAGCGTCTTTGGACGCAGGCGCATCCGTTTCTGACCGCGCCGCAGAATGCCGTCGCGCAGGTCCAACTCGATGTCTTCCGGGATCATGTCGAATGAAACCTCAAGGCGTACTGCCGCAGGCTTTAGCGCGAAATTATACCGATATTGAACCCTTTACCCCTTTGTTTGCAATAAGAAATACGAAAGCATTGGCTGTCGAGTAAATCGAGGCAGCAAATGCACGGCAGGCGAGGTACATTCAGATGACAACGGTTCCAATTCATCAGGGAACGGCGCGACGATTGCGACCCTGCCTCTCGACCTGCGTCGTCGCCCTGGCTTTCGCTGTGCCAATTCAAGCGCAGGCCCAGGATCAGGTGCTTCAGTCCTGCGTGGCTGACCCTGCCGCCGTGACGGCCCGCGCGAACATCGCGCCACCTGACACGCCGCTGCCCGAGGCGCTGGCCGGCGCGCTTGATGCTGCCGTACGTGACGCGCTCGGCGGGGCCGCTGCGCCGGGGATCATTGCGGGCGTTGTCACGCCGCAGGGCAGGTGGAGCGGCGCGTGGGGTCTTGCGGACCCTGAAACCGGCGCCGTGATGGAAGTCGGCATGCACACACGCATCGGATCGGTGACCAAGACCTTCACGGGCACCGCCCTGATGCAGCTGGCCGAGGCCGGAAAGCTTTCGCTGGAAGATACGATAGACCAATATGTGCCCGGCGTTCCCAACGGCGATATCATTACCCTGCGCCATCTGGCCAACATGACCAGCGGCCTGCTGAGCTATACTCAGGCGGACCCGTTCCTCGATCAGTTCTTCGCGGATCCCAGCCTGCACTATACGCCGCAGGAACTGCTCGATTTTGCCTTTCCCGGTTCGCCGATCTTCGCACCGGGGTCGAAGTTCGATTATTCGAACACCAACACCGTGCTGCTGGGCCTCGTGATAGAACAGGTGGCCGGGCAGGATATCGACGCTGTCTTTCGCTCGATGATCCTGGACCCTCTGGGCCTCACAGAGACGACCGGCCCTGATGGCGCTGCCAGGCTACCGGAACCTTATCCGCAGGGATTTACGCTGCAGGGCAATGCTGCCACGCCGGAGGCGCCGTCGAATGCGACCCATTGGGATCCGTCCTGGGGATGGACGGCGGGTGCGATGATCTCGACGCTGGACGACCTGCTGGTCTATGGCCGCGCTCTCGGTACTGGCAAGGGTCTGTTGGGCGCCGAAGCGCAGCAGGAACGCCTGCAATCATTCCCTGAACCTGCGGGCTACGGCATCGCCTTGGGATGCGTCGATGGCTGGATCGGCCACACGGGCGAGCTGCCAGGCTATAACACGACGGTGTTCTACGACACGGCGACGGATGTGACCGTGGTTGTGCAGGCCAACAGTGATATCCCCTCGGGCGATTGCGAGGATGAGGACGTGCTGCCGGATGATCTCGGCGACCTCGAGTGCAGCTCGCCCGCCAGCCGTGTGTTCGAGGCGCTGTCTGTTGCGCTCGGGCATCCGTTCTCGATGACACCGACGGCCCCGGCAGAGTGAGCGCGCTGACAGCGCTGTCCCGCGACAGCCGTTTCTCAACACATCGCCTCGGCGCTGTTGCGCTGCTGGGCGCCTGGTTCGCGGGGCCGGGCCTTTCGCAGAGCTTGCCGGACGTGGATCGCATCCTGTCTGGGCAAACCGTGATCCTGCAACGCTATGCGCCGCCACCTCAGGCGGGCAGGGTCGCCATAGGCGTGGAGGATGATCGCGACAGGATCGACTTTGATCGCGCCAAAAGCATCCGTTTCCAGCTGCGATCTTTGCGCGTCAGCGGCGCCCGGACTCTTCCGTTGTCGGAGTTGACACCGATCTGGCAGGACCGGATCGGCACCGGGATCACGCTGGCCGATCTGTACCGCATCGCAGACGCAATCGACGCGGCCTACCTCGCTGCGGGCTACTTCTCCAAGACCGTGGTGCCAGTGCAGGATTATTCCCGCGGGCAGATCCGGCTACAGGTGTTCGAGGGCTATGTCGACCGCATCGAGATCGACAGTGACATTCCCGGCGTCGAAACCCGGCTGGCCCCCTACCTGCAACGTATTCTGGACATGCACCCCATCGGGGTAAAGGCCGCCGAGCGAGAGTTGTTGCTGATGAGCGACCTTGCCGGGCTTGTGATAGACGGCACGTTCGTGCGCCCCGAAGGCGCCACAGGCGGCGGCGTGCTGCGGCTTGAGATCGCACAGACCCGCAGCGAGGGCCTGATCGGGCTGGACAATCTGGGCTCGGACAGCGTCGGCCGATTGCAGATGGCGGGCGTGCTGACCTTCCACGATGCTTTGCGCAGCTTCGAGACTACTAACCTGACCGGCGTCTTCACACCGCAGCACCCTGATCGGATGTCACTGGTCCAGATGACGCAAAGCTATCCGATCGGGTCGAGCGGGCTTGGCGCGGGCTACAGCCTGGTCTACCTGCACCAACATCCCGAAGAGGGGGCGGGTGCGCCGGATATCGACGTCACATCGACCATGGGCACGGCGTTTCTGTCCTATCCGTTTCTGCGCACGCTCGACCGGTCGCTCTGGGGGCGGGCTGAACTGACGGTGCGCAACGACGATGTCGACGTATCCGGCGTTGCCGCCGTCCGCAGCCGGACCCGCTGGGCGTCGCTTTCACTGGAATATGGCCAGAGCTTCGAGACATCCGAGATCAACCTCGAGGGGGCGGTGAACCTTGGCACGGCCTCGGATATCGACATGGGCGCCGTGCCGGGCGACTTCCGCTTTGTCAGCGCCGAGCTGGGCTACACAAAGGGCTTCAGCGAGACAACGAGCATGACGCTGCGGGCGCGGGGCCAATTCTCTGGCCGGCCCCTGCCGGGCGCTGTCCAGTTCGGCGTCGGCGGCGAGACCTATGGCTGGGCTTTCGATAGCGGCGCGATCTCTGGTGACAAGGGTGCGGCTGTTTCGGCTCAGCTGAGCCACGAGATCAAAACGGGGCTGGCGATCCTGCCCACGCTGTCGACCTCGGCTTTTGTGGATTACGGCACGGTATGGTCCGGCGACGTGCCGGGGAGCATGTATCTTGGCTCCTACGGAGTGGGCCTTGGCGGGACGTTCGGGGAGCGGCTGAATTTTCAGGTTATCGGCGCGCTTCCATGGACCCGGTCGGGGATGCTGGACGATCCGGGGGGCAAGCTGGTCTTTCAGCTGGCAATGCCATTCTAGCCCGCACGAACATCATTGCCATGACACCTGCGGGCAGGGGTGCGCAGGGCGCGATTGAGGGGCGGGGGTCATGCCGATACGAAACGACAGATTTCTTGGTTCGACGCCGGAAATGCGTGACATGACGGTCAGGACTGTCCGCGCCACAGCCGCGCGTTTCCATCTGACCGCCACCGTCCTTCTTGCCTGCCTCGCCGGGACGGGCGCCACGGGGCAGGAACGCGCGCTGCCCCTTCCCTCGTCTTTGCCGTTGCTGGACTATCAGGCGCAGCTTTACCCCTTCGTGGCACAGCGCCGGTTCGCGGATCTGGGCTGGGCCCGGGACAAGCAGTGGCGCGATACTGGCCCGTTCGTCATGGGCACCTCCTATGGCAGCCATCCCGCAGTGCGGATCTATTACGGACCGGAAGTGATCGACTGGCTGGAGGGGGGCAGGCAAGGCGACATCCCTGATGGCGCGATCGTGGTCAAGGAGATGGCCAGACCGCCCGCCGCCCGCTACACCACCTACCGCAAGACGCTGGAATACCTGCATCCGGACGACCCGGCAGAGGTCGAGGCGCAGATGATGGACTTCGTCAAGCAGACCGGCGGGCTGAACTGGACGGTCATGGTCAAGGACAGTGCGCTGTCCTACGGCGGCTGGTTCTTTGCCTCGGTGGATGCCACGGGGCAGGTAGACGATTTCGCAGCGCCTTATGCGCCGGCGTCAGGGCAGGCAGGCGATGGCCTGTGCATGCGCTGCCATGCCTCGGCGGCGGAGGAGCCGATCTTTTCGTCGCTCGACAACGTCGAGGGGTATCCCGGCGCGCCGCTGATCTTTCGCGTGGATGAAAGCTGGCGAAACATGACGGATCAGCCACCGGGGCCGTTGAACCTGCCTGCCGTGCAACGCCCCGCGATGGGACAAGACGAGGTCGCGCTGATCACGGATTACTTTCACGACGATGCCGCATATGACAGCGTGAACGCCAGCACGGCCGCGCCGCGCCCGGCGCTGAATGCGGAATTCACGGCCACCTTCCCCCCGGTTGGCGGAATTTCCATCCCGGCGGCGCAGGTGCCGCACATGCCCGGCCAGTGGCTGGACCATGTGCCGTCCCGCCCCGGCGGGCCGCAGCATTTTCTGACCTCCGACAATTGCGTCGGTTGTCACGGTGGCCTCGGCGGGCCACCGTCGGGCACGGCAATGTTCCTGCAAACCGGCCCGTCCTACGGCGATGGCCATGACATCTCGCCCTATGGCGAATGGCGCTGGTCGCCTATGGGGCTGGCGGGCCGCGATCCGATTTTCCTGGCGCATCTGGAAAGCGAATTCGCCCTGCTCGGACGCGCCGGCGCGGGGGATCTGGTCGATGCCCTTGGCACGAGGTGCCTGTCCTGTCACGGGGCCATGGGGCAGCGGCAATTGCAGATCGACGCCCATGCGGACCCCGATGCCGGGCTCGATCCCAATGTGTTCAAACCGGACTACCTGTCGCTGCATGCGCCGCTGACGCAGGCCGGGCTGGCCGCGCAAAAGGCGGGCGGCACGTATGACTATCACCAATACGGCAACCTGGCCCGCGAGGGAGTGTCCTGCGTCGTCTGTCACCGCATCGCCCCGCCCCGACGCGCCGGGGGCCAGCCCGACTACAATACGCTGGATACCTACCTGATGAACGGCACGACCGGCGTTTTCCGGATGACGGACGCGGACCGGCTGATCGGTCCCTATGCGGACGTGCGCCGGAAACCGATGCAAAAAGCCTTGGGCATCACGCCGGTGCAGGACGATTACATCAAGAACAGCGAGCTTTGCGGCGCCTGCCACACGATCAACCTGCCCAATATGGACGCCGACAAGTCGGTACCGCTCGACGGATACACGTCCGCAGATCAGGACGTTTTCAATCAGGCGGCCCGCAATGGCGCGGCGTTGCTCAGGGACAGCTACGGCGTGACCTATCCCGAGGGGCTGACCGACTTCCAGCACTCGGTCGAGCAGGCGACCTATCTGGAATGGGTCAACAGCGCCTACAGCGAACAAGCCACGGCGCGATCGTGCCAGGAATGCCATATGAAGTCTGATTTCCGCAGTGCCGATGGCACGGTTGAAATCGACCGGATCACCACGCAGATCGCCACGATCCAGGACACGACCCTGCCGCAGACAACCAACCTCTTGCCGCACGGCGAGGTCGATGTACCGATGCGCGAGGGGTATCGGCGGCACAACTTTGTCGGGCTCAACGTCTTCATGGTTGAAATGCTGCGGCAGTTCCCGACCGAAATGGGCATGGGGCTGACCCAGCCCATGACCTATGCCACCAACGGCGCGCAGCTCTCCATCGACACGATGGCGCAGCAGGCGCGCGAGGAAACCGCCGGTATCGACATCGCCCTGCGCCCCGAAGGCAAGGGGATCCTGGCCGATATTACGGTCACGAACCGCACTGGCCACAGGCTGCCTTCGGGCGTGGGGTTTCGCCGCGCCTTTCTCGAGGTAAAGGCGGTGGGCGCGGGCGGGCAGACCCTGTGGTGTTCGGGCTGCACCAACGGCGCCGGGGTAATCGTGGACGGCGAAGGCACACCGCTGCGGACCGAATTTCTGGACGATGTGCCGGACGGGGCCGAAATGGCGCTGTACCAGCCGCACCACCGGGTTGTGACCGCACAGGACCAGGTGCAGATCTACGAGGAACTGACCCGCGATGCCAAAGGTGCCTTTACCACCAGTTTCGTGAACCGCGTTTCGCACCCCAAGGACAACCGGCTGACCCCGCGGGGAGCGCTGACGCCGGGCACAGCTGCCTTCGATGCCAAATTCGGCGCCAGCGCCGTGACCGCTGCCTTCATGAAAGCGACCCTGCCCGAGGGCCGCGCTGCGCAGGATCCGGATTTTACCGCCGGTTCGGACCGGGTCGAATACCGCATTGCGCTGCCTGCCGACACGAATCCTGCCGTGGTGACGGTGACGGCGACACTCTATTCACAGGCGATCCCGCCCTATTACCTCAAGCAGCGGTTCGTGACCGCGCTGGACGGGCCAGCGACCCGGCGGCTGTATTATCTGGCCAGCCACCTTCGGACAGAGGGCACGTTGATCGAAGACTGGAAGCTTGCGACGGCGGCCGCTTCGGCAACGCTGCCTTGACGCATGGCACATCCAACCAGAGCAGGGACCGGGATCAAATGCCCGTCGCGCTGCGGATTATCACCCCCCGCCGGATGGCCCCACCGCGCCGCCCAAGCAGCCGCCGTCGCCTTCTTCCAACTCAATCCCACGAGGAGACCCGGATATGACAACATCGACCGACACACCTGAGCGGGGGCCCAGCCCGGTGCGCAAGCGGCGGCATGCCATCTTGGGCGCGGTCCTCGGCGCGGCCGTCGCGCTGTTCGCTCTCGATACCGCGCTGCATGCACAGTCCGCCCTGCCAGTGTTCGCCCTGCCGGACCCGGCGGTATCCCCCGCGCGGGCGACCGTGCTGCCGGTGCCGCAGGAACGCATTGCCGATGCCGTCGCCTCGCTGGACGGGCTGGTGAAGGATCTGCTGGAGCGGAGCGGCGTGCCGGGGCTCGCTGTTGCCGTGGTGCAGGGGCAAGAGACTCTGCTGCTGCGCGGCTGGGGCCTGCGGGCGGTGGGCGAGCAGGCCGAGGTGGATGCCGATACGGTCTTTCTGCTGGCCTCGCTGTCCAAATCGGTCGGCGCGACGGTGGTGGCAACCCAGGTCGCAGGCGATCTCGTCATTTGGGACGATCCGGTGCGCAAATATCTGCCGTGGTTCGATCTGGGCGATCCCTGGGTCAGCGACCACGTCACGATCGGGGATCTCTATGCCCACCGCTCGGGCCTGCCGGATCATGCTGGCGACGATCTCGAGGATGTGGGCTATGACCGCCGCGCGGTGCTCGAGCGGCTGGCGCAGCTGCCCATGGGCCGGTTCCGGGCCGACTACGCCTATACCAATTTCGGCCTGACCGCTGCGGCCGAGGCGGTGGCGGCCGCCGCCGGAACAGACTGGGCCAGCCTGTCGGAGCAGGCGCTTTATCGCCCGCTCGGCATGGGGGCGACCAGTTCGCGCCACGCGGATTACATGGCGCAGGCCAACCGCGCCGCTTCCCATGTGCCGGGTGCCAATGGATTCGAGGTGGCGGACCTGCGCCAGCCTGATGCGCAAAGCCCGGCAGGCGGCGTCAGTTCCAGCGCGCGGGACATGGCGCAATGGATGAAACTGGTGCTGTCAGGCGGGCGGCACGACGGGGCGCAACTGATCGCCCCCGACGCGCTTGTGCCCGCGCTTTCGCCGCAGGCAATCAGTGGCCATCCCGGCGATGCGGCGGAGCGGGCAGGCACCTATGGCTACGGCTTCGGCGTTGGCGTGCGCCCCAGCGGGCGCGTTGTGCTCAGCCACTCGGGCGCCTTCGCATTTGGCGCGGCGACGGCCTATTCGATGATACCGGATCTTGAACTGGGGATCGTCGTGCTGACCAATGCCAGCCCCATCGGCCTGCCCGAGGCGCTGGCGGCGAGTTTCCTTGACCGGGTGGAGTTCGGCGCAGATCAACGCGACTGGCTGGCGGCTTACGGGCCGCGCATCGCACCGCTATCTGCCCCGGCGGGCGCGCTGGTTGACGCTAGCCCCCCGCAGCAGCCCGCCGCCACCCGGCCCCTCGATATCTATGCCGGACGATATGAGAGCGCCTATTTCGGCGCGGCCGAGGTGCGCATGACGGCTGACGGCCTGATGCTGGAGGTCGGCCCCGCACCGCAGCGCCTGCCGCTGACCCACTGGGACGGGGACCGCTTTGTTGCCTTCCCGGTGACGGAGAACCAGCCAGAGGGCTCGGTTTCGCAGGTCGTGTTTTCCATCGGGGCGGACGGACGGGCGGACATGGTGACCGTCGAACACCTGAACGCAGCGGGCCTCGGCGGCTTCCATCGACCATAGGCAGCCTTTCAGCAGGTCCGGACCCGGCTGTCGTTGTGGCGGGGTCAGACGTGCGCCCCTTTCTTGCCAGGTGTTTGATGCCACGGTGAGCCTTTCGCTGGAATGGAAGGAAGCATCATGGGGCAGGTTCGCCCCGAAAATAGCCGTTTGCGTGCCGGCAATTTGTTTGGGACAATCGTCCAGGCGGTCGGGAGGACGCAGGCGGATGAACATGCACATGCTTTCGCGCATCGAGCATTTTCTGCTCGTGGCGCGCCATGGCAGTTTCAATGCCGCGGCGCGGGCGGGGACATCACGCAGCCCGCTCTGACATAATCGGTCCGCCTGCTTGAGGCCTCGTTGGAAATCGAGCTGTTTCGCAGGCAATCCACCGGCGCGGTTCTGACGGAACCGGGCTGCCTCTTCCATCGGCGTGCCCTGCAGATCGAAGCAACCTGGCACAGTTCCCTCACCGAACTGAACATCGTGACCAAGGGGCTGGGGGGCAAGCTGCGGATCATCCGCTGTTTGAGCTGGACACCATCCGTCCGGAAAACCTGCTGGACCATTCGTGGTTGACGCTGTTCGCGGCGAACGTGGCGGCGTCCTGGATCGACAGCTTCTTTTCCCGTCACGACCTGCCGAACCCGCACTTGGCGATCCAGTCTCACTTCCAGATTGCGCTGAGGCGCTCACCTTTCACCATTTCATCGCCTGCCTGCATGCCCGAACCGCTGGTGCAGTCCTTCGCGGGCGCGAATCTGCGCGAGATAAAGGTGTAGGGCTTTCGCCTGGAAGCGCCGACCGGCTTCACCTACCGCAAGTCGATGGCCGACTTCGCGACCGTTGCCATAATCCGGCGCCCAGATGATGTTGCCGCCGAGATGCGCGAAATCCGGTCGAACTACTCGGCGTTGGTCAGTTCGTGTGACGATCAGCTTGGCCGGCTTCTCGACCTGTTCGACCAGCTCGACCTGTGGAAGGACACTTGCCTTGTCGTGACCACCGACCATGGCTTCCTGCTGGCGGAACGTGAATGGTGGGGCAAGAACCGGATGCCGTACTTCACCGAGATCTCGCGCATACCGCTGACGATCTGGCACCCGGACCACGCCGAAAGCGCCGGTCGCCGCAGCTCAGCCTTGACCCAGCCGCCGGACCTGCTGCCGACGATCCTCGAACTGCACGGGGCTCCGTTCACGTTGGAAGTGTTGCGCGTCATGGACCTTGCCGGGCCCTTCGATTTTACCAAGGACGTGCAGACCCTGCGTATTGCCGCGCGGCCGGACGGGGTTCGGCCACCCGGTCTGCACGAGGCGTTTGATCGTGGCACGCGGACCGAGGTCTTCGATCTGCGCACCGATCCGGGACAGGAAAGGCCGATCGATGCGCCCGAGATCGCGGCGCGGCTGCTGCAGGCCGCGATTGGCCATCTCGCGGCGCATGACGCACCCCGGGAATTCTATGGCCACTACGGCCTCGACACGAAAACTTCAGGGAGGAAATCACATGAACAGAGTCTGGAAGCATAGAGCGAGGGCGCTGACCGCCACGTTGGCCGCAGCCTTCTTCACCGCGACACCGTCGCTGGCAGAGCGCAGTTGGCCCGCAGGGCCTGTCACGATCGTCGTCCCCTACTGTCCGGGCGGCACGACGGACAACATGGTGCGCATCATCGCCTCAAAGATGTCGGATCAGATCGGCAGCGCGGTTGTCGTGACCAACACCGATGGCGGCGGCGGTGTTCTCGGCATGTCTGCCGCGCTCGAGAGCTATCCCGACGGCCAGACCGTTGGCCTGTACCGCTCGAACACGCTGGTCGGCATCGCCACCGGGGCGGCGCCTTTTTCCAGCAAGGACATCCAGCCCGCCTGAACGTTCGGTGATGCCGTATTGACGATTACCGGCAACGGCGGCGAAACCGCGCTCGCCGATCTTGAGGCGCTGGAGGCGACCGAGGGTGCAAGCCGTGCCATCGAACGCGGCACGCTGTCGCAATTCGCGGGCCTTCTTGTCAATGAAAAGTCAGGCGTGGATTTCAAACTGGTGAACGCGGGCGGCGGTCCGAAAAGAACGCTGCCGTCATGGGCGGCCATGTCACGGCCCTGATCACGCCCACCGCGGGGGTCATCCAGCAGCACGAGGCTGGCCAGCAGAAGATTCTTGCCGTTCTTTCCGACGAACGTCTGCCCATGGCACCCGACCTGCCGACCGCGAAGGAGCAGAGGCTTGATGTCTCGATGGCGCAAAGCAACGGTTTCATGTTCCCCGCAGGCACGCCGCGGGAGCCTGTCGAAGGCTTCTGCGACGCGCTCGAAGCCGTGGCGGCCGACCCGGATTTCGTGTCGCAGATGGAAGCGCTGAACGTCAATGTGCGCTTCCTGCGGGGCGACGCCTTTGCCAGCTACATGGACGGCCTCTTCAAGCAGATTTCCGACCTCGCCGCACAGGCAGGCTATGGAGGCTGATCGCGTTCGCCGCGCAAGGATCGGCGAGGCCGCCCTTCTGTTGTTCCTGCTGGTGGGCGGCCCTTTGCTGATGGCAGAGACCTTCCGTTTCCAGGTTGTCCCTTGGGACCCGCTCGGAATGGCGTTCTGGCCGCGGATCCAGCTGTCCCTTGGCTGCGCGGTGATTCTGGCACGGCTTTGTAAGTTGCGGGCCAGCGGCGCGCCGGACCCGGGGGACTTTGCGCGCGGGCTTGGCGTGCTGGCAGTTTGCGTGGTCTACGTCGTGGCTGTCGGCGCCATCGGCCAGTACCTTGCCACCCCCCTGTTTTTTCTGTCGTTCGCCGTCCTGCGAGGCTCGGACGATCGCCGCCAAGGCGTCCTTGCCGCGCTGATCGCCGCCCTTGTCGTGCTGCTGTCTGTCTGGCTTCTGTTCGACGAGATACTGGGGCTTCGCGTCGTTTCCCTGCCGTACTGGATGCGTTGAAGCCATGGACATCTTTGCCGCCATAGCCGGCCTTCTTGCATCACCCATGGTGCCGATGCTGATCCTGCTCGGCATGATCGTCGGCGGCATCACCGGGGGCTGCATCTCGGCCATCCTGCTGCGCATCCCCGGCACGCCCAATTGCGTTGCCACCATCGAGGACGGTTACGCCTTCACGCTCAAGGGGCAGGCGGCAAAGGCGCTTGGCCTGGCAATCTGCGCCTCGGTCTTCGGCCCGCTGTTCAGCGCTATCATCCTGATGACCTTTGCGACGATCCTTTCGACCTTTGCGCTCAAGTTCCATTTTCCGGAATACGTCGCGGCCTTCATCCTCGCGCTGAGCGCCGTAATCGCCGTCAGCGGCGAAAGCCTGCTCAAGGGGGCCATCGCGGCGCTGATCGGCACGATGGTCGGCATCGTTCCTGCCGTCGGTGGCAGCCCTGCCGGCCTGATCGCCTATGCACAGGCGCGCAGCGCCGCCAGGGATCCGGGGAGCTTCGGCAAAGGGGCGGAGGGCGGGGTTGTCGCCGCAGAGGCCGCCAACAATGCGACGATCGGCGGCGCGCTCATAACGGCGCTCACGCTTGGCATCCCGGGCGACACGGTCACGGCGATGCTGGTCGGTGCGCTCACCATCCAGGGCGTCCAACCCGGCCCCCTGATGTTCTTGAATTCTCCCGAGGTCGTCTACGCCATCTATGCCGCAATCCTGTTGGCCAGCGTCATGATGTTCTTTTTCATGATGGGGGCGACCGGCCCGCTTGTCCGCCCGCTCAACATTCCCAAGCCGATCCTGCTTCCCGGACTTTTCGTCGTCGCCTGCGTCGGAATCTATTCCTTGAACGGGCGCATGTTCGAGGTCTGGATCATGTGTGTCCTCGGTCTTCTGGGCTTCTTGCTGGAGCATTTCCGCTACCCGCTTGCGCCCATGATCCTCGGGTTCCTGCTGGGGCCGCCGCTGGAAAGCAACCTGCGACAGATGCTGGGTCAATACGGGAGCCTGATGCCGCTGGTCACCCGGCCAATCCCGCTCGTGCTGCTGCTGGGTGCCGTGGCCTTTGTCGCCGTGTCGCTTCGGGCGCGACGACGCGAGCGGCTGCCAGGCTCCTGACCAGTCGTCCCCACAGGTCGCCTGTCGCGACTGATGTGCTTCGCGCGCCAGCTGACCGTGTTGGGGTCGGATCGAACGCCAGGCGGATTCACACCGACATGGGTGTCCTTGGTCGCATTCCAACGAACCACGACCGGCGTCACTCCGATGATGCGGTGTTCAGTATTCACCATGGTTCTTCAGTATCTGCAGCAGCGTCCCGACAGTGTCGGGATCTCAAATCCCGGGTTTTTTGGGCCGCGTCTGACTTTCTTCTCGTTCATCGTGTGACCGCGCCATCCGTGAGGGGCAGTGGCCCGCACATCCCCGCGAGTATGCCGAGATGAACCTGTGCGTCCTGCCGCTGTCGTGCATGACAGGTAGGACCCATGCGGTCTCTGCCCAAGGCCACCTGACCCTTTCCGTGTTGCGCCCCGAGGTCGAGATCGACACAGGTTTCCGCGGGGCGACGCGCAGATCAAGTCAGCCGGCATGGTGATCGCGGCATAGCTTGATGAAGGCGCGCATTGGCCGCGGAGCATTGCGGCTTGGGTAGTAGAGGCGGGGCTCGGTGCGGGCGGGCCACCTTTCGGGCAGGACGGGCACGAGATCGCCAGTCGCAAAATCCTCTTCCAGCCGGTTCCGAAAGGTCGCGATGATGCCGATGCCTGCGCGCGCGAAGCTCAGACCGGTGTCGATTGCGTTGACGCTGAGGATCAGGCGCGGGATTGGTTCGACCGCGACTGTCCGGCCGCCCTCAAGCAACTGCCAGGGCAGGAGCGGGCCGGCCGGGAGGCGGTAGCGGATCGCCTGGTGTTCGGTCAGATCACGCGGATTCGCCGGTGTGCCGTGTGCCCGCAGGTAGTCCGGCGCAGCGGCGAGGGCAGTCTGCTGCATGCGCGGGCCTACGGGCACCGAGACCATGTCCTGCGCGAGAATGTCTTCGTACCGGATGCCGCCGTCGCAGCCCGCAGCAACGATGTCCACGAGCCCGTTCTCGACCACGATCTCGACCTCCGGCGTCCGTGGTGGAAACGCTGCGCGTCGTGCGACGCAATAATGGCACGCCCAGTGACGCGTCCATGCGCGCGACAGTGTTGCTGACCTTCGACGGCGCGCGGCCGAGCCGGCGCGAGGCTGCGCGGAACCCCCCCTCGCGGACGACGGTGTGAAAGATGGCGAGATCGTCGAGGGAATCATCGTTCTTCATGGAGAACACCGTATGCGCGAATTGCGTAGTAGTCACCCGCTGGAGTAACAGTCAGATCCTTCTCAAGGCGGCGCCGGACTGGCCGCCCCGGCCGACCGCTCAAGGGAGACCGATATGCTCATCGTCACGGGGGCGACCGGACAGCTCGGCCGCAGGGTTGTGGATCATCTCGGATCACTGGTGCCGGCCCGACACATCGGGATCAGCACCCGCGACCCCGCGCAGGCGTCCGATCTTGCCGAGGCCGGCATCCGCGTGCGGCACGGCGACTTTAAAGACCGCGCCAGCCTGCGACATGCCTGGGAGGGCGCGGATCGCATTCTGCTGGTATCCTCGAACGCCGCCGCCCGCGGGGGCGATCCGCTTGCAGAGCATCGGGTGGCGAGAGACGTCGCAAGCGAACTCGGCGTCGCGCGCTTGCTCTGCACCATCCAGATCTCGGCGTCTCCGGAGTCGCATTTTCCGCCTGGACGCGATCACGCGGCCACCGAGGCCATGCTGGAAGGTTCGGGTCTGCCCTGGACCGCGCTCCGCCATGGGTTCTACGCGGCGCGCGCCCTCGGGATGAATGCGCGCGGATTCGCAGGGGGGACGCTTCGTGGTCCGGAAGATGGAAAGGTCGCATGGACCAGGCATGACGACCTCGCCGAGGCCGACGCCCGGTTGCTCGCGGGGCAAGAGGTGATCGATGGCGCCACCCCCCCCCGCTTGCCGGGGCCGAGACTCTCGACCTTGCGGATCTCGCCTGTCTCGCCTCGGAGGTCACGGGTCGCGACATCGCGCGGGAGGTGATCGCGGAAGACAAGATGGAGCGTCGGGCGCGGCAGAACGGCCTTTCCGATGCCGCGATCGCCATCATGACGGGCTATTTCCGCGCGGCGCGCGCGGGCGAACTCGACCGCCCGGACCCGACCCTTGCCCGCCTTCTCGGTCGCGAGCCGGTGCCGATGCGGGATGTGCTGGCCGGGGCGTCGATCTGAAGTGCAGGCGGACGTCGTGGCTCGAGCTGCCGGTGATGCGGGTGTGATTGTTCATGACATGCTCCAATCCCGTTTTCACCGGGGCAAGGGTGAAGCTTGGGCCATCACGTCAGCAGCCCCCCGATATGGACAATACGGTTAGCCGCAGTTGACAATGGCATAGGTGAGAGGGCTGGCTAAAGGACAATCAGGCGTGGAGCGGAAGTGGATCTGAACCTTTTGACCCTCTTCAAGGCCGTCGCGGAGGCGGACAATTTCCGGGCTGCCGCCGACCGTCTCGGCGTAACGCGGTCGGCCGTCAGTCAGGGCATGCGCCGGCTGGAAGACACGATCGGCGTGGCGCTGGTCACGCGCACCACGCGCGCGGTGCGGCTGACCGAGGAGGGAGAACGGCTCTATGCGTCTCTTTGCACCCCCCTTGCGGAGATTTCCGAGGCACTGGACGTGGCATCCGGTGACAATCGTCCGCGGGGTGTTCTGCGCCTGGCCGTGACATCCATCGCCGAGGCGGTTCTGTCGGGGCCGTTGCTCGTCACCTTTGCACAGGCTCATCCGGAGGTCGTGCTGGACGTGACGGTGACAGACGAGGAGGTCGATATCGTCGCCGCCGGATTCGATGCCGGGATACGATTGGGCGAGGTGATCGAGCAGGACATGATCGCCGTTCAGGTCACCGCGCGAGAACGCGAGGCCGTCGTCGCCGCGCCGGCCTATCTTGCCGCGCATGGTGCGCCCTTGCATCCGCGCGAGCTGATCGCGCATCGCTGCATCGGCTGGCGCCCGTCACCGGCCTCCGCCCCGTACCGGTGGGAATTTTCGGAGAACGGGATTGCGTTCGATGTCGCGGTGGCTCCGCAGATCACCACCAATGACCTGCGCCTGATGCTGCGTGTGGCACTCGAAGGGGGCGGGATCACCTTTGCCACGCGCGAGACATTCCAACCCTTCGAGGAGCGGGGCGAACTGGTCTGGCTGCTCGAGGACTTCCTGCCGTCCTTCCCGGGCTTTTCCCTTTTCTATCCGCATCGGCGCAACATGGCACCGAAACTGCGCGCCTTCGTGGATCATGTGAAAGACCGGCGCCAATGACGCGCTGTTCTGCCCCGACCGGTTAGCAAGGCTAACCGCCATGTCCACCAGTCGCCAGATACCGGCGACGGTGCAGATCGGTCATTTTCCCCGGCATCCGGCAGTTAACCCGCCTGCACCAAAGGACATGGACATGAAGACCACACTGATCACGCTCGCGATACTGATGGCAGGATCGTCCCTCTCGGCAGCGCCCTGCGCGCAAAGCGGACCGGACGCTCCCGGCGCCTTGCACGCCGACTGGATCATGGAGGGCTGGGAACGCCGCGAGGGCGATCCGGATTTCGTCTTCGCCGAGAAGATGGCGGGCTTCTACGACCTTGAGGACAACCAAGGCGTCTTCTACGACAACTTCGCCCCGGGCCGCTCGCAGCTTTTCAGCGATGCCGCTGAGTACGGCGCCAACTGGGAGGACTTGCAGAACGCGGCACGCAGCGTCCTGCACGGGCTCACCGAAGCGAACGAGGCCCTCGTGGGCGACCGCGTCGCCTCGACCACGCTGGGGTTCGTGGGGCAGATCGACCGCCTCGACGGCGAGGTTATCGCCTTCGACGGTCGCTCGCAGATTGGATGGGCCTGCACGGACGATGGCTGGAAGATCCGTCACGAGTTGAACTACGCATGGACGGTCGACCCGGAGCAAATCGCCGACAGGATCGGCCAGCGCGGGACCGGCCAATGAGCGGCCCGTTGGCCGACTTTACCGGGCTCTGGATCACCGATGACGGCCATATCCGCCACGAGCTCCTCCCAGGTGGCCGGTATGTCGAAGCGCGCGGTCGTCGCGAGTGCGCCTATCAGGGCCGCTACGAGATTAGCGGAACCCATATCGAGTACCGGGACGACACGGGCTTTACCGCCGACGGCGATTTCATCGACGGCGTCCTTCACCACGCCGGAATGATCCTTCGGCGAGATTGAAAAGCAAGCCGGGCCACGGTGGCACGGCGCGTCGCGATACCCAGAAAGGAAACATCTGATGACCAGCGAAACCAGAGTGGATCGCGGCCGGCGCATGCTCGACCGGATCGACGGCCATGCCGGGCAACGCGTCATCGACGCGCTCGAAGAAATTGCTCCCGACTTCGCCACCTATCTGTTCGAGTACCCGTTCGGAGATATCATGTCCCGTCCGGGCCTCGGCCTGCGCGAGCGCGAGATCGCGACGGTGGCGGCGCTCTGCGCGCTGGGCACCGCAGAGAACCAGCTCAAGGTTCACATCCAGGCCGCGATCAACTGTGGCGTAAAGCGCGAGGAGATCGTCGAGATAATGATGCAGATGTCGGTCTACGCGGGCTTTCCCGCAGCCCTGAACGGGCTGATGGCGGCCAAGGCGGTCTTCGCAGACGCGCCGCTCTCCGCGACGTAGCGGCAGCATCTTCCGTTGGCGCAACATGCTGCGTCCCGGTGCCCGTTCGGTCCTGAACATCCGCGTGCGCGGTTGAAAATGGGCGTGGACCGGCCGTGCAAACAGCCTTGGTCCCTTCACTCATGGGGCGAGAGGTTGGGACACGCATGAGTTCCGCCGCATGATCGGCGCGGCGGACCTCGATCTGCCTTTGCCGGGACGCTTCCTCGACACACGTATCTGCAGGATTGATGCGGATTACCCGATCTCGACCCAGATCCCGGTCAATATCTCTCGCAGACGCTCGGGCTTCGGAGCTTTCGGGGAATGGCGGCCTGAAGCATCGCACGATCCGAGGTCAGGTCTGCCAAGATCTGCTTCAGGCGCGCATTCTCGTCCTCCAGACACCTTGGGTCGACGCATCTATTCCGCCAGCAGCCCTCGATATCGCGTTCGGCGGGCAAACGGTCCGCCGGATCATGGCAGTTCTGGCGGCGGAGCGCGGCGAGGAGAAAACGGCCGTGATGGACGCGGCCTGTCTGAAGGCACAGCGAACAGCGACCAGCATGGGCGTGAAGAAAGCGGGCCCGCTCAGCCTGTTCATCACGCCCTGTCACGTCAGTGACTACATCGGAGCCCGAGCCCTGCTCGGCCGCTTGCCGAAGGCCGAATGGCCGCTCGGCGAGCGTGACAATGACGCGGATTGGTTCCGCGAATAGCTGAAAGACAGGGGAATACGCGCCTGCATCCTTGGCCGAAAGCAGCGCAAGATGACTGTCGAATACGACAAGCGCCGGTAGATGTGCCGCAGCCGTATCGAAATCATGTTCGGCAGGCTCAGGGACCAGCGACGCGTCGCAACCCGATACGACCGTTGTTCGAAAGTCCTTCTCTCGGCCATCGCTCTCGCGGCAACCGTCATCTGCCGGTCATGCGTCCTGAGCCTGGGGCGTGGGCTGATCCCACGACTCGTCGATCCCGGCCCGCTCGTGCCGGCCGGTCAGGGGCGTCACCCGTGGTGAGGCGTCCGGAGAAACCGGACGCATCGCTCAGAAAATGAAGTCCCTGGCCGAGAGGTCGTCCACGTCCACACCAAGCAATGACACGAGCGTACCGGCACCGTCATCGATGAGGACAGTGATGACCTTGTCTTCCAGGTGATTGTCAGTCAGGTCCTTGAAGTGCTCGATCTCTGCAACGTCCGAGAGATCGATCCTGTCGGAGCCCGGCTTGAAATCCTCTATGATGCCGATGAAGTTCTGTTCGGAGAAGACGAACACGTCTTTTCCGTTGCCCCCGGTCATCATGTCGTGCCCGGCGCCCCCGACGATCTTGTCCTTGCCCGAGCCACCATGAAGGGTGTCGTTGCCCTCGCCGCCACGGATGGTGTCGTCGCTGTTGCCGCCGTCGATGACGTCGTTGCCGGCGCCTGCGATGAATGTTACCGCGACCCGGCCGTCTTCCGATGTCGTGGCCGACAGGTTGGAAGCGACCCCTTCGAAGACCACGAAATCATCACCGACCCGGTCCCCGCTCTCGTCGTAGCGCTGGCCCCGGATCTCGCCCGCACCGCGATCGTTGTCGTAGAAGATCATGAAGCCGCCGTCGTCGAGAGTGGCGATCGCGGGTTCGTTGTTTTTCTGGCTCTGGCCGGCCACGTTTATGGTGGTCTGGCCGTGGGAAATCGACTGGCCTTCCTCCGAGATCGTGAGGATCCTGACGACCGGTTCATCCTTTTCGTTGTCGCCGATGACGAATGCGTCGTTGCTGGGCTGATCGTACATGACGGCGACTTGGTTGTTCGGCAGCGCCACGATGTCGAACTCGTCCGTGTCCATGGTCTTGGGATTGAGATAGAGGCTGAGCGGCTGGTCGTGCGCGGTCAGGGGGTTGCAGTCGGGATCGAAGGTCTGCTGCCTGATCTAACAGGCCGCTGAAAAAGTCAGCAGTGAGGAAGGGTTTCCCTCGAGCAGGAGGTCGATGCAGCCTGGTGTGGGAACCGGCAGCCCAGGCAGCTACTTTCCGGCTCAGGCGGCGAGCAGTCTCGGCAGTCTCGCGAGGATGCACGCCGCCATCGCCAGTGTGAAGCGGGCCCGCACGCGCGCGATGCCGCGATACAGGGTCTGCGTCATGCCGCCGACGGTTTTGACCCAGCCGAAAGGTTCCTCGATCTTCTTCCGGCGCCGCTGCGGTTGGGCGTAGCCGGGGTGCCGGGTGGTTCTGCCGTCGATGGCGGAGTGTCGGGACTTCCGGGCGAGATGTGGCGTGACCACCATCTGGCGCAGCTCGGCGACCAAGTCGGCGCTGTCGTAACCGCGGTCTGCCGCTAGGGTCAGGCGCCGGGCCGAACCGGGCGAGTGGCGGTGAAGCATGTCGATGGCAGCACGCCGCTTGGCGTGGCCGTCCGCCCGCGCCAGGTCAGCCTGCACGATCAGGCCGGAGCGGTTTTCCATCAGGCTATGCCCCATGAAGCACAGCATGGCGCCGGCGCCGGGGGACTTCTTGAACAGCCGGGCCTCCGGATCGGTCATCGAAGCATGGGGCGCGTTCGAGCGTCGTTCGCCACGGAAGTCGACTTCGGCGTTGCGGTTGCGGCGTGTGGGGCGGGTCATTGGATCGAGCTCGGCGATGGACTGGTCAGAGGGGGACGTGGGCGGCACACTGGAATCTGGCGGATCTCCGGGACCCTCGTCCCCGTCGGACGCAGCCCTTTCCTTCGGCTGGAAACTCTTCATCGACGCCCAGGCCTTCACCAGGGTGCCGTCGACCGAGAAATGATCGTCCGAGAGCAGCGGCGCCACCTCGCGATGCGCCAGAATGGCGGCCACGACCTTGCGCGACATGTCCGTGGTCAGCAGCCGGTCGCGGTTTTTCGTGAACACGGTCGGGACCCAGACGGCATCGTCGATCCCGAGGCCCCCGAACCAGCGGAACAGCAGGTTGTAATCCATCTGCTCCATGAGTTGCCGCTCGGACCGGACCGAGTAGAGGATCTGCAGCAGGCTGGCCCGGATCAACCGTTGCGGCGCGATGGAGGGGCGGCCCTCACCCGCGTAGAGCCGGTCGAACTCGGCATCCAGCGAGCGCAACGCATCGTTGACGACGGCCCTGATCTTGCGAAGCGGATGTCCCGCCGCAATGCGCTCCTCGAGATCGGCGTAGCTGAACAGCGAGCCCGTCACCTGATCTGATCCACGCATCCCGCACTCCGTCGTCATCGTAGTGGCGACGGTGAATCATGTTCCGCGACACGCGTCGAGGGAGGCGTTTTTCAGCAGCCTGTTAATACGAGCCGTCTGCAAGCCGGAACGCGCAGGCGACGAGGATGTTGCCGTTGGACAACGTCACCGTCCTGGCGTTCGTGATGGTCCTGTCCGTGACGAGGACGTCGTCGGCATTGGTTTCCGGCAGATCTTTCATTGAATTCAGTCTTTCTCGAATGGTGCTGGGTATAATGTGTCGATTGGCTTGAGGGTCGATCGCCCGATTCAGCAGAGTGCCGCAAAGGCACGCAGCCGACCCGGCCGGGTCACGCGATCTCTGACGGGCATCGCCGGCGCGATGCGGCTCTCCTGGCTGGCCCGTGCATCGTCACATTCCCTGCTTCACCCGTTGATCGGCGACGAAAGGCGTAACCGTCCGGTCTGATTGCTATCTGTTTCAGCGCCAAGGCAGGAGGTCATCGACCTTTGTGATCTTGTAGTCAGGGATGCGGGCTAGGCTGTCGGCGAGCCAGGCGTGGGGATCGACGGCGTTGAGCTTGGCCGTTTCGATCAGCGTGTAGGCAATGGCGCCGGCCTTGCCGCCCGCCTCCGAGCCGACGAAGAAGTAGTTCTTGCGGCCGAGGGCGATGGCGCGCATGCCGCGTTCGGCGGCGTTGTTGTCGAGTTCGAGGATGCCGTGGCCGAGATAGGGGCGCAGGCGCTTCATGTGGGTCAGGGCATAGCGGATGGCGGCCGCGAGCGGGGATTTGCCAGAGATCGTGGTGAGTTGCAGGGTCAGCCAGACCTCAAGGTTGTCGAACACCGGGGCCGCATGTGCCTTGCGAAGTTCGACCCGGACATCCGGTGGCGACCCTCTGGCCTCTTTCTCGACGGCATAGAGTTGCGCGATCGTGGCGATGGTCTCTTCGGCGATCGGGGAACTCTGCGACCGGTGGATGTCGACGAACTTGCGCCTGACATGGGTCATGCAGGCGACCTCGCGGATCGCTCCGGTCCGATAGAGGTCCTCGAACCCGGCATAGCCGTCGGCATGCATCCATCCGCGGAAGCGGGCGAGATGGTCCATCGGGTGCTGACCCTTGCGATCACCGGAGAAGCGATACCAGGCAGCGGGTGGAGCGCCGCCGCCCCAAGGGCGCTCATCGCGGGCGTAGGTCCAGAGCCTTGCGGTCTGGGTCTTGCCGGTGCCTGGGGCGAGCATGCTGATGGGCGTGTCATCCGCGAAGATGGCCTCGGCCGACAGGACATGGCGGCCGATGGCATCTGCGAGGGGCTCCAGCAGGGCGGTCGTTTTGCCAACCCAGTCGGCCAGGGTCGATCTGTCGAGGTCGAGACCTTCACGCTCGAAGATCTGGCTTTGGCGATACAAGGGAAGATGGTCGGCGGAAGATGGTCGGCATACTTGCTGACCAGCACATGGGCCAAAAGACCCGGCCCCGGGCGGCCACGTTCGATGGGGCGCGAGGGCAGCGGGGCCTGGATGAACCGTTCGCAGCAGGCACAGGTCAGCCGGGGCCGGACGATCCGGTTCACGATGAAGCGCCCGGGCACGTATTCCAGTTCTTCCGTCACGTCTCCACCGATCCGGCGCAGGCGCCCGACGCAATCGGCACAGGCATCGGCACCAGGAGTCAGTTCCACCTCCGTCCGGGGAATGTGGTCCGGGATCGGGCGGCGCCTGGGTTTGCCCTTCTCCTCGATATCGGGCAGCTTCATACGCGCCGTCATCGCAGCGGCGGCGACCTCGCTGGTCTCAAGGGCGAGTTGCAGCTGCTCGGAGGTCTCGGACGAGGCCCCGAACCGGTGCGCCCGATGGCCTGCCAGTTGGTGCCGCAGCTTCTCGATCAGGATCGCCTGCGCTTTGACCTCGGCCAGGAGCCGCGCTGTGAAGCTGCGCAACTCCTCGGGGTCTTCCGGCAGGGTCAGGGTCTGATCGAGCATGCAAGGAGTTTATCCCACTGTATTCCTTGTGGGAATCCTTCTCTTACAGGGTGGCAGATTACCCCGCTGCCAGGGGTCGCCAGGTCCGTTCCGGCGCGCGCCAGTCAATGCCCTCCAGAAGCATCGACAATTGCGCTGGCGTCAGCACCACCTTGCCCTCCTTGGCCGAGGGCCAGACGAACCGTCCCCTCTCCAGCCGCTTCATAAACATGCGGGCGCCTTGACCATCCCACCAGATGACCTTGACCAGATCACCCCGGCGACCACGGAAGACGAACAGATGCCCGGCGAAGGGGTCCTGCTTCAGCACCGCCTCGGCCTGCGCTGCCAAGGCCGCGAAGCCCTTGCGCATGTCCGTCAACCCGGCCGCCAGCCAGACCCATGTGTTGGCCGGAACGGGGATCACATCGACAACCCCCGGATCAGTCGCGCCAGCGCCTCAGCATCATAGCTGCCGCTGATCCGCATCCGGTGACCGCCCGCCAGCTCGATCTCGATGTGGTTCTCGGCGGCAGGTGCTGCCGGGGCAGACCTGGTCTCCGCGACGATCTCTACCGGCAGAAAGCGCGCCTTCTCTTCCGGGGGCGCAACCAAGGCGGCGTCCGGCGCATAACGGGGGTCGCGCAGCCACTTGAAGATCAGGTTCGCGTTCACCGCGTAGCGCCGCGCCACCTGAGACACGGAAACGCCCGGCGTCCTCGTCTGGAAACAGATCGACCGCTTCTCCGCGTCCGTCCAAAGCCGCTTCGTCCGACGCGCCACGCCATCACCATAGTGTCCACTATCATTGCTGGATACTATCCGCCTCTCTCACCACGCGGCAGGGCGGGCAGGCCGGACGCTTACCGAAAGGCGGCATGGGCGGACGTTGCGCGTGGACGCCCGGAAACCCGCAGGTCCCATGCCTTTCCCCGCTCCTGACAGGATCCGGATTTCCACCGAGGTCGCCAGCGTTGCAGTCACCGATTGAATATCGAGTGCTGAGCGTTGTTTTTCAGTCGGCAGGCATGTTCTCGATCCGGACGTGAAAGCGATTCAGTGACATCCCGCCTCAGTGCCGCGCGGCGCCGGGCGCGTCGGTCGGCTGAGGTGATCAGATTTCGAATTCGGCCAGAAACCTGGCCGTGCTCTCCGCGCAGACGCGCCAGGCGGGTTCGTCGCCGACGAGCACGTGGTTGCGGCTTTCAAGCGGAATGAACTGCGCGTTCGGGATGCCCGCAGCCAGCGCCCGCCCGACCGAGAGTGGAATCCGCTGGTCGTATCTGGAATGAAGAACCAGCGTCGGCGCGCGGACATCCGCAAGGCGGTCGCGCACATCAATATCTCCGAACGCCTCCTGGAAACGCGCGGCGTTTTTGGGTGAGGTCGTCTGGCGCTGGAACTCGTCGAACCAGGCAAGCGTCTCGGCGCTCGCGTCCGGCATGAAGGTCTGCGAGAAGATGTGGCGATAGGCCGGGTTGTCGGTGCCCCAGCCAAGCTCCGTCAGGGCCATGACTGCCTCGCGCCGCGCCTGCTCTTCGGGGTCGACCAGATGCCGCCATCCCGCCGCATATCCGCCGATCAGGATCAACCCTGAGACCCGTTCCGGATGACGCACGGCGTATTCGATGCTCACAGCCGCGCCCTGCGAGATCCCTACCAGCGGAAACCGGTCCAGCCCTAACCTGTCTGCGACGGTTTCCAGATCCTCGACGAAGGTGTCGAAACTCAGATCCCTGACGTTCCAGTCCGACAATCCGCAGCCGCGCTCGTCATACCGGATGAACCTGCGGTCGCGGGCAATCGCCGCAAAGCTGCGCCCCCAGATCGGACTTTGCCAATCGAATTCCAGATGCGTCAGCCAGTTCGCCGCCTTGAGCAGGGGCAGCCCCGAGCCCACCGTGGCGTAGGCGATCTTGGTGCCGTCGCGCGCGCCGCAGAAGCCGATCCGCTGCGTCTTGAGGCCTTCCGACTGGCGCGGATTTCGGCTGACCCCGCGCCGGATCGGCTGTTGTGGATCTTCCGTGTTCCGGGCTGCATCGCTGATGGCATGTGCCTCGGCTCCCTCGGGATCGGCCTCGCGCCACAGACGCAGCCACTTCGCCCCGGCAAGCGTGTCGATCTCGGGGTGCGTTGCGAGACGGCGCAAGACCGCGACGCGCAACTGTTCGATATCCTGGCGCTCGCTGCGCAGCCACATCTCGAACAAATCGCTGCCGGCGTCATCGAGTCCATCGAACGGAACGTCATCGAGCTTTCGCGCCATGTCCTCGAGGTCGTCAACCGGAATCGGCGCGGACATCCTCAGGGCATCATGGATCAGCCAGAGATCAACACCGACATCGCTTGAATCGATCTCGACGCGCTCACGATCGGCGACGATACGCGTCCGGTCAGGGCGATCGACCACATGCCGGAGTTTCGTGAGCGCCCACCGCAGCGAGGCGCGCGGATCGTCCGGCAGATCCCAGAACATCTCGCATAGCCGTTCGCGTCGATGCGGCCGCGCCGTCGCGAACAGGAAGGCGAGCAGCGCCCGCGCCTTGCGCGACGCGGGCAGGGGAAGTTCGACTCCGGCCTCCTCAACCCGAAGCTCGCCAAGAAGCGAAACCTTCATGCGCCAATGTATCCGACAGTTCAAAAAAACTTATGTCAGTCGATAATGGGCTTTACGCCGGCGCATGGCATTCCGCAACACTCGGTATCTGGAAATGCCACATGCCATCCCGCGCGAACGTCACCAACAGCACGTCTCGATGGAGGATGTAATATTCGGGCCGGGACCGTCGGTAGCCCGGAAATCATTCACGAGACAGGGGCATCACTCTTCCGAACAGGGGGAGGCGTGCGCCCGGCGGTCGGGAAAGTGCGTTCGGCTGAATAGGTGTCGAAACTTGCCAGCCTCTGCGCGTTGGCTTCATCCTGCCATCGGGAGCCGGGCAGGACAGCGCTTACCACCTTGAAGTCGCGGCGATATTGCGCGGTGCGCTCGTTCTCCTCCATGGTGATGGTGACGATGCCCGCGACAATGCCGCCCTGCCGCTCCACCAGCCGGATGGCGCCGTCCATGGTTCCTCCGGTCTCGACCCATTGGTCCACCAGCAGAACCCGGGTCCCCGGCGCGAACGCAGGCGTGCGCATCTCCATCTCCTGGGTTCGTCCGGAGTAATTTCCATAGCTGACCTTGTCGGTTTCCACGCAGAGCTTGCCTGCCTTGCGGATCGGCAGAAAACCCTTTCTCAGCCGGGCGCCGAGGGCCGAGCCAAGCACGAACCCCATGGCATCCAGCCCCGCCACCACGTCAACGTCATCCGCGTCGAGTTCGGCACAGAGATCATCCAGCAGGTCGTTGAAGGCGGCCGCGTTGATGTAGATCGAGGTCGGATCGAGCCAGGCGAACTGCGGGCCCTTGGAATTGGGTGACATCAGCGACAGGTACCAGCGATCGTCGCGAAGGCCTTTTGGATCGGTCATGCGTCTTCTCCCAGTGTTTTCGTGACCGCAAGCAGCGCATCCAGCCGCGCGGGGTCGATGTTGTAGAAATCGCCGTCATAGTTGATCCCGCTGGCGACAAGGATCATGTCCACCAGATGCACATAGCGCCGTACGTTTTCGGGCGTGATTCCCGAGGCGACAGCCAGGGGCACATCGCCGATGGCTGCGCGAAAGGTTTCGATCTTGCGCGGATCCGCCTCTTGGCCCGTGGCCGTGCCCGACGTGCAGACCACATCCATGTAACCGCAGGCGATTTCTGCACTCAGGGCGTAGCTGTCGATGGGGACGGGACGCTGCTTCTTGAAGGCGACGCCGCCCAGATAAAGCCCCTCCCAGGCGCTCTCGGCACGAATGCGGCCGATTTCCTCGGCCTCGGTCTGCGTTTTCTTGCGTTCGTCGATGCGTCCGTCATCGGCCCAGTAGGCGTCGAATGCATAGCCGGCGCGCGCCAGGCTCCCCAACACCGGAAAGGCGATGTGACCCGGTTGTGCAAGGAAATTGACCCCAAGCCAAAGATCGGGACGCGCGGCGCGAACCTCGCGAAGGATGGGCAAGAAAGCCTCCATCTCGAAATCGTGGTTTATGAGAAAGGCACCGGGACATCCCGCCCCGTCCAGCACGTCGAGGTTGCGGAGAGCCTGCGCTGCATCCTGGACGTGAATGACCGGCGTTACTACCGGTTGTGAATTCGGGAACAGTTGGTCAAATTTTCGGCGGCTCATCCGTTCGCTCCCATCTTTCCATAGATGGGTAGCCCTCCCCGCTGCATATCTAAAATTGATTATTGATATGCCGTCATAAAGAATCATCATGAAAGGATGGCCCAGAACATTCCTACCGATCTGCTCCGGAGTTTCGTCACCGTCGTCGATCTGGGCGGGTTTACCCGCGCTGCCGAAGCTCTTGGTAGAACCCAGCCAGCGATCAGCTTGCAGATTCGCCGTCTTGAGGACTTGCTCAGGACAAAGCTGATCCGGACTGCCGGGCGGCAATTCGCTCTGACCGACGCAGGCGTTGCGCTGGGCCCTTATGCGCGCCAGATGCTTCGACTGAACGATGATATCGTCGGTTACTTCACCGAGGCGGCGCTTGAAGGGTGGATCAGGGTGGGCGTTCCGACAGACTTTTCCCACGCTTTCCTGCTTGAAGCGATATCCGGCTTCGCCGCACGCCACCCGGATGTGCGGGTCGAGATCGAGAGCATGCTTTCCAGTGACTTGCGCGAAGCGCTGGCCGCCGACCGATTGAACATTTGCGTTGGAATCGTGCCAGAGGACAGCGCGCCCTACCTGGTGGAATCGCTGGTCGTCACACCCTTCTGGGCCGTCAAGGACACTTTCCGAAGCGAAAGAAGGACGCCCCTTCCGATCGTCCGTCATCCCGATCCTTGCGAATACGCCGCCCGCATGCGCAGCGCTCTGCGTTTGAACGGACGCAGCTGGCGTACCGCATTGGTGTCACGCGATGTGGCGGGACTGCAGACTGCCGTTCTGGCAGGCGTGGGCGCGTCTGCCCTGACCCCGGCGACCCTGTTGCCGGGCATGCGGGTCGGACGCCAGGAAGAGGGCTTTCCCCCCATGGCGCCTCTGCGTATCGGTCTGTTCTACAAGCATGCCGCACTTTCCAAGGCCGGGCACGGCCTCGCCCAGCATTTGCTGGAACATATCCGGAAAGCCGAAAATACCCGCTGAGCATCAGCAACGCTTATGCTCTCATACCAACTGCAAATTTCACAACTGGGAATTTCTGCGCCTAGTCTCCGAGACATCAAGAACGCGTTAGTCGTATCTCAAGGGGCAGGACATTGCCCCACCTGACCCGGAGGTTGCATGCACAAGTCCCTATTCCTCAACCGACGCAAGCTGTTGACGGGCGCGGCCGCGATGGCGCTGACAGCGCCGGCAATCAACCGCGCCTGGGCACAGGAGCCCACCCAGATCAACATGTTGGCGTGGTACGGCCATGGCGAGCCTGACATCGTGGCCGAATTCGAGGCTGCCAACAACGTGAAGTTCGTTCCGAAATACTACGCCGGCGGTGACAACATGCTGGGGCTGATCGCTCAGTCTCTCCCCGGCACATATGACCTGATCCTGTCCGATGCCGAGTTCGTCCAGCAGCTCAACGCGGGTGGCTATATCGAGGAAATGGACCCGTCGCTCTATCCCTTCGATGACTTCTTTGCCGAGTATCAGAAGTTTCCCGGCCACTGGACCGGCGATCAGCTGTGGTCGGTGATGGTGCGTTTCGGTCTGCTTGGCGTCAGCTATAACTCCGATGCGCTGACGCGCGAAGAAGCGATGTCCTACAACGCCTTCTGGAACCCCAAGGTGACAGGCAAGGTCGGCCATTTCGACTGGCATCTGCCAAACCTCGGCCAGATTTCACTGCTCAACGGCAACCGCAACCCGTCGCCCTTCGACATCGATGAAGACGCATGGGACGCGGTCATGGAAAAGACCCTCAGCCTGAAACCGCAGGTCGGTGGCTATTTCGACTATGGCGGTACTTTCTCCAGCCTCAAGAACGGTGAGATGCTTGCCATGGCAGGCATCGGTGACTGGATCACCGGCGTGCTGCAAAAAGACGGCGCGCCGGTGGCGTCCGTGATCCCAGAGGAGGGCGGCATCCAGTGGACCGAAAGCTATTCGATCGGCAGGGGAACCACAAAGCATGAGATCATAAACAAGTTCATCAACTACATGCTCTCTCCCGAGGGTCAGGTGAAATCGATCCAGATGGCAGCGTATCCGGGCCTGTCGCCGCTGAAATCCGGCTGGAAAGCCATTCAGGAGGCAAACCCGGCCGAGGCCGAGAGGTCCGGCCTGATCGAAGGCCACGACCAGTCGCCGATCAAACTTCTGTCAGAGGGACGTCTCTTCTTCCGCGATATCCCGCGCCAACAGAGCCTCGAAGACTGGAACGATTTCTGGTCGGAATACAAGACAGCCTGACAGACAAACCAGCCTCGGCCAAGCGCCGGGGCTTCCCGATAGAAAACCGCAATGCGAAAAGCTCCGTCCTATCCGTATGTCTGGCGTCTGCCGTTGCTGATCTGGCAGGGGCTTTTCTTCGTCGGACCGCTGATCCTGATGGTCGCCATGTCCTTCTGGCTGGTCAGGAACTACCGGATGGAACCAGACTTCATTCTGGACAACTGGGAACGGATGCTGACGCGGAGCTATTTCTGGAATGCCTACTGGGTCACATTGGTCCGCGCCGTCCTGACTGCGATTCTGGCCAGTCTGATTGCTTTCCCGGCATCCTACGCGCTGGCGTTCAAGATGTCGGAAACCACCCGCCGTTGGGCAATCTTCTGTCTGATCGTACCGTTCTTCACCTCTTACCTTGTCCGCGTCTATGCCTGGCAGGTGTTGCTGGCGGAGAGCGGGCCTGTCAACGCGATCCTGGGCCATGTCGGCCTCGGCCCCTTCATCATGCTCAATTCCGGCGTGGGCGCCATGATCGGCTACCTTACGCTGACCCTGCCGCTGGTGGTGATCCTGCAAACGTTCAGCCTCGCGTCGATTGATCGCAACCTGATAGAGGCTGCCTGGAATCTTGGCGCCTCACCGAAGGCAACCTTGTTCACGGTGATTCTCCCCGGGGCCAGGATCGGGCTGATCATCGGTGCGACCTTCGCCTTCATCCTCTCTTTCGGGGACTTCGTCAGTCCGTTTTACCTCGGAGGCTCCAAGCCGCCTACGCTGTCGATCCTGATCATCGACACCACGAAATCCGGTCAGCAATGGCCCCGAGCGGCCGTCGTCGCGATCATGATGATCGTCACACTTTTCGTTGTTGCCTTCGCGGCCATCGGGGCAGCCTACAGGAAAAGCAAATGAGCCGCCTGTTGCACCGCGTATATCTGGCAGCGCTCTTTGCCTTCATCTTCGCGCCGATCCTCACCTCGATGGTGTTCAGCTTCAATTCGGACCGTTTCCCTACCCTGCCATTGGGCAGCTTCACCACGCATTGGTACCGGACCGCCTTCGTCCGGCCGGAGGTCTGGACGGCCTTCGCCAACTCCGCGCTCATCGCACTCTGCGCTGCGGCGCTCTCGACAGCGCTCGGCTTCGCAACCGCCTATACGGATTTCCGCTACGGTTTCAGGTTCAAACCTGCCTATCTGGCGCTTGCCTTGTTGCCCCCCACCATTCCGCTTGTGATCATGGGTCTGGCAATGCTTGCCTGGCTTGGGCGGTTGGGCCTGTCGGGGACGCTGACCGGCATTGTCGTCGCGCACACGGTGATGGGCGCCCCCTTCGCCATGGCGATCATCCGGCTGCGCCTCGCCCAGATGGACGCCGCGCTGGAGCAGGCCGCATGGAACCTTGGCGCTTCGCAGTGGGGCGCGATGAGGCACGTTGTGCTCCCCTTCTGCCTGCCTGCGCTGATTTCGGCCTTCTGCCTGACCGCCGCTGTCAGCTTTGATGAATTCATCGTCGCCTGGTTCGTATCGGGTCTGAACAAGACCGTACCGGTGATGATCCTGGAAATCCTCCAGGGCAATGTCGACCCGCAGATCAATGCCATCGGCACCGTGGTCTTCCTGATCTCGATGACCCTGGTGATCGCCGCACAATTGCTGATCCTGAGAAAGTCCGGAAAATGAGCGATCCCCTTGTCCGATTTGAGAAGGTCCGCAAGATCTACGGCGATTTTGAAGCGGTGAAGTCGCTGGACCTCGACATCGGACGGGGTGAATTCGTGGCGATCATGGGGCCGTCAGGCTGCGGCAAGACCACCACCTTGCGCATGTTAGCCGGGCTGGAAGAACCTACAAGCGGTCAGATCACCATCGACGGGCAACTCATGAACGAAGTCCAGGCCCACGAACGTGATACACCGATGGTCTGGCAGTCGCTGGCCCTGTTTCCGTTTCTGAACGTCAAGGAAAACGTCGAGTTCGGGATGAAGATGAGGGGTGTCCCTGCCGCCGAACGCCACGGCCGTGCAATGTTGTGGCTGGAGCGCATGGGTCTGAAGGGCTTCGAGAACCGGCGCATCGACCAGCTGTCCGGCGGGCAACGGCAGCGCGTGGCCCTGGCGCGCTCGCTCGTGACCGAACCACTGATGTTGTTGCTGGATGAGCCGCTGTCGGCGCTGGATGCGCATCTCGTGGTCCGCATGCAGGGCGTGCTCACCCGGCTGCAAAAGGAGCTTGGCATCACCTTCGTGTACGTCACCCACTCTCAATCCGAGGCGTTCGCGATGGCCGATCGCGTCGTCATCATGGGCCACGGCGAGATCGAGCAGATCGGTCAGCCGCAAGAGATCTTCCGTACTCCGCGCAGCCGCTTCGTCGCGGAATTTGCCGGACGCAACAACATCCTGCCAGGACCCCTGCCTGGTCAGGAGATCGTCGTTGCCGCTGACCGCATGTAGGTCAGTGACACCTTGCCGGATGGAGCGTCGATCGAGGCCGAATTCCTTTCGGAAGAATTCGCCGGCACGAGCATCATCTGCTACTTCGAGACGAGGGACGGCGCGGAGTTGAAGGCGCAAGTGTCCGAATCCGACCTGGCACGCCTGTCGCCCGAGCCGGGCCAGACCTTCTGGTTGTCATGGCAGCCTGACGCCGCACATGTCTTGGGAGCGCAATGATGGACATTCTCGTCAAGGGTGGCCTGCTGCCAGACGGAACACAGGCCGATATCGCCATCACGGGCGACCGCATAACGGCGGTCGAGCCGGGCATCGCTGCCGACGCGGCAGAGGTCGTCGACGCGTCGGGCAATCTGGTCTTGCCGCCCTTCGTCGACTGCCATTTCCACATGGACGCGACGCTGTCCTATGGCAACCCTCGGGTGAATGGCACAGGCACCCTGCTCGAAGGAATCGGGCTTTGGGGCGAGTTGAAGCAGATCCAGACAAGGGAAGACATCGTCGCCCGTGCCCTGGACTACTGCCGGCAGGCAGTTGGCAAAGGCATCCTCGCCATCCGAAGCCATGTCGACGTGACTGACAAGAGTTTCAATACCGTCGAGGCCCTGCTCGAGGTGCGCGACACGATCAAGGATGTGCTCGACCTGCAACTGGTCGCCTTCCCTCAGGATGGCTGGTATCGCGCACCAGGGGCCGAGGAAGCCGTGATCCGTGCACTCGATGCGGGCGTCGATGTGGTCGGCGGTATCCCGCACTTCGAACGCACCATGGCGGATGGCGCAGCTTCCATCCGCGCCGCCTGCGAGATGGCCGCCGAACGCGGACTTCGCGTCGACCTGCATTGCGACGAAAGCGACGACCCTCAAAGCCGCCATATCGAGACGCTCGCGTACGAGACGATCCGCTGCGGATTGCAAGGACGCGTGGCGGGCAGCCACCTGACCTCGATGCATTCGATGGACAATTACTATGTGGCGAAACTGCTGCCCCTGATCGCCGAGGCACAGGTCGCGGCAATTGCCAACCCGCTGATAAACATCACGCTTCAAGGCCGGATGGACACCTACCCCAAGCGCCGCGGTCAGACCCGGGTGCCGGAACTGCGTGCCGCGGGCGTCACTGTGGCCTTCGGTCAGGACTGCGTCCGGGACCCGTGGTATCCGCTGGGTTCGGGCGACATGCTGGAGGTCGCGCATATGGGTCTGCATGTCGGCCTGATGACGGCGCCGGACCAGATGCGCGCCGCCTTCGACATGGTCACGCAGACTCCGGCACGCATCATGGGACTGGAGTTCGGTCTCGTCCCCGGCCAACGCGCCAGCCTCGTCGTGCTCGACGCTCCGGACCCGATCGAAGCGCTGCGCCTGCGCCCAGCCCGCCTGACCGTCATCTCGAATGGCCGCGTGGTCTCGAGAACCCGGCCCGCTGCAGTCACGCAGACACTGGGGTTCTAGGCTCTCGTTTCATTCTCCTGTGCCGGAACAATACGATAGCTGCGAGGTCGGCAGCTGACAGGAATACCTTCAGTCATCGGTCCGATCCAAGGCGTATCCGGACTTCTTTGCTGATAATGACGTGGCACACGGCTGTGTTCATGCGTTCTAAATCACTTTCCCTGCCTTGTACCGGTGACCGTCCAATTCAGGAGACTCGCCATGTCGGATTCCCTTGGCCATGCGCAATCGGCACGCCGCTTCTCGCCGTCCAATATCCAGACGAAGCCGAAGGTCTTGCTGGCGGCGGCTGTGCCTCTTGTCATGGCCATCGTGATCGGCTCGCTGGCGCTGGTGAACCTCTCGCGCATACAGAAGACGTCGGGATGGGTCGAACACACGCATGTCGTGCTTTCGGACGCGGCCGGGATCGTCGCCGCCGCCGTTGACATGGAAACCGGTCTTCGCGGCTATCTCCTGGCAGGTCAGGAGGATTTCCTGGCGCCATACGACTCCGGCTCTGGCCGGGCATTCACGGCGATGGCGGACCTGCAGGAGACCGTGAGCGACAATCCTGGCCAGGTAGCCCGCCTCAAGGAAGCGGAGAGTGTGCTGCGCGAATGGCAGACCGATGTCGCCGAGCCGATGATCGCGCTGCGCCGCCAGATCGGCAATGCGCAGACCATGAATGATATGGCCGCCGAGGTCCGGAAGGGCGACGGCAAGGTGTACTTCGACAATTTCCGCGGTTTGATCTCCACCTTCATTGAACGTGAGCAGACGCTGCTTGTCGAACGTCGGGAAAAATTCGAAACGCTGCTTGCGCGGGGGACGGCCAGTGCCAGCGCGACGCGCGATGCGCTGTTCTGGGTCACCCATACCAACAAGGTGATCCTGATGGCCAAGGATATTCTTGCCGCCGCCGTCGATATGGAAACCGGCATGCGCGGCTTCCTGATCGCCGGAGACGAGGATTTTCTTGAGCCCCTGAACGCGGGAAACGCCGAGTTTCAACGGCTTATCACCGTCCTGCAGGAGACCGTGAACGACAATCCCCCGCAGGTCGCCGTACTGGCGGAGGCTGAGCAGACGATCAACGACTGGTTTGCAAATGTCGTGACTCCCATGCTCGATTTGCGGCGCCAGATCGGCACGGCCGAGACCATGGACGACATGGCCGACCTTGTCGGAGAAGCACGCGGAAAGGTCTACTTCGACGGTTTCCGCCAGTTGATGGCCGAATTCTCGGCCGCAGAGGCCGCGCTTATGACCTCACGGCAGGCGGCGAACGAATCGACCTACGCGTCCACGGTTGCAATTGTCTGGGGGGCGCTGATCGCCGCGATCGTGTTCGGCGTTCTGAACGCGCTGTTCATCGGCTCGAGCATCGGCAATGCCATCAGGGATCTGACGTCGCGGATGGTGCGGCTTGCCGACGGTGACAATGGCGTCGACATCACCGGTCAGGATCGGGGTGACGAGATCGGCGAAATGGCGCGCGCGACCGAAGTCTTCAAACAGAATGCCATCCGTGTCACCGCACTCAACAATCAGCGCGAGGAAGACAGCAAGCGGATGGCCGAGATGGCGGAAGAGCGGGAAAAGGCCTCGCGTCGCGATCTGCAGCTGGCCCGGGAAAAGGAAGAGGCCGACCGCAAGCAGGCCGCAGAGCGCGAAGAGATGATGCGCACCCTCGAGGCGTCCTTCGGCACCGTCGTCGAATCGGCTGTGGCAGGAGAATTCTCCAAACGCGTCGACGCGCAATTCGACGACAGGATCCTCAATGACCTCGCCACCAGCATCAATCAGCTGATGTCGGTCGTGGATCAGGGCCTTGCCGAGACGGGGAGAGTGCTGGAACGTGTCGCGGGCGGCGATCTTTCCAGGGAGATGGAAGGCGAATACCAAGGAGCCTTCGGGCGCCTTCAGGGCAATGTCAACGGCATGATCGGTGCGCTCAAGACCCTGATACTGGACATTGCCGGAAGCGGGCACATCCTGGGTTCTTCCTCGGCCGAATTGCGCGATACCGCCAACAGACTGTCGAAACAGGCCGAGCAGAATGCAGCTTCCCTGGAACAGACCTCTGCGGCGCTCGAGCAGCTGACCGCCAGCATCAAGCATGTCAGCGGCAACGTGAAGAATGCCAGCGAAAACGCCAGCCGAGCACGGGACACGGCCCGATCGAGCGAGGCGATCGCCACCGAAGCGGCAGAGTCCATGCAGCGCATCGCAGACGCCTCAAGGGAGATCACGCGTGTCGTCGGCGTCATCAACGATATCGCTTTCCAGATCAACCTTCTCGCCCTGAATGCAGGTGTCGAGGCGGCGCGCGCGGGCGATGCCGGCCGCGGCTTCTCGGTGGTCGCATCCGAAGTCCGCCAGCTGGCACAACGCGCAAGCGACGCCGCCAAGGAAATCGGTGTCGTCATCTCCAAGAGCGATGAAGCGGTTACGGAAGGCGTAACGAAGGTCGGCAATGCACGATCCTCTCTGGAGGCGATCGCGGAAAGCGTTGTCGAGATTTCGAAAGGTGTCGATGAAATCTCGACGGCGATCGTCGAGCAAGCCACCGGCATCACCGAGATCACAGCGGCGGTAGGCCAGATCGACCAGAGCACCCAGCAACAGGCGGCTTCATTCGAGGAAGTCACCGCGGCAAGCGGCGTGCTGGCGTCCGAAGCGGACAATCTGCAAAAGTCCACCGCCTCGTTTCACGTCGGGGAAGACGCGAAAGTCGTGCCGATGAGAAAGCCGGAGTCGGATGCTCCGAAAGAACCTGCCAGGAAGATGGCGGCCGCCGGCGGGAGTGCTCAGGTCGGTCATGGCGGCTGGGAAGACTTCTGATGTGATCGCGCGCTCAAGGATCCGTTTCGCGCCAGGTACGCATCCGACAGGCTTCGGTGCACGGATCAGGGTCTGATCCCGCGGCCCTTCCCTGCGGGCAAATGGATCCTGCGGGCTCGTAACAGGTGGTCTGACATCGGGCGCTCGTTGCGTTGCTCGCGCCCGCTCCATGTTGACCCGCCGCCCCGATACCCTTCAGGCAGCGTGGATGATCGCGGCGGGGCGGGCGGTGTTCAAAGGTTTTATGCGCGCATTGCGGATAAGGATTTCGGCGGTCTGGGTCTATTGCCGAAATGCGCTCTCCGACGGATTTCAGGCAGCGTGTTCACGCCTTGATCCATCGGCGGGCATGATTCCCTGTTCAGCGCTTCCGGCAGGCCATGCCTGTGGATCGAGACGGGCGCAGGGGGTCGTTGCGGGCGCTTCGCGAAGGGCAGTCGACCTTCCAGGAAAGGCGGCGTTCCCGGATCGCAATGACCGGAGTGGGGCGCTTGTCGGTGATGGGCTTGCGACGGCGGGCAACCGACTCGCCGAATTCAGCAGTCTGAATGCCGGGGCAACTGTGGCCTGGCAAAGACGCGCCTCGGGTCGAGCCGCATCGGCCTGACAAGCGTTGGATCGGCGTTTGAACGGCGGAATCGCTCCGCCGCTCAGACGAGCTGCGTGGCGAAGTCCCCGCGCAGGGCGACCTCCAGCAGTTCCAGATCGGCGGAACACTCCGTGTAGCGCGTCGCCATGCCCGGCGGGATCGCGAAGGCATCTCCCGCTTCCAGCGCCCGGGCCTGCTGACCCTCCGCCGTCAGGGTCATTGTCCCCTGCATCACGAAGGTGAAGTGAATATCGGCATCGTGGCGCGTGGCGGGCGGGGTGCCACCCTCGAAACGCGCCACTTCGATGCCCGCCACGCCCTTGGTCCCGGCGGTGATGCCGGTGTCGCGGCTGACGAAACCGGGAATGCGGAACGGGTGCCAGTCGGCCCTGTCCTTCACGTGATGCACGAAGGTCTGGCCGTCCCATTCGCGGGCCGGATCGCCCTTGCCGTTGGGCAGGACAAAGTCGTGGTCGATGGTGGTGACGTGTTCGGCCGGCACACCGATCTCGATCACTTCGATATCCGGTGACGCATGTACGACCCGGTGCCGGATTCCGGGAGGCTGGGTCACGCAATCGCCCGCGTGCAGGCGGATCAGGTCGTCGCCCTGATCCTCGTAGTAGATGTCGACCCATCCCTTGTAGCAGAAGATCAGCTGGAACCCGACGGTGTGATAATGCACCATGTCGGGCACCGGCCCTCCGTCCGGAATGCGGATATGACTGGCGATGATCGACCCGCCGAGCCGGGATTCGATGAGGTCGCGGTAGTGCATGCCGGCGCGCCCGATGATCCAGGGCGCCTCGTCCTTGAGCCGGCGCACGACGAATTCATGACATGTGGCGGGATGTTCGACCACGGGCGTGAGCGGCACGACGACGATCTCGGTGCCGTTGGGGGCCGTCAGCCGCCGCCGGCCGCCGGCAAAGCTGTCGGGATCGTCGGTGAGGATGCGGATTCGCCCCGGCGGCACGTCGGCCCCCTTTTCGAGACGCAGGCGCAGGCCATGGCCGGAAAAGCTGGCAACCGCCGGATTGTCCGCCGGAAAGATGTTCTCGAGCCGCATTCCCAGGGTTCCGGTGAAGAACGGCAGGTCGTCGCGCAACTCGGACGTCGGCAACAGGACTTCGGCAAGGATGGGGGCGTCGGACATATGGGGTATCCTTTCAGGAACGGGCTAGTGTTGCGTGCCGCCGGTGCCAGCTTGCCCCGGCACGAGGGCAAGGGCGCGGATTGGCGATCCGGTGCCGCGCGCGATCTTCAGCGGCGCGGCGATCAGGATGGCTCCCTTTGCGGGCAACTGGTCGAGATTGCACAGGCTGGCGAGGCCAAAGCAATTGTCCCGGTGCAGGAAGTGGTGGGCCGGATATGGCGGGCTGAACTTGCCCGCCATGCCCGCGTCGGTGCCGATGCACTGGGTTCCCCAGCCGACAATTCCGCGCCCGAGCAGGTAGTCGATGCAGTCGGTCGACGGGCCGGGGCTGTGCGAGCCGTCCTCCATCGGGTCCGGGTCGTCGTTCAGGAAAAGCGCGGCATCATGGGCGCGCCGGTCCCAGTCGGTGCGCATCACGACCCATTCGCCGGGGTTGATGACACCGTGTTCGGCTTCCCATGTCTTGACACGTTCCGCGGTCAGCAGGAAATCGGGATCCGCCGCCGCCTCGGCCGAGCAGTCGATCACGTTGACCGGGGCCACCAGCCGTTGCACGTCAAGCGTGTCGGTGTAGCCGTCCGCGAAGTCCTTGCCCGACAGCCAGTGGTGCGGCGCATCGAAGTGGGTCCCGGAATGCTCGCCGAGCTTGAGCCAGTTCCAGGCAAAGAACGGACCGTCCTTGTCATATTCGCTGATCTTGTGGATCTCGACTCTCGGCGTGTTCCGGGCGAAATCCTCGGGCAGGTGGAGGATCGGCGTGTTCGGTCCCAGTTCGGCGGTGCAATCGACCACGCGCACCCCCCCGCTCAGAAGGGCGCTGCCAAGGCTTTCCAGAAGACCGGCACCATCCGGCGACCTGTCCGTTGCTCTGCGACCGGCAAAACGTGAGAGGCGCCGCCGCATGACGTCGCGCGTGATGTCGAAGACCGCGTCTATCGCGGCCTCGTCGGTCACGATGCCCGGGGACATGCGCAGGATGTCGTCCCGGAAGTCGACCGAATAGCCCTCGACGCCCAGGGCTCCGACGACCGCTGCCGCCTCCGCCTTGTCGGGCATCCGCAACATCGCCGCTCCGCCGCGCCGATCGGCCTCGCGGGGGCTGAGCAGCGGCAGGTCCAGATCGTCGGCGCGGGCAATGATGCGGTCCACCATCCGCAGGTTGTCGGCGGCGATGGCGCCCTGATCCTGCGCCGAGAACCAGCGCAGCGCAGGCAGGGAGGCCATCGCGGCGACCGATCCGGGTGTGCCGCTGTCAAAGCGCCGGATGTCGGGCGCGTAGCTGAATTTTCCGAGATCCCAGGAAAACGGGTTGTTCTGGCTGAACCAGCCGCGCGTTTCCGGTTCGAGGCTCGAGATGATGTCCTTGTCGGCATAGAGTATGCCCGCGCCCGGTGTGCCGCACAGCCATTTGAGACTGGTGGAGATCACGAAATCGACCTTGGGCGCGCGGACGTCGAAGGGAATGAGCCCGGCCGCCTGCGTGATGTCCGCAACCATGAGCGAGCCCATCTCGCGCCCGTGGGCGACAAGTTCGGGGTAGTCCATCCGGGCCGAGGCGGTGGACGTGACCCAGGTGAGAAGCGCAAGCGCCACGTCGCGCCCCCAGTGGTCGATGAAGTCCTCCGTTTCGACCCAGGCCTTGCCCTCCGAGCGGGGCACGGTCACAAGCTCGAACCCGATCTTGGGGGCAAGCCCGGCCAGCAGGAAATGCAGCGACGGAAAGCAATCCGCCCCTACCAGGACCTTCCTGCCCTTCAGTTGCGCCTCCGGCAGCGCGCGGACCAGCTTGTGCAGCGCCTCGGTGACGTTGTCCACATGGGTCAGCGAGCCCTTCGGCGCGTTGATCAGGCGGCCCCAGGCTTCGAGGTAGTCCTGCCGTTTCCTCAGGACGTAACCCCATTGCTTGTCGTTCGGCGCGGCCCAGATGGCGGCCATCTCGCTCATCGCGTCCGCGAGATCCTGTTCCTTGCCCGGATACATGCCGATGGAATGATACAGGAAATAGCCTCCCGCCTTGCTGTTCGTCGCCTTCATCCTGCTGTCACTTTCGTCGGTTTGGAGTGTTCCGTCGCGCCGAGATCCCAGAAGATCCCGGCCATGAGGGCGAGCCCTTCTGCCACGATCGACCTCGGCAGGTGCTCATCCGCGCCGTGCTGGCGGCAACCGGGATAGGAATGCGGGATCCAGATCGTCGGCAGGGCCAGCGTATCGGTGAAGATCGCGTTGGGCAGCGACCCGCCGAGGTTCGGCAGGATCACCGGTTCGCGATCCAGGGTACGGGCCATCGAGCGCGCGACGAAGCGAACCCATGGACCGTCAAGATCGGAGCGGCTTGCCGGAAAGGACGCATCGTCGCGTGGAACGACCCGCACCCGCTTGTGCCCGGCAGCATCGAGCGCCCGTTGAATGGCCGGTGCGACATCCGCCTGATCGACGCCGACCGGATGGCGCAGTTGCAGCCGCGCCCGGGCACGGGGCGGGATCGCATAGAGCGGATTGGCGAGATTGCCGACCTCGATCTCCATAACCTCCAGCGTCGACCAGGCATAGACCCGCTCGGGCTGGGTCAGGCCCGGCGCGCCCCACCAGGCGTCCAGCTCGGGGTCGCCCTCGGTCGTCTCGATGACGAAATCCCTGAGCGCCGCGCGCACGGCGTCCGGGATGGTTCCGGGGGTCAGTTCCGGCACAAGGCATTCGCCTGTTGGCCCGATCAGCGCCGTTATGGCATGGGCCAGTTCCACGCCGGGATTGGCCAGCAGCCCGCCCCAGTTGCCCGAGTGGTGATATCCTTCCCGGGCGACGATCTCGATGTGGATGTCGATCCCGCCGCGCGATCCGAGAAAGATCGTCGGATCGTTCAGTGTCATGCGCGGCCCGTCCGAGGCGATCAGCAGGTCGGCGGCCAGTCGGTCCTTGTGGATCTCGCAGATGGCGTCGAGCGCGGGCGATCCCGATTCCTCACCCATTTCGACCAGGTACTTGAGGTTGAAGCCCAATGCGCCCCGCGTCTCGAGCACGGCATCCAGCGCCGCGAGGTTCACGGAATGCTGGCCCTTGTTGTCCGCCGTGCCGCGCCCGTACCAGCGGCCGCTCCGCTCGGTCATCTCGAACGGGTGCAGTCCCTGCGACCATTGCTCGGGAACCCCGGTGACGACGTCTCCATGGGCATACATCAGGACGGTCGGCAGGTCCGCAGCCTCGATCCGTTCGGCCAGCAGGAACGGGCCGGGTGCCTTGTCGTGATGCCACAGCGTGCAGTCGAACCCCATCCGTTCGTAGAGCGGCACCATTTCGTCGGTCAGATAGCTTTCCAGTTCGCCTTTCCGTCCGGCCTCGCGCGAGACGGAAGGGATCGCGACCCGCCGGGCAAGATCGGCTTCGAACCTGCCGCTGTCGAGCGCATCGCGGGCCCGCGCGATGGCAGCGGCGCGGGTGGCTTCGGTATTATCGGTCACTGGCTTCAATCTCCGGTTCGGGCGAGTGGGCAGGGTCGGTCAGGTGACAGGAGGCCCCGCCGGCGGCGATTTCCACCGGGGCGGGCGGGATCGTGTCGCAGGGGCCGAAGGCACGGGGGCAGCGCGGATGAAACGAACAGCCCGGCGCCGGATGCAGCGGGTCGGGAAAGCCGCCTCCGAGCGCAAGATCGGGCACGCCCAGTCCCGGCGCGACTGTCAGGACGGAATCCAGCAACGCCCGGGTGTAAGGATGCTGCGGTGCGTGGAATATGCGGTCGACGGCGTTCATCTCCACCACCCTGCCGAGGTACATCACCGCCACGCGGTCGGCGATATGTTCGATCACGGAAAGATTGTGCGAAATGAACACATAGGTCAGGTTCAGATCCGCCTTCAGTTCCAACAGCAGGTTCAGGATCTGGCTCTGGACCGAGGCATCCAGCGCCGATGTCGGTTCGTCGCAGATCACGACCTCGGGGCGCATCACCAGCGCGCGGGCGATCGCCACACGCTGCCGCTGCCCGCCCGAAAGTTCCTTTGGATAGCGGTCGGCAAAGCGCGCGGGAAGGCCGACGCGGTCCATCGTCGCCAGCACGCTCGCCTCCTGCTCGGCGCGTGTTCCGATCCGGTGCACGCGCAGCGGCACGCTGACGATATCGCCGATGGTCTTGCGCGGATTGAGCGACGAGAACGGATCCTGGAACACCGGCTGCACCCGTCGTGCAAAGGCCGCGCGCCCGGTCTCTTCGATCGGGCGGCCGTCAAACAGCACCTTGCCGTCGGATGGCTGCAGCAGGTTCAGCAGCATCTGCGCCAGGGTCGACTTGCCACAGCCGGATTCCCCGACGATGCCGAGCGTCTCGCCGCGATGCACCCGCAGATCCACCCCGTTGACGGCATTCAGCGTCGCCTTGGGCTTGAACACCCCCTGGCTCACGCGGAACCGGCGCCGCAGATTCACGGCTTCGAGGATCGGAGCGCCGGTCATGCCGTCACCTGCCGCGTCGCGACGTCGCGGTGGATGCAGCGCCAGCGATGCGCAGCGTCCGACTGCACCGGAATCTCCGCCTCGCAGGCGGGCTCCGCCAGCGGACAGCGGGTGCGGAAGGCGCAGCCGCGCACATCGCCGACCATGGCGGGGACAACGCCCGGGATGGTGCCCAATGCGGTGCCCCGACGGGTTCGCCCGGGCTGCGGAATGCACTCGATCAGCGCCTTGGTGTAGGGATGTCCGGGGCGCTCGAAAATGGATTGCGCCGTTCCCTCCTCGACCATGCAGCCGGCGTACATCACGACGATCCGGTCCGCGATGCGAGACACCAGCCCCAGATCGTGGGTGATGAAGATGATCGCGATCCCAAGCCTTTCCTGAAGGTCGCGCAGCAGCCGCAGGATCTGCGCCTGAATTGTCACGTCCAGCGCCGTCGTCGGCTCATCTGCGATCAGCAGCCGCGGTGAGGTCATCAGCGCCATGGCGATCATCACGCGCTGGCGCAGGCCGCCCGACAACTGGTGCGGATACTGCCCCAGCCGCTTCTCGGGAGACGCGATCCCGACCTCCGTCAGCATCTCGATCGCCCGCGCCCTGGCCTCGGCCCTGGTCGCGCGGGTATGGTGGATATATGCCTCGGTCATCTGGTCGCCGATCGTGAAGGCGGGGTTCAGGGCCGTCATCGGCTCCTGAAAGATCATCGCCATCTGGTTGCCGCGCACCGCGCGGATGCCGGACCTGGTGGCCAGGTCTGTGTCGCCCAGGGTCAGCCGCGCGACCGTCCGCGTGGCGCTGTGGGGCAGCAGATCCATGATCGCCAGCGACGTCATCGACTTGCCGCAGCCGCTTTCCCCGACGATGCACAGGGTTTCGCCCTCTGCCACGCTAAAGGAGAGATCGCGCACCGCATGAAGCCTTTTCGCGCCATGTCCGAAACCGACCGAAAGGTGGTCCACCGTCAGCAGTGTCATCCTCAGGCCCTCCGGTCCGGTGTGATCAGGTCGCGCAGCCCGTCCCCCGCCATGTTGATCGCGAACACGAGGCTTGCCAGCGCGAGCCCGGGAATGGCGATCAGCCAGAAGGAGAAGAACATGTAGGCCTTGGCCTCGGAGATCATCAGACCCCAGCTGGGGGTCGGTGGCTGCACGCCCAGCCCGAGGAAGGACAGGGCCGCCTCGACCAGGATCGCAGAGGCGATTTCGATGGTGGCGACCACGATGAGTTGCGGCGTCAGGTTCGGCAGCACTTCACGGGTCAGGATATAGAAGGTGGACGCGCCGGATGCCTGCGCGGCCCTGATGTATTCGAGCCTTGCGATCTGCGCCGTCGTGGCGCGGATGACCACGGCGAAGCGGTCCCATTTCAGCAGGCCAAGCACAACCACGACGATCCCGATGGACCCGCCGAAAACCGCGACGACCGCAAGCGCGACGAGGATGACGGGCAGCGACAGGCGGATCGTGGTCAGGAAGGTCACGAGCATGTCGATCCGACCGCCGAAGTAGCCGCCGAGCATGCCCAGAACGGTCCCGATCACTCCGGCGATGGCCACGGCGGCAAAGCCGATGAACAACGAGATGCGCGCGCCGAAGATCAGCCGGGACAGGTAGTCGCGGCCCAGCTGGTCGGTGCCGAGGATGTGTGCCCAGCTCCCCTTCTCGTACCAGACCGGCGGCACGGTCCGGTTGGTGATGTCCTGCGCCAGGGGATCGTAGGGCGCCAGAAGCGGCGCGAAGATCGCGATCAGGATCATCAGCACCACGATGCCGCCACCGATCAGCAGCGACGGATGCCGCCGCAGCGTGATCCAGGACAATACGCGCGGCTTTTTGATGTCGCTGCCCGCCATGACGGTCGCATCCGGCGAAAGATCGGTCATCGGGATCTCCTCAGCTTACGCGCAGTCGCGGATCGAGCCAGGCGTTGACGAGGTCCGCCACCAGCGTCAGCGCCACGTAGATGACCGACAGCAGCAGCACGACCGCCTGCAACACCGGGAAATCGCGGTATCCGATCGACTGATAGGCGAGATAGCCCAGCCCATCGATCGCGAAGATCGTCTCGATCACCACGGATCCGCCGATCAGCAGCCCGAGCTGCACCGCGACCAGCCCCACGACCGGCACCAGCGCATTGCGAAGGGCGTGTTTGAGGATCACCCGGTGAGCGGGAAGCCCCTTGGCACGCGCGGTCCGGACGTAATCGTTGCTCAGCGCGTCGATCATGCCCGCGCGAACCAGCCGCATGAAAGGCGGCGTGATATAATAGCCCAGCGTGATCGCGGGCAGGATGAAATGGCGCAGGCTGTCGTCGCCCGAGGCCGGAAACCAGCGCAGCTGGATCGCGAAAAGCATCACGAGGCACAGCGCGAGGAAGAAGGACGGCAGCGCCTGGCCCATGAGCGAGATCGTGGCGCAGGTCCGGTCGATCCAGCTGCCGGAATAGACCGCCGCGAGAACTCCCATCGGGATCGAGATCGCCAGCGAGATCGTCAGCGACAGGATCGCGAGGATGATCGTGTTGCCGAACTTTTTAAAGATCAGATCGGCGACCGGCGTGCGGAAAAAATACGAATTGCCGAAATCGCCCCGCAACACGTCGCCAAGCCATGAGACGTACTGGATCGCCAGCGGACGATCGAGCCCGTAGGTCTGGATTATGATCGCAATGTCCTCGGGTCGCGCACCCTCGCCTGCCAGCGCCGTTGCCGCGTTGCCCTGAAGCCGCAGCAATGCGAAGGCCAGGACCGACGCGCACAGCGCCACGAGGAAAGACAGGATCAGCCGTTTTGAAAGATAGATGAGCATGGCGTCTTCCCGAGGTCAGAGACTGCAGGCCGGGGACATGCCCCGGCCTGCCCGATGGCAGGTCACTTCCAGCTGTATTCCCAGAACCGCAGGACTTCGTCGGCATAGGTGTCGAACTCGAGCCCCTCTGCGGCCGCGTAGTAGACCGGCAGCGAGAACATCGGCACGGCATAGGCTTCATCTGCGATCCGCGACAGAGCGTCCCTGAACAGTCCGGCCCGGGTGTCGGCATCCACCGTGGCGTTGGTCCTGGCCAGGATGTCGATCAGCTCGGGGTCCAGGTTGTTGTCGTCCGGCTGACCGCCGTAATAGACCGGCGTCGACGCCGACAGATCGTAGATCGAATAGGACCCCCAGGCCATCTGGACCAGCTCGGTGCTGTGACTGCGCATCGCGTCCCGCAGGGCGGCCGGCTGCATGAAGTCAAGCTTCACGGTCACGCCCACGTCAGCAAGGTAGTTGATTATCGCTTCGGAGAAGTGGCGTTCGCGGTAGGCCGCCAGCGTCAGGGTCAGCCCCTCTGCATAGCCCGCCTCGGCCAGCAGCTCGCGCGCCTTCTCGGGGTCGTAGGGATAGGCGGCGATGCCCTCCTCGGTGCAGCCGAACTGATCCGCGAAGCAGACAGCGTTGATCGGGGTCGACCCTTCGCCCACCAGGTTCTGCGAAATCGCGGCCTTGTCGATGGCATGGTTGAGCGCCTGGCGCACCCGTACGTCGCGCAGCGCCGGGTTCGGGCTGTCTTGCGTCGTGTTGATCTGCAGGAAGACGATCCGCATCGTCTCGCCGCTCTTGACCTGAATGCCGGGCATTGTCGCGACCTGATCGGCCTGATCGCGCGGCAGGCCCATGACGAGGTCCAGCTCTCCGGACAACAGCCCGGCGACCTGAGTCTGAATGTCGGGGATCGTCCGGATCAGGACGCTGTCCAGCGACGCGGCACCCTTGACGTCCGTCGCCGTGTAGTCGTCGAACCGCTCAAGCACGATGTCCCCGCCGGGGCTGTAGCTCGCGTATTTCAGGGGCCCGGTGCCGACCGGCAGCGCAGATCCGGTTTCACCCGCAGGGCCGGCGTAATAGTCGCTCGGGAAGATCGCGAGTTGCGATGACAGGAATTCCATTGCCGAGGGCGCCGGGCCGTCAGTGTGAATGCGGATGCTGTAATCGCCGGTCTTCTCGACGCTCTCGATCCAGGCAGCCACCTGTTGCGACACGATCCGGTTTTCTTCGTCGGCGGCATAGCTCAGCGTGGCGACGACGTCGTCGGCCTCAAAACTGGAGCCGTCGTGAAAGGTGACGCCCTCGCGCAGGGTCATCTCGAGGGTCGTGTCGTCAATCCAGTTCCAGTCCGTCGCCAAAAGCGGCGCGAACTCACCGCTGTCCGGATCGCGGATGATCAGCGTATCCCAGACATTCCGGCCCAGGATCACGCCAAGGCGCAGGGTGGAGAAATAGGGATCTGGACTTTCCAATGCCTGGTTATAGGCAAAGCGAACGGCGTTCTGGTCCTCTTGGCCGAGGGCGGGAACGGCGGCGCACAGCGTCATCCCCCCTGCGGTGATCAATCGTCTGAAGTCCATGGGTGTCTCCTTGTGTGGACGAGTTGCAAAGCGCCACTTCTTGCCGGTGGCTGCGTTGTGGCGACACGCGTCTCGGCGACGCCGTTTCGGACATGCTGGCGGACGGGAGGTTCGGCCATCATTTGCGCGTTTGATCAAACGATCTAATGCGAATCGGCCAGTCGATCAAGTTGGTAGAAATGCCGGTGCGTGATCCGCGCCGACCTAAACCCGATTGTGCTGATAATTTGGGCCGATATCCGGGGCGCCATCCGTCATTCCGTCAGCGCCTTGGCGAGAAGCGCGTGCGTGTCGGAAATATCGCTGGCCATCGCGGTTGCGAATCCGGCCCTGTCCCCGCTTTCGAGCGCGGCGATCATTTCCTTGTGGTGACCGACGAACATCATCTGGTCGGCGTTCTGCAAGATCGGACCCATCCGGTCTGACAGATACCGGACGTAGGCACCGCTGCGCAGCCACAGGTTCTCGATCTGGCTGACGAGAACCGGATTCTGCGCGGCGGCGTAGATCGTGAAATGGAATTCCCGGTTGGCCGCCAGCATCGCGACGACCTCGTTGCGCTCTCCCCTCAGCTGATGCTCGCTGACAAGCGCGCGCAGCCGCTCGATCTCGGGCTTGCCGAAATGCTCGAAGGCGCGCTCTGCCGTCGCGGGTTCGAGCAAAAGCCTGACATCGCGGATGCACATCAGTTCCCTGAGGTCGAGCTGTGGCACCACCGCCGTTCCGCTGGAGGACACCACGAGCGCATTCTCGGCCACCAGCCTGCGAATGGCTTCCCGGACCGGCATGTGAGACGTGCTGAATTTCTCCGACAGCGCCGATATCGTGAAGCCTTCGCCGGCCTCGAACGCGCCGCTCATGAGTGCTTCGCGCATCTGCTCGTAGACCAGATCCTGAATCGTCTGGCGTTTCCTGATCGGCGTGAAAGGAGTGTTGGTCATGTCCGCACTTCGAGCCCGCCCATATCCGCCCGCCAGGACTGGAGATCCATCTCCGCATTCCGACGAGCAGACGCACGCCACCTGGCCAGTTTGATCAAACAATCAAAGTGATAGGGTGCGCGGCAAGACGGGTCAAGGCATCTTCGCTTCCGGCTATCCCTCGGTCGGTGTTCTGCCGAGCTGGCGTCCGCTTGACCGCGCAGCAACAGTCCGTTGGCAGGGAGCGGCGGAACCCGTCAGCCGACCTTGTTGCCCCGGCTCCAGACGCCGCGCAGCAGCGGTGTCTGCCCCACGGGGCGCACGCGCAGCAGGTCGCCCCGCAGCCCTGTCCTTATCGCACCCCGATCGGCCAGCCGCGCGGCTCTCGCCGGATTGCCGGTCACGGTCGCGATCGCACGCGGCACGTCGTCCCAGAGGCGGGAAAGATGGAAGGCGGACAAGAGCAGCGCCGAGGGCACGTAGTCGGACGAGACGATATCCAGCAGCCCCGCTTTCGCCAGATCTTCCGCCGCGACGTTGCCCGAATGGGAACCTCCCCGGATCAGGTTCGGCGCACCCATCATCACGGAGATGCCGTGCGCGCGGCAGGCCTCGGCGGCCTCGACGGTGGTGGGAAATTCGGCGAAGCCGACGCCGTTGCGTGCGGAGGTGGCAACATGGTCGGCGGTCGTGTCGTCGTGGCTGGCGAGAACCGCCCCCAGCCGATGCGCTTCGGCGACCGAGCCCGCCTCGTGCCTGACCCCGAAACGTTCCTGCAAGGCAAGAAGGTTCTCGACGTGTTCGGCGAATTCGGCGTCGCTCATCCCCCGTTTCTTGGCGACATAGGTCTTCAGCGCGCCCAGATCGCGGAACTGGCGCTGGCCCGGCGTATGGTCCATCAGGCTGACGATCCCGACACGGTCCTGAAGGCCGAAGGCGGCGAGTTCCTCGAGAAGCGTTTCCGAGCAGATCTCTGCCCGCAGATGCAGAAAATGGCTGATCTTGAACATGCCGGCCGCGCGCGCCGCCAGCAGTTCGTCGGCAAGTTTGCGGGCATAGTCTATATAGCGCCCCTTGCCGCCATGGATCGACCCGACCCGCATGGCGTCGAAGACGGTCGTGATCCCGGTGGAGGCCAGCTCGGCGTCATGGGCGATCAGGGCCGGCAGGTGCGGCCAGTCCACTTCGGGACGCGGTTCGATATGGCGTTCGACATTGTCCGTATGCAACTCGACCAGGCCGGGAAGAACCAGATCGCCCGCGCAATCCAGAGCTCCGTCAGGAACGCGATCGCCCTCCGAGATGTCGCAGATCACGCCCTTCTCGACCGTCACCGATCCCGCAAGCACCCGGTCGGGCAGAACGAGCCGCGCGTTCGCAAGGCAGAGATCGGCGGGCACGTCGCTGTCAAACGTGTCTCCCAGCGAAGCGGCGGTCAGTGGGGAATTCATGTCATTCTCTCGATATGCGATGGGGTATAGCCGATTGGGCGGCCTTGAAGAGGGTCGTGGCTGCGACAGGAAAGGTTGCATGTCCGGACCCGGCCATTCCTAGGCCCGGGCCGGCTGAAGCAGCGCCGCCGCGCGCGCCACCGTCTGAGACAGCGGACCATCATTTGACAGTTGCAGGACGTCAAGGCCGTCGGGCAGAGGCGTCGACGCCTGGGCGAGTCGCCGTGCGATCTGATCCTCCGTCTCGCGCCCGCGCGTCGCAAGCCGCTGTGCGAGGACGTCGGGTCTTGCGGTGATGTTGAGGACAACCAGTCTCGGGAAAATCGCCGCGGCGGTCGCCAGGGATCTGCGGGAGAAATTGACAAGGCAGTCGGTGCCCTTGTTCAGCTGGTACTTCACGGTGACGGGGACACCGTACCAAAGTCCGTGGGCGCACCAATGCACCGCGAAGGCGCCGTTTTCGGCCAGGGTCTTGAACTCGGCGACCGAAACCGCATCGTAGGTCTCGCCGCCCAGCCCGGGCGGCCGCGTGATGACACGGCGCACCAGATGCATCTGTGGCATGGCGCCGTGAATGCCCTCCATGACGCTGTCCTTTCCGACGCCCGAGGGGCCGACGACGGCGATGAGCCGTCCTTGCATCACGCGGCCACACCCGGTGCGTGGCGGCTGACGTCGATTTCACGGTCGCACACGCGCATGCGGGCCGCCTCGTCGTGGAAGATGCCGATGATGGCCGCGCCGCGCGCCTTTGCCGTTTCGATCAGGGACAGCACCACCTCCCGGTTCGCGGCGTCGAGGCTGGCGGTCGGTTCGTCCAGCAGCATCGCGGGATAGGCATGGGCGAAACCCCGGGCGATGTTGACGCGCTGCTGTTCGCCACCTGAGAAGGTGGTGGGCGAAAGACCCCAAAGCCGTTCCGGAATGTTGAGTTCGGCAAGCAACGCCCTGGCCCGTGCCTGTGCGGCTTCCGGCGCGACGCCGACCCGGCGCAGCGGCTCGGCGACCACCTCGAGCGTCGGGACCCGCGGCACCACGCGCAGGAACTGGCTGACATATCCCAGGACTTCGCGCCGCAAGGCGATCACGGCACGCGGTTCGGCCTTCACGATGTCCACGCCGCCGATCCGGATCGCGCCCGCCTGGGCCAGGTAGTTGCCGTAGATCATCCGCATCAGGGTCGATTTGCCCGCTCCCGATGCGCCGGTGAGGGCCACGCATTCGCCCCTGGCGACCGAGAAGGAGGCGCCGCTGACGACTTCGATCACCGCGCTCCCCTGATTGTGCAGGGTGAAGGACTTCGAGACGTTTTCAAGCTCGATCATGGATCATACCTGCAAGACGGAACTGACAAGAAGCTGGCTGTAGGCGTGCTGGGGATCATCAAGGACCTGATCGGTCAGCCCGGCCTCGACCACGCGGCCCGATTTCATCACCATCAGCCGGTCAGCCAGCAGACGCACGACCGCAAGGTCATGCGTCACGATTATCGCCGACAGCCCCATGTCGCGGACAAGGCCGCGCAGCAGGTCCAGCAGACGCGCCTGCACGGACACATCAAGACCGCCGGTGGGTTCGTCCATGAAGATCAGACGCGGCCCGGTCACGAGATTGCGCGCGATCTGCAGGCGCTGCTGCATGCCGCCGGAAAAGGTCGTCGGGCGGTCGTCCACGCGGCCCGCGTCGATTTCCACCCGCTCGAGCCAGTCGATGGCCTGGTCGCGTATATCGCCGTAGTGGCGCGTGCCCACGGCCATCAGCCTCTCGCCCACGTTTCCGCCCGCGCTGACGCCCATGCGCAGGCCGTCGCGGGCATGCTGGTGGACAAAGGCCCAGTCGGTGCGCGACAGCATCCGGCGTTCAGGCTCGGACATCGTCACGGTATCCTTTGGCCCCTCGGCGCGCGTATCGAATACCACCGCGCCGGCATCCGGAGTCAGATGACCGGCCATGCAGTTCAAGAGGGTGGACTTGCCCGACCCGCTTTCTCCGACAATCCCCATGACTTCGCCGGGGTAGAGATCGAACGACACCTCGGCACAGCCGATCTGAGCGCCATAGCGTTTTGTGATGCCCTGCACCGACAGCAAGGGGGTCATGCCGCGTCCTTTCCGCGATGTCCCGCCGACTGTCGCGTCTCGCAATAATCGGTGTCGGAGCAGACGAACATCCGACCACCGGCATCGTCGATGATGACCTCGTCCAGATAGCTGTCCTCGGCCCCGCACATTCCGCAGGGATGTTCGGCCTTGGAGGCTTCGAACGGATGGTCCTCGAAGTCGAGACTGACGACTTTCGTATAGGGCGGCAGCGCGTAGATCCGCTGTTCGCGTCCGGCGCCGAAAAGCTGGATCGCCGCCATGCCGCCGAGCTTCGGATTGTCGAATTTCGGGATCGGGGAGGGGTCCATCACGTAGCGCCCTTCGACCTTCACCGGATAGGCGTAGGAGGTTGCGATATGCCCGTGACGGCTGATGTCCTCATAGAGCTTCACGTGCATCAGCCCGTATTCCTCGAGAGCGTGCATCTTGCGAGTCTCGCTCTCGCGCGGCTCGAGAAAGCGCAGCGGTTCGGGGATCGGCACCTGATAGACGAGGATCTGGCCCTCGCCCAGCGGCACCTCGGGAATGCGGTGGCGGGTCTGGATCACCGAAGCCTGCGCCGTGGAGGTCGTCGTCTTCACCCCTGCCGTGCGCTCGAAGAACGTCCGGATCGAGACCGCGTTTGTCGTGTCGTCCGCGCCCTGGTCGATCACCTTGAACGTATCCTCGGGCGTCAGGATCGCGGCAGATACCTGCACGCCGCCCGTGCCCCATCCGTAGGGCATCGGCATCTCGCGGGACGCGAACGGCACCTGATAGCCCGGGATCGCGAGGCCCTTCAGAATCGCCCGCCGGATCATCCGTTTGGTCTGCTCGTCGAGATAGGCGAAGTTGTAGGCGGCCCCGATCATATCCGTCTCCAGTTCTGCGGCGCCTGTTCCAGCCTTGTGTCCGTTGCGTACCAGCATCCGCCACCGGCGGGCTGGTCCTCGTCGCGCGAAATCTCGCGGCCTTTCAGATGGCAGCGCATCAGCGCACCGACCGCCCCGTGCGAGACGATCAGCAGGCCGCCGCCGGTTGCGTCCAGTTCACCCACCGTGCGCAGGGCTGCGACGATCCGCGCCTCTGCGGCGCGCGCCGTCTCCCACCCCCGCACAGAGCTGTCGGCGGCGGCGAAGAAGGCGTCGGCAGTTGCCTCGAATTCTTCCGCCGGCAGATAGCCGGTCGCGCTGCGGTCATTCTCGTGCAGGGCCGACACGACGACCGGGACAAGCCCAAGGGCCTCGCCATGGATCGCCGCACCCTCGCACGCCTTGCGTTCGGCGCTGCTGTAGATCGCCGTGATGTCCTTCAGCGCGGGGTCGATGGAGAAGCGGTGGTGGCGCGCCCGCCCGCTCTCGCTCAGTCCCCAGCCGGGAACCGGAACGTCGGGGTCGACCGCGACCTCGGCGTGGGTGAGAAAGATCAGCGGGCGGGTCATTCCGCGGCCTCCTGAACCTGCTCAGCGCCCGCTTCGCGCCGGAGTTTGCGCACCAGTTCGAGTTCGGACTGGAAATCGACGTAGTGGGGCAGCTTGATATGCTCCAGAAAGCCCGTCGCCTGGATGTTGTCGGAATGATAGAGCACGAATTCGGCGTCCTGCGCCGGGGCGCCGACATTGTCCTCGCCCAGTTCTTCCCATCGCAGGGCGCGGTCCACCAGCGCCATCGAAATCGCCTTGCGCTCAGTCTGGCCGAAGACCAGACCGTAGCCGCGGGTGAACTGCGGCGGCTCGGTCTTGGATCCCCTGAACTGGTTGACGGTTTCGCATTCGGTCAGCGTCACCTCGCCGATCTCGACGGCAAAGCCCAACTCGGGGATTTCCATCTCGACCGGCACGGTGCCGATCCGCAGCTCGCCGACGAAGGCATGGTTGCGTGCATAGCCGCGCTGGGTGGAATAGGCGAGGGCAAGGGTGAAACCTTCGTCCGCGCGTGTCAGTGCCTGCAGGCGCAGGGCGCGATCGGCGGGCATTTCGAGCGGTTCGCGGGTCAGGTCGGGGGGCTGCGTGTCGTCATGCGGCGCGTCTTCGATCAGCCCCTCGGTGTTCAGGAATTCGGTTACATGGGGCACGGCGCCGGGCGCGGCCTCGCGCGCGGGCGCCTCGGGCACATTGCCCTCTGCGGCCAGTTTGAAGTCGAGCAGGCGGTGGGTGTAGTCGAAGGTCGGGCCCAGCACCTGCCCGCCGGGCAGGTCCTTGAAGGTGGCCGATATGCGCCTGTCACAGGCCATGGCGGCGGTATCGACGGGTGCGGACGCGCCGAAGCGGGGCAGCGTGGTGCGATAGGCGCGGATCAGGAAGATCGCCTCGATCAGATCGCCGCGCGCCTGCTTGATCGCGAGCGCGGCGAGGTCGGGGTCATAAAGCGAGCCTTCGGCCATCACGCGGTTCACCGCCAGCTTCAGCTGCTCGCGTATCTGCTCTACGCTCAGTTCCGCAATGTCGCGATCCCCGCGGCGTTCTTCCGCAAGCCAGGCGTGGGCGTTCTCGATCGCCCGCTCTCCTCCCTTGACGGCGACGTACATCAGGACGCTCCTTCCGGGGGTGCCGCGTCGCCGGGAGCGTCCCCGACGATCGTGGACCGGGGCAGGGCCGCAAGCCGGTCGCCGCTGGTGAAAATGAAGTCGAGGCCCAGGGGAAACAGGCGCCGGTTGGACCGGAATGCCGCGATCTCGGGCAGGGACAGGGACGCGCTGATCCTGATGCCGGGGCCCGTGAGGGTCGCGCCGGCCGCGATCAGTTCCGGGCATTCCACGATCAGCGTGGCCGAGCGATCCGGGTATTCGGGCGTACCGACGGGGTAGGACGACAGAGGGCAGAGCGCGTCCCATGTGCCGAGGGCGAACATGCAATGCGACGGGCCTGTCACCTGCGCGCCGGTATGAAAGGCGAGCCATGCGCGCACGGCCTGGCAATCGGCCTCACCGGCCAGATGCACCGGCGTCTCGCTGTCGCAAAGCGTCAGCAGGACGGCACCCGCGGCTCTGGAAAGCGGGGCGGGCGGTTGCGCACCGCCGACGTCGCGTATCGTGCCGGGACGCGCCATCGCCTCCATCACGCTGCGAAAGGCCTGCGCCGATTGTATGGCCGGATCGGCGAAGCCGCCGGAAAGCGTTTCGGTGCGCATCAGTCCTCTCCCCTGACCAGCGTGAAGAACTCGACCTTCGTCGCAGCCGCCTTCGCGGCGCGACCCGCCTTGGCGGCCGCCAGCTCGTCCGCGATGGGATCGAGGATCGTGGCACGGACCCTGTCGGCAGCGTCGGTCTGCATCAGGGCATCCACGAGCGCGGCAGCCTCGGCATCGGCCTTGCGACGGCCCTGCACATAGGCATGTCCGATCTCGCCGGTCTCGAGCGTCAGGGCGCAGCGCGTGACGGTCATCTCGCCCAGATTGAACGGCGCACCGGTTGCGCCTGCGCGGGCGCGCACCATGGTCGTGCCGATCTCGGGCGCTCTGAGCCACGTGAAGCGCGGTGCTGCGATGGCCGAAGCCAGCAAGGCCGCGACGCGTCCCTCCGGGGCCTTGGAAAGCAGGCCCATCCAGGTTCTGCGGGGGTTGCTTTCGTCGAATGAGTCTTTCATCTCGACAACTTTTCCAGATACTATACAACTATACATATCTTACCACAATCGCCGCCACAGGACAGAGGAGATATGTGAAACTTGCGTGAAACTTCGGGCAGGACGCCAATCTGGAAAGCAATCGCGGACGCCCTGCGCAGCGATCTGGCCGAGGGCCGCTATAAGCCCGGCGACAAACTGCCCGCCGAGGCGGCCCTTGCCGAGCGCTTCGGTGTCAACCGTCACACCGTGCGCCACGGTATTTCCGCCCTGGTCGATCAGGGGCTGATACGGACGCGGCGCGGGGCAGGGGCATTCGTCGCCGCCACGCCGACCGACTACGCCCTGGGCAAGCGGGTCCGATTCCACGAGAATGTCATCGCCGCCGGACGGACACCGGAAAAGCGCGTGTTGCATCTGGAAGAGCGCGCCGCGACGGAGGGTGAAGCCAGGGCGCTGGCCCTCGCCCCGGGCGATCCGGTCTGCGCCTATCACGGGTTGTCCCTCGCGGACGGTCAGCCGATCGCTCTGTTCGAAAGCATGTTTCCGCTTGCACGCCTTGTGGGCATCACTGCCGCGCTGGCGCAGACCAGCAGCGTGACCGAGGCGCTGCGGGCGGTGGGCATTCCCGACTACACGCGGGCCTCGACCCGGCTTACCGCCACTCGGGCAAATGCCACACAGGCCCTGCACCTGCAGATCGCCGAGGGCGATCCGCTGCTCAGAACAACCAGCGTCAATGTCGGCGAGGCCGCAGAGCCGGTGGAATACGGGCGCACATGGTTTGCCGGAGATCGCGTCACGCTGACCCTGGATATCTAGGGGTACGGACCGGGGCAGGGGTCAGCCGCCATAGCGCTCCAGAAAGGCTTCCGCCTCAAGCGCGCGGAAATCCTCGAGCGCCAGGCGCAGCGCGTCATGCGGCCAATCCCACCACGCCAGGGCGATCAGACGGTCGGCGATTTCGCGCGGCTGGCGCAGGCGCAGGGGTCTGGCCGGCGTTCCCGCGACGATCGTGTAGGGATCGACATCCCTTGTCACCACAGCCCCCGCCGCGACAACCGCGCCATGTCCCAGCGTCACCTCGGGCTTGATCATGGCCCCCGCGCCGATCCAGGTGTCATGGCCGATGGTCGCGATGCGGGATCTGCGATGATCGAAGAACGGGGCGTCCCGCCCGGCATCGTCCCAGTAATCGTCCGACCGATAGAGAAAGTGATGGCAGGCCGCCGTATGCAGCGGGTGATCCGTCGCGCCGATCCGCGAGAAGGCGGCGATATTGGCGAACTTTCCGATCCGGGCGTTGGCGATGTCGGCGTAGCGGTCGCAGTAGGAATAGTCCCCGACATGCGAATGGGCCACGCGGCTGCCCTTTCCGATCTCCACATAAGCGCCGAAGCTGCTGTCGGCGATCTCGCATTCCGGATGAATGAAGGGCTGCTCTGCCGTAAGACGTGCCATCAGTCCTTGCGCCCGATCAGCTTGCCGCGCAGCCAGCCCGAAAAACTGTCCATGACCATGACCATCACGACGATCAGGACGATGTAATAGGCGACCTCCTCCCAGTCTTTCTGCGTCTGGATGGCCTGTGTCAGCATCAAACCGATGCCGCCGCCGGTAATCGCCCCGATGATCGTCGCCGAGCGGGTATTGGCCTCGAGGAAATAGAGGATCTGGGCCAGCAGCACCGGAACAACCTGCGGGATCACGCCAAAACGGTAGCGTTGCAGCGGTTTGGCGCCGGTCGAGGCGATGCCCTCGATCTGCTTCTCATCCACATTCTCGAGCGCTTCGGAGAAGATCTTGCCGAAGGTGCCGGTGTCGGTGATCAGGATCGCCAGCGCCCCTGTGAGCGGCCCGGGGCCGAAGGCGCGGGCGAGCACGACGGTCCAGATCAGCGCATCCACGCCGCGCACGAAATCGAACAGGCGGCGCGTCGCCGCGCGCAGAAGCATGATCGGCGAGAACCGTTTCGCGCCCAGGAACGCCAGAGGCAAGGCAATCATCGCGCCGCCCATGGTGCCGAGGAAGGCCATCAGGATCGTCTCGCCGATGGCCCAGGCCACATCCTTGTGCCGCCACAGGGGATTGTGCCAGCAGTCAGACACAGCCCCCGCGAGATTGGCGCGGGTCGGGTCGATCCGCTCACCGAAGAGGATCTGGCCCAGACCATGACCATGGTAGGGGCTGTCGAGCGTGAACCAGAAAAGCTCCCAGCCCGGGAAGTAGTTGAAGACCTCGGTTCGTGCGCCGGTCAGGGTGATGCGCCCATGGGGCAGCGTGACCGACACCCGCCGGTCCGATACGGAAATCCAGTCCGGCGGATCGTCCGGCAGATTGGTGACGACACGACGCGCCTGTGCCTGTGCCTCGATCAGCGGGAAGCCCGGAATTTCGATCTCGGTCCGGTTTTCCGGCAGGTAGCGAACGAGATGGCCGGCTCCGAGGTCAATGGTGATCGCCTCGTCGCCAGTGACCCAGTCGGGTCGCATGCCGTCGGGATAGCGCCCCTTGCGTTCGCCCTCCACGGCATACTCGACCTCACCGGAGCGGTTGTCGCGCGTAACATGTTCCTTGTAGGACCAGCTGTCCGAGGCCAGCGTCAGGGCGTTGTCCATGCTGGCGCGCTGGGCGAGGCCCGGCAGGTCGAAGGCGAAGAAGATGTAGGTGAGGTACAGCACGATCACAGCCGGGATGGCGAAACCCATCAGCCGCTTGCGCTGAAAGATCCTTTCGGCGGCGTGCTTGGTGTGGTCCAGATCGACTGCGGTCATTGGCGTTGCCCCTCCGTCAGTCTGTTGCGATAACGGCTGGAGAGCTGATCGAAGAAGACGATGGTTCCGAACAGCAGGATGAAGATGGCTGCCGCGTCGTCGAATTTGCCCGGCCCCCAGCCCATTGCGTTTCGCAGCTCATAGCCGATGCCGCCGGCGCCGACGAAGCCGAGGATGGCGGACGCGCGGATGTTAATCTCGAAGCGGAGCAAGGTGTAGCTGACGTAGTTCGGCGCGACCTGGGGAAGCACGCCGAGAAGCATGCGCTGCGACCAACGCGCCCCGGTCGATGCCAGCCCCTCGATGGGTTTCAGATCGGCATTCTCGGCCACTTCGGAGAACATCTTGCCGAGTGCACCGGCGGTATGGACGGCAATCGCGATCATGGCGGGCACCGGGCCACCGCCGAGGACGAAGATCAGAACAAGCGCGATGACGATTTCGGGTATCGCGCGCATGACATCGGAAATGCGGCGGAAGACCGGGATCAGGCGCGGCCAGCGCGCCAGGCCTCGGGTGCCGAGCAGCGACAGGAGCAAGCCGCCAGCGGCTCCGATCAATGTCGATACGGCTGCGATGTTAAGCGTCTCGATCAATGCCGGGAAGTATTCGGCGATCAGTCCGGGCAGCGCGCTGCGTTTTTCCCAGGCCTCCGACAGGACCTCTGCCGGGTAGTCGCCGATCTGATGCAACCCCTGCCAAAAACCGCCGGCATTGCGATTGTCGGCCACGTTGAAACCCGACACCATCAGCAGCACGAAGATCATCAGCGTCAGCCCGCCATAAAGCCTTCGGCGTTGTACCTGGGCCATATAGCTCGACTTAATGCCACCGATGTCGCGCGGCACAGTTCCAAGTGTTCCGTCAGTCATCCAGGATTCCCGCAAAGAAAAACCGGCAGCCGTGAAAGGCTGCCGGTCATGCCATGAACTGGCTCAGCCGCCGATTTCGGCTTTGCGGGCTTCCACGATCGAGGTGTAGGCCTCGGGGGTGATCGGATCGAAGCCCTTGATTTCACCGCCGCCCACGCCGTAAGCGCAGTCCGGGTCGGTTTCGCCGAGGGTATCCACGATCTCGGTCACGCTGGCGCGGACGTCGTCCGGAAGGGCGTTGCGCAGCACGATCGGTTCACCCGGGATCAGCTTCGAGCGCCAGATCTCGACCAGGTCGTTCATGTCGACCAGACCCGCGTCGACGGCCTTGCGCAGGGCGCCGAAGTTGTAGCCGTCTTCCCAGTTGCCCTGGCCGTCCGCCCAGGTCACGCCGGCGTCGACATCGCCGTTCTTGACGGCGAGGATGGTCTGCTCGTGTCCGCCGGTGAAGCGGACCTCGCCGAAGTAGTCGCCGCTTTCCATGCTGGCGCCCGTGGCTTCCGGAATTTCGATCGCGGGGATCAGGTAGCCCGAGGTCGAGTTGGGATCGCCGAACCCGAAGGTCTTGCCTTTGACATCCTCGAGGCTGGTGATGCCGCTGTCCTTGCGGGCAAAGCCGATGGAGTGATAGCCGATCGATCCGTCGAGGTTCACCTTCACGAGGATCGGCGTCACGACTTCCTTGTCCGCGAGGTAGAGCGCCGCATAGGAAGACGGGCCAAGCAGGGCAAGATCGATGTTGCCGCCCTTGATGCCCTGGATGACGCCGTTGTAATCGGCCGGCGCGAACATCTTGACCGGAACACCGAGCGCGTCGGTGATCTTGTCGGCGAGACACTGGTTGCTGGACAGGCGGTCCTGGGCGTTTTCGCCGCCAAGGATTCCGATGCGGAATTCGGTGATGTCCTGCGCGATGGCGCCGGTGCTCAGGGCAGTTGCGGCGGCGAGCGCCAGTGCGATTGTCTTTTTCATCGGTGTCTCCGTTAGGTTTGATCAAGGTGCCCGCGAAGATCCCGCGGGAAGAACTGGCTCAGGCGTAGGCTTCCGCTTCCCGGACCTCGGGCCTGTCCAGCGTTTCGATTTCGCTTGAGGTGGCGGCTTCGGAAAAGTCCGCGCCCGCCCCGTAGATGTCGCGGGCCACTCCGGTGGTCAGCTGCTCGGGCGTGCCGTCGAAGACGATCCGGCCATCGCGCATGCCGATCACCCTGTCGCAGTAGCGCCGCGCGGTATCCAGCGTGTGCAGGTTGGCGATGACCATCCGGCCGTCTTCCTCGTGAATGCTGCGCAGCGATTGCATGACGACCTGCGCGTTCATCGGGTCGAGAGAAGCGATGGGTTCATCCGCGAGGATGATCTTGGGGTCCTGCATCAGAGCGCGGGCGATTGCCACGCGCTGCTGCTGCCCGCCCGACAGCGCCTCGGCACGCTTGGGTGCCTGTTCCGCAATTCCCAGACGGTCGAGGATCTCGATCGCCTTGTGGATGTCCTCCTGCGGATAGAGATTGAACATGGTCGCGAAGGTCGAGCGCCTGTTGAGCGTGCCGTGCAGCACGTTCGAGACGACATCCATGCGGGGGACCAGATTGAACTGCTGGAAGATCATCGCGCAGCGCGATTGCCAGTTGCGTCTGGCGGCGCCGCGCAACGTGGTGATCTCTTCGCCCTCGAAGATGATCGTGCCGGCCGTCGCATCGCTGAGGCGATTGAGCATGCGCAGCAGCGTGGACTTGCCCGCCCCCGAGCGCCCGATGATCCCGATCATTGTCGGCCTGTCGACAGAGATGGTGGCCGCTTCTACGGCCGTTTTGTCTCCGAACCGCTTTGTCAGCGCGTCGATCTGCAGCATGTCGCCCCCATGTTTGCGGGGGACCTATCGGCTCGAGGCGACATGTGCGTGACGGTTTTGAATCAGTTTCGCTACGGCGGCGTTACGAAATCATGACAGCCCGCGCGTCCCCGCGCCGTGACTGTCACCCGCGCCGCGTGGTGACGCAGTCGAGCCTCACCATTGCGCCCGCGCCTCCATCGCCACGGGCCCGCCTTGCATGGCGGTCCAAAGTTCCAGCGCGTCGCCGGCGTCCCGCGCGTTGAGCAGAAGCGGCACACCGGCGAAGGCCGGCGACAGGCTGCGGAATTCGAAACGCGCGGGCGCGGCATTGCGCAGCTCGGCCGCCAGATCGGCAAGCAGCATCGCCTGCAGCGGACCCTGCACAACCAGCCCGGGATAGCCTTCTTCGCCCGTGGCATAGGGCAGATCGTAATGGATCCGGTGACTGTTGAAGGTGAGGGCAGAGTAGCGGAAAAGCCGTTCCGGGGGCATGCAGATACGGCGCTGATGCGTGCCATCCGGAGCTTGCGCCTGCGCCGGGGCCGGGCCGGAACCCTCCGGGGCGATGTCGCGATAGACGATGTCCTGGCGTTCGCTCAGGACCTCGCGCCCGTCGCTGCTGATATCGTGGTTGACCGTGACGAAGCACAGCCGTCCCGAGCGGCCCTGCTTCATTGTCACGTCCGCAACGACCGAGCGCCGTGTCACCGTCTCGCCGATCCGGGGCCGCGAGCGGAACGCGATGGCGCCACCTGCCCACATGCGCCGGGGCAGGGGAACCGGCGGCAGGAGACCGCCGCGGGGCGGATGGCCATCCGGACTGAGCCGTCCGGTGGGCACGGCGGTCTGGCAGAGGCAGTGATGAACCAGAAGCGGCGCTGCCATTCCCTGCGCATCCTCCCTGTCGAGTGTGGCGAGGAGGCGCGCGACAAGCGTTGGTGTCAGGAGTTCCGACGCCTGCTCCGTGCGCCCGATCCATCCCCGCAGACGATCGAGATCCGGATCCTCTGCCGCCGTCAATTCCGGCCCTCCGCCGGATTCAGCGCGGGCACGGGGCCGTATGTGCGCGGCGCGTCGTCCCAGACCGGCGCGGGCGCGGGATACGAGACGGGACCGTTCGGCGTCTCCACCGTCACGCGGCGCAGGTGGGGATGGGAGGCGAGCCCCTCCATGTCGTTGACGCGCGCAAGCGCCACATCGGCTTGCAACAGGGCTTCCATCGCAGCATCCGCAGGCAGCCCGGCGAAACCTGCGGCGACCGCGGCATCCGTCGCGGGCCGGTTGGCGACGCGGGCCACGTTGGTCGCAAAGCGCGGATCGCCGCCGAGCCCGGGTTGTCCCAGGAATACATCGCAGAGCCGGCGCCATTCCCGGTCGCTCTGCACGGAGATCAGGATCTGCACGCCGTCCTGCGCGGTGAAGACGCCGTAGGGCGCGATGGAGGGATGCGCGAGCCCGATACGCCCAGGCGTCCTGCCGCCCTCGTGGTTGAGCAGCGGCACGGTCAGCCAGTCAGCCATCACGTCGAACATCGAGATCGAGATCGAGGCGCCCTGACCGGTTATGCCGCGGCGGACAAGCGCCTCGAGGATCGCCGCCTGCGCGGTGGCTCCGGTTGCGATATCGACGATGGAGATGCCGACGCGGGCCGGTTCGGAGGGTCCCCCGGTCAGCGAGCAGAGGCCGGACTCGGCCTGCACGAGAAGGTCGTAGGCCTTGCGGTCCGCCATCGGCCCGCCATCCCCGTATCCCGAGATCGCGCAGATGACGAGTTTCGGGAAGTCCCTGCGCAGTCGCTCGGCGGGAAACCCCAGCCTGGAAAGGGCGCCGCGCTTCAGGTTCTGTACCAGCACGTCGGACGTGGCGAGCAGCTCCTCCAGCGCCGCGCGCCCCTCTTCGGAGGCCAGGTCGAGCGTGCGCGAGGTCTTGCCCCGGTTGAGCCAGACGAAATAGCTCGACTGGCCTGCCGCGACATCGTCGTAGCCGCGTGCGAAGTCGCCCTCGGGGCGTTCGATCTTGATCACCTCCGCGCCGGCATCCGCCAGCCGCGAGGTGCAGAAGGGCGCGGCGACCGCCTGTTCGATGGCGACGACGCGCAGCCCCTGAAGAGGCAGCATCAGAAGGACCTCGGCAGCCCGAGGACATGCTCGGCCACATAGCTGAGGATCAGGTTGGTCGAGATCGGGGCCACCTGATAGAGACGGGTCTCGCGGAACTTGCGTTCCACGTCGTATTCGCAGGCGAACCCGAAGCCGCCATGGAACTGGATGCAGGCGTTGGCTGCCTCCCAGCTCGCTTTCGCCGCGAGATACTTGGACATGTTGGCCTCGGCGCCGCAGGGCTTGCCCGCGTCGAAAAGCGCGCAGGCCTTCCAGCGCATCAGGTTCGCCGCCTCGACCTCGATGAAGGCTTCGGCGATGGGGAACTGAACGCCCTGGTTCTGGCCGATGGGCCGGCCGAAGACGCGGCGCTCCCTGACATAGTCCGTTACCCGGTCGGTGAACCAGTACCCGTCTCCGATGCACTCCGCCGCGATCAGCGTGCGCTCGGCATTCAGCCCGGTAAGGATGTATTTGAAGCCCTGGCCCTCTTCTCCGATCAGGTTCTCTGCCGGGATCTCGAGGTCGTCGAAGAACAGCTCGTTGGTCTCGTGATTGACCATGTTGAGGATGGGACGCACCTCCATCCCCTTCTGCATCGCCTGTTTCACATCGACGAGAAAGATCGACAGCCCCTCGGATTTCTTCCGTACCTCCGACAGGGGCGTCGTCCTGGCCAGCAGGATCATCAGGTCGGAATGCTGGACCCGGCTGATCCAGACCTTCTGGCCGTTGATCACATAGCGGTCGCCCTTCCTTTCCGCGGTCGTCCTGAGCTGCGTGGTGTCCGTGCCGGTCGTGGGTTCGGTGACGCCCATGGACTGAAGGCGAAGCTCTCCGGTGGCGATCCTGGGAAGGTATTTCCGCCGCTGCTCCTCGCTGCCATGCCGCACGAGGGTATTCATGTTGTACATCTGCCCGTGACAGGCGCCCGAATTGCCGCCCGCGCGGTTTATCTCTTCCATGATCACCGAAGCCTCGGTCAGGCCAAGCCCGGATCCGCCGTATTCCTCGGGGATCAGCGCCGCCATCCAGCCGGATTTAGTCAGCGCATCCACGAACTCCTCGGGGTAGCCGCGTCTCTCGTCCACCTTGCGGTGATACTCGTCCGGGAAATCGGCACACAGGGCGCGCACCGCATCCCGGATGTCCTGAAAGTCGTCGCTGTTGTGATCGTACACGTCTGGCTCCTCCGGGATCGGGGATGCTGCTTCGCATCGCCAGGGGATTTTCGAGCCCGTTGAGCCATAAATCAAATATCTGAATGGACTTCCTGAAATGCCGAAATGGCATCATTCGGGACCGGCCGAGACCGCGCATGTAGAATGGCGGCCCGATCGGAACCGGTCCGCCATGTCCGGCAGGGACGCCGTTCAGGTCATATCGGATCCCAGCTGAACACGTCGGCTGAGACATCCAGCGGAACATAGCTGGCGCGCAAGGCGGGGATCGCGTGGCTGCGGACGCTTTCGAGCGACCAGCCTTCTCCCCGATGGACCGAGCGCGTCGGGCGCGGCTGCGAGATGAGGAAGATCTCGTTGTTGCGGACCGCGAAGATCTGCCCGGTGGTGTCCGCGCCATCGTCCGAGGCGAGATAGAGCGCGACGGGGGCGATCTTTTCCGGTGACATTTCCTTCATGCGGTTCACGCGCTCTTCCTGTTCGGGGCTGTCGACCTTGATCGAGGATGTCATCCGGCTCCAGGCGAAGGGCGCGATGCAGTTCGAGCGGATGTTCCAGCGCTGCAGGTCGAGCGCGAGCGATTTCGACAGGGCGGCGATCCCCAGCTTCGCGGCCGAGTAGTTCGCCTGCGCGAGGTTGCCGATCAGCCCGGAGGTCGAGGTCATGTGGATCAGGCTGCCCGAGCCCTGCTCGCGCATCACGTCCGCCGCGGCGCGGCTCACGTTGAAGGTGCCGTAGAGATGCACCTTCACGACGGCATCGAAATTCTCGTAGGTCATCTTGTGGAAGAACCCGTCGCGCAGGATCCCGGCGTTGTTCACCACGGCGTCCAGGCGCCCGAACGTGTCGACTGCCGCCTTCACCATCGCCTGCGCGCCGGTCTGATCGGTGACGTCGTCTCCGTTGGCGACGGCGCGCCCGCCCGCCTTCTCGATCTCGGCGACCGTCGACTGTGCCGCGGCGCTCGATTCGCGTTGGCCGTCGAGCGAGGCCCCGATGTCGTTGACCACCACCGCCGCCCCGGCTCTGGCGGCTTCCATGGCAATTGCGCGGCCGATTCCGCCGCCCGCGCCGGTCACAAGCATGACCTTCCCTTCAAGGGGCTTCATTTCAGGCATGTCTCCTCCGTCTTTCCAGAATGGTGAGTTTCAGCTCTCGGCCGGGCGGCCGAAGATGCAGCGTTCGATCTGCGCGGCTGCGCCGGACAGCGCACGGGCGATGGCGGCAAGGCTTTCCTCGGTCTGCTGTCCCGCGATGGTAATGCTGCTCATGCCGAGACGGGGAACCCCCTCGGCGTCCCGCGCCAGCGACGCGACGATGTCGAGGCCGCGATAGAGATGTCCGCGGTCGAACGCCGTTCCGGATTCGCGCGCCTCCAGCACATCGCTCCAGTAGCTTTCGAAATCGGGGGCGTCCTGCCAGCGGACGGTGGCGAAACCGTCCTGCGCCTCTGCCTTGCCCAGGCCTGTCATCGCCACGTAGCAGCGACCGACCGCACCCGAGAAGACCGGGAGCCGGCTGTTGCGGGCAAGCACCGCGTGAAGGATGTCGGGTGCGGTGAAGCGGTCCGTCAGCACGATCCGCCGGGTCCGCGTGATCTGCCAGAGGGCGATCATGGTGCGGTGCTCCTGCGCGATGGCGGTCAGGGCCGGGCGGATCACGTCGGCCGGGTTTGCACCGAGCAGGGGAATCGCGAATTCCAGGAGACCCATGCCCATGCGGTAGGTCTTCGCCTCCGGATCGAAGCTGAGCAATCCTTCGTGGCTGAGCGTGCGCAGGATGTTGAAGGCGGAGGAGACGTTGAGCCCGGTTTCCCGGGCGATCTGGGTCGCGCCCATGGGGCGGCCCTGCGCGGCGAGCAGGCGCATGATGCTCATCGCGTTCTGCACCGCGGGTACGAGTTTCAGTCCGGCGTCGTCGGCCATATCATTCCGCATATAGAATTTCATTTACTATAAAGAATGTCGCTGCTATGGCAAGGCAGGAGTGGCGTTGCGTCGAGGGAGGATTGAACGATGCCGGCAGGTGTGGATGGCGATGTCTTCGAACAGCTCGTGGAGACGGTGGCGCGGTTCGCGCGCGAGCGGCTGATACCTGCGGAGCGGCGCGTCGAGGAAGAGGACTACATCCCCGAAGAGATCGTTGCCGAGATGAAGGAGATGGGCCTTTTCGGACTGTCCACCCCCGAGGAATTCGGCGGCATCGGTCTGAACGTGCCGCAGGAGGCCCGGCTGATCGAGGCGCTGTGCTACGCGTCGCTGACCTTCCGTTCGCTGATCGGAACCAACGTCGGCATCGGCTCGCAGGGGATCGTGATGGACGGGACGCAGGCGCAGAAGGAGCGCTGGCTGCCCGGCATCGCAAGCGGCGACATCATCGCGTCCTTCGCGCTGACCGAACCCGACAACGGATCCGATGCGGGCGGCATCCGCACCTCCGCGCGGCGCGACGGGACCGATTACGTGATCAACGGCACGAAGCGCTACATCACCAACGCGGTGCGCGCCGGGGTCTTCACGGTCTTCGCGCGGACCGAGCCCGACAAGCCGGGCGCGGATGGTGTCTCTGCCTTCATCGTGCCGGCGGACACGCCCGGCATCACCGTCGCGAAGCCCGACCGCAAGCTGGGCCAGCACGGCACCAAGACCTCGGACGTGATCTTCGAAGACGTCCGCGTGCCCGAAAGCGCCATCCTCGGCGGGCCGGAGCGGCTGAACCAGGGTTTCCGGACCGCCATGAAGGTGCTTGACCGAGGCCGCATCCACATCGGCGCAATGGCCGTGGGCCAGAGCCAGCGCATGCTGGATATCGCGACCGACTATGCGCTCGAGCGAAAGCAGTTCGGCAAGCCGATCGGAGAGCATCAGCTGGTGCAGGGCATGCTGGCCGATTGCCAGGCCGAGCTGCATGCGGCCCGGGCGCTGGTCCGGGCCACGGCAGATACCTTCGATCGCGAGGGCAAGGCGGTACTCGAGGCCTCCTGCACCAAGTACTTCTGCACCGAGGCGGCCGGGCGCATCGCAGACCGGGCGCTCCAAATCCACGGCGGGGCGGGCTACATGGCGGAATACGATATCGAAAGGCTTTACCGCGATATCCGTCTGCTGCGCATCTACGAGGGCACCAGCCAGATCCAGCAGCTGGTCATCGCGCGGCGGACCCTGGCGCAGCGGGCGGCCTGACCCATGGCGAAGCAAAAACCGCGCAGCCTTTCCGAAATGCCGCCGCAGTCGAGGTTCTCGATCCTGCTGGGGATCGAGATCGTCACCTGCACGCCCCAGGAGGTCGTCTGCACCATGCGGGTGACCGAGGATATGTCGAACCGCAACGGCGTGCTGCACGGCGGTGCGCTCATGACGCTGTCGGACACGGCGGCGGGAACGGCCTCCTTCATAAGCAGCCCAGCAGAGATCTCGAACACGACCGTCGAGGCGAAGACGAACTTCATCCGTCCCGTGACGGTGGGCGACACGGTGACCGCCCGTTGCGAGCCTGTGCATGTCGGGCGCGCCACGTCGGTGCTGCAGGTCACCATGACGCGCGGCGACGGCAAGGTCGTGGGCGTGACGACACAGACCCATCTGTTCCTGGGCTGGAAGGACTGAGAATGCCCGGCAGCGGAGGGAACATGACGGATATCGAACCCGAGGGCCTTGGGCCGCAGGCGGCCTACGAGGCCCATCTCGCGGCGGGGCGATTCATGATCCAGCGGTCCGGGAGCACGGGAGAATACCTGTTCTGGCCCCGCGTGGTCGCGCCGTCCGGGGCGACAGACCTGGCCTGGGTCGAGGCCAGGGGCACGGGGACGGTCCATGCGATCACGGTCAACCGGGCGCGGGGCGGCGACTGGAACGTGGCGCTGGTGGACCTCGATGAGGGCGTGCGGATGATGTCGACCCTTCCCGGTGTCGAAACGGTAGCGATCGGCACTCGGGTCAGGGCGCGGATCGAAACCACGGAAGAGGGCCCGCGCGTGGTCTTCGATCCGATCCCGGAGGACCCGGCATGAGCGAAAGGACCCTGCGGGGCAAGTCCGCCATCGTCGGCATGGCGACCGCCGGCATCGGCGAGGCACCGGGCTTTTCCGCGATGGAGCTTCTCGGGCAGGCCGCGGTGGCGGCCGTGGCGGATGCCGGACTCGGGCTGCAGGACATCGACGGCGTCTTCGCCGCGACCAGCAGCCACGCCTTTCCGACGATGAGCGTCGTCGAATACCTCGGGCTGAAGCCCAGATTCTTCGATGGCACCAACGTGGGCGGCTCGAGCTTCGAGATGCACCTTCTGCAGGCGACCATGGCGCTGGATGCCGGGCTCTGCGATGCGGCGCTGGTCTGCTACGGCTCGAACCAGCGCACGGCGGGCGGTCGTCTGGTGTCGATGAGCGAGCCGCAGTGGCACGAAACGCCCTACAATCCGCGTCATCCGATCACGGCCTATGCGCTTGCGGCAAGCCGGCACATGGCGCAATACGGCACCACGCGCGCCCAGCTTGCCGACGTGGCCCTCGCCGCGCGCGGCTGGGCGAACCTCAATCCCGAGGCCTTCGCGCGCGGTCCGCTGACGAAGGACGAGATCCTGTCGGCGCGGATGATCTCGGACCCCCTGAGCAAGGCAGATTGCTGTCTCGTGACGGACGGGGCTGCCGCCTGCGTGCTGGTGCGGGCCGAAAGGGCGAAGGATCTGCCGGGCAAGCCGGTCTATTTCCTCGGCGGCGGCGCGGCAAACCATCACCGTTCCATCGTGGCGATGCCTGACCTGACCACCACGGCGGCCGCCGAAAGCGGGCCGCGCGCGATGGAGATGGCCGGGGTAAGCCGGGCGGAACTGGACCTGGTGATGGTCTACGATGCGTTCACCATCAACACGATCCTCTTTCTCGAGGATCTGGGGTTCTGCCCCAAGGGCGAAGGCGGGCGCTTTGTCGAGGACGGGCGTATCGCGCCCGGAGGCGAGCTTGCGGTCAACACGAACGGCGGCGGACTTTCATGCGTGCACCCGGGCATGTACGGACTTTTCCTCATCGCCGAGGCGGTGGCGCAGATCAGGGGCGACGCCGGAGAGCGCCAGATCGGGGATTGCGCCATCGCCCTCTGCCACGGCAATGGCGGAACGCTGTCGAGCCAGTGCACCGCCATCCTCGGGTCGCAGGATGCCCTATGAGCTCATTGCCCCACATAGACGGGCTGATCGCCCCACGCTCGGTCGCCGTGATCGGCGCGTCGGAAGATGTCACCAGGATCGGCGGGCGCCCCATCGCGGCCATGCTCCGGGCCGGTTATGCCGGCCGGATCCTTCCGGTGAACCCGACGCGGCAGACCGTGCAGGGTCTGCCCTGCCATGCCGGCGTGGACGATCTGCCCGAAACGCCGGATGCGGCGCTGATCGCCGTGCCTGCCAGACTGGTTCCCGAGACCATCGAGGCGCTGGGTCGCAGGGGCTGCAAGGCCGCGACCCTGTTTTCCGCCGGCTTTGCGGAGGTCGGCGCGGAAGGCGAGGCCGCTCAGCGCGCGTTGGTCTCGCGCGCACGGCGCCACGGGATGCGCATCCTGGGACCGAACACACTTGGCGTCTACAACGTCGGTATCGGCTATTACGGAACGTTCTCGTCGTCAATCGACACCGGCATGCCGATCGAGGGCAACATCGGGATCGCAAGCCAGTCCGGCGCGTTCGGGGCGCATCTCGGTGCGCTGGCGCGGGACCGGGGGCTGGGCTGCTCGGCGCTCATCACGACCGGCAACGAAGCCGACATCACCATTGCCGAGGCGATCCAGTGGATGGCCGAGAGCGACGCGACGGATGTGATCTGCGCCTATATGGAGGCGATCAACGATGCGCCCGGGCTGCTGCGCGCGCTCGATGCCGCGCGGGATGCGGGCAAGCCGGTTCTGGCGCTCAAGTCGGGCCGGTCGGCGGTCGGGGCCCGTGCGGCGGCGTCGCACACCGCTTCCCTGACCGGAGATGCGGTCGTGGCGGATGCGGTGCTGTCGGATCATGGCGCGATCATCCTGCGCGATCCGGAGACCATGATGGATATCGCCTACGCGGCATCGCGGAAGGTGCTCCCGTCGCGGCATTCCCTCGGCATCGTCACGGTCAGCGGCGGCGCGGGAATTGTCGCCAGCGACGAAGCCGAGCGGGTCGGACTGCCAATGCCCGCAATGCCCGAAGCGGCGCAGGCCGCCCTTAAGGCGGCACTGCCCTATGCCTCGCCCGCAAATCCGCTGGACTGCACCGCTCAGGCGCTCAATGACCCGTCGCTGCTTGAACTTTTCACCCGAAGCGCGCTTCGCGACGGGGGCTACGGCGCGGTCCTGTGTTTCCTGACCTACGTTGCCGGAAGCCGGGCGATGTCGGACGTGATCCTCGCGGCGATGGGCCCACTGCGCGCGGACTTCCCCGACCGGATCATCGCCTTCTGCGCCTTGGGCGAACCCGAGGTGCTGCAGCGCTACGACGATGCGGGCATCCTCGTGTTCAACGACCCCTGTCGCGCGGTGCGCGCGCTCGACGCCATACTGCGCCTGGGTGCACCGCAGCCGCGCGGCGCCAAGCCGCTGTCCGCTGATCCAAAGCCCGTGGCGCTACCCGCACGGACCCCGGACGAGGCGGAAGCCAAGGCCCTGCTGGCCGGGGCGGGGATCGCGGCCGCGCCGGAGAAGGCCGCAAAGAGCGCTGAGGAAGCAGTCTCGGCGGCCGAGGCATTTGGTTATCCAGTCGTCATGAAGATCCTGTCGCCGGACATCCTGCACAAGTCGGACATCGGCGCGGTAAGGCTCGACCTGCGCTCGGCAGATGCCGTGCGCGAGGCGCATGCGGACATCCTCGCGGCCGTGGAAACACACGCGCCGGACGCCCGCGTGACGGGTGTGCTTGTCGCGCGCCAGCTTTCGGGCAGTGTCGAATGCCTGATGGGCGTCAACCGCGATCCCACCTTCGGGCCGGTGGCCGTCTTCGGGCTTGGCGGGATCTTCGTCGAGCTCATGAACGATGTGGCCGTGAGGGCGTGCCCCTTCGGGCCCGACACGGCGCGCGAGATGATACTGTCGATCCGGGGCGCGGCGATCCTGAAGGGCGCACGCGGCCGGCCTCCGGCGGATATCGGCGCGCTGGCCGAAATGCTGTCGCGTCTGTCGATCTTCGCGGCCGGCGCGGGCGAGCGGCTGGCGTCGATCGACATCAACCCTGTCCTCGCAATGCCCGAAGGTCAGGGTGCCTTCGCGCTTGACGCGGTGATCGAAATCGCCGGTCAGCAGGGGGCGCCCGATGGCCATTGATTACGAACACCTGATGAACTTCGACATTCCGGAGGTTCGCCAGAGCTACGGCGCCCCGGAGGTTGCACGCTTCGGGCTGAGCGTTGGTCTGGGACAGGATCCGATGGACCTGCGCCAGCTCGCCTATGTCGGGGCGCTCGAGGACGACGCGCGGGTGATGCCGGCCATCGTGAATGTGCTGGGCCATCCGGGATTCTGGCTGGGCAATCCCGATACCGGGGTCGACGCGCTCCGACTGGTCCATGGCGAGCAGGGGATGACGATACACCATCGTTTGCCGGCCCGGGGCACGGTAGTCGCGAAAACCCGGGTGACGGGTCTGGTCGACAAGGGCGAAGGTCGGGGTGCGCTGCTCTACTCCGAAAAGGACATCCGGGACGCCGGGACCGGCTTGCTGCTGGCGACCTGCCGCAACACGACCTTCATGCGCGGCGACGGTGGCTTCGGCGGGCCGGATGGGCCCGTGAAGGCTGCGCATCAGCTTCCGGACTCCGAGCCGGACCACGTCATCGACACGCCCACCCGCCCGGAACAGGCGCTTTACTACCGTTGGAACGCGGACCCGAATCCGCTGCATCTCGACCCCCGGGTCGCGGCGCAGGCGGGCTACGAGCGGCCGATCCTGCACGGGCTGTGCAGCTTCGGCTGTGCGGCCCATGCGCTGCTGGCGGCATTGTGCGATTACGAGGCGGAGCGCTTCGGGGCGATGGACGGGCGTTTCACCGCCTTCGTCTATCCTGGCGAGACGCTCAGGACGGAAATCTGGAACGACGGCTCGTTTCGCACGCGGGTGCTGGAACGCGACAAGATCGCCATCGGCAACGGCCTGTTCAGGTTGAGGGAACCGGCATGACCATAGAGACCCGGAAAGACGAGGATGGGCTTCTCGTCATCACCCTGAACGAACCCGGCAGGCGGAACCCGGTGGGGCATGCGGCGCGGCAGGCGCTGGTCGCGGCCCTCTCGGAAGCGTCGAGCGACGATGCGGTGCGTGCCGTGGTTCTGACCGGCGCGGGCGGGCATTTCTCGGCAGGCGGCGACATCCGCGACCAGGGCGAGCGCAGCCTCGGGGCGCATCGCGAACGCTTCGCGGTCATCGCTGACATGGTGTCGCGCATGGTGCGCTTTCCCAAACCGCTTGTCGCCGCCGTCGAGGGCTGGGCTGCGGGGGGTGGCTTTGCCCTTGCGCTGGCCTGTCCGACCGTCGTCGCCGCGCGCGACGCGCGCTTCGTGGCGAGCTTCACCAGGATCGCGCTGATGCCGGATCTCGGGTTGTTGAGCACGCTGCCGGCCCGGATCGGTCCGGCACGGGCCCGGCGACTGATCCTGAGCAACAGGGTGGTGGGCGCGGAGGAGGCCGAAACGCTCGGGATCGTCGATGCGCTTGCGGAACCGGGCGATGCGTTGGCTGCCGCCTCGGCGCTGGCGCTCGAAGAAGCGGCAGGCCCGGCCCTTGCCCGCCAGTTCATCCTCGACTGGTTCGCACGCGATCTGTCAGCGGCGCTGGAATACGAGCAGGCGCTTCAGCCGATGCTTCTCAACAGTGCCGACGCTGCGGAGGGACGCGCGGCCTTCGCCGAGAAACGGCCGCCACGGTTCCGCGGTTGCTGAGCGTTCGCCGCTTGCATGACGGCAGCGCCGCGTCCGCCGGTTGCGGCGCCCCGTCTTGATTACCCTGCGCAGCGCTGCCGGGACCGGTCTGGCAGCTGTTGCTCACGGGTCTCTTCACGCGGGGCAGATCTGACCCGGAAAAGGGTTCAATCGGGTATGGAGCGCCACCCGCCCATGCCGTGCTTGCATGGCACGTTTTCAGAGCGTCGTTCCCGGCCATTGTCCGGCGGCCACCATGGCATGTACTTCATCGGTCAGGAACTCGGCGAACTTGCCGGTGAGGCGCGACCCCGGCCGGTTGAGCGGCGTCATCAGCACCAGTGTCCGGTCGATGGTGCGCCGGACGATTGGCCGGGCGATGAGCCGCCCTTCGCGGACATGGTTGATCACGCTGACCAGTGGCAAAATCGTGCTGCCGAGGCCGCGCTCGACGAAGGCGATCATTGTGGGAAGGATATCGATCTCGAGGACGACGTTCAGCTCGATGTCCTCTTCCTGCGATATAGCCTCGATCCGACCGCGCAGGCCGTGTTCCGGATTGGGCAGGATCAGCGGCTTCCCGAGCGCGTCGCGGCAGGGGATCGGCGCGCCGTCCCGGGTGCCTTCGGTCCTGGCGGACTGGATCAGGAAGAGCTTCTCGATGATGACCGGCTGCGCCTTGATGGAAGGGGATTTCTGTCCCTCATAGGCGACGCCCAGATCGATCTTGCCGCGCAGCAGCCAGTCCTGCACGTGGCCGCTGAAGCCCGAGATGATCCGCAGATTGACGTCCGGAAACCGGGTCATCGTCCGTTCGATGAGATGCGTAGCCAGGATCTCTGACACGGTAGGCGGAAGGCCCAGCGTCACGGTTCCCGAAAGCGGCGCGCGATTGCCCGAGATCTCTCCGGCCATGTCGTCCAGATCCTCGAGAATGATCTTCGCGCGGCGGGCAAGGCGGATACCCTCCTCGGTCGGCATCACTCCGCGTCCGTGACGTCGCAGGAGCGAGACGCTCAGTTCGTCTTCGAGCGCCTTCACCTGCCGGCTGAGAGCGGGCTGGGCGATGTTCAGACGCTCTGCCGCGGCGGTGATGCTGCTGAGTTCGACAACCTGGACGAAGTTGCGCAGCTGACGGAAATCCATTCATGCCCCATCTGTATCGCTGATATGTGGATAATGCATTTGAATCATGGCTTCCAGTTCGACAAGCTTTCAGTCGGAGGAATGCATTGATGACGCCTGCCACTGCCGATGGCGGCATGGGACGCGTGTCAAGGGGGATGGAAACGCCCCGCGCTTTTCGATGCACAGGGAGGACAGCATGAAGAAACGATTGAAACTCGGGGCCGCCGTCTGCGGCTTCATGGCGATGAGCGCATTCGGCGCCGTGGCGCAGGAACTGCCCGGCACGATGGTCTGGACGTCCTACGATGTCGGCTCTGCCGGATATGCCGAAGCCTCGGCCATTGCCGACGCCTTCGGCAAGGAATTCGGCACGCGGGTGCGCATCCAGCCGTCGGGCAGCGGTATCGGCCGTCTCCAGCCGCTGCTGCAGGGGCGCGCCGACTATGCATTCCTTGCCACCGAAGCCTTCTTCGTGGCGGAGGGGGCTTTCGATTTCGCCACCCGCGACTGGGGCCCGCGCGAGCTTCGCGCCGTCGCTGGCCGCCCGGCCGGCATCACGCTGATCGCGGCGGGAGACGCGGGGATCGAAACCGTCGCGGATGCACGCGGCAAGCGGATCGCCTTCGTCGCCGGGAACCCGTCGGTGAACGTGAAATGCGAGGCGATCCTCGCATTCGGCGGGCTGACGCTTGAGGACGTCGAGGTGATCACCTTCCCGACCTACGCGGCAGCCATGTCGTCGATGACGCGCAACGAATCCGACGCGACCTGCACAACGCCCACGACAAGCCAGCTGTACGAGCTGGCGGAAAGCCCGCGGGGCATCTTCTACGCGCCGCTCGAGGCAGACAACACCGCGGGCTGGGAAGGCCTGTCGAAGGTTCTGCCGATCATGGGCCCCTCGGACGAGGATGTGGCAGCCGGTCTGGCGGAAGGCGAGATCGCCAAGATGGCGGCCTATCGCTATCCGGTGATCACCACCACCGCCGACAAGTCGGCGGACGAGGTATACGCATTCATCAAGGCGCTCGACGAAAGCTATGATCTCTACAAGGACGGCACGGCGACAATGCCGCGCTGGACGCTCGAGAAATCCGGCAAACCGGCAATCGACGTACCGTTCCATGAGGGCGCCATCCGCTACCTGAAGGAAAAGGGCATCTGGACCGCCGAGGACGATGCCTGGAACGACAAGCGGATCGCCCGCATGGATGCCCTGCTGGCCGCCTGGGAGACGTTCAAGCCGCAGAACGAAAGCCTGTCCGATGCGGAGTTCAGCGAGGCCTGGATGGCCCATCGCGCAGAGGTCGTGGCGGGCCTGAACTGAACCGCCCGACCGCGAAGCTCCCCGGCGTTTTCCGCGCCGGGGCCCATTTCGCCTTGATCCGGAAGAGACCATGAACTCCGACCAGACCAGTGACGCAGCGCTGCCCGCCGGGCAGACCGCAGCCGACCCCTTCGCCGTTCCCGCCCGGACGTACACGCGCGCAGTGGTCATGGTGCTGGGCGCGCTCGGGATCGTCATGGCGATCAACCAGCAGTTCCTGCTGAACCTCTTCGGGTTCCAGCCGCTTGGCAACGCGTATCTCTACTATCTTATCGGGATCTTCCTGGCGCTGGCCTTTCTCACGCAGCCGCTTTTCCGGCTGAACCCGCGCCGTTTGTGGTGGATCAACCCGATCCTCGCAGTCGCCGCGCTGATCAGCGCCGGCTGGCTTGGCTATCACGGTCTCGAAATCATCCAGAAGGGCTGGGAATACGACGCGCCGCCGATGGCCGACGTCATGGCCTCGATCCTGATCCTGCTGGTGCTCGAGGGCGTGCGGCGCGCGGGCGGGCCGATCCTTCTGGTGACCGCGCTGATCTTCGGTGCCTATCCGCTTTACGCGGATTACATGCCCGGGTTTCTCTGGGGGACCGAATATTCGCTCACCGGCACGATACGGGCGCATGTGCTCGGCGTGGAATCCATCATCGGCATTCCCATGCAGGTCGTGGCCGAGCTGGTCATCGGGTTCGTGATATTCGGCTCTGTCCTCGTGGCGACGAAGGGCAGCGACTTCTTCATGGAACTGGCCTCCGCCCTTCTCGGACAGAGCCGGGGCGGCCCGGCCAAGGTCGCGGTCATGGGCTCGGCCATCCTCGGGTCGCTCTCGGGCAGCGTGATCTCCAACATCCTGACCTCTGGACCGTTCTCGATCCCCACGATGCGCCGGGTCGGCTATCCCGCGCATTATGCCGCCGCCATCGAGGCCTGCGCCTCGACCGGGGCGACCCTGATGCCGCCGGTGATGGGCACGGTCGCCTTCGTGATGGCCTCCTTCCTCGGGGTCCAGTACTCCACGATCGTGGTCGCGGCGATCATCCCGGCGCTGATGTTCTACGTCGCGCTGCTTTTCCAGGTCGACATGTATGCCGCGCGCCGGGGTTTGCTGGGCCTGCCGCGCGCCGAACTGCCGCCGATCGGTCCGGTGCTGAAATCCGGCTGGCCCTACCTGCTCAGCCTTGCCGTGCTGATCTTCGTGCTCATGGGTCTGCGGATGGAGGCGCGTTCGCCCTATTACGCGTCGATCGTCATGCTGGCCGCGACGGCGTTCAACAAGGACACGCGCCTGACGCTGGGCCGGGCCAAGGCGCTCCTGCTCGACATCTGCGTGAACGTCGCGAGCCTTGTCGCCGTGCTGGCCGGTATCGGGCTGGTGGTGGGCGGCCTTTCCTATACGGGCGTTGCGGGCGCCTTCTCGCGCGAGCTTCTGCTCTACGCGGGCGGAAACACCGCGCTGATGCTGATCGCCGGAGCCGTCACGAGCTTCGTGCTGGGGATGGGGATGACGGTGACCGCCTGCTACATTTTCCTGTCGATCCTGCTGGCACCGGCGCTGGTGCAGGCGGGGCTCAACCCGATCGCAAGCCATCTCTTCATCCTCTACTGGGGCATGCTGTCCTACATCACGCCGCCTGTCGCGCTTGCCGCGATCACCGCGGCGAATGTCGCGGGATCCAAGCCCATGCAGACAGGATTCTACGCGATGCGCCTCGGAATGCCGCTGTTCGTGCTGCCGTTCATTTTCGTCTACGACCCGGCGCTGATCATGGAGGGGACCTGGCTTCAGATCCTCGAGAGGGTCGCCCTGACCCTGGTCGCGATCTGGGCGATCACCTCGGCATTCGAGGCATGGGTCTACGGGGTCGGCCGGATCGGTGTCGTAAGCAGGGTCGCCTTTGCCCTCGGCGGCGTGCTGATCCTGTTCCCGGAACTCACCACCAGCCTTGTGGGGGCTGGCATCCTGCTCGCGGTGATGTTGGCGGAACGCTGGATCGGCCGCCGCCGGACGGCCGTGAAGACCTGAACCGGAAGCCAGGAGAGACGTCGACATGGACAAGAGGATTCCCGATCTCGAAAGCGCCGTCGCGCCGATCGGCGACGGCGCGTCGGTGATGATCGGCGGCTTCGGGTCTTCCGGCATTCCCTTCGGGCTGATCGACGCGCTGCTGGCCCAGGGAGCGACCGGGCTCACCGTGATCTCGAATAACGCGGGCGCCGGGGAAACCGGCATCGCGAAACTGCTGAAGGCGGGGCGTGTCGCACGGGTGATCTGTTCCTACCCTCGCTCGCCCGGCTCGATCTGGTTCGAGAAGCGCTACGAAGCGGGCGAGATCGCGCTGGAGGTCGTGCCGCAGGGCACGCTGGCCGAACGCATCCGGGCCGCCGGCGCGGGGATCGGCGGTTTCCTGACGCCCACGGGCTATGGCACGCTTCTGGCGGAGGGCAAGGAGACCCGGGTGATAGACGGGCGCGGCTATGTGATGGAAGCGCCGCTTCACGCCGATTTCGCGCTGTTGCGCGCCGAGAGCGGGGATCGCTGGGGCAACCTCAGCTTCCACGCCACCGCGCGCAACTTCAACCCCGTGATGGCGATGGCTTCGCGGCACGCGGTCGCCGAGGTGCGAAGGATTTCGGACACGCCGCTTGATCCGGAACATGTGGTGACGCCGGGAATCTTCGTCCAGTCCGTCGTCGAATACGGGGTGCGCCCATGACCGTCGCGAAACTGACAAGCCTGACCGATGCCGAGGTCGCCGCCCGCGTGGCCCGGGACATCCCCGATGGCTCCTATGTCAACCTCGGGATCGGCAAGCCCACGCATGTCTCGGCATACGTGCCCGAGGGGCGGGAGGTGATCTACCATTCCGAGAACGGGATTCTCGGTGTCGGACCGACTCCGGCCGAGGGTATGGAAGATCCCGAACTGATCGACGCGAGCAAGCGCCATGTCACCGCCGCGCCGGGGGCCGCCTACTTCGAGCACGCGGACAGCTTCGCGATGATGCGGGGAGGGCATATCGATATCGCCGTGCTGGGCGCCTATCAGGTCGCCGAAAACGGCGATCTGGCGAACTGGGCGACGCTGGACGAAAAATTCCCCCCTGCGGTCGGTGGGGCGATGGACCTTGTCGTGGGCGTGCCGCGGATCCTCGTGATGATGCGACACATCAACCGCGACGGTACGGCGAAGCTGATGAAGCGCTGCACCTATCCCCTGACAGGGCTCGGCGTGGTGAGCCGGGTCTACACCGATCTCGCCGTGCTCGATGTGACGGCGCAAGGCTTCCGGCTGGTGGAGCTCACGCCGGGCAACAGTTTCGAGGATGTTCAGGCGGTGACGGACGCCCGGATCCTGACCTGAGGGAGGAAGCCATGCGCGACGGCAGGCAGGTTCCGACGCCAAAGGACGGATCGCGCCACGTGGACGTGCGCAGCCTCGCGCAAGAGGATCCGAGCTTTCCGATCTTCGTCTCCGCAGCGCGTCCCGATGCCTTCGCCGCCGCCTGCACCGCCGGGACGGACATCGTCGTGATCGATCTCGAGGATTCCGTGGCGCCGGAAAGCAAGGTCGCGGTGCGCCGCATCCCGCAAAGCGCGATTCCCGCGGATCGGTCATTCCGGCTCTTCCTGAGGGTGAACGGCGTCGGAACGGTCTGGCATCGTGACGACGTGGCTTTCGCGCGGATGTCGGGTGCGGACGGCGTCGTCCTGCCCAAGAGCGAAAGCGCCGAGCAGATCACCGAACTCCGGGCGGCGCTGGGGCCGGGCCAGAAGGTCTTTGCCCTGATCGAGACAGTGCGCGGCCTGTCACGCGCCGATGAGATCGCGGCTGCATCCGACCGGCTTGTCTTCGGCTCGATCGACCTGTCCGAGGACATGGGCTGCGCGCACGGCCGGCTCGCCCTGCTGCCCCTTGCCAGCCGCATCGTGCAGGCGGCGCGGCTTGCCGGGCGTCCCGCGCCGCTGGACGGGGTGACGGTGACGGTGACGGACGCGGCTGCCATCGCGGACGACGCCAGGCACGCCAGTGACCTGGGCTTCGGGGGCAAATGTCTGATCCATCCCCGGCAGCTCGCGCCGGCACGCGCCGGCTTTGGCACCCCGCCGCAGGATCTCGACTGGGCGCGTCACGCGCTTGCCGCCGATGATGGTTCGCCGCCGGAAGCCGAAGGTGAGATCCTGAGCTCGCCGGTCGTCGCGCGTGCCCGGCGGATCATGTTGCGCGGGCAGGCGCGGATGACGGCGGCTGCGGAAGCGACACCGCACCCGGAAGGTCAAAATGAAAGCGAGGCTCGCATGAGCGATCAGACAGAAACCGAACCGCAGGACCCTGTCGGCACCCTGAAAGCCCGTCTGAAGCTGCCGCTGATCGGCGCCCCGATGTTCCTTGCCTCCGGACCCGATCTTGTGGTGGCCCAGTGCAAGGCGGGGATCGTCGGCAGCTTCCCGGCGCTCAACGCGCGTCCTGCCGATCAACTCGACCTCTGGCTGACCGACATCGAGGATCGTCTCGAAGCCCACCGGAAAGAAAGCGGCGTGACCCCGGCTCCGTTCGGAGTCAACCTGATCGTGAACGACTACAACAGCCGGCTCGATGAGGATCTCGCGACGGTTGTCCGCCACGAGGTACCGCTGGTGATCACCTCGCTTTCCGCCCCTGACAAGGTGGTCGAGGCCGTGCATGGCTACGGCGGGCTGGTGTTTCACGACGTGGTCAAGGCGCGTCATGCGCGCCGGGCCGTGGCGGCGGGAGTCGACGGGCTGATCCTTGTCTGCAGCGGGGCCGGGGGCCATGGCGGCACCCTGAACCCCTTTGCGCTGGTCGAGGAGGTGCGCGACTTCTACGACGGCCCCCTGGTCCTGTCCGGCGCGATTGCGAACGGCCGCGCGATCCTCGCGGCCGAGGTTCTGGGCTGCGATTTCGCCTATGCCGGGACCGTTTTCATCCCCAGCCAAGAGGCCATTGCCCCACAGGCGCACAAGGAAATGATCGTCGCGGCGCAATCGGACCATATCCTCTATACGCCGCTCTTCTCGGGCACCCACGCGAATTATCTCGTTCCGAGCATCGAAGCGGCCGGGGTCGATCTGGACGAGGCGCGGCTGGCCCAGCCTCGCCGGATGGTGGGAAAGTCGGACCCCGACAGACCGAAGGCCTGGTCGCAGGTCTGGAGCGCGGGCCAGGCGGTGGCGCAGTCCCGCGCCCTGGAACCTGCCGCGAAGATCGTGGCCCGGCTCGAGCGCGAATACAGGGTCGCCAGGGCGGCGCTCTGCGGTGGAGAAGGAGATCCTCGATGACCGGGTCGCCGGCCTCGAATGTGCCGGACAGCCGGGGCATGAACGCCTATCACGCCGATCCGGCCTTCGCGGCGCTGCTGTCGGTCTACATGCCGGACGACATGCGTGCGGTCGTCGAGTCGCGGCTCGCGCAGATGGGCGCCCTCGTCGGCGATCGGCTGGAGGCGCTTGCCCTTGCCGCCGACAGGAATCCGCCGACGCTTGTGCTGCGGGACCGGACCGGCGCGCCGGTCCAGCGCATCGAAAAGCACCCGGCCTATCAGGAGCTCGAACGAGTCGCCTTCGGCGAGTTCGGGCTCGCCGCCATGTCGCATCGGGGCGGCGTCTTCGGGCATCCGGGCAAGCTTCATCCGATGGTGAAATATGCGCTGGTCTATCTCTTCGTGCAGGCGGAATTCGGCCTTTGCTGCCCCCTCAGCATGACGGATTCGCTGACCCGTACATTGCGCAGGTTCGGCTCGCGCGACCTGGTCGAACGCTACACCGAGCGGCTGACCAGTCAGGACATGGACAGCCTTTTCCAGGGCGCGATGTTCATGACCGAACAGGCGGCAGGTTCCGATGTCGGGGCGGTCGAGACCGTGGCGCGCCAACAGGACGGCGGCTGGAGGCTTTACGGTGACAAGTGGTTCTGCTCGAACCCGGACGCCGCGCTCGCGATGGTTCTCGCCCGGCCCGAGGGGGGCGCGGAGGGCACCGGGGGCCTGTCGCTCTTCCTGCTGCCCCGGCACCTGCCGGATGGAAACCTGAACAGCTACCGGATCGTCCGTCTCAAGGACAAGATGGGGACGCGTTCGATGGCCTCCGGCGAAATCGTGCTGGAAGGGGCAGAGGCCTACCTGGTCGGCGAGGCGGGGCAGGGCTTCAAGCAGATGACCGACATGATCAACATGTCCCGGCTTGCCAACGGTGTGCGCAGCGCGGGCCTGATGCGCCGGTCGGTTTCGGAGGCGCTTTACATCTCTCGGCACCGCAAGGCCTTCGGAAAGCGCCTGATCGAGATGCCGCTGATGCGCAGGCAGCTCGCGAAGATGCTGCTTGCCGCCGAACAGGGACGCAGCATGGTCTTTCACACTGCCCGGGTGCTTCACGCCGCGGATGGGGGCGATGCCGCCATGGCCAGCGTGCTGCGTATTTTCACCCCTCTGGTGAAGTTCCGGGTCTGCCGCGATGCCCGCAAGGTGGCGGGCGATTCGATGGAGGTGCGCGGCGGTTGCGGATACATCGAGGAGTGGTCCGACGCCCGCGTTCTGCGCGATGCCCATCTGGGATCGATCTGGGAGGGCACCAGCAATATCGTGGCGCTGGACGTCATGCGCGCGGCGCGACGGGAAGGGGCTTTCGACGCGCTCAAGGCGCATCTGTGCGGCTGTCTGTCGGAAGTCGAAGGCCCGCTGGCCGAAAGCCTCGGGCGCGCGCTCGATCGGGCCGAGACGCTGCTGCGGTCGGCGTCAGGGCAGGACGGCGCCGCCGAGGCTTCCGAGACGCGAAGGGCGGCCAGCGCGGTCTACCATGCGGCCTCGGCGATCCTTCTGGCCTGGGAGGGCGCGCGTCTCGCCGGAAATCACCCCGCCGTCTCGGCGGATCGGAAGCGGCTGGCGGAACTGGTGCTGACGGAAAAGCTTGGCCCGCGCGATCCTCTCGCGCCGGCGCAACCCGAACCTCGGTGGCTGGCGGATCTTCTGGCCCGGGCATCGCGCGACGCAGGCACGGCCCGGATGGCCGCGCAATGAGGGATGGCCTGACGGTTGCCCGGTCCCTTGCGCCGCCTGAGTCCCGCATCGGCGGACAGGCGATGCCAAGCCGTTGACCGCTGGGACGATCTGAAACGGGTCAGTCATTCGGCCACCCGGCCCGGGCGTTTCCGTAATCCCGCGCGCTGCACTCAGGTCGGGCACCGCCCGTCCGGCACAATGGCGCTGCTGACGCGGGGACATGATGTACCGAGGCCGGCAAGCAACAGGTGCGGGCGCGGCGGTTTCAGATCCGGGAGTCGGGTCCGGGATGATGACAGGCCACAGCCGCTCCGCTTGTGCCGACCGGGGTCATCGCGGGCGTCTGTCGCGCACAGATTTCGGTCGCGCGCGGGCAGCGGGTGTGAAACCGGCAACCCGGCGGCGGATTGATCGGGGAGGGCAGGTCGCCCTTGAGCACAATGCGCTTCCTTGCCCGTTCCAGCCTGGGATCGGGACGCGGAATGGCCGAGATCAGGGACTGCGTATAAGGGTGCTGGGCTTCCGAGAACAGCCGGTCCACCGGGGCCATCTCGACCATCCGGCCAAGGTACATCACGGCGACCCGATGCGAGATGTGGCGCACGACGCCGAGGTCGTGCGCGATGAAGAGATAGGCGCAGCCGATATCTTTCTGCAACTCTTCCAACAGGTTCAGCACACCGGCCTGGATGGACACGTCAAGCGCCGAGACAGGCTCGTCGAGCACCACCAGCTTCGGGTTCAGGGACAGGGCGCGCGCGATGCCGACGCGTTGGCGCTGTCCGCCGGACAATTCATGCGGGTAGCGCGACGCGGTATCGGCCGGGAGCCTCACAAGGTCGATCAGCTCGCCGATCCGGGCGCTCAGCTGCGCGCGCGGCAGATCCGCCAGCAAAAGTCCTTCGGCGAGGATTCGCGCGATGGTCATGCGCGGGTGCAACGACGCCATGGGGTCCTGAAAAACGATCTGCATGTCCCGGCGAAGCCTGCGCAATCCGTCGCTGTCCGCTGCCGTCACATCCTGTCCGCCCAGGCTGACCTGTCCGGAGGTGGGTTCGATCAGGCGCAGGATGCTGCGCCCGAGGGTAGACTTGCCGCAACCGGATTCGCCCACGAGGCCGAACGTCTCGCCGGGCGCGATGTCGAAGGAAATGCCCGAGACGGCCTGTACCGCGCCGACCGTACGCCCCAGCAATCCGCCGCGCAGGGGGAAGGATTTCGTCAGGTCCCGGACCGACAGGGCCGGCGCCTGGCCGGAAGGGGGTGCCGCCGGAGTCACGCCGGATCCCCGTCGAGAAACCGGGCGACGAGGTCGGCCTGAGGGTCCATCATCGCGCGTCCGCCGACCGTCGCGATTCCGCGCCCGGCCGCCAGTTTCATCACCGGCGTCTCTGCCGGTGTCATCACCACTTCGGCAAGACAGATGGCCTGCGCCATTTCCGCTTCGGTGAAGGGCAGCGGATCCGTTTCGGTCATGCCCAGCGAGGTGGCATTGATCAGGATCTCGGGCTGCCCGATGTCTTGTCGCGCGGTGACGCCGCAGCCGTTCGCGCCGGTCCATGCCGCGATGTCACGCGCCAGTGCCTCGGCCTTGGACATGTCGCGGTTGCGCAGAGTCAGCGAGCGGGCGCCGGAGCCGGCAACCGCGAATGCGATCGAACGCGCGACGCCGCCGGCACCTGAAAGTGCCACGCGCCTGCCATCCAGCACGATGCCGCGCGCCGCGAGGCCTGCAAGAAAGCCCGTGCCATCGACATTGTGTCCGGTCAGCGTCCCATCGGCATTGCGCCGGACGAAGTTGACTGCCCCCGCAAGCATGGCGGCCTCGGTCAGGTGATCCATCATGGCGCGCCCCGCGATCTTGTGCGGAATGGTGATGCCGGTGCCCGCCACATTGTCGGACGCGCGAAGCATGTCGAGCATCCGGCCCAGATCGTCGGGCCGCACATGCAGCGGGACCGTCACCATATCGCGTCCCAGTCGTGACCAGGCGGCATTCAGCACGGCCGTCCCGACGACATGATCGATCGGATCGCCCATGATGAACATCAGCCTTGTCTTGCCGGTGATGCTCTGGGTCGTGCGAGGGGGAAGGCTCATTCGGCAACCTCTGTCTGGTGGGCCCCGATCGGGAAATGGCAGGCACACTCGGTGCCGCCCGTGCGTCGCAACCCGGGGTCCACGGCGGCGCAGATCGCCTGTGCGCGCGAACAGCGCGGATGGAAGGAGCAGCCGGGCGGGCGGTTTAAGATCGAGGGCGGGGTGCCCTCGATCTGCTGAAGCGCGCGCGATCCGTCGATGGTGGGCACCGCCCCGATCAGCCCGGAAGTATAGGGATGGGCGGTCTCGTAGAACAGCGGATCCGTCTCGGCCTGTTCGACGATGCGCCCGCCGTACATCACGGCGATGCGGTCGGCGATCCCGGCGACGACGCCGAGATCGTGGGTTATCAGCACGAGCCCGATGCCGAGGTCGCTGCGCAGCTCGCGCAGCAGGTCGAGGATCTGCGCCTGCACGGTGACGTCCAGCGCCGTGGTCGGCTCGTCCGCGATCACCAGCTTGGGCCTGTTGGCCAGCGCCATCGCGATCATCGCCCGTTGCCGCATGCCGCCCGAAAATTCATGCGGATACTGGCGGACGCGCCGCGAGGGCTGCGGAATGGCGACCCGCTCGAACAGCCGCTCCACCTCTTTCAGCGCGTCTCGGCTCGAGATGCTGCGATCGTGCAGGCGTATCGCCTCGGCGATCTGATCACCGATGCGCAGCACCGGGTTGAAGGCCGAGAGCGGATCCTGAAAGACGCAGCCGATGTCCTTGCCCCGGATGCGCTGGATGCGCGAGGGCGCCATGCCGATAAGCTCCTGACCGTCGAAGCGCGCGCTGCCGGTCACTCTGGTTCCGGGCGGAAGCAGCTGGAGAAACGCCATCATCGCGATGGACTTGCCCGACCCGCTTTCGCCGACGACGCCCAGCACCTCGCCCGGATCGAGCGTCAGGTCGACGCCGCGAAGGGCTTCGGCCCAGACCCGGTCGCTGTTGCCGAACGAGATGCGAAGGTCGCGCAATTCAAGCAGCGGAGCGGTCATGACGATCTCCGGTCGAACAGATCGCGCAACCCGTCGCCCAGAAAGGACGTCGCCAGCACGACCGACAGGATCGCCATGCCGGGACCGAAGGCGATCCACCATTCGTAAAAGCGCGTCGCGCCTTCGGAAATCATGCTGCCCCATTCGGGCGAGGGCGGCGTGGCGCCCAGGCCGATGAAGCTGAGCGAAGCGGCGAGCAGGACGACCTGTCCGAAGTCCATCGTCGCGTTGATCAGGGTCGGCGTCCAGCAGAGCGGAAGGACATGGACCCGAAGCACGCGCAGGCTGCCCGCGCCGCCGGCGACCGCAGCTTCGACATGCTCACGCTCGCGTACTTCCAGAACCTGCGCCCGCATCAGGCGCGCGTAGATCGGCCACCAGACGATGACCATGGCGATCGAGGCGTTGGCGAGTCCTGGGCCCAGCATGGCGGCCACCGCCATGGCCAGCAGGATCGGCGGGAACGCGACCGTCACGTCCACCAGCCGCATGATGATCGCGCCCCACCATCCGCCGTAAAAGCCCGACAGGGCCCCCAGCAGAGATCCGATGGCGACGGCGCAGGACACGACGAGAATGGCGATCGGAACCGACCAGACGGCCCCGTGCAGTGTGCGCGAGAACACGTCGCGGCCAAGCGCGTCCGTCCCCAGCCAATGTGCCGCGGACGGCGGCTGCAGGCGGCGCCCGATCATGGCGAGCGGATCGGCGAGTGGCCAGAACTGGATGGTGAGCACCGTCACGATCCAGAACAGCAGGATGACAGCCCCGATCTTGGCCGTGAGCGGCAGGCGCCGCATCATCCGGCGAAGGTTTCCCACTCTGCGGGGACGCACGGAAAGCGAGGCGGGCGGGGAAATATCGCTCATCAGTGCACCTTGATCCGCGGGTTCGCCCAGGCATAGGCGATATCGGTGACGAGATTGGCCAGCAGGAAGGCCACGGAACCGACGATGGTCACGCCTCCGATGGCGGGATAGTCAAGCGAGGCGGCTGCGCGCACGGCGTACGAACCGATGCCGGGCCAGGAAAAGATCGCCTCGGTCAGCACCGCGCCGGTGATGAGATAGGCGAACGTGAAACCCAGGATCGTCAGAAGCGGTATCATGGCGTTGGGCAAGGCGTGGCGGATCAGGACAGTCCGTTCCGGTGCGCCCTTCGCCCGAGCCGTGCGGGCATAGTCGAGCGCCAGTCCCTCGATCAGCGATGACCGCACAAGGCGCGTGATGACGCCGGTGACGGCCCATCCAAGGACCAGGGCGGGCAGCGCCAGATGGGTAAGTGCCTGCCAGAAAAGCGCGAGATCGCCCGCGATCAGCGCGTCGATGGTGTAGAAACCGCTGTGATGCGGCGGCGGCGTGACCCGTGGCGGGAGGCGGCCGGTCCCCGGCACCAGCGAGATGCGCACCGACAGAAGGTAAAGCAGGATCAGCCCCGACCAGAAAATCGGCAGCGACGAGCCGATCAGCGCGAAGACGCGGGCGACGCTGTCGATGACGGAGCCTCGGAAGCGCGCCGACACGAGGCCAAGCGCGAGGCCAAGTACGGTGCCCACGATCATCGCGGCGATCACGAGCTCCAGCGTGGCGGGCAGGCGTTCTGCGATATCCGTGGCCACCGGCCGCCGGGTCGCGAAAGAGGTGCCCAGATCGCCCTTGAGAAGGTTGCCGATATAGATCGCGTAGCGGACCGGCAGTGGCTGGTCGAGGCCCCACTCCGCCTTGACCGCGGCCACCACCTCGGGATTGGTCATCATCCGTTCGGGAACAAGGGCGGCCAGCGGGTCGCCCTTGGTCATCTGTGACAGAACGAAGGACACGCTCGCCACGCCCAGCAGAAGGAAGGGGATGGAGATCAGCCTTTTGAGGACATAGGCGAGCATGCGGCGTTACTTTCTCGAGATTTCCGCAAGAGGGATGTTGCAGCACGCGGAATACCGGACGCCTTCGATGTCGTTGCGATAGGCCAGCACGAGGTTCGGCGATACAAGCGGAAGGATGATGGCGTCGTCCATCATCTGCTTCGCGAGCTCTTCGTAGATCGCATCGGCGTCTTCCCCTGCGCTGGCGAGCGCCTTGGTGTTCAACTCGGCTTCGGCTGAATTGAGCACCAGCTCCGGCGCGTCGATCGCTGCACGACGCAGCCAGGGCGAACCCTCCATCATCGCGAAATATCCGACATACTGCCCCGACCCGAAATAGTCGGGCGCATAGTAGACGGCCGTCACCGGGAACTCGCCCGCGGCCAGTTCGTCGCGCCAGACCGCCCATGTAAGCGGCTTGAGCTCGAGCTCGACGCCGACAGCGGCGAAGTCCTGCTGGACCTTCTGCATCATGATGTTGAAGTCGACACCGTAGACGTTGTCGTTGGGATAGCCGGCGACCAGCTTGAGGTCGGACTGGCCCGCATCGGCCAGCATCTGCCTGGCCTTTTCGACATCCTGTGCGCGGGGCTCGAGATTGGCCGTGCCGGGAAATCCGTTCGGGATCGGCGCCGCCTGCTTCGCTCCGTTGCCGCCCACGGTGAAGTCGAGCATGCCGTCATAGTCGATCGCCAGCGCCAGCGCCTGGCGGACGTCCTGGGTCAGCACCTCCGACATGCCTTTCGCGCCGGGAATGAAGCCGATGTAGAGGAAGTTGTAGGAGGGGATCACTTCCGTCGTCACCTCGGGAGAGCGGATCGACGTGGCCGTGTCCGGGTCGATCTGCATCGCGATATCGACCTGGCCGGTCTCCAGTGCCTGGGCCTGACTGACCGCGTCCTGGATCTGGGTCACGACGATCTCCGAGAAGGCGGGCGCCTCGCCCCAATAGGCATCGTTGCGCTTCAGCCGGAGTTCGGATTCCGGCGAATAGCTTGCCAGCACGAACGGACCGGATCCGGCGGAATGCTCGAGAAACCACGATTCCGCCCGGTCGGATTCGGCGGCATCCTCCGTCGCCAGCGCGCCGGCTTCCTTGAGCATGTCGGCATTCAGGATGCCGGTGTAGGGCGCCGAAAGCTTGTTGAGGAATTCCGAGTTGGGAGATTCAACCGTGACCTTGACGGTCTTCGGGTCCACCGCCTCGGTGGTCACCATGCCCTCCATGATGAACGATGCCGACGCCTTGAGGTTCTGGAGACGCTCGAAGCTCCAGACCACGTCGGAAGCCTCGACCGGCGAGCCGTCCGCGAAAACAGCGTCCTTCAGCCGGAAGGTGAATTCCGTGAAGTCTTCGTTTACCTCCCAGCTTTCGGCGAGGTTGGGGACGAGGGACTTGTTGTCCGGTGCCAGCGTCAGCAGCGTGTCGTAGACCGCCGTCAGATAGAACTGGCAGGTGTCGCAGAAGGCCCGGGACGGATCGAGCGAGTTGACGTCCATGGAGCGGGCGATGACCAGCGTGTCGTCTTCCTGGGCGAGGACGGGTGGTGCGAGGAATGCCGATCCCGCGATGGCGATGGCGGCGACGCCGCATTTCAAGTTCATGTGTTTCATTCTCGTTTTTCCCTGTTGGCGCATGTCTTGCCGTTCAGCCCCCGGATGCGCCGCGATTGCTGGCGACGGTCCGTGGGAGGCGCGGCTTCGACTGATTTCCTCGAACGCGGCGCCGGTGACGTCGAGGGTCCGGGCGATGTCCTTTCGGGTCATCGCGACATTCATGAACAAGGCCCCGCAGGGAGGAAGGCAGACGCCGCCTTGCCGTGCGGAAGAGGGCATGGCCGCATCGGCGATCCGCGTTGCGTCGGTGTCCGAAGGGGGCCGGGGAAAAGTCGTCCGGCAGGAGGACGGTGGACTGGTGCCGGTGCATCCCGCCGACAATGACTTGGCCGGCGCGTTCGCGCAGAGCACGGTCTTTGGCAATCGTCCACATCAGTCAGGCCCCCGCCGCGAATACACGGCCATTCACCCGAGGTTAGTTAAGGAAAATTCAGCTGACAACTCACTTTCATCAATGCCTGAAGCGATTTTTGCGTGCTGCCTTGCGTGGGTCTCTGACCGAAATGCAGCAATATCTTATTCAGTATCAGTATATTGGGGGCGACACCCTGTTGCGCTAAGCGCTAACATGGTCGAAAGCCGGCGCAGAAAAAGCGATAGATTTTTCCGCTAAATCTGTCTGTTCGGCCCTGACGGGCCCGAAGGTTCGTCATTTGGTCGCCCGCAAATGGAGTCTCCTGCCCGTGAACGCCGTCGGTTCGGTTCGGTGCGGGTCAGGGTGTCAGCCGCCCGAAAGGAAGGTGCGCGCGACCCGGGCCACTCCCTTGGCGTCCAGTTCATAGGCCTCGTAAAGCGCTGCGGGCGGGCCGACTTCGACGTATCGGTCCGGCACGCCGTGGCGCAGGAACGGGATGCGGGGCATTTCAACCAGGACCTCGGCCACGGCGGACCCGAGTCCACCGGTCACGTTGTGCTCTTCGACGGTCATGATCGCGCCGGTTTCGGTTGCCGCGGACCGGATTTCGGCGCGGTCTAGGGGGCTGATGGTATGCATGTCGACGACCCTTGCGGAAATGCCGTCCTCGGCCATCGCCCTGGCCGCATCGAGCGCGGCGCGCACCATGCTACCGGTGGCGATCAGCGTCAGGTCGCTCCCCTCCCGCAGGCGTATCGCCTTGCCGATGCTGAGGTCCGGAACGCTGGCGTAGACTTCCGGGTCGCGCCCCCGTCCGAGACGGATGTACATGGCGCCCGGATGGTCGACGGACTGCCGAAGGATGGCGCGCAGGTGATTTGCGTCGGTGGCGCAGATCACCGTCAGGTCGGCCATGCAGCGCAGCATGCCCAGATCCTCGAGCGCATGGTGAGAGGATCCGTAGAATCCCATGGACATTCCGGAATGGGTGCCCACGACCCGCACCTTCATGCGGGGATAGGCGCAGTCGGTGCGGATCTGCTCGGCCCCGAGGATGGCGGCGAAGCTTGCGAAAGTCGCGACGTAGGGAACCAGTCCGCAGGCCGCCATGCCGGCCGCCGCGGTGATCATGTTCTTTTCGGCGATCCCGAAGTCGAAGAAGCGCTCGGGATGAACGGCCTTGAAATCATTGGTCCGGTTCGCCGAGGCCAGATCGGCGGTCGCAACCACGATGCGCGGATCGGTCCGGGCCATCTCGGCCAGCTCCTCGCCCAGCACGAAGGCGGGCATGCCCTGCTTCGGGGTGCCGCGCACCGATCTGCGATCCTTGAAGGTGGTTTCCCCGTCCGTCGTGCCGCGAAAGATCTCGGCCTCGTTCTGCATTTCCGTGCTCATTGCGCAGGTTCCTGTACGTAGGGTTTCAGGCCCGCTTCCAGTTCGGCCATCACATCGTCGTAATCCTGCCCCGCCAGATTGCCGACATGCCAGTCCAGCGACATTTCCATGCGTTTCACGCCGCGTCCCTTGACCGTGTCGAAGATGATGGCCTGGGGCTTGCCGACGGGCCCGTGCGAAAGGCCGTCGAACGCCGCGAGTACCGATGGCAGGTCATGCCCGTCCACCCGCTGCACGTCCCATCCGAAGCTGGCAAACCGGTCCTGGACCGGTTCTATGGCCATGATGTCTTCGGTATGGCCGTCGATGCACAATCCGTTGCGATCCAGCAGGATCACCAGATTCCCGAGCTTGTAATGCGCCGCCGAGTTGACGGCCTCCCAGATCTGGCCTTCCGAGATCTCGCCGTCTCCGAGCATGACGTATGTCCGGTAGCCGAGCCCCTTCATCCTGCCGGCAAGCGCCATGCCCACGCCGATCGAAAGTCCGTGGCCAAGAGAACCCGACGAGAAGTCGAGCCCCCGCACTTTCTTCATGTCCGGATGATCGCCGAAATTCGAGCCGAGACGGGTGTAGTCATCTAGGTCCGAGGGATCGAAATATCCGAGGTCGGCAAGCACGGGGTAAAGCCCGATGGCCGCGTGCCCCTTGGACATCACGAAGCGGTCCCGGTCGTCCCAGTCCGGCCGCGTCGGATCGATGCGCATCTGGCTGTAATAGAGTGCCGCAAGGATCTCGGCGCAGGAGAATGTCGAGGAATAGTGCCCCGCCCCTGCGATGCGGGACAGGCGGACGGTCTCCGTGCGGATGAACTTCGCCCGGTCCTCCAGCCTCGCGACATTGGTGATGGAACCCTCGGACATGGCACGCTCCCGCTTCGTTACGCCTCTGGAGTCATGATATATCAGTATCGGGCCCAAACAAGCATCATCGGCCGCGAAACGAAAGATTCCACGCTGGATTGTTAAGAATACCTGTGATTTGATATATCCATTACGGTGCAGACGAGGGTCGCGCGAAGGCGGCGATCGTGCGACGCCCGTCTGTGGAATGCCGGAGGGTCCGGCTGGCGCCAGGGAAGCGGACCGATGATCTCGACGACAGGCGACACCCCACCCGAGCCCGAGGACTCCATCCCGCTGTCCGAAGTGGTCTACGCCAGGCTGCGCGCGTCGCTGATGCGCGCCGAGCTGAAACCGCACCAGCGGCTCAAGGTGCGCGAGCTTGCGCAGCAGATGGGGACCTCGGAGACGCCCGTGCGGGAGGCGCTTTTCCAGCTTGCCCATGAGGGCGCGATCGAGATCCGGCCCCGGTACTATATTCGCGTCAGGCGGCTCAGCCTTGCCGAATACACCGAGATCCGCGACATCCGCATGAACCTCGAGCCGCTGGCGGCGGAGCGTGCACTTGGCCGTATCGACCAGCAGGTCATCGATCGTCTTGTGGCCAGCCATGATGCGCTTGTGAAGGCCGAGGCCGAGGGTGACTGGCCGACCGCGCTGCAGGCCAATTTCGACTTTCATTTCGGGCTCTATTCCCGATCCGGCATGCCGACGTTGACGGAAGTTCTCGAGGGGCTGTGGATCCGGGTGGGCCCGCTGCTGAGCGAGCTCTATCCCGATGCGCCCCCGACCTATGCGGGCCGCCATCAGCATCTGAACGTGCTCGATGCCCTTCGCGCGCGCGATTCCTATTCGTTGCGCGAGGCGATCCGGATGGATCTCGTGGAGGGGGGCAATTCGCTGCGCGAGCACATCGCCTCGATCGAAGCCCGGCAGGGGTCGCACCCGCAGCATTTCACGACAGGATGAGGACAGCACCGACATGATCATCGTCACGGGTGGCACGCACGGGATAGGGCGGTTCACCGCGACGACCCTTGCCGAAGCCGGGCATCGGGTCCTCATCGCCGGGCGGGATGCGGCAGCGGGTGCCGCTGCGATGCGCGAAACCGAAGGGCTGGAATTCATCGAGGCGGATATCTCCGACGACAATCAGTGCCGCGCAATCGTCAGCCGGGCGCTCGAACTCGGGGAGGGTCGTCTGGCCGGGCTGGTGAACAACGCGGGCAAGGGCGGGCGCCACGTGTTCGCCGAAACCGGGGTCGGCGACTGGGACGAGATGATGCGGGTCAACGCGCGCAGCGTCTATCTGATGACGCGGCTGGCGCTTGACGGGCTGATCGCTGGGAAAGGCTCCGTGGTGAATGTCGCGTCGGTTGCCGGAAGGGCGGGCGAGGAACAGCTTGCGATCTACACCGCGAGCAAGGGGGCGGTGATCGCCCTGACCCAGTCGCTGGCGCTCGAACTCGGCCATCTCGTCCGCTTCAACGCGGTCTGCCCGGGCCAGATCGGCACCCGGATGATGGAGAGGGTACTGGCCGACGATCTGCAACGCCGGATGCTGGAACTGCGTATTCCCGCCGGCCGGGTCGCCCGGCCCGGCGAAGTGGCCGACGTCATCGCGTGGCTGCTCTCTGACCGGGCGAGCTACGTGAATGGCGCGGTGATCCCCGTGGATGGCGGTGAAACGGCGGGACTTCGGACGCCCCGCCATCCGGGCTAGCGCGCCGCCGCCGGCTTGCCGTAGCCGTAGCTCCGGTAGGCACGGTGGACCGTCGCCATGTCGTCTTCGTTCAGCAGTGTGGGCGTCCCGATCGAGCAGGCAAGCTGATACTGGTGCGCCAGCACCTCGAGCTTTTCGGTGAGGGCGAAGGCGGTCTGGAGGGACCGGCCGAGCGCGATCATGCCGTGATTGGCCATGAGGCAGGCGGCGTAGTCCTGTCCCATCGTCGCAGCCACCGCGTCCGCCAGTGCCTGTGACCCGAAGGGCGCATAGGGCGCGCAGGGCACTTCATTGCCTCCGAAGCTGGCGATCATGTAGTGAAACGGCGGGATCGGCGCGCGAAGGCAGGAGATCGCCACGCAATATGTGGGATGCGCGTGAACGATGGCCGTTGCCTCGGGCCGTGCCAGATAGAGGGCCGCGTGCAGCGCCCACTCGCTGCTGGGTTTCCAGTCGCCGGATGCGGTGCCGTCAAAGGCGACCCGGACGATCTGGTCCGGGCTCATCCTGTCGGGGTCGATCCCCGAAGGCGTGATGAGCATGCCGTCCCCGGACCGGACGCTGATGTTGCCGGCCGTCGCGTTCGAGAGTTTGCGGCTGATGGCCAGCCGGCTGTAATCCACCAGCTGCTGGCGGTATTCCTGTTCCGTCATCTTCGAGCCTTTCATCTGTCCATTTCGGCAAGGGCGCCAATCAGGACGTCGGGCGCGCCCAGTTTTCCCGATTTCAGGAAGAACGAGACCGGATCGGACCCCTGTGATACGCAGAACCCTCCGCCGAGCGGCCCGCGGGCGAAAGCGCGGACCCGCGTGATGCCGAGCGCGCCGACGACCGCGCCCGAAGTCTCGCCGCCCGAGACGATGAACCGGCGTATCCCCGCTGCGTGCAACCCGGTCGCGATACCGGCAAGCAGCCGCTCGGCCCGGCGTGCGGCGCCCAGGCGACCGAACTTCGCCTGCGCGGCCTTCACGCCGGCATCATCCGCCAGCGTCGTGACGGCGAAGGGGCGCAGCCCGACATGGGCGCTGGCGCGCTCGAGCACGTCGGCGACCTGCGCTTCCTCGTCGTCTTCTGCGGTCAGGTCGAGGCGCAGCACCGGGTAATGCGCCTCGAAAGCCGCCGTCTGCTGTTCGGCGACCGGACCGACACTCCCGATCAGCACCGCAGCGGGCCCTTGCGCGTGACGGGGCGGCGGCGCCGTACCCTCCGATCCCGCGCAGCGGTCCAGTCCCGCCGAGATGCACAGCGGGTCGCTCGCGACAAGGGCGCGGTTGTCGCGCGCCAGCCGCGCGCTGACCGCCACGTCGTTGTCGTCGGCGCAGTCGAGCAGGACGTGCCGATGCCCTTTGGCAACCTGCGCCGCAAGCGCGCTCTGTGCGGCGTCGTTACCGCGCACCAGATCCAGGTGGCTCACGTGGCCGACGGGCGTCCGGGTCTGTTTCGACAGAAAGCGCACCAGGTTCGGATCGCTCATCGGTGTCACGGGGTCGAAGCGTTTGACGCTCTCGTTCACGAGGACCGACTGGTAGAACAGATGCCCCATCGACACGACGCAGCGAAACTCCGGAAACCCGGCCGACAGGAGAATCGGCACCTGCTCGAAACGGTCCGACAGCATGTCGGCGGCGAGGCCGATGTTGCCCTCTTCCGTGGAATCGAAGCTGGCGCAAGCCTTGTATGCGACGGTGCCGCATCCCAGTGTCTGCATCGCGTCGAGCGCGCGTCCGAGCTCTCCGCGCGCCTCCTCGACCGGGACAAGCCGGGTGCGGCCCGCAATGATCACGATCGGCGCACCGAGCGGCGCTGCGGCAGCCGCGACTTCGGGATCGAAGAAGACCGGACTCTCCAGCCCGGCCTCCTCGAAATAGCTCGCGATCAGCAGTCCGCCCGTGAAGTCGTCCGATATCACGCCATATGCAGGTTTCATGGCGATCAGTCCGCCGCTCCGCCGAAGCGGTCGAGCGCGTTGCGGGTGATGGTTTCTGTGAAGGGATCGCGCCGCGTCAGCCCCATGATCCATTCGCAGGACCCCGCCGTGAGGACCTGCCCCGCACCGCGCTTCATGCTGGTCAGCATGCCGGACCCGTACTGGAAGTTCCGCCGCGCCACGGGGTATTCCTCTGCGGCGAGCTCGGCCAGTCCGACAAGATCTGAATCCCGGACATAGTAACGAAGTCCTGGGCCCTCGTGTTCGTATTCGAACAGCACGGCCGGGCTCATCGCCAGGATCTCGATGCCGTCGGGCACGCCGGGATCTGCGACCGGGTAGGGCAGGCCGCGTTCGAAGGTATAGTTGAGGCCATCGACCTCGTAGCCGAAGATGCCCGCTTCGGCGCCGAAGACGTCTGCGTAGCGAAGGTCGGTTCCCTCGAAGACCCAATGCTCGGGCCTGTAGACGGTGAAGCCGCGCGACCCGCGTGGCGCGAAGCCGCCCCAGCTGCCGTACATCCCGTGGCAGCCGTTCACAGCGACCGTCGACGCGCCGGGCCAGGACACCGCCTCGCTTTCCCATGAGGCTGTCAGGGTGTGTTTGCGGTCCGGGTCGTCGCGCACCGGGTCGTGCACGGGCGCCTTGGTTTTCCAGCAGACCTGGCGCGCGCCGTCTTCCTCGAGCCGGATCTGCCAGAGGAAATTGCCTCCGAAGCGCGAGAAGTTTCCGCCCCGCTCCACGAAGGCCTCGACCGTCTTGCGCATCTCCCAGGACCAGTATTCGTCGTGCCCGACGGTGACGAGACAGCTGTAATCGTCGAGGATCTCGGGCCGCTGGTGCAGATCGGTCTGGGTGATGATGTCAAAGCCATAACCCTCCTTCTCAGCCCAGACCGCGAAATGCCTGTCGTACTGCGCCCAGCCCGCGGCGGCGTAATATTGACCCCAGCCGTGGGAATAGCCCCATTCCTTGGACGGATAGCCCGGCAGGTCGTTCATCTCGGGTATGCGGTTCTGCGCGATCCGCGCGGCGCCCTTCGGCAGCCAGAGCATCCCGCGTGTCCAGGGCCGGTGCAGCGACAGGTGCGGGGACCCCTCGTTCCTGTCCGGGCCGAAGGTTCCGAAGTAGTGGTTCGCCCCGCCCCAGTCGTTGTAGGCGGTCCAGGTGCCGGTCGCGAGCATCAGCAGGATCTTGCCCTGCCGCGTCCGGTCCGTGGGACGGACAACGACGAAGTGGTGCTGGACGAAGCGTTCGCCGTCCTTCCTGATGCAGGTCGAGACGACACGGTAGAAACCGGGGCGCTGGTCCGCCGGGATTTTCCAGGAATGAAGCACCGGCCAGTCGCATCCGTCGCTGTAGGCGGTCTCGGACGTTCCGGTGAAAGCCCCCGGAAGGTCGAAGGCCTCATGGACCATCTCGGGCTTGTGGCCGTCGCGGTAGATCTGCAGCGACCATGTTTCCGCGTTGCAGGAGCCGTGGAATTCGACCAGCTCGCCCGGGTCGTAGGACATGCGCGGTGTGTAGACATAGACTTCTGCCAGATCCGGATCCTCGCGCGGGAACTGGAACCGGTAATCGGACAGGAAATGTTCGTCGGCATGACCCTTGCGCACCGACCATGGCTTGATCGCGTGCGGTCCGTTTTCGGGAAACTGGAACCTGGAAGTCATTTGCGGCCCTTTCTGCGGCAAGCCGTTATCCAAGCTGTGCGCGGATGACTGACGGCTGGCGTCAGGCAGACACCGTGCGCTGCTTTGCCAACGCGATGAATGCGTCGTCGATGGCCGAGAGGGCCGTGTCGATTTCCGCGTCGGTATGGGCAAGGGACAGGAACATGTTGTGCTTGTTGTGCAGATAGACCCCGCGGGCGAGCGCCTGCTGGCAGAGGGCCTCTCCCTGGCTGGCGTCGGGATCGTCCGCGAATGTCATCAGCGGCATGACCGGCGGACCGGACAGCGTGACGTCAAAGCCGTTGCGCGCCGCGCTTTCGATCAGGCCGGCCGCGAAGCGTTCGCCCGCAGCCTTCATCCGGGCCGGGCCGTCCTCGCGCTCGAGAACCTCCAGAACGGTGACTGCGGCCGCCATTGACGCGCCTCCGTACCAGAAGGATCCGGTGACGAAGACCTGCTCGCCTGCGGCGCGGAACCTGTCGGTCCCCGTGACCGCCGCCAGGGGATACCCGTTGGCGATCGCCTTGGAGTAGCCCGCCAGATCGGGCTGCACGCCGACCTCCTCCCAGCTTCCGCGCAGGTTCAGACGGAAACCCGCGCGCACGTCGTCCAGGATCAGCGCGGCATCGAGGCGGTCGCAATGGGCCCGGGCCGCGCGGGCGAAGGCCGGATCGGGGAGCTCCTGCGGAATTGCGAGATCGTGACGGAATGCCGACACGACGATGCCGGCGAGATCATCCCCGGCTTCGGCAACCGCCGCGTCCAGCGACTCGATATCGTTGAAATGGAAATGGCGAAGATGCGCGCGATCCTCTGCCGTCACCCCGACCAGCGAGGGCGAGCACCAGGGCACCGCGCCGTGATAGGCGCCCTTCGCGATGAGGATCTTGCGCCGCCCGGTTCCGGCGCGTGCCAGCGTGACGCAGGTCGTCATCGCATCCGACCCGTTCTTCTGGAACAGCGCCCAGTCGGCGTGCGGCACCATCGAGACCAGCCGCTCGGCCAGCCGCACGGCATGTTCCGTGGGTCCGTTGAGGCAGTCGCCCGCCTCCAGCTGCGCGCGCGCCGCACGTTCGACTTCGGGATGGCGGTGGCCCAGAACGATCGGGCCCCAGCTGCACATGAAGTCGATGTATTCCCGGCCGTTGACATCGCGCACGCGCGCGCCGTCGCCGCCTTCGAAGAACTGGGGATAGCCGGGCGGCACGGCAGATGCGCGCATGTGTCCCCACATGCCTGCAGGGATCACTGCCTTTGCGCGCTCTCTGAGCCGGTCGTCCGCGCTCTGGTTGTCGTTCGCTGCGTTCAGGGTCATGGGGTGCTCCGTCGATTGAGTCGCTCCGGCAGGTGGAAAGGTGGCGCTGCCGGAGGGACACAGATTTGATATAACAAGAACGCGGTAATCGCGGATGCGTCAAGTGATACTCTGCCATTTCGAGAGGAAAATTCAGAGAACTACCCGCGCTGGGATAATCCATGCACAAGACGCGCGCCGCGGCGCTGATCCTTTGGATCAAACGCTATTGCAGTGCGCGCGGCCTTCGCGGACGGCCGCAATTGCCTGTATTTCCAGCGCCCTTTCGGCGGATCGCCCTCGGCAATCCTCAAAGTATTTTCAGGGATGTTGATTTTTCTGTTATATCATCTAGCGTCCGAGTCGGTGCCGGAGCTGGTTCTCCCGTACAATCGAGGTGGGGACTGATGACAGACGCAGACCGGAAAGCTGAACAGCGTGACGCAAGGACAGCGGGGGCCGAGATCGCGATGCGCGGCCTTGAGAAGACCTTCGGGACGCTCAAGGCGGTCGATCAGGTCTCGATCGAGATTCCAAGCGGCGAATTCCTCGCCCTGCTCGGACCCTCCGGGTCGGGCAAGTCGACCGTGCTGATGATGCTGGCGGGGTTCGAGGTGCCGAGCGGCGGGTCGATCCTGATCGACGGGACGGACTGCACCCGGCTGGCGCCGCAGAAGCGCAATATCGGAATGGTGTTTCAGCACTATTCGCTGTTTCCGCACATGAGCGTCCTCGACAACGTCGCCTTCCCGCTGAAAATGCGTGGGGTCGGTCGTGCGGACCGGCGTCGGCGGGCGGCGCAGGCACTGGAAGTCGTGCGGCTGTCGCAGTTCGGAGACCGGATGCCGGCCCAGCTGTCGGGCGGCCAGCGCCAGCGCGTGGCCCTGGCCCGCGCGATCGTCTACGAACCGCGTCTGCTGCTGATGGACGAGCCGCTTTCCGCGCTTGACAAGAACCTGCGCGAAGAGATGCAGCTCGAGATCAAGCGCCTTCATTCCGAGCTTGGCATCACAGTCGTGTTCGTGACCCATGATCAGGGCGAGGCGCTGACCATGGCGGACCGGATCGCCATCCTGCGCGGCGGCCGTGTGCAGCAGATATCGCCGGCGCGCGAACTCTACGAGCGGCCCCGGAACCTGTTCGCCGCCGGTTTCATCGGCGAGATGAACATGCTGGCGGCGAACTGGGACGGTGCCGAACTCAGCCTTGGCGGTGGCGTATCGCTTGTGCCGCCGGAAAACGTGTTCCTGACCGGCGACGCGCCGGGGCGCAAGACGCTGGCAGTCCGGCCGGAGCGGCTGAGCGTGGTTGCCCCGGACACACCCGGCGCCTTGCGGGCAAAGCTGAGCGAGGTGGTCTATGCCGGCGCCGGCACGCTGGTCATCGCGCGGCTGCAGGACGGAAGCGAAGTGCGTGCGCGCGTCCCCTCAGCGAACCTTCCGGCGTTGCGGGCGGGCGAAACCATCGGCCTGTCGGTGCCCGCCGATGCGATGCTGATCTACGCTGCCGAAGACGCGGCATGACCGCTCCGTCCTTCTTCCGGCCCCAGGGCCGCAAGCTGTCGTCGGCAGGGGTCCTGCTGCTGATGGCGCCGTTCTTCATGCTGATCGCCTTCGCCTTTCTCTACCCCCTGCTGAGCCTGCTGTCGCTGTCCGTCGTCGAGCCGGAGCCCGGCCTTGGAAACTACGTCCGGATCCTCGACAATCCGGTCTATGCCAAGGTCCTGCTGCGGACGCTCTGGATCGCGGTGCTCGTGGCGGGTCTGTCGCTTGTGCTGGCCTTTCCGGTCGCGATGGCGATGGTATCGTCAAGCGGACCGATGGCGCTTTTCATCACGGCGTGCGTTCTGCTGCCCTTCTGGTCATCGGTGCTCGTGAGAACTGCGGCCTGGGCCGTCCTGTTGCAGCGCAACGGGATCATCAACGACGCGCTCCAGTTCGTCGGCATCACCTCCGAGCCGGTCCGTCTGCTTTACACCAAGGGCGCGGTGGTGATCGCGATGACGCATGTGCTGATGCCGTTCATGGTGCTGCCGATCTATGGCGCGCTGCGCAACATTCCCGTCGATTACGGGCGCGCGGCGGCGATTTGCGGCGCTGGCCCGCTGCGGCGCTTCCGCGAGGTGACGCTGCCCTTGGCGATGCCGGGCGTGCTGGGCGGCTTGATCCTCGTGTTCCTGACGGCGCTCGGCTATTTCATCACCCCCGCTCTGCTGGGGTCGCCCCAGGAAATGATGATCGCAACGCTGATCTCGCAGCAGCTTCGCGAGTTCCTCGACTGGCCCTTCGCGGCCGCCCTCGTCGGCGTGCTGACGATCTTCGTCACCGCCATCACGCTGATCTTCAGCAAGCTGTTCCGGTTCGACCGGATGCTGGGAGGGCAGCTGTGAAACTCGCCGTCGATCCGCGCAGGCTGCTGCTGAACGCCTATGTCTATGCGGTCCTCTTCTTCATTCTCGCCCCGATCATCGTCATCCTGCCGATGGCATTCAGCGAACCGGACTACCTGACCTTTCCGCCCGAGGGTTTCACTCTGGGCTGGTTCGGTGCGTTCTTCGGAAACTCCCGCTGGATGGCCGCGACATCGTTCTCGCTGAAGATCGCGGTTCTCACGGCGATCACGACCTCGGTCATCGCGACGATGGCGACATATGCGCTCATGCGGGGCGCAGGCAGGCTGGGCACGTTGTTCCAGGCGATGCTGATCGCGCCCATCGTGGTCCCGCATATCGCGCTTGCCGTGGCGCTTTATCTCTTCTTCCGCCAGACCGGACTTTCAAGCACGATCACGGGCTATGTGCTGGCGCATTCGATCATCGCGATGCCTTTCGCGGTCTTCACCATCGCCGCCGCGCTCAGCTCGGTGGACGCGACCCTTGAAGACGCGGCGATGAGCTGCGGGGCCTCGCGCTTCGACGCATTCCGGCTTGTGACGCTGCCCATGATCATGCCGAACGTGCTGTCAGGAGGGCTGTTTGCCTTCATCCTGTCCTTCGACGAACCCGTCATCTCGTTCTTCCTGGCCGGGATCCGCGACAAGACATTGCCACGCATGATGTTCGACAACATCGAACAGAACCTGACGCCGATCATTCCCGCGATCGCGGTGCTGCTGACCGGCGTATCCGTATTCGTCCTGCTTGCCGCGGCAATATTGCGGCGGGTGGCGGATTCCCGGCGCATGCCCGTGACGGAGACATGAGCCGCAAGATCAAGAAAAAGAAACAAGACGTATCACCGACATGGAGAGACTCATGAGAAAGACCCAAGGACTGGCCGGCGCGACACTGGCGCTGACCCTGCTGAGCGGCACGGCCGCCTCGGCCGACGAGATCGTGATCGCCACCACCGGCGGTCTGATGCGAAACATGATGGAAGAGTATTTCTATCAGCCCTTCACCGAGGCTTCGGGCACCGAGGTCATTCCCTTCGACATCGAAGTTCCTGACCAGTGGGCCAGGGCGGAAGGCATGGTCCGCACCGGAGAGGTCGAATTCGACATCGTCACCGCCACCGGGCCCGACCTTGTCGGCAAGGCGGACATGCTCGAGGACATTCCCTGCGACACGCTTGAAAACGTGAAGGAGTTCGCGCTTCCCGGGGCCTGCCAGCCGAAGGGGATCGCGCGGACGACGGGCGGCATGGTCCTGACTTACAATACCGAAACCTACGCCGGGAACGCGCCGACGAGCTGGGCCGATTTCTGGGATGTCGAGAACTTCCCCGGACCGCGCGGCCTTCCCGATACCGGCGACCGGGACTGGTGGCTGCCGACCGTTGCCTTGCTGGCGGACGGTGTCGCCAAGGAAGACCTCTACCCTCTCGACCTCGACCGGGCATATGCCAAGCTTGACGAGATCCGCCCGCATATCGCCGTCTGGTGGAAAACCGGCAATCAGGTCCAGCAGATCATGCGCGACAACGAAGTCGCGATGACGATGGCCTATTCCGGCCGCGCGCTGAAGGTTCTTCAGGACGGTGCTCCCTTTGCGATGGCATGGGACGGCGCGATCCGGGACACCGGATATCTTGCCGTGCTCAAGGGGTCGCCGAACCCCGAAGGCGCGATGAAGTTCATCGACTATTTCTATGGCGCCGCCGACGGCCATCCCGGCTTCATCCAGGCGGTCGGCTATGCCACATCCTCGACGATCGGTCTCAGCCAGTTGCCCGAAGAAGAACAGAAGCTGTATGCCACCTATCCCGACAATTACGAACTTCTGGTCGATCCGGATTTCGAATGGATCGGCGCGCATCGCGACGAATTGCGCGAGCGCTGGACGAACTGGCTTTTGCAGTAGGACGCGCCGGTCTCGGACCAGTTTCAGGGGGCCGCCCATCTGGCGGCCCTTTTCCACGCGGCGTTGCGGCCTTGCCGCGTCATGGCACGGCACATAGACTGGTGGCGCACAGGTAACGAAAGCAGGAATTTGGACACGTCTCAGATCATCGGGGATCCCAAGGTCCAGAACCGGCCCATGCGCAAGCGGGGCGTCGAGCGCTACAACCTGCTGCTGGATTCGACGGAATCCCTTCTGTCGCGGGACGTGGACGAGGATATCAGCCTTGCCCAGATCGCCGAGGTCGCCGAAGTCTCCCTGGCTTCGGTCTATTACTTCTTTCCCAATCGCAATGCGGTCTTCGTCGCGCTCGCCCGGCGTTTCAACGAAGAGATCTACCAGCGCTCCATCCGGCCGTTGACCGATCCGGAGCCGAAGAGCTGGCAAGAGCTTCTGGAGATGAAGCACATCCAGGCGGCCGCGTTCCAGAACAGTCGGCCCGCCGCCTTGCGCCTGTTCCTGGGGGCAGGGGTTTCGGTCGCCGTGCGCAATGCCGATTTCGCCGGGAACGCCCGGCTCGCCCGAAGCAGGGCGCGGATGTTCGAGGCCTATTTCGACATGCAGCCGATGCCCGATCTGGCCCGGCATCTCGAGGTCGCGGCCGCGGCGATGGACGGGATATGGTCGCTGTCCTATGGTCATCACGGCTCGATCACCGACGAATACCGCCGCGAGGGCACGGCATGTGCGGTGACCTACCTGCGGAGATTCCTGCCGGAATACCTGCCGCGCAAGGACCTGACGCAGGAGAACCTCGACCGGATCGAAATCCCTCCGCTCGATCCCGAACAGGAGCCGGGCGGCTGGAACTGAGGGCTGTTTGATAGGCATTGTTATATTTGGCATACCCAACCCTACAGAACTGTGCTAGCCAATTCAGCGAGCGGCAGATGGGTGCGGAATGGACTGGGCAGTTCCCGAATACGATAAAGGAGAGATTGACGGAGCCGGCCGTCATTTGGCGAAGATTGATTTCCCTGTTAGCACAAATGAGGGTGTCAGTGCGCTCAAGGTCATTAACAACTGGCGCTCGGCCCATAGCTACCCGCTGAACACGTTCCAGATCACTCTGCGAAATCGGGCCCGCAAGATAGAACGTACGGTCATCGTAGCGCAGCGCATCAAGCGTCTAGAATCTATCCATGCAAAACTTTCTCGTCAGCCGACGATGCGAATGAGCCAGATGCAAGACATCGCAGGCTGTAGGGCGGTTTTGAAGAACGTCAGGGACGTCCGCCGTCTAGTTAAACGTTACAAAGAGAGCAGGTTTGACCACAAGTTCCGGGGCGAAAAGGACTACATCACCCAACCCAAGCCGGAAGGCTACCGTTGCCACCATCTTGTCTACGAGTACCGTGGAACGGCGGCTACGTCTGCCTACGATGGGACTAAAGTCGAAATCCAAATACGTTCGCAGTTACAGCATGCTTGGGCAACAGCCGTCGAGGCAGTCGGCATCTTCACCAAGCAGGCGCTAAAATCAAGCCAAGGTGACGAAGATTGGCTTCGATTTTTTGCGCTCATGGGTTCGGCAATAGCAGCAATTGAAGGCTGCAATCCGGTGCCTGGTACGCCCACGGACAAGGAAAAACTCGCCAGCGAAATTGAGGAGCTCGCTGCTAAGCTCCATGTTAGTGAGATGCTCATGGCCTACAACACGACAATTGAGCACGTGTCGAAGGTCAAAGGCGCAAAATACTTCCTGCTGAGATTAGAGCCGGACCCGGCGCCAGGGAAAATTACAGTTGCACAATACAAGGCGCGAGAGTCGGAGGTTGCAAACGCCCAATATACCGAGATGGAAAGTGCTGTGCCAGACGGCTCATCAATTCAGGTGGTTCTGGTCTCGGTCGACAATATTAACGCGCTTCGGCGCGCTTACCCAAACTACTTCCTCGATACGGAAAAATTCACCGATCAGGTGGACCGGGTTTTGCGACGAGATTTTCCTGATCCTCTTCCCCATCCATCCGCCTCCGATATTGCCTAGCGTTTCCGCACATGGCTCGCTCGAGCTTGGCGGCGGCCACGGTCCGGTTTAGTTCGCCAGCGGCTTCGAGTTCGGCGATGGCCTTTTGAAACCGTGTTCCGCACGGATGTGGAACCGGACAGTAGCTACCGTCTCCCGGGATGCCGCCGGCGAGTGTCGGAATAGCGTCCTGCCAAAGCGCCCGGCACCAGCGGGATCGTCTGAGCGGCCTGATCGTGACGCGCGAGCCATGCCCGGACGAAGACGCCTTGTCCGCGCGTTTCAGACCGACACGCTGGCCAGAAGCCTTTCGCGGTCGATCTCGCCCCTGCGTCCGCTCAGCTTGACGGCGCCGCGCTCGATCACATGGAAAGCGTCGCCGAGGTCGTAGGCGAAGCTGAAGTACTGCTCGACCAGGACGATCGCCATCTCGGCCCTTTCGCGCAGATGTTCGATCACCCGGCCGATCTGCTGGATGATGTTGGGCTGGATGCCCTCGGTCGGCTCGTCGAGCAGCAGCAGCTTCGGCTTGGCGATCAGCGCGCGCGCGATGGCGAGCTGCTGCTGCTGTCCTCCTGACAGGTCGCCGCCGCGTCGCCCGAGGAATTCCTTGAGGATGGGGAAGAGATCGAAGATCTCGTCCGGCACGAAATGCTCGGACTTCGGCAGGCAGGCGAACCCTGTCTCGAGGTTCTCACGCACCGTCATCAGCGGAAAGATGTCCCGGCCCTGCGGCACGTAGCCCACGCCCTTCTGCGCCAGTGCATGGGCGGGGATCCGGCCCAAGGCCTCGCCGTCCAGCGTATATGTGCCCCCGGACCGGGGATGTGTGCCCGAGATCGCCTTGAGCAGGCTGGTCTTGCCGACGCCGTTGGTGCCCATCACACAGGTGACCTCTCCCTTCGCCGCGCTCAGGTCGATGCCGTTGAGGATCTGGCTGCCGCCGTAATGCAGCGTCAGCCCTTCGAGCTTCAGGATTTCAGCGCCCAAGGTAGACCTCGATGACTTTCTCGTTGCGGGTGACATGGTCGATGGACCCCTCGGCAAGAACCGAGCCTTCGTGAAGGACGGTCACCTTGCAGTCGAGCCTTCGCACGAACTCCATGTCATGCTCGACGACGACGACCGCGCGGGTCCTGGCCGCCTCCTTCAGCAGGTCCGTGGTATGTTCGCGCTCGGCCGGCGTCATGCCGGCGGCGGGTTCGTCGACCAGCAGAAGCTGCGGTTCCTGGGCCAGCAGCATCCCGATCTCGAGCCATTGCTTCTGGCCATGGCTCAACTCTCCTGCCTTGCGGTGAAGCGCGGCGGACAGTCCGATTTCGGCAGCCAGTTCTTCGACCCTGGCGTGATCCTGCGGGGTCGGCCGGAAGAACAGCACCGCGAACGGCCCGCGCGCCTTTTTCAACGCCATCATGAGATTGTCGAGCACGCTCTGGTCCTCGAATACGGTGGGGCGCTGGAACTTGCGCCCGATACCTGCCTGCGCGATCCTGCTTTCCGACATCGACAGCAGCGACGCACCCTTGTCGCCGTAGATCACGCGGCCTTCGTTCGGCCGCGTCTTGCCGGTGATGATGTCCATGAAGGTCGTCTTTCCGGCCCCGTTAGGCCCGATCACCGCGCGCAACTCGCGCTCGGCGATCTGGAAGGACAGGTTGTTGATCGCCTTGAAGCCGTCAAACGAGACCGAAACGCCGGAGACCTCTAGCAGCGTCGTCATTGCTCTGCCTCCTTCTCGCGCAGGGCGCCGGGTTCGGGGCCGAGGTCCGCGCCGTGGCGGTCGGGCGAACGCCTCTCCGATATCAGATCGACAAGGCCTCCGATGCCTTTGGGCGCAAAGAGCGTGACGACCACGAATGACAGGCCCAGCAGCACGGTCCACCAGTCGACCCATTCAACCCGCAGAGGGCCGAGCACGAGGTCGGGCGCCTGCCCCCCGGTGAACCAGGTCGACAGCAGCGACACGAAGGCGGCACCGATCACCGCCCCGTAAAGCCGCCCGCGCCCGCCGATGGCGACCCAGACCGCGAGGTAGATCGAGGCGATGGGTGCCATTTCGGCGGGGTTCACGATGCCCGCCTGCGGATAGTAGAGCGCCCCGGCGATCCCCGCGATGATGGCGGTCAAGGTGAAGACCACAAGTTTGAAGCCCTCGACCGGGTAGCCGAGAAAGCGCACCCGCGCCTCGTCGTCCCGGATGGCGCGGATCACGGATCCGAACTTGCCCGACACCAGCCAGGCGCAGAGGAGATAGCCCGCGCCAAGGGCAAAGGCCGAAGCCCAGAAGAACCAGATCGATATGACGGATTGGGGGACCTGTCCGAGGCCGGGCAGGTTCTGCAGACCCGATAGACCGTTGTTGCCGCGCAGCCCGCTGTCGTTCTGGAAGAGGTACAGAGAAAGCGCCAGCGTCATCGCCTGGGTCAGGATCGACAGGTAGACGCCTGTCACCCGGCTGCGGAAGGCGAGCCAGCCGAAGACAAGGGCCAGCAGTCCCGGCACCAGCACGACGGCGGCGAGTTGCAGCGGCAGCGAATGCGCGAAGGCCCATATCGGAGGCAGTTCGGAGGCGCCCACGACCCCGAAGATCTGCGTCGCGATCCCGTCGGATATCTCTTGCGGCGTCGGGGGCAGGACGGCGGCGGAAAGGCTGTCGACCACGATGATCCGGGTTCGGGCGTACATCAGCCACATGCCGATGGCGTAGCCGCCGATTCCGAAGAAGGCCATGTGACCCAGCGAAAGGATGCCGCAATAGCCCCAGACCAGATCCATCGCCAGGGCGACCAGGCAGAGGCAGAGCGTCTTGCCCAGCGTCTTGACGAAACTGGTGGAGATGGCGCCGATGCCGAACCCTTCCGACAGGAGTGTGATGCCCAGCGTGAAGGCGGCGAGGCAGAGGAGGAAGATCAGCACGGACGGGTGGCGGCTGACGAAGGGGCGGCGCATACCGGCGGGCCCGAGCGCGGTATCGGTCATCTCACGCCTCCGCTGCCCGGCCCTTGAGGGCGATGATGCCTCTCGGGCGGAACTGGATGAAGAGGATAATGAACAGGATCATGTAGGTCTGCGCCGCCAGCGTGTTCGACGGGTTCAGCCATTCGATCCCCTTCTGCGTCGTGCCGACCAGCGTCGCCCCGACCAGAGTGCCCCAGATGTTGCCGACACCGCCGACGACCACGGTCATGAAGGATTGCACGATGTAGTCCTGCCCCATCTCCGATGTGACCTTTGCGTAAAGCCCGATGGCCACGCCGGCGATCCCGGCAATGCCGGAGCCGAGGCCGAAGGTCAGCATGTTTATCCGGTCGGGATTGATGCCCATGGACCCGGCCATGCGCGCGTTCTGTGTCACCGCGCGGACCTCGAGGCCCAGCCGGGTGCGGTTCATGAGGAAGAGGAACAACACGAGGAAGAGCAGCGCCAGAACGAAGATCGCGATGCGGATGTAGCTGATCGCGACTATGTCGTTCAGTACCAGCGATCCGTCGAGCCAGTCGGGCGCGGTCAGGGGACGGGCCTGGGTGCCGAAGATGTTCTTGGCGATCTGCTGCAGCGCGATCGAAATGCCAAAGGTCGCAAGCAGTGTCTCGAGCGGACGGTGATAGAGCCAGCGGATCACCAGCCGTTCCATGATGACCCCCGCCGCGAAAGTAACTGCGAAGGCAAGCGGCAGGGCGACGATGATCGACAAGGTCCGGTCCGGGATCAGCAGTTGCACCACGTAGCCGGTATAGGCGCCCATCATGATGAACTCGCCATGCGCCATGTTGATGACGCCCATGACCCCGAAGGTGATCGCAAGCCCGATGGCAGCTAGAAAGTAGATCGACGCCAGCGACATCGCGTCCAGCGTCAGGTCGAGGAACTGGTTCAGCATCAGTTTCGTGTCGATCGAGCGCAGCGCCTCTGCCGCGGCGGCGGCGACCTCGGGCGAGGCGGCGGTATAGACGGTGAAGAAGGAGAAGGCGTCGAGAATGGCATCGATCTCGCTTTCCGTGGCGGCGGCGTGGACGGTTCCGGCGTTCACCAGCGCCTCGTAGGCCGTGTCTCGTGCGGCGTCGGTCCCAAGGCTGGCCACCTCGATCCCCGCCACCTTGCCGTCCTCGATATTCGCGATGAGTGCGGCCTTCTGGTCGGCGATGCTGATGCGCGGCGGGGCCAGCCCTTCGGCGACAAGCACCTCGTAGGCGGCGTCGCGGGACAGCTCTTCGGTGTCCGGCTTCAGCACGTCGGCCAGCGCCGGCACCTCGGGCACGTCGCCTTCGGCGGCCATCAGGCGCGTCACGAGAAGCGGGTTCAGCGTCGCGCGCACATCCACGGCCAGATCGCCATGCACGCTTTCTATGGCCGCGATCTTCTCGGCGTCATCTGCGCCGAAGCGTATCGTCATCAGACGTTCCAGCCGCTCCATGCGGGCAGCGATCTGCGGATCATCCTCGCCTTCGAGTGCCCGTCGAAGGGTCGCCAGATGGGAGTCCTGCGGGTCGCGCTCGATCGCCGCCAGCGCGCCGGAGCGCACCGCCGCGTCGGGATCCTTCAACTGGAAACGCACCAATGCCGCGCCCATCAGCGCGCGGATCCCGCTGTTCGGTTTCAGCTGGTCCATCCGGCTGGCGGGAACGGTCGCGACCTCGCCGCCGGTCGCGATATCGACGAGGGAAAGAAGCGAGGTCCCTTCGGCATCCTTTCCCGCTTCCTCGACGAAGTAGAAAAGCCCGGTCTCCTCGTCCTGCCACATCTCTCGGGCCTGCCATTTCTCGAGAACGTCTCGCGCGGCGGGAAGGCCGCTGTCGGCAAGCGCGTCGATGGCCGGCTGAATGGTGGTCCGCGACGATTTCTCGATGATCTCGCGGTGGTTCTGAAGCAGGGACTGGATCTCGCTTCCGGGCGCGTCCTGCGCGCCGGCGACTGTCGCGCAGATCGCCAGCACGCCGGCGAGAAGCATTGAAAGGGTACGTGTCATGCCTGCTCCGGGCCGGAGATGGGGGCGGGGACCCTTCGGCCCCCGCGCCGCTCAGTTCAGTAGTTCGACTTGATCTGCACGCAGGTCTTCGTCTCGGTGTTGTACATGCCGCATTCGAGATCCTTCCAATCGGATTCGAGCACCGCGGATTCCGGCAGGTAGTCGGTCCATGCATCGCCCGGAACCGGATCGGTCTCGGATACGATGTCGAACTGGCCATCCGCCTGGATCTCGCCGATCAGCACGGGTTTGGACAGGTGGTGGTTCACGCCCATCACGGCGGTACCGCCGGTCAGGTTCGGGAATTCCTGGCCCCACATCGCCTCGCGCACTGCGTCGACGTCGGTTGTCCCGGCTGCCGTTGCGGCGTTCACCCACATGTTGAAGCCGATGTAGTGGGCCTCCATCGGGTCGTTGGTCACGCGGCTGTCATCGCCGATGAAGGCATGCCATTCGTCGATGAAGGTGGCGTTTTCCGGCGTATCGGCGGACATGAAGTAGTTCCATGCCGCCAGATGGCCGACGAGGTTGGTGGTGTCGAGGCCCGAAAGCTCCTCTTCCCCGACCGAGAATGCCACGACCGGGATGTCGTCCGCTGAGACGCCCGCCGCGGCCAGCTCCTTGTAGAAGCCCACATTGGCGTCGCCGTTGATGGTCGAGATCACGCCCACCTTCTTGCCGTCCGCGCCAAGGGCCACGACATCCGCGACGATCTTGGACCAGTCGGAATGGCCGAAGGGCGTATAGTTGACGAAGATGTCCTCTTCGGCGATGCCCTTGGACTTCAGGTAGGACTCGAGGATGTTGTTGGTGGTGCGCGGATAGACGTAGTCGGTGCCGAGCAGCGCGAACTTCTCGACGCCAAGCTCGTCGATGAAGTAATCCGTCGCCGGGATCGCCTGCTGGTTTGGCGCGGCCCCGGTGTAGAAGACGTTCTTCGAGGACTCTTCGCCCTCGTACTGAACCGGGTAGAACAGCAGGCCGTTCAGCTCTTCGATCACGGGCAGCACGGACTTGCGGCTGACCGAGGTCCAGTTGCCGAAGATCACGTCGACTTCGTGGACCGAGATCAGCTCGCGCGCCTTTTCTGCGAAAAGCGGCCAGTCAGAGGCGGGATCGACGACCACCGCTTCGAGATCGCATCCCATCAGCCCGCCCTTCTTGTTCTGCTGATCGACGAGCATCAGCATGGTGTCCTTCAGCGTCGTCTCGGAAATCGCCATCGTTCCGGAAAGGGAATGCAGTACCCCGACCTTGATCGGGCAGGAAACGTCCTGGGCCATCGCCGGAAGCCCGGCCATGACCAAGACCGTCGCGGCGGTGGTGCTCAGAATCTTCGACATTTCGTTTGTCCTCTTGTCGACGTGCAAAAGGGTCTCGGCATGTCGCGCATCGCCCCCCCCCTGTCTCGCGCACGCATCAATTTGCGAAGTACGGCGCCACCACGCGTGGTAATCCGGCAGCACCGTATGATTAAGCCCGGTTATCAGCCCCGGCCGCCCATTTGTGCTCCTGAATCGTTGCAGGCCGTAACTTCCACCACATCTGCGCGGGCGTGTTTTTGTAGGAGTGATGCCTGATTGGGCAGAGTGCCCCAATTCGCCTTAAAATTGAGCGCTCGCATCACGCCGGTTGTCGCGTATCAGCTCGATTTTACACCTGATACGTGCATTTCCGGACGGCCAAGGCGATGTTCATGAAAGCAGAGAGAATTCCGCCGCTTTGCGAAACTACCCCAGAAGCAGCCCGGCGCAGGCTGCTATGGCCGTGTCCGCGCGCCTTCGCGCCCAGGCGGCCTCGGCCGGGTCATCGTTGAATGTGGCGAGGGTCAGCAATTGAGCATGGGCCATCTTGGCCTCGATCCGGATGCCGAGGTTGCGCGATGCCTTTTCCGAGGGTGTCGAGACGTCGAGAAGGTCGATCATCACGGCGCGCAGCGCCTCGGTTCTCTGAGCGCCGGCATCCGCCATCAGCCACTGATGTTCGAGCAGCGCAGAGAGACGGCCCGTGCAGATGGCGAAATCGACCGAATGATCTTCCGCGGCCGCACAGGCCGCGCCCGTCAGCGTGAGTGCCGAGATTGCCGTGGACAGTTTTCGCAGGCCGCGCATGATAGCGCGAGCTTTTGCCGTAGAATGCCTTACAAACCGTCAAACCGGCGCATCGCCGGGAAGTGCGCTGCGCCGAGGACCGGAACGTACCCGAGGTCTGTCCGTCAGGATGAAACGTAGGCGCTGATCGCGGCTTCTGTCCCGTCGGCCCAGATCATCGCAAGCCATCGGCTGAAGGTCTTCACGAATTCCGCATCCTCCGCCAGATCGCCGTAGTACTGCCGCTGGCGAAGCCAGGCTTCGGGATCGGTCCGCGCCTTTCCGGCGGCTTCCTGCAGGTCGGACCAGAAGGGATCGTTCGGCGCGATCTCCGAGCCGTCCTCGCGCGTGCCCTGACACATCCGCGCCCATAGCGCCTCGGTCAGCGCAAGACCCTCGTAGGGCGTCCCCTTCCCGATAGCGTCGCGGATCACGGGCAGGATGAAGCCGGTATGGCGCGACGAGCCGTCGAAGGCGACCCGGCGTGTGGTGTCCACGATCTTCGGATTGGCGAAGCGCTGCTCGATCAGCGCCACATAGGCCAGCGGCATCATGCCCGGAACGGGATGCACATGGGGGACGATCTCTTCCCGTGCCACCTTCAGGAACAGCGCGCCGATCAGCGGATGTTCCATGCAGCCCGAGATGGTCTCGACCGACAGGATCTCTCCCGGGTCGGAAATGACCTGATGGCCGCCGTTCAGGATGCGGATCTTCATCGCCTCGTAGGCCTGGACCTCATCCGAGAACGTCGCGCCGGCCTTGTCCCAGTCCGGGCGGCCGGCGCAGAAGTCGTCCTCGATCACCCATTGGCGGAAGTTCTCATGCGTGACGGGCGCCGCGTCGTCGATGCCGAATTCCTGCGCCAGGGCCAGTTCCTTCGGCCCGGTGGCCGGGACGATGCAATCCACCATCGAATTCGGGAAGCTGCAGTGCGCGTCGATCCAGTCGGCCAGGTCCGGGTCCGACAGCCGCGCCAGCCCGACGACGGTCTGCCGCAGGATCGCGCCGTTGCCTTGCAGGTTGTCGCAGCTCTGGCAGGTGAACGGGCCTGTACCGGCATCGCGGCGCTGCTTCAAGGCAGCCACCATTGCCCCGAAGGCGGTGCCGGGCCTGCGCGGGTTCAAGGCGTCATGGCGGATATCGGGATGGTCGGCGTCGAACTGCTTGGAGACAGGATCGATGTAGTACCCGCCCTCGGTCACGGTCAGCGCGACGATGCGAATTGCCGGGTCGGCCATCTGCGCGATCAGGGGACCGTTGCCTTCTTCGATGGGAACGTAATCGATCATCGAGCCGACGACCTCCGCGGAGGTCCCGGCCGGGTCCAGCTCGATCAGGGTGGTGAGATAATCCTGCGCCGCCAGCCGCTTTCGCTGCGCCTCGTCGAAGGGTCGGACGCCCGCGCCGATGATCGCCCAGTCATGCGCCTCGCCGTTCTGCATGAGGCGATGGAGATACCATGCCTGATGCGCGCGATGGAAGTTGCCAAGTCCGATATGCACGATCCCGGGGGTCAGCTTCGCACGGTCGTAGTGCGGCCTCGCCACCTTGTCCGGAAGATCCTCCAGCGTGGCGTTCGACAGTTTTGCTAGCGTGGTCATCAGCTCATCCAATTTCCGCCGTCGACGTTCAGCGTCTGCGCGGTGATGTAACGTGCCTCGTCGGAGGCGAGGAAAACGCAGGGGTCGGCGATTTCGGCCGGATCGCCCATGCGTCCGAGCGGCACCGCCGCCCCGACCTCGCGTTTCTTCTGACCCTTGGGCTTGTTCTCGTACTCGGCGAACTGGGCGTCGACAATATCCCACATCGGCGTATCCACGACTCCCGGAGCGATCCCGTTTACCCGGATGTTATCGCCCGCAAGTTCCAGCGCCAGCGACTGGGTCAGCGAGATCACCGCCGCCTTGCTCGAGCAATAGATGGCGATATTGGGCTCGCCCCGGCGCCCGGCCTGGCTCGAGAAATTGATGATGGCGCCGCCACCGCGCTGCTTCATCAGCGGCACGACGGCCTGGATCGCGAAGATCGTGCCTCCGACATTCACGTCATATTGCCGGCGGTAGTCTTCGGGCGTGATCCTGTCGATGGAAGCCATGTTGAAGATGCCGGCATTGTTCACGAGGATGTCGATGCCACCCCAGGCGCTCGCCACGGCATCGACACCGGCACGGATGGACCCGGGATCGGTCACGTCCATCCGCACCGCCATGCCCTGCGATCCGAGTGCCGAGGCGGTCTCCGTCGCATCCCGCTCGAGCAGGTCGGCGACGGCAACTCTGGCGCCTTCGCGGGCATAGGCCTCGCAGATCGCGCGTCCGATGCCCCGTGCACCACCGGTTACAAGCGCGACCTTGTTCTCGAGTCTCTTCATTTCATACGCAGTCCCTTGTCGTCGAACCGGTGCAGATGCTCCTCGTTCGGAATGAGATGGATCGTGTCGCCGTGATGGAGGTCGATCTCGCCTCCCGCCCGCACGGTCAGTGGCTCGGCCAGACCGTCGACATTGACGTGAAAGAAGGTGTCCGAGCCGAGGTGTTCGGAGACGCCTACCGTACCCGTCCAGGTGCCCCCTCCGGCCGCGACCGAGATATGCTCGGGGCGAATGCCGATGGTCTTGGCCTGATACCTGGCCGCTTCCGGCCCGTTCAGCAGGTTCATCTTAGGCGAGCCGATGAAGCCGGCGACGAACAGGTTGCGCGGCCGGCGGTAAAGCTCGAGCGGGCTGCCCACCTGTTCGACATGACCCGCCCGCAACACCACGATCTTGTCGGCCATGGTCATCGCCTCGACCTGGTCGTGCGTGACGTAGATCATCGTGGTCGCGAGCTTTTCGTGCAGTTCCGAAATCTCCATCCGCATCCCCACCCGCAGCGCAGCGTCGAGGTTCGACAGCGGCTCGTCGAAGAGAAAGGCCGAAGGTTCGCGCACAATGGCCCGCCCGATGGCGACCCGCTGGCGCTGGCCGCCTGAAAGCTGGCCGGGACGGCGGTCGAGATAATCGGCCAGGTTCAGCGCGCGGGCCGCATCGGCGATGCGGCGGTCCTGCTCATCCTGCGGCACGCCGGCCATCTTCATCGGGAATGCGATGTTCTTTCGCACCGACATGTGCGGGTAAAGCGCATAGGACTGGAACACCATCGCCAGTCCGCGCTTTGCCGGGGGAAGGCGGGTGGAGTCCGCGCCGTCGATCTCGATCCGGCCGCCGCTCACGTCCTCGAGCCCGGCGATCAGGCGCAGGAGCGTGGACTTGCCGCAACCGGAGGGTCCGACGAAGACCACGAACTCTCCGTCCTCGATCTCGAGGTTCAGGGGCGGAATGACCGTGACATCGCCGAAGGATTTCTTGACGTCTTTGAGCTGTATGCGTCCCATGTTTGGCTTCCCTACTTCACCGCGCCGAAGGTCAGGCCGCGGACGAGTTGTTTCTGGCTGAACCAGCCGAGGATCATGATCGGAACGATCGCCATCACCGAGGCGGCCGATAGCTTGCCGTAGAACAGTCCCTGCGGCGACGAGAAGCCGGCGATGAACTTGGTCAGCGGCGCCGCCTCGAACGAGGTAAGGTTGAGCGTCCAGAAGGATTCATTCCAGGCCAGGATCACGTTGAGCAGGAGGGTCGAGGCGATGCCCGGGACCGCCATCGGCGTCAGGACATAGACGATCTCGTTCCACAGGCTTGCGCCGTCCATCCGCGCGGCCTCGAGGATGTCGTTGGGGATCTCGCGGAAGTAGGTGTAGAGCATCCAGACGATGATCGGCAGGTTCATGAGCATCAGCACGATGGTCAGCATGAACCGTGTGTCGATCAGGCCCAGCGACTTGCCCATGAGATAGATCGGGACCAGCACGCCTGCCGCCGGCATCATCTTTGTCGACAGCATCCACATCAGCACGTCCTTGGTTCGCGGACCGTGGACGAAGGCCATGGCCCAGGCGGCGGGGATCGCGATGACCATCCCGAGAAGGGTCGAGCCGACCGAGATGATGACCGAGTTCCAGAAGAACTGCCCGTAGCCCCGCAGCTCGATCACGTCGTTGTAGTTCTGCATCGTCCAGTCGAAGCCAAGGAAGACCGGCGGCGACGCCACCGCGACGGGCTCGGGCTTGAAGCTGGTCAGGACGGTCCAGAGGATGGGAAAGAAGATGATCAGCGCGACGGTCCATGCGGCAGCCGTGTTGATCGTCTTGCGGGCGGGCGTGACTGCGCGTGCCATTGTCCTCTCCTCAATCCAGGTTCTTGCCGATCGCCTTCATCAGGAAGATGGCGACGATGTTTGCGAGGATGACGGCCACCACGCCTCCGGCGGCGGCGGTGCCGGCGTCGAAGTCGAGGAGGGCCTCCTTGTAGATCAGGAAGGGCAGCGTGGTCGACGCGGTGCCCGGCCCGCCGCCGGTGGTGACGAGGATCTCGCCGAAGACGCCGAGCAGGAAGATGGTCTGGATCAGGATCACCACGGTGATCGCCCGGCTCATGTGCGGCAGCATGATGTAGAAGAACCGGCTGAGCGCGGGAGCCCCGTCCATCTCGGCCGCCTCTAGCTGCTCGCCGTCGAGCGATTGCAGCGCGGTCAGCAGGATCAGCGTGGCGAAGGGAAGCCATTCCCAGGACACGATCAGGATGATCGAGGCGAGCGGCGCCTGTCCCAGAAAGTCATATGGCGCGAGCCCGATGAATTTCGCGGCCTCGGCAAAGAGCCCGTTGGCGGGGTTGAAGAACATGTTCTTCCAGATCAGCGCCGCGACGGGGGGCATGATGAAGAAGGGCGAGATCACGAGGATGCGCACCGGCCCCTGGCCCCAGATCGGCTGGTCGATCAGCAGCGCGATGAGGATGCCAAGCACCACGGTGATGATCAGCACGCCCAGCACGAGGACAAGCGTGTTGCTGACCGCGCCGGCGAAACCGGGAGAGAAGACGAAGCGCGAATAGTTCCGCCAGCCGACGAAGCCGGAGCGTTCCGGGTTCAGGAGCTGATAGCGCTGGAAGGAATAATAGAGCGTGGTCGCAAGCGGGATCGCCATCCAGAAGAACAGCAGGATCACCGATGGAGAGATCATCAGGCGCGCGGCTGAGCGCGATGCTTGGGTGGCCATCCTGGCTCCTCCGAAGAATCGATGGCGGGAACTGCGGGGCCATTCTGGCCCGGGTGGGGAACTCGGAGAACTGGTGACGGAACAGGCCCGTCCGGGCAAGGGCGGGGCGGACGTCGCCGCCCCGCAAAACGTCGAAGGGGATCCCGGCTTACTTGTAGCCGCCGTCGATCATCGCTTCCTCAGCCAGCTCCTGTGCGGCTGCGAGCGCTTCTTCCGCTGTCTTCTGGCCCGCAAGCGCGGCAGAGAATTCCTGTCCGACTGCCGTGCCAAGCCCCTGGAATTCGGGGATCGCGACGAACTGGACGCCGGTATAGGGGACCGGATCGACCGTCGGGTTGTTCGGATCGGCGGCGTTGATCGAGTCGATCGTCATCTTCGCGAAGGGAAGGTCCGCATATTCAGGGTTCTCGTAAAGCGAGGTCCTTGTGCCCGGCGGTACGTTCGCCCAGCCTTCCTTGGAGGCGACGAGCGCGAGATAGTCCTTGTCGGTCGCCCAGTCGATGAAGGTCTTCGCCGCTTCCTGGTGCTGCGAGGACGTGGGGATCGCCAGAGACCATGCCCAGAGCCAGTTCGCTCGCTTTCCCTTGCCCGCATCAGGCGCCAAGGTGAAGCCGACCTGATCGGCGACGTCGGACTGGGCCGGATCGAGCAGCGAGGACGCGGAAACCGTGGCGTCGATCCGGATACCGCAACGTCCCTGCAGCGACAGCGTCAGGTTCTCGTTGTATCCGTTCGAGCTTGCTCCCGGAGGGCCGTAGTTCTGAAGCAGGTCCAGATAGTCCGTCAGGGTCGCCTTCCACTCGGGGCTGTCGAACTGCGGGTTCCATTCCTCGTCGAACCAGCGCGCGCCGTACGAGTTCGCCATCGTGGTGATGAAGGCGGTGTTCTCGCCCCAGCCCGGCTTGCCGCGAAGGCAGATGCCGTACACGCCGTTGTCCGGGTCGTGCATGGCGGCAGCGGCCGCCTTGATGTCATCCCAGGTCGGTTCGTCCGGAATCGTCACGCCGGCCTTTTCGGCAAGATCCTTGCGATAGTTGACGAAGGAGGACTCGCCATAGAAGGGCGCCGCGTAGAGCGAGCCGTCGTAGGTGAGGCCCGCACGGATCGGCGGCAGAAGGTCGTCCGCATCGTAGTCTTCGGGAAGGTCGTCCAGCGACACCAGCCAGCCCTGCTTGGCCCAGATCGGAACCTCGTAGGTGCCGATCGTCAGGACGTCGAACTGTCCGCCGCCGGTTGCGATGTCGGTGGTCACCTGCTGGCGAAGCGCGTTCTCTTCGAGGGTGACCCAGTTCACGGTAATGTCGGGATGCTGGGCGTTGAATTCACCCATCAGGCCCTGCATGCGGATCATGTCGCCATTGTTGACGGTAGCGACGGTAATTTCTTCGGCAAAGACCGCCGAGGCGGCAATAGAAACGAGTGCGGTCGCGCCGCACAATGCGCTTCTGAGTTCCATCCGTTGTCCTCCCTTTGGAACGGTGACGCAGTAAGGACTCAACTAACGTAACATCACGTCACAAGTCAACTTTGATGTTTACTCTCGTAAATTATTGTGCCCGTTTCTCGTGCTTTTTCCGGACGGCTCAGGCCGAGGAGCGCAGAACCAGACGGCATTCGAACAGGATCTCGTGCCGTTCCTCGGGCACGTTCTCCCCGCGGATGATGCCCAGAAGCGTCTGGAAGCTGCGTTCGGTGATGGCCTTGTAATCCTGCGATACCGTCGTCAGCGGAGGGCAGGTGAACCGCGCCCAGGGGTGATCGTCGTAGCCTGCCACGCGCAGGGCGCAGCCGGGTCCGTGCCCCACCCGAAGTCCTTTCTGATAGGCCGCCGCAAGCAGGCCGATGGCAAGCCGGTCGTTGCTGCAAAGCACGGTGTCGGAGGGCAGGGCGCGCGCCTCGATCAGGCGCGTCCCCTCGCTCTGGCCGATCTGTTCGAAATCCCAGTTTCCGCCCTCGACACGGATCACCTTCGGCTCGTGGCCAAGCTGCTCCATCGCCTGCACATAGGCCTCGCGCCGCTTGTTGGCGTTGGGATTGACCGGGGGCATTTCAAGAAAGCAGGGCGGCTCGCCCGTGCGGCACAGATAATCGACGATCAGCGGGATGCCATGGAAGTTGTTCGAACCCACGAAAGCCTTGCCCACCTTGACGTTGCTGTCGAAGACGACAGTCGGCACCTCGCGGGTGAATTCTTCCACGGCGTGCAGGTCCGAGTTGCGCCCCAGCGGGGCGATCAGCGCGCCGGCCGGCCGCAGCGACTGCAGCGTCGAAAGCGCGTTGTTCTCCAGTTCCTTCTCGCCATGCGCGCTGAACACGATGGGCCAATAGCCGGCGTCGATGCATTGCCGTTCGATCATTCTGACCATCTCGGCGAAGAACGGGTCGGCGAGGTAGGGCACGAGGATGCCGATGGTCCGCGTGAGCTTGCGGTTCTGGTTCATGGCGAAGATGTTGGGCCGGTAGTCGAACTGCGCCAGCGCGGTCTCGATCCGCTCGCGGGACGAGGCCCTCACGCTTTCCGGGTCGTGGAAATACTTCGACAGGGTCGGCCGGGAGATGCCGCTGACCTCGGCAAACTCTTCCATGTTCCTGATCCGCTTGCCTGACTTGCCTGACATGCGACCGTTCCCCGATTTCAGCGCGTCGGTTCCGCAAATGATCCGCGCGGCGGATATTGCCGATCCCGGTCAAAATCTTTACGCGCGACAAAGTATTTCATGACAGTAGGGCTGGCCGCGCATCCCGGTCAAGAAGATCCTGACGGGCGGAAAATGCGCGTGGCGGGGCGTCCGGGCGTGACAGGGTCCGTGCATCAGCCGGCGGCGGCGTCATATGCCGCGACCATCATCTGCGCGCGCTCGCCCACCTCGGCGGCGGAAAGGCCCGGCTGGTAAAGCGCGGAGCCGATACCGAAGCCGGCGACACCGGCCGCGAACCAGTCCGCGAAATCCTGCGGCCCGACACCTCCGACGGCATAGGTCGGCACATCTGGCGGAAGCACCGCGCGCAACGCCGACAACCCCTTCGGCCCGAGCTGGCCTGCCGGGAAGAACTTCAGCCCGTCCGCCCCCGCCCTCAGCGCCGAAAAGCATTCGCTGGCGGTGAAGACGCCCGGGTACGAAAGCATTCCGGCCACCTTGGTGGCGCGGATGACGTCCGCGTTGCAGTCGGGCGAGACGACGAACTGCGCGCCGATCCGCGCCAGCTCGGCGACGTCCTGCGGCGTCAGGACCGTGCCCGCACCGATCATCGCGCGGTTTCCGGCAAGCGCGCGCATCCGCGAGATACTGTCGAGCGGGCCCGGAGAATTGAGCGGAACCTCGATGCGGGTAATTCCGGCGGCGATCAGCGCCTCGGTGATGTCTTCGCACTCGTCCGGGCGTACGCCGCGCAGGATGGCGATGATTTCCCGGCTCATCCGTTCGTCTCCTCGATCTGGGCGTAAGCGGCGCAAAGGCCGCGCAGGGTCGCCTGTTCGGCATCGGTGGTGCGCGCCGCCAACCCCTGGCCGGAAAGTGCGACGGCATAGGAGCGCGCGATCCCGCTGGCACCGATCACGACGACGTCCCGGCCCAGCCAGTAAGGCCGCGCCGCGGCGAGTTCCGCTCCGATCAGCAGGCCGGACAGACGCGATCGGGCCACCGCCGGGTCCAGCCCGTCAAGCAGGCTTTCCGCGCGGAGCGAGAACAGATCGCCCGCCAGCGCCTGGGGAGAGGACAGCGCCCTGCCCACGGCCTCCGCGAAGGGCGCCGGCTCGAACTCGGTCGCGGCAACGGAATGGCGCAGCACGGACTGTTCCGCGAGCAGGGCGAAGATCTCGCCGGTCATGAAGGTGCGGAAGCTCACGATCTCGCCGGCAGAGACATGGACCCATTTGCAATGGGTGCCCGGCAGGCAGAGCACACCGTCAAATCCGGGCTCGGCCGCAAGAAAGCCGGCGATCTGGGTTTCCTCTCCGCGCATCACGTCAGCGGGCGTCGACTGGCTCAATCCCGGCAGGATGCGGACCGACAGGCGCGGATCGCGGGCAGGGGCCGGCGTCGCTTCGGCAAAACCGGGCGGTGTGCAGGGGACGGCGCGATAGCGCGCCTCGCTCCATCCCTGCCGCGCGCCGACCATGCCGCAGCAGATCACGGTCAGGCTGCCGCTTTCCGGCAGGTCGGCCTCGAGCAGTTCCAGCAGGGAGGGTTCGAATTCCCCGGGGGACAGCCTGCCCATGCCGGGACCGTTCAGCACGGGGCCGAGCACCTTTCCCGCGGCGGTCATCCGCCAGAGGCGCAGGTTCGATGTTCCCCAGTCGGCGGCGATCCAGTCGGGTCTGCGTCGGGTCTCTTGTTCTGTCATGTTTCCATCCGGACTTTTCGTCGAAGCTCTAGATGCCGCGGTTGCGAGATGCACGAAAAATGACGGGTGCGGGGGAGGTCAAGGGCCTGTTTCCGGGTGTTGTGTGTGTCGTTCCATATTGAATTGCCAATCGTGGCCGTTTCGACAATACAGGCGCAAATCTGGCAGAGGCTTGGGAGTTACGGGCGATGAAGGTTATCATACTGGGGGGTGACGGTTTCTGCGGGTGGCCGAACGCGTTGTACCTGTCGCAGCGCGGGCATGAGGTCATCATCGTGGACAACCTCAGCCGGCGCGAGATCGACCTGGAGCTTGAGGTCGACAGCCTGACGCCGATCCGTCCGGTGGGCGAGCGTCTGCGGGTCTGGAAGGAGCTGACGGGCAAGGAGATCAAGTTCCACAACTTCACGGTGGGCGAGCATTACCACCGGCTTCTGACGCTGATCCAGGACGAGAAGCCGGACGCGATCATCCATTTCGCCGAGCAGCGCGCGGCGCCCTATTCGATGAAGTCCTCGGCGCACAAGCGCTACACGGTGTCCAACAACATCAACGCGACCAACGACGTGCTGGCCGCGATCGTTGAATCGGGCCTGGACGTGCATCTGATCCACCTCGGGACCATGGGGGTCTACGGCTACGGCACGGCGGGGATGAAGATCCCCGAGGGCTATCTGAAGGTGAAGGTGGACACGCCGGCGGGCGAGACCGAGACCGAGATCCTCTACCCGACCAACCCGGGCTCGATCTACCACATGACGAAAAGCCAGGACCAGCTGCTCTTCGCCTTCTACAACAAGAACGACGGGGTGAAGATCACCGACCTGCACCAGGGCATCGTCTGGGGCACGCAGACCGACGAGACGCGGATGGACGAGCGGCTGATCAACCGCTTCGACTACGACGGGGATTACGGGACGGTGCTGAACCGCTTCATCATGCAGGCGGCGATCGACTATCCGATGACGGTGCACGGGACGGGGGGCCAGACGCGGGCCTTCATCCACATCCAGGACACCTGCCGCTGCATCGAGCTGGCGCTGGAGAACCCGCCGCAGTCGGGCGAGCGGGTCAACATCCTCAACCAGATGACCGAGACCCACCGGGTGCGCGACCTGGCGCAGATGATCCACGACATGATGGGGGCCGAGATCGCCTATCTCGACAACCCGCGCAACGAGGCCGCCGAGAACGAGCTCTTCGTGGCCAACGACCGCTTCCTCGGCCTCGGCCTCGAACCCGTCAAGCTCGAAAGCGCCGAGGGCATCCTCAAGGAAGTCAGCGAGATCGCCCGCAAATACGCACAGCGATGCGACACAACCAAAATCCCCTGCGTCTCACTCTGGAGATAAGGCCTCAGCCGGGGACAGGATCGTCGTGGTTCGCGTTCCTGTCCCACATGCGCAGACCGCGTGTCCCGTTCCGGAAGACGTTCAGGAAGTCCTTGCGCCACACCGCGATATCGCTGGCTTCGACGGCGGCGTAGCAGGCGCGGTACCGGGCCTGACGTTCCTCGCGGGACATGGTCAGGGCGGTCTCGATGGCTTCGGCCATTTCCTCGATGTCGTAGGGGTTGACGAGCAGCGCGTCTTCCATGGCCTCGGCGGCACCGGCCAGACGTGACAGGACAAGCACGCCGGGATCCTCGGGATCCTGGGCGGCGATGTATTCCTTGGCCACGAGGTTCATCCCGTCCGCGAAGGGCGTCACCAGGCAGGCGCGGGCGCGCCGGTAGAGCTGGGCAAGGATTTCGCGGTCGATCGAGCGGTGAATGTAGCGGATCGGCGTCCAGTCGAGTTCGGAATACTCGCCGTTCAGATGTCCGGCGATCTCTTCGAGCTCCTGGCGGATCTGCTGATAGGCGGCGACCTCCTCGCGCGTCGGCGGCGAGATCTGCACCAGGCTGGTCCTGCTGTCCTTGTTCGTGCGCCGCTCGAGATAGCGTCCGAAGGCATGGAAGCGTGTCGGGATGCCTTTCGAGTAGTCGAGACGATCCACCCCTATCACGATATCGCCCAGCATGTCGGGCCCGAAGGCGCTGTCGGACATGTCCGCCTCGGCCGACGAGCGGAAGGCCTTCACGTCGATGCCGATGGGGAAAGAGCGCACGGTGACCTCGGAAGAGGCGAACTTGATGCGGCCATCAGGCAGGAACTCGGCCCTCGGATCGGACCGGAACATCTCGAGGCAGCGGGCCGTGTCTGATTTCGTCTGCAAGCCCACAAGGTCGTATGCGGCGAGCCAGCGCGCGAAATCCTCGGGGTTCGGCAGCGCCCGAAGGTCGCCGAGCGCAGGGAAGGGTATGTGAAGGAAAAAGCCTATCCTCGCCTTCACGCCCAGCTTGCGCAATTCCTGAGCCAGGGGAAAGAAGTGGTAGTCGTGCACCCAGACCAAGTCATCGGGCCTCAGTTCCTTGGCGATGAGACCGGCAAGGCGCGCATTCACGGCGAGGTAGCCCTCGTCGTACTCGCGTTTCAACTCCACCAGATCGACCCGCCGGTGACAGATCGGCCAGAGCACGGAATTCGAGAATCCCAGATAGTAAGTCTCCCACTCGGCCTCGCTCAGATGGACCCCGAGCCGGGTGTAGGGCTCCTCCGCGATCGTGAACAGGCCCGAATCCCGAGGGTCTTCCACGCGGTCGGGGTGCACGCCGATCCAAACCCCTCCGATCTCGCTCAGCGCATCGTGCAGCGCGACCACGAGACCGCCGGACGGATGGTCGCCCATGGGGATCCGGTTGGAGACGACGACAAGTCTTTCTGACATCCTGGCTCACTCGGAATGAATAAGGGGCGACCGAGGCGGTGCCTCAGCCTCCGTTTCGGAAACCTCTTCTGAACTCATGACTGAACATCACAGGAACACGGGGTGCAGGTCAAGGTTCCGGTCATTGGCATCATTCTAACGGACGCCCGCCAGAAGCTTCGCCAGCCAGCGGTGGAAATCGTCCATGGTTTCAACCTGGTAGCGCGCGGTCGTCTGTGCCGTTCCGATCCTCAGGCCGAAGCCTCCCGTCTCGGAAGCGGCGCGGAAACCGTCTTCGTCCGTCACGTCATCGCCTACCATGATCGGCGTTTTCGAGTGAAACGGCGCGGATTTAAGCAGTTCGCGAACGGCAACGTCCTTGCCCGAGCGGGTCAGTGCCACCTCGCTTACCATATTGCCGTGGATGGCGCGCAGCGCGCTGTCGCCGTCAACCGCGGCGTCGACGGCATCGCGACTTGCCCCGCCGTGCTCTGGCGCGCTGCGGTAGTGCAGCGCAACCGCCCCCGGCTTGCGCTCCAGCCTCAGGCCGCGGGACTCGGCGAAGGGGCGCAGCATGTCATGTGCCGCGGAAAGTTCCTCGGCCTGGTCGGGCGCGCCGGGGATATCGTCACCCGGCCAGTGGATTTCGTGTCCGTGCGAGCCGGCGATCACCAGCGAAAGAGGGCCCAGATGCGGCCGCAGACCGGACAGGGCCCGACCCGTCACGATGGCCACTGCGCCATCGGTCGCGTCATAAAGCCGCTCGACGAGGCTGGCGGTTTCGGGGGCGAGCCTCACGGCATCGGGCTGCGGGGCGATCGCGACAAGCGTCCCGTCGAAATCGAGAAAGAAGGCATGCGTCGCGAGATCGAGACCTTCCGGGGGCGCGTTCAGCGTTATCGCGGCATCGTTGGGCATGTCTCGGTTCCTTCTGGTTCTTCTGGCGCGCCTGAGGCCCGCAAGCCGATAACGCGGAAGGCGCTTCGCACGTTCCGCGCAACGCCGGTTCGGGAAGGGGTTCGCACGAAGCGTCAGGCAGGGGCAAGCATGCGTCCGAGCATGCGCCCGCCAAGGACGTGCACATGCATGTGCGGCACCTCCTGAACGCCGTGATGTCCTGCATTCGCGATTACGCGATTGCCGTCCTGTCCGTCCGCCGTCACCCCTTCCATGGCGCAGACCTTCGCCAGCGTCCGGGTGAAATCGAGAATTTCGGCATCCGAGGCTTCGGCGGCGAAATGGTCGTAGGTCACATACGGTCCCTTCGGGATCACCAGCACATGAACCGGTGCCTGCGGGGCGATGTCGCGAAAGGCCAGCGTATGCTCTGTCTCGAGCACGGTCTTGTTGGGAATTTCCGCGCGCAGGATCTTCGCGAAGATGTTCTGGTCGTCGTAGTCGTAGGCCATAAGGAAACCTCAATCGGCAAAAAGATGATCTGTCGCGGCGATCTGTCGGGCCGCGTCCTGCGTCAAGCCGAGAAATCCCGACAGAGCCCGGGCGTTTTCCTCGACACCGGCAGTTTCGCGCATCCGGCAGAGGTTGTCGAAGCCTGCATCGCGCAGCCGTTCGGTCTCATGCGCGATATCGAGCCGCAGGGTCGGCAGGAGCGATCTCAGCATCGCCGGCGGCGTGCGCTCGCCGGCAAGCCCGACCCGCACGGCGTGACCCGCGAGATAGTCGTCGGAAAAGGTGCATTCGACTTCGAGAAGCCTTGTGATGCAGCGGTCCGAGGAGAAATCGGTCAACAGGTCGAAGTTCGCCGGGTCCATGCAGACGACCAGCCTGTCGGCGCCGAAGTGGTCGAACAGCATGCGCATCAGGACCCTGCGATGGCGTGTGCGTTTCTCGAGTGTCTTCTCGATCCCGCCGAGGTCGGGAAGGGCGGCGCCGGTTTCATTGAATATGTACTCGAGCGCGGGGAGGTTGGTCACATGGCGGACCCTGTCGAGGATGCGCTTCGCGACATGCCATTTCTTGCACACCACGATCAGCAGTTCGCGGTCCGGTCCCAGCGTGGCGTCCTTTTCCCAGAAGCGGGGGGTGAACCGCCTTCCGACCCGGCCCCGGCCGGTCAGGAAGTGGTAGAGCGCGCGGCCCTCGTTCGAGATCTGGAAATCGACGCCCCGCGCGCAATAGAGCTGCCCCAGGCGGGCCTGCAGGTCGCTTGCCTCGGGGCTGATCTTGCGGGCGAAGAGGTAGTCCTGCGCCAGCAGCAAGTCATAGTGGTCGTTGTAGAAGGTGACCGGCATTCCGTAGTCGCTGAAGATCAGGAAGGTCAGCGTGCGCGACCGGATCTCGGGGGTCGGGACGAGATGGTGCACCAGAGTCTGGAAGAAGGTCTCGTCCGGGATCCATGTGGTGCGAAAGAAGCGGATCACGTCCGGCCTGGCGCGGACGAAGCCAAGGACTGCGGCCACTGTCTCGCGGCGCAGGCACCACCACTGACTGCCGATCCTGATCTCCAGATCCTTTGGCAGCGCACGCGCCAGACCGAGACGGGTCTGCAGGGCGAGGCTGGCGTAGAACAACCGCTTGCGGCTGCGTTCGTTGAAGAAATGCCGGTAGATCAGCCGCTCTTCGCGAGGTCCGGTGCGGATCCAGTCGCTGCCGAAGAAGGGAACGCTTTCGATGTAGTCGGTATCTTCGGCATCGAGGAAGGCATGGGCATATTCTGCCGACTTGATGGGCATGCAGTCTCCCGAAAGCATGTAGAAATGCGTGGCCTGCGGAAAGGCGGTTAGCGCCGTCTCCAGTGCATTGAGCGTCGCGCGGACCAGCGACCACTGTCCCCAGCCGCAGCGCACGCGCCGCTTGGCAAAGGCGACCGAGCCATTGTCGGCGAGCGCTTCTCGCACGCGGGCAAAGTCCCGGTCCGCCGACCGGGCATCGAAGTGGATGACGATGAAGTCGCCGGCCGAGGTCAGGCGGCGTGCCTGCGCGATGATCGCGTCGGGGGTCTTGTGACAAAGCAGAATGTAGGCAATTTTTGCCATGTACCTGAGCGTCTGCCTTTTGCCCCGTCCCCCGACCATTGATAGAGAGGAAGCGCGGACGAATAAACAGCCTTGACGGGCAGGCGCAGGACATCTGGTCGCCAGGCAGTTTGCGACTGGGCCGAAGGAGCAGGATCAGCATGAGTTTCCCCGGCACCTGGATGACGCCGAGCGAGAGCGTGGTCTACCGCGTGGTGCCAAAATGCGCCTGTTCGACCATCGGGCAGATCCTCTACTATTCCGATCACGGTCGGTTCTACGACGGCGACATCCATGATGCTCAACAGGGTCTGCACAAATGGGCCATGGAGCAAAGCCAGCCCCTGATCGCCGCGAACGTGCGGCGACACGGCTCCTACGCCTTCACCTGCGTGCGCAATCCCTACACGCGGATCCTGAGTTCGTTCTTCGACAAGATCTGCGGCATCCAGCGCAACGGGAACCGATACCGCGGGGCGCTGGTCCCGATCCTGGCGCAGAAATACGGCATCGAGGTCGGCGGCGAGGACGGCAGCGGCGAATTCGACCAGATCGCCTCGTTTCGACGGTTCCTGCTTTTTGCGCGCGACAGTGTGCGCTTCCGCAAGCCGATGGAGCCGGACATTCACTGGTCTGCCATGTCCGGCCATGTCAGCACCTTCATCGTGAATGGCGGCACCTACGATCGCATCATCTGGACCGAGCTGTTCCAGGAGGGGATGCAGGCGGTGCTCGACGCCATAGAAACGCCGGTTCCCGTCACCCTTTCGGAAGTGCCGCGCTTCAACGAAAGCGCGCGCCACGGGCCGAAACGGGCGCATCCGGTCGAGGACTACTTCGACGATCTGTCGATGCATCTCGTCTACGAGATGTACAAGCGCGATTTCGAGGTCTTCAGATACGACTTCGAGAACCCGGCCAACCCGATGCCCACCGGCGAAATCGACCTCGACGAGGTGCACAAGAAACTGGGGCAGTAGCCGCTCGCTTGCGCCGCTCATCGCGGGGCACTACATCTGGCTGCCATGGCCCAGACGAAATCCGATCCCAACTACAAGATCGCCGCCGAGAACCGGCGCGCGCGCTTCGACTATGCCATCGAGGAGGATCTCGAATGCGGCATCATGCTCGAAGGGTCCGAGGTCAAGTCGCTGCGCGCGGGCGGCTCCAACATCGCCGAAAGCTATGCGGCGGTCGAGGATGGCGAGCTGTGGCTCGTGAACTCCTATGTCGCGCCCTACAAGCAGGCCAAGACCTTCGGCCATGAGGAACGCCGCCGGCGCAAGTTGCTGGTCAGCCGCAAGGAACTGGCCAACCTCTGGAACGCGACCCAGCGCAAGGGCATGACCTTGGTGCCGCTGGTGCTTTACTTCAATCATCGCGGCATGGCGAAGATCAAGATCGGCGTGGCCAAGGGCAAGAAGCTGCACGACAAGCGCGAGACGGCGGCCAAGCGCGACTGGGCGCGTCAGAAATCGCGGCTGATCAAGGATCATGGCTGAGCTTCGCCTGATCGGCTACCGCTTCAGCGTCTATACGCGTGTCGTGCGCATGGCCCTGATCGAGAAGGGGCTGAGCGCGGATTATGTCGAGGTCGACCCGTTCCGCCATCCGGTCGATGCCATCCTGACCTCGCACACCCCCTTCGGCCGGGTGCCCGTCCTGTCGCAGGGCGACTTCCATCTCTACGAAACCGCGGCGATCCTGCGCTTTCTCGATGCGCTGTCCGACGCGACGCCACTGACGCCGCAAGACCCGCGCGAGGTGGCGCGGATGCAGCAGGTCATCGGGATCGTCGACAGCTACGGCTATGGGTCTCTTGTCCGGAGCGTGTTCTCCGAAGCGGTCTTCGGCCCGGCGTTCGGCACGCCGGGGGATTGCGAGAAGATCGCCGAGGGTCTGCGGCAGGCGGAGCCCGTTCTGGATGCGCTGGAGGCCATCGCGGCGGAAGGGCTCGCACTCGGCACCGGGCCCCTGACGCTGGGCGATATCCATCTCGCGCCGATGCTGTCCTATTTCGACATGGCGCCCGAAGGCCGGCAGCGGCTCGAGGCGCGGTCCTGCCTCAGTGATCGCTTCCGCTGGGTGTCACGACGGCAGAGCTTTACCGAGACCGATCCGCGCCCCTTCACCGGGTGAGCGGGCTTGCCTCGGCGCGGTTGCAGCGTTACGACGAAGCGGTTTCGCTTGCTGGGGGCATGACGCATGGCCGATGATCCGAAGACGCTGGTTTCAACGGAGTGGCTGGCCGCGCATCTCAAGGATCCCGACCTGCGGGTGCTGGATGCGTCCTTCTACCTGCCGGACATGAACCGCGACGCGAAGTCCGAATACGCCGCCGCCCATATACCCGGCGCGCGCTTCTTCGACATCGACGACATCTCGGACCACCGCTCGGAACTTCCGCACATGGCGCCTCCGGTCGAGAAGTTCATGTCCCGCCTGCGGGCCATGGGAGTCGGCGACGGACACCAGGTGGTGGTCTACGACGGCGCGGGGCTGTTCTCGGCGGCGCGGGTCTGGTGGCTCTTCCGGCTCATGGGCCAGAGCGATGTCGCCGTGCTCGACGGCGGTTTTCCGAAATGGCAGGCCGAGGGACGCGCGGTCGAGGACATGGCGCCAGTCGTGCGCGACCGGCACATGACAGTGCGTGTCCAGAACCAGCTTGTCCGCGATGTCACGCAGGTGGCATCGGCCTCCAAGCTGGGCGATCACGTCATCGTCGACGCACGCTCGGCCCCGCGTTTCCGCGGCGACGCGCCCGAGCCGCGCGCAGGTCTCCGGGCGGGCCATATTCCGGGCGCGCGCAACGTGCCCTACTCAGAGCTTCTGAACGACGACAAGACGATGAAGGACCCCGGTACGTGCCGCGCTATCTTCGAGGCGGCGGGCGTGGACCTGTCCAAGCCGATCATCACCTCCTGCGGGTCGGGCGTCACGGCGGCGATCCTCGCCCTGGCGCTCGAGCGCATGGGAATCGCCAACTGGTCCCTCTATGACGGCTCCTGGGCCGAATGGGGCATGTTCCCGACCGTTCCCGTCGCCACCGGAGAAGCCTGAGATGTTCGAAGCCCTGAAGCCCCAACCGGCCGACAAGATCCTGACGCTGATGCAGATGTACCGCGAGGATCCGCGGGAGGACAAGATCGACCTGGGCGTTGGCGTCTACAAGGACGCGACCGGGCTGACGCCGGTGATGCGGGCGGTGAAAGCGGCCGAGCATCAGCTTTGGGAGAAACAGGATAGCAAGGCCTATACCGGGCTGATCGGCGATCCGGCCTTTGGCGAGGCGATGGCGCAGCTGATCCTCGGCGATTCCGTCCCGCTCGACTGCGTAGCCTTCGCGGCGACCCCGGGCGGCACCGGCGCCGTGCGGCAGGCGTTCGAGCTCGTGCAGATGGCCCGGCCCGAAGCGCGGGTGCTGGTATCCGATCCGACCTGGCCCAACCATCTTTCGATCCTGACCTATCTGGGCATCGAGGCGGTGCCCTACCGCTATTTCGACGCGGACAGCCGCGCCGTGGATTTCCCCGGCATGATCGCGGGGCTGAAGCAGGCCCGGAAGGGCGACATCGTTCTGCTGCATGGCTGCTGCCACAACCCGACGGGCGCGAACCTCAACCGCGCCCAGTGGCTGGCGGTCATCGACGTCCTGAACGAAACCGGCGCGATTCCGATGATCGACATCGCCTACCAGGGGTTCGGCGACGGCCTGGAAGAAGATGCCGAGGGCACGCGCCTTGTCGCCTCATCTGTGCCGGAATGCCTGATCGCGGCGAGCTGTTCCAAGAACTTCGGCGTCTACCGCGAACGCACGGGCCTGCTGATGGCCGTGAGCCGGGACCCTTCGGCGCGCAAGCTCAACCAGGACACGCTGGCCTTCCTGAACCGTCAGAACTTCAGCTTCCCGCCGGATCACGGTGCCCGCGTGGTGACGATGATCCTGACCGATCCCGCACTGCGGGCCGACTGGACCTCCGAGCTTGAGGATGTGCGGCTCGGCATGCTGCGTCTGCGCGAGGTACTGGCGGGCGAGCTGCAGCGGCTCTCGAACTCTGACCGCTTCGGTTTCATAGCCGAGCACCGGGGCATGTTCTCGCGCCTCGGCGCGACGCCCGAGCAGGTCGAGGCGCTGCGGCGCGATCACGGCATCTACATGATCAGCGACAGCCGCATGAACATCGCCGGGCTGAATGACCGGACGGTGCCGATCCTGGCGCAGGCGATCGTCGACGTCGGCGTCTGAGCCCCGGAGCGCGCTTTTCCTGACAAACTGCTTTCGGCAAAGAAAAAGCCCGGGCGCGTACGCCCGGGCAACTGGCTTGACCGTAAGGGAGGAGGAGCCGGTCAGCCTTTGGCGAATTCCGGATAGGCCTCCATGCCAAGTTCCGCCATGTCGAGCCCCATGACCTCGTGCTCTTCACTGACGCGAATGCCCATGAGGGCCTTGAGGATGAACCAGACCAGTCCCGAGACCACGAAGGTGAACAGGCCGACCACCACGATCGAGTAGATCTGGGTGCCGAAGCTGCCATCGGCGTTGGTCAGCGGAACCGCAAGCGTGCCCCAGATGCCGGCGCAGAGGTGCACCGGGATGGCGCCGACCACGTCGTCTATCTTGAGCTTGTCGAGGAAGGGCACGGCGAAGACCACGATCACGCCACCGACGGCGCCGATCAGCGTCGCTGCACCCAGACCCGGTGTCAGCGGTTCGGCGGTGATCGACACGAGTCCGGCCAGCGCACCGTTCAGCACCATGGTCAGGTCGACCTTCTTGTACATCACCTGGGTCAGGATGAGGGCCGCGATCGCGCCACCCGCAGCCGCGGTGTTGGTGTTGGCGAAGATCCGGCTGATGTCCGCCACGTTGCCTGCGGTATCCATGTAGAGCTGCGATCCGCCGTTGAAGCCGAACCAGCCGAGCCACAGGATGAACGTGCCGAGCGTCGCGAGGGCGAGGTTCGAACCCTGCATCGGATGCACGCGGCCGTCCTTGTACTTGCCGAGGCGCGGCCCGAGGATCAGCGCGCCGGAAAGTGCGCACCAGCCGCCGACCGAATGGACCACGGTGGAACCCGCGAAGTCGAGGAAGCCGCCAGCGTCAAGGAAGCCGCCGCCCCATTTCCAGGACGCCTGGATCGGGTAGATCAGGCCGGTCAGGATGACAGTGAAGATCAGGAACGGCCAGAGCTTGATCCGCTCTGCCAGCGTCCCCGAAACGATCGAGGCGGTGGTCGCGCAGAACATCAGCTGGAAGAAGAAGTCCGAACCCACCGAAGCGTAGGTAAGGTCGGTGTCGGGGCTGCCGCCGACCGGCTCGAGCGAGGTCAGGCTGAAGGCGCCGATAACGCCGTCCATGGTCCAGCCGTCGCCGGGGTACATCAGGTTGTAGCCGATCAGGTAGTAGAGAACGGCGGCGATCGCAAAGAGCGCGATGTTCTTGGTGAGCTGCATCGTGACGTTCTTCGAGCGCACGAGGCCGGCCTCGAGCATCGAGAAGCCGGCTCCCATCCACATCACCAGGAAACCCGTCACGAGGAACATGAAGGTGGTGAAGATATAGCCGATCTCGGCGTTCGGCGGCGTAACGTCGGCTTCCTGCGACAGGCCCAGCGACGGCAGCAGTGTCAGTGCTGCAGCGTAGGCAATGAGCTTGTTGAATTTCATCAGTACGTATCCCTAGCTGGTCGGACCGCGTTCAGAGCGCGTCCTCGTTGGTTTCGCCGGTGCGGACACGCACGGCCTGTTCGACGTTGAGCACGAAGATCTTGCCGTCGCCGATCTTGCCCGTGTGAGCGGTCTTCGTGATCGTATCGACGATCTGATCGACGACACTGTCGGTCACGACGATCTCGATCTTGACCTTCGGAACGAAGTTCACCGCATATTCGGCGCCACGGTAGATCTCGGTATGGCCCGACTGTGATCCGAAGCCCTTGATTTCAGTCACCATCATGCCGCGCACGCCAGCGGCGGTAAGCGCCTCGCGCACCTCCTCCAGCTTGAACGGCTTGATCGTCGCAATGATGAGTTTCACCCCATGTCCCCCTTGCTCATGGCAGGCTTCCCTGCAGTCTGTGTGGGTGAACAAAACCCCAAGTTCTTCCGGGGAAGGAAGTTGACCTGCCCGTTTTCCGCCCGATTTCCGGATCACTCGCACAAGAAATGGGCAGACTGAGAAATCCGCCTCAAAATTGGGCATCATGTAAACGAAGTTTATCTGGCGGACCGGCTCTACAAGTCGGCGGAACGGGGGTAGAGTGCGCAAAACAAGACAGGCCGGGCAGGCGACATGAACGATTCACCCCGAGGCAGGAAGCCTCTCGTGGCCGACAGGCGATATTCGAAACGTACGGCAAAGCCGGCAAGCTCGAAATCCGCGGGAAGCGGCGGATCCCGCAAGGCGGGCCGCAAGCCGACGCGAACCGCCAGCCCGCGCCGACGCGGCCCGCTGGGCTGGCTGGGCGGCCTCTTCGGCGGCATCGTGCGCTGGAGCCTCAGGATCGTGTGGACCGTGATCTGGCGCTGCGCGACCATCCTCGCGCTCGTGCTGGCCGGCTTCGTGGGATATTACTACACCCAGCTGCCGGACGTTGCGGAACTGCTGGACGGGCGGGCGCGCGGATCGGTCACGATGCTGGACGACAACGGCGATGTCTTCGCCTGGCGCGGCGACCAGTTCGGAGGAGTCGTGACGGCGGAAAGCGTCTCGCCACATCTGCGCAACGCGGTTGTGGCGACCGAGGACAGGCGCTTCTATCGCCATTTCGGCGTCAGCCCGCGCGGCATCGCAAGCGCGATCCGCATCAACCTGAGCGAGGGGCGCGGACCCCTGCAGGGCCACGGCGGATCGACGATCACGCAGCAGACAGCCAAGCTGCTGTGCCTGGGCGAGCCGTTCGACAAGACATCCGGCATGACCGAAAGCGAATACGAAGCCAGCTGCCGGCGCAGTTCGCTTGGCAGGAAGCTCAAGGAAGCCGTGTTCGCCATGGCGATGGAGCTGAAGTATTCCAAGAACGAGATCCTCTCGATCTACCTCAACCGGGCCTACATGGGCGGCGGTGCCTTCGGGGCGGAGGCGGCGGCGCAGCGCTTTTTCGGCAAGCCGGCATCTGCGCTGAGCGCCTCGGAGGGTGCGATGCTTGCCGGTCTTCTGACGGCGCCCACGACCCTTGCGCCCACGAACGATCTGGACCGCTCTCAAAGCCGGGCGGCGACGGTGCTGCGGCTCATGCAGGATCAGGGCTACCTCACGAAACAGGAGGCAGACCAGGCCCAGGCGAACCCCGCCGTCCTGTCCGATGCCGCCGAGGCTCAGGCGGGGGGGTATTTCGCCGACTGGGTGATGTCATCGGGACCCGAGTTCTTCACGCGCAACACGACCGAGGACGTGGTGATCCGGACGACGCTCGATCCGCGCGTCCAGCGGGCCGCGGAAGAGGGCCTCAAGTGGATCTTCGAGAACAAGGTCAAGGAAGGCTCCAAGGCGCAGGCGGCCATCGTCGTGATGTCGGCGGATGGTGCGGTGCGTGCCATGGTGGGCGGTCGCAAGACGAAGGTCGCGGGGGCCTTTAACCGGGCGACGCAGGCGATGCGCCAGACAGGTTCGTCCTTCAAGCCCTTCATCTACGCGGCCGCGCTGGATCTGGGGTACTCGCCGCTCGATACGGTCGAGGACGCGCCCTATTGCATGGACATTCCCGGCTCGGGGCGGTGGTGCCCCGAGAATTACAATCACAAGTACGCCGGTGTCGTGACGCTCGAGTATGCTCTCGAGCAGAGCCTCAACATTCCAGCGGTAAAGGTGTCCGAAAGCGTCGGCCGCGAGCTCGTCCGCCAGGTCGCCAGCGATTTCGGAATCCAGAGCGATCTGGCCGCCGGTCCCGCGCTTGCCTTGGGCGCGTCCGAAGTGACCCTTCTCGACATGACGGGGGCCTATGCGGGCATCCTGAACGGCGGTTCGTCTGTCACGCCCTACGGTCTCGTGGAGCTTCGCCTGCAGGGCGAGACCGAGCCCCTGATGGGCACGGGCGGCGGTATCGGCGAACGCGTCATCCGCGAAGAGGCGGCGCGGCAACTGATCTGGATGATGAACAAGGTCGTCACCAACGGAACCGGGCAGCGCGCCCAGTTCGGGGGGCGCGAGCTGGCCGGCAAGACCGGCACGACGCAAGCGGCCCGTGACGCCTGGTTCGTGGGTTTCTCTGCCGACTATGTGGCCGGAGTCTGGATGGGCTACGACGACAACACGCCCCTTTCGGGTGTGACGGGCGCCGGGCTTCCCGCAGAAATCTGGCATGAGGTGATGCTGCGCGTTCACGAAGGCGTGCCGGTCAAGCCGCTGCCCATGCTCGCGCCCTCGGGCGGTGGCTACGATCGAGGTGGCCAGATGGCCGGCGGCGGCGAGTCGACAGGCGGCGGCACCGGTGGCGGGGCCGCAGGACTGATCGAGGGCCTGCTCAACGACATCCTCGGCCGCGGCGGGTCGAACGGCGGCAATAACACGGAACGTCCGCAGGGCGGCGAGGACCGCTGAGCGGGTCAGTCCACGGGCGGCATCACGCTGAGCATCAGACGCAGAAGGTCTTCTCGGGTGCGCACGCCCAGCTTGTGCGCGGCGGACGTGTCATCCCCGCGCGGACGCCTGGCGTCGCGGATATCGACCGGCACAGGTCCACGGATCAGTGTCTCGCAGGCATCGCGGGTCTCGTCATCCAGTCCGCAAAGCGCGGCGAAGCCGTCGAGGTCGACCCAATCGAGCCGTCCCGGGTCGATCAGCGTCAGCAGGGCCGCCTCTTTCGGCCCGCACAGTTCATCGCGCGCGTCGTTCAGCGGCGAGACATCGACGAGGAACGCCGCGGCGCCGGACGGACGTTCGAGCCGCACACGATATTCCGGGACGTTGCCGCGCCCGGCCGCCGTGATGCTGGCCTGCGCCACCGCCGCGTGAAGGCGGGCGGTCAGCGCGCTCGAGGCGCATCGGAAATTTCGCTCGGGCAGGAATCCGATCCCGTCGCGCAGTTCGAGCATGTGCCGCGCCTCGGCATTGCTGCTGATGATCTCTCCGCTGCGCAGCACCACGGCCATGCCGACGCGGACATGTTCGAGGGCGCCCAGGACCTTGCCGTGGCGCGCGGCGAGCTGTGAGAAAAGCCGCGCCTGATCGAGAGCCTTGGTCAGATGAGGCAATGTTGCGGCAAGCGTCGCCCTGGCACTTTCCGGAAGCGCGTCACTGCCCGCAGGGAGGAATACCGCCAGCGCCTCGAGCCAGGCGGCATCGGCGCTGAGCCGCATGCCGATGCGGCGACCGAAGCCAAGCCGCTTGCGGAGGAACCTGTAGTCGGCACGACCATCAAGCCCACCCGGCGCGTCGGCAAAGTCCGCGTCCCGCAGTACCGCGTGCAGTGGGCTTGCGCGCAGGTCGTCCCATCCGGGCCGCTGCCGCTGCTCGAGCCTCAATGCGTAGTAATATCCTGAAGGTGAATGTCCGAAACGCTCGAGCCGGCTGTCGAGATGCGGCCTGTCCCTGCCGGCAGGACCGGGGGGGCGGATCAGCAATGCAGCGCCTGCCGCGCCGATCGAGTGCACGATGGCGTCGAGTGCTTCCGGCCAAAGCGCACAATCCACCGCGGCGCGGTAGATCGGGCTGAGGACGGAATGGATTGGCTCATCCAGCATCTTTGGTCCCATCGCGGCCCCTCGCCAACCTGCGGCAAGGGACCCTGATCGACCATAACCGGGTCTCGCCGCCCTGCCAAAAAGGGTTTTGGGGGCGGCGGAAGGTTTGTTCAGCCGGCGGCGCGCAGGTCCGCGATCAGCGCATCGATGTTTCCGCCACGACGGTCGAGCATCGCACCGATCTCGGTCCGTTCGGTCAGAAGCAGGTTCACGCCTTCGATGAACATGTTGAAGAACAGCGGGCGGCCGGATTTGTCGGACACCAGGAACGTGACGTCAAAGGGCGATTCGCCGCGCAGATGGGCAGTCGTGCGGACCTCATAGCCGGATTTGATCTGCCGTCCGCCCTGCACGTCGATGCGCCCGCCGATGAATTCCCGGAAACGCCGTCCGTATTTGCGCGAAATATACACCTGGAATGCCTGCGCGAAGGCCTTCTTCTGGGACGCGCTCGCGCTGCGCCCGTCATTGCCCAGCACATATTGCGCCATGATCGGCACATCGGCGTATCGCACGAAGAGGTTCTCGAAATCCTTGATCATGGCGGATTCGGATTTGCCCGACGCGATGACCCTGTTGATCTCGGCGACAACCGTGTCCACGAGACCCGTCGCCTGGCCCTCGCTGAGGGCCGCGGCGGGTCCGGCGAAGGCGGCCGCCGAAAGCGTTGCGGCGGACAGGGCGATGAAGGAGCGGCGGTTCGGTCTACTGGAAAGCATAGGGATCCTCGTATGGGTCGGGGAGCGCCGCATCGCCCGAAGGGGCAGCCGCGACACCGGCGTCACCCGCAACGGCGGTATCCACATATGGGTCGTCATAGGGATCTGTGTAGGGGTCGCCCGAATTTGCCAGTCCCGTGCCGATTCCATGGCGCGAGCTCTGCAGATAGATGAGGCGCGTCTGCGCGTAGCTGTCCGCGCTTTCGTAGAGCACGGAATCATACGTATCGGCGAACCTCGCGCGGTCATTGCTCGTCGCGAGCCCCTTGGCCACGATGGGGTAGCCGCGTTGCGGGAAATCCAGTCCGGCCGTGGCCGGATTGGTGTCGGTGAAAAAGTCGATCGCACGTCCCGCCGCATCGCGCTGGGTGCTGGGCCCCAGGAAGGGCAGTTCCAGATAGGCGCCTTCACCGACGCCCCACACCGCCAGCGTCTCGCCGAAATCGGTGTCGGGTTCCGGCATGTTGAATTCGGAGGCCGCGTCGAAGATTCCCGCGATGCCGATGGTGCTGTTGAATGCGAAACGGAAGGCGGCGGCGCCGGCATCGACGATCTTGCCCTGCAGCAGGCTGTTCACCGCGACACCCGGAGTCTGCAGGTTGTCCGAGAAGTTGTTCACCGAATTGCGCACACCCAGCGGCACCACCTTGGCATAGCCGAGTGACACCGGGCGGAAGAAGTTGCGGTCGAAGGACTTGTTGAATTCATGGACGCGGCGGTTCTGGACCTCGTAGGGGTCGTAGATTCCGTCGGCGCGCGACACCTCCTGGCCGGGCGCGCAGGCACCCAGCATGAGGACGCTCGTCAGCGCGGAAATCCAGGCGGCGGACCGGAGTGTTCTTGGGGGATGGGGCAATGGAAATATCCCGTTAATCTGGCTATGGCTTAACTAGGACCATTCCGCTGGCTTTCCCATAGCATCTGACAGCGAATTTTCGGATGTGATCGTTGGGCGACAGCCCATATGCGCAACTCTGATTGACATATGGTAGCAAGCCAAGCATTCACGACTGGTTTACTTGAGGCGATACAGGCGAAAAAATGCCAACTGACAGCGCTTACGCCAAGGCCGGCCGTCTTGAACTGAAGCGGGTAAGGGCGCGCAGCCGCGGGCTCTACTGGATCGTGGGCGTGTTCAGCCTGTTCGCGAACCTGCTGATGCTGACGGGTCCGCTCTACATGCTGCAGGTCTACGACCGCGTGCTCGGCTCCGGATCCGAGGAGACGCTGCTCGCGCTTTCGCTGCTGGTCGTTTTCCTCTACGGCATCATGGGTCTCATGGACTATACCCGCGGGCGCATCATGGCGCGCGTGGGTGCGCGATTTCAGGGCGACCTCGACCGCCGCGTCTTCGATGCCGTTGTCCGCAAATCCGCCGTTGCCCCGGATCTCAATACCCAGACCGGCCTGGCCGACCTCGAGGCCGTCCAGCGTCTGATGACCTCGCCGGTGCTCATGTCGGCCTTCGACATGCCCTGGACGCCCGTCTTCTTCGCGGGAATCTTCGTCTTTCATCCCTGGCTCGGCTTTCTGGCCGTTGGCGGGGCCGCCGTCCTGATCGGCATCGCGCTCGCCAACCAGATGTTGTCGCGCCAGCCCCAGGCCGAGGCCACGAACGCCGGCTACCGTGCCGGGCAGATGGCCGAGCAGATCCGGACCGAGGCCGAGATGGTCCAGTCCATGGGCATGCGCGACGCCGCTTTCGGGCGCTGGCAGCAGGCCCGCGATCTGGCTCTCGAACGTCAGGTGCGCGCGGCCGACGTGGGCGGCACCTTCACCACCATGACCAAGACGCTGAGGCTTTTCCTGCAATCCGCCATGCTCGGCCTTGGGGCCTATCTCGTGCTTCAGCACGAGATGACGGCGGGCGCGATGATCGCCGGATCGATCCTGCTTGGCCGGGCGCTGTCGCCGATCGAGATGGCGCTCAACCAGTGGCCGGTGGTGCAGCGCGCATTCAAGGGTTGGGGCAATCTGGCCGAACTGCTGGGGGCGGTGCCTCCGATGCCCTCGCGCACGCAATTGCCCAAGCCCCGCGCCCGTCTGGTGGCGCGTGCCCTGACCGTCGTGCCGCCCGGCGAGAGGCAGGCGGCGCTCAAGTCGATCAATTTCGATGTCAAGCCCGGCCAGGCCGTGGGCATCATCGGACCCTCCGGCGCAGGAAAGTCGACGCTGGCCCGCGCGCTCACCGGGGTATGGGCGCCGGCGGGCGGATCGATACGTCTGGATTCCGCGGCGCTCGACCAGTACGACCCCAGCGTGCTGGGCCAGCACATCGGCTACCTGCCGCAGCGCGTCCAGCTCTTCGACGGCACCATCGCCGAGAACATCGCCCGCCTCAGCGGCAATCCCGACGATGCCAAGGTCGTCGCGGCAGCGAAGATGGCGGCGGCGCACGAGATGATCCTCGAGCTGCCAAAAGGATACGACACCCAGGTCGCCGCCGGTCAGGTCCGCCTGTCTGGGGGCCAGATGCAGCGTATCGGCCTGGCCCGCGCGCTGTACGACGATCCCGTCATTGTGGTTCTGGACGAGCCGAATTCGAACCTCGACAACATCGGCTCGCAGGCGCTGAACCAGGCGATCCGTGCCCTCAAGGCCGAGGGACGGTCGGTCCTGATCATGGCCCACAGGCCCGCGGCGATCCAGGAGTGCGATACCCTGCTCGTTCTGGACAACGGAGTCCGCGCTGCCTTCGGTCCCAAGGACGAGGTGCTGGCCGGCATGGTCAAGAATTACAAGGAAATCCTCCAGGCGCCGGCGAATGCGGGAGGTGTCGTATGAGCGCGGCGAACCGCTGGAGCGCGCGGACGCCGGTCCTCATCGGTGTCGCGGCGCTTGTCCTGCTGGTGGGCGGCTTCGGCAGTTGGGCCGCCCTGAGCCAGATAGCCGGCGCCGTGGTCGCCTCGGGCCGTGTGGAAGTCGACCGCAATCGCCAGGTGGTCCAGCACCAGTCCGGCGGCACGGTGTCGGAAATACTCGCGGACGAGGGCGATACGGTCGCGGCAGGCGATGTGCTGATCCGGCTCGACGACGCGCAGATGCGGTCGCAGCTTCTGATCACCGAAGGCGAACTTTACGAGCTCATGGCGCGGCGCGGCAGGCTCGAGGCCGAGCGCGACGATCTCGAGGTCATCACCTTCGATCCGCTTCTTGTCGAGGCCAGCGCGCGCTTGCCGGACGTCGACGAACTGATGCGCGGCCAGCAGAACCTCTTCGACGCGCGTCGCATCTCGAGAGAGAAGGAGATCGAGCAGCTCGGCAAGCGATCGGCGCAGATCGACAGCCAGATAGAGGGGATCGACGCCCAGCAGCTGGCAATCGGCGAGCAGCTCGAGCTGATCGCAGAGGAACTCGGCAACCAGAAAAGCCTTCTCGACCGCGGGCTTGCCCAGGCCAGCACCGTGCTGGCGCTGCAGCGGCAGGCGTCGCAGCTCACGGGCACGATGGGCGAGCTGGCCGCCAGCAAGGCGCAGGCCGAGGGACGCATCACGGAGATCGACATCGAGCGCATCAAGCTCGGCACCTCTGCCCGCGAGGAGGCGATAACCCAGCTTCGCGATCTGAGATACCGCGAGCTGGAGCTTCGCGAGGAGCGCCGGGCGCTGCAGACCGAGATCGAGCGTCTTGACATACGCGCGCCGGTATCGGGCATCATCTACGGTCTTCAGGTCCGCACGCCGCGATCGGTCGTCCGCGCCGCCGAACCGCTCATGTACATCGTTCCGCAGGACCGGCCGCTGGTCATCGCCGCCCGGGTCGAACTGATCCATATCGACGAGATGGTGACGGGTCAGCAGGTCACGCTGCGGCTATCCGCGCTCGACCAGAGAACCACCCCCGAGCTCTACGGCAAGATCGACCAGATTTCGGCGGATGCCTTCGAGGACGAGGCGTCGCAGCAAAGTTACTACCGTGCGGAAATATCCCTCGATGCCGGCGAGTTGACCAAACTCCCCGAGGGAACGGTGCTGATCCCCGGCATGCCGGTCGAGGCCTATATCCGCACGGGCGACCGGACGCCGCTTGCCTATCTGGTCAAGCCGTTCACCGATTTCTTCAATCGGGCCTTCCGCGAAACCTGATCCGGGCTCTTCCGATTGCCGTTCATCCCGGCTAGCGTCGCGCCAACCGCGGCGTTGCCGCGTCAGGATGAAGGAATCGTATCCATGAGCATCACAGACCGTCTTGCCGAACTCGGTGTCACGCTGGGCAGCCCCACGGCCCCCGCGGCGAATTACGTGCCATTCGTGAAGTCGGGCGGCATGCTTTACGTGTCAGGCCAGATCTCGAAAGGCCCGGACGGGCTGGTGACCGGAAAGCTCGGCGCGGATCTTGACGTGGCTGCAGGAGCCGAGGCCGCGCGGCTTTGCGCCATCAGCCTGCTCGAGCAGGTCAATGCCGCCTGCGACGGCGACCTCGGGAGGCTCCGGCGCGTCGTGAAGCTGACCGGCTTCGTGAACTCCACCGCCGATTTCATCGAACAACCCCAAGTGGTCAACGGGGCGTCTGATTTCCTCGTCGAGGCACTTGGCGAGGCGGGGCGCCATGCGCGCTCGGCGGTCTCCGTCGCCTCGCTGCCGCTTGGCGTGGCAGTCGAGATCGAAGGGATCTTCGAGATCGAATGACCCTGAAGCTGCCAGAGGCGTTCCTGCGCCTGCCCATCGCGCACCGGGCGCTGCACGATCTGCGCGACGGGCGGCCCGAGAACAGCCGTGCCGCAATCCGTGCTGCGATCAAGGCCGGCTATGCCATCGAGATCGACGTGCAGCTGACCTCCGACGATCAGGCGGTGGTCTTTCATGACGATACGCTTGACCGGCTGACGGGGCTCCGGGGCGCCGTGCGGGCGCATTCCGCCGCCGATCTGGCCGGCATCGCGCTGCGCGGCGGCGACGAGGCCATTCCGGATCTGCCGGAGATCCTCGGCCTTGTGGCGGGACAGGTGCCGCTGGTCATCGAGATCAAGGACCAGGACGGGGCGATGGGTCCCGACATCGGTCCGCTGGAAGAGGCGGTAGCGGATGCGGTCGCAAGCTACGAGGGGCCGCTGGCGCTGATGTCCTTCAATCCGCATTCGGTGGCGCGGATGGCGCGCCTTGCCCCCGATCTGCCGCGCGGGCTCGTCACGGGGTCCTACAAGGCAGATCGCTGGAAACTTCCGGCGCAGGTCTGCAACGCCTTGCGAGAGATTCCGGATTTCGAGCGATGCGCTGCGTGCTTCATCAGCCACGAGCATACGGATCTCGCCAGGGCGCGGGTCATGCAGCTCAAGAGTGCCGGAGCCCGCGTGATCTGCTGGACAATCCGGTCGCCCGAAGAAGAGGCCCGCGCGCGGCGTGTGGCCGAGAATGTCACCTTCGAGAATTACAGCGCTGCCATTCCGGCTTGAAACCCCGGCCCAGGGTGCCAAGTAAGGCCGGGACAGGCGGGAGCCAAGGGTGAACGAACAGGAAGTCGAAATCAGGATCGTCGCGGGCATGCGTGACATCCCGCCCGAGGAATGGGATGCCTGTGCCTGCCCCGAGACGGCGGATGGCGGCCGTCCCCTCGACCCGTTCACCACGCACCGTTTTCTGAGCGCGCTGGAACAAAGCGGGTCAGTCGGACGCGGCAGCGGATGGCAGCCCCAGTATATCGAGGCCCGCATCGATGGGACGCTGATCGGCGTCGCGCCGATGTATCTCAAGTCCCACAGCCAAGGCGAATACATCTTCGACCACAACTGGGCCCATGCCTATGAGAACGCCGGCGGCCGCTACTATCCGAAGCTTCAGATCGCCGTGCCCTTCACGCCCGCCACGGGACGGCGTTTTCTCGTGCGGCCGGGGTTTGAAGAGACGGGTATGGCCGCTTTGGCCCAGGGCGCGGTGCAATTGGCGGGCAACAACCGGGTCTCGTCCCTCCATGTCACCTTCTGTACCGAAGACGAGGCAGAGCGGGGCCAGGAGATGGGCCTGATGCTGCGCAAGACCCAGCAGTTCCACTGGGAGAACCGGGGTTACGAAAGTTTCGACGCCTTTCTCGGCACGCTCAGTTCGCGCAAGCGCAAGAACATCCGCAAGGAACGCGTCGAGGCGCAGGGTTTCGGCGGCACGATTGAAACCTTCACCGGCGACGCGATCGAGCCCGAGCACTGGGACGCCTTCTGGCGCTTCTATCAGGACACGGGCGCGCGCAAATGGGGCTCGCCCTATCTGACGCGCCGCTTCTTCGACCTGGCGCAGGAACGGCTGCGAGACGACATCGCACTGGTGCTGGCATGGCGCGAGGGACGATGGGTGGCCGGTGCGCTCAACTTCGTCGGGCGCGAGACGCTTTACGGACGTTACTGGGGCTGCATCGAGCATCACCCCTGTCTGCATTTCGAACTGTGCTATTATCAGGCGATAGATCTCGCCATCGGGATGGGCCTGCAGCGGGTCGAGGCGGGCGCCCAGGGAGAACACAAGCTGGCGCGCGGCTATCTGCCGACGCCGACATGGTCGCTGCACTGGATCGGCGATCCGGGTTTTGCCGGTGCGATCGCGCGCTATCTGGAAGCCGAACGGAACGCGGTCGACGAGGAGATCGAGGTGCTGACCGAATACGGCCCTTTCCGGCGTGGCGCACAGGAGGAGCAGCAATGACGGAGATACTGAGCGAAACAGCCCGCGGCCCGCTTCTGGAGCCGCTTTTCAAGTCGGGCTGGGAAATGGTCGACGGTCGCGACGCTTTGACCAAGACGTTCGAATTCAGCGATTTCGTGCAGGCCTTCGCCTGGATGACCAGCGTCGCCTTCTGGGCGGAGAAATGGAATCACCATCCCGAATGGGACAACGTCTACAAGACGGTTCGGGTCGTTCTGACCACACATGACTCGGGCGGACTGAGCGCGCTGGACGCGAAGCTTGCGCGGAAGATGGACGGTCTGGTGCCGGGGGGCTGACCGGAAGACGCGATCATCCTCCGGCCAGTTTTCTTACATCGAAGCGAGCAGCGCCTCGCCGCCGGAGACGTCGCAGACACCGGGTGCCTCCTCGGCCTGCAGCAGCGTCACCTTGCCGTCCTCGACCAGCATCGCATAGCGCTTCGAGCGGCCCATGAGCCCGGCAGGCGGGGCGTCGAAATCCATGCCGATCGCCTTCGTGAACTCGCTCGCCGCGTCCGACAGCATGGTGATCCCGGCGCCGATCGCTCCGGTCGCCTCCCCCCAGGCCTTCATCACGAAGGGGTCGTTGACGGAAACGCAGATGATCTCGTCCACGCCCTTGTCGTCGAACTGCGACTTGGTGCGCACGAAGCTCGGGACATGGGCCGAATGGCAGGTCGGCGTGAAGGCGCCGGGAACCGCGAAGATCACGACCTTGCGGCCCTTGGTCTTGGCTGCCAGCGATACCTGCTCGGGTCCTTCGGCGCCAAGTTTGACGAGTGTCGCGTCGGGAAGCTGGTCGCCCTTTGAGATGGTCATGTGCTACGCCTTTCGTGGAATTTGCGGTTGTCTTCGCGCGAGGTATAGGCTTTGCCGGGTGGTGCGGCCAGAGGAAAGCGAACGGCGGGAAATGGGGGCGGAATGGAGCATGTGATCGTTGTCGGCGCCGGGCAGGCGGGCGCCTCCTGCGTGGCGAAGCTGCGCAACGAAGGCTACGCCGGCAAGGTGACGCTGATCGGTGCAGAGATGCATCCGCCCTACCAGCGCCCGCCCCTGAGCAAGGCCTACCTGCTGGGCGAGATGGAGCTTGAACGTCTCTTCCTGCGCCCCGAGAGCTTTTACGCCGATCAGGACGTCACCCTGCGTCTCGGCACGAAAGTCGATGCCATCGATGTCGCGGCGCGGACCGTCAGCGCCGCGGGCGAAGCCCTGTCCTATGACGAACTGGTCCTTGGCACCGGATCGGAACCCCGCCGCCTGCCGCCGGCCATCGGCGGTGCGCTCGACGGCGTGTTCACGGTGCGCGATCTTCTGGACGTGGACAGGATGGCACCCCGCTTCGCAGCGGGCGCGAAGGTTCTGATCGTCGGGGGCGGCTATATCGGGCTCGAGGCTGCGGCTGTGGCTGCAAGGCGCGGGCTCGACGTCACTCTGGTGGAAGTGGCCGAGCGTATCCTGCAGCGGGTCGCAGCGCCCCAGACAAGCGACTACTTCCGCGAGCTGCACCGCGCGCACGGGGTGAAGATCATCGAGGGCGTCGGGCTCGAGCGGCTCACCGGAGACGGGCAGGTCAGCGGGGCGGTCCTGTCCGACGGCAGCGCGCTTCCGCTCGATTTCGCCATCGTGGGCGTCGGGATCGTGCCGCACACGGGGCTTGCCGAAGCCGCCGGGATCGCCATCGAGAACGGCATCAGGGTCGATGCCTTCGGACGGACCTCGGCGCCGCATGTCTGGGCGGCGGGAGATTGCGCCTCCTTCCCCTATCGCGGCCAGCGCATCCGTCTCGAATCCGTGCCCAACGCCATCGACCAGGCCGAGGTGGTGGCGCAGAACATCCTCGGAGCCAACATCGAATATGTCGCGGCGCCCTGGTTCTGGTCGGATCAGTACGACGTCAAGCTTCAGATCGCCGGGCTCAACACCGGCTACGACCGCGTCGTGACCCGGCCGGGCGCGGGCGGGTCGGTCTCGTACTGGTATTACCGGGACGGATCGCTGGTGGCAGTCGACGCCATGAACGACGCGCGCGGCTACATGGTCGGCAAGCGCCTCATAGACATGGGCAAGTCTCCGGACCCCGAGACCGTCGCGAACCCCGATGCGGATCTCAAGCCGCTGTTGAAGGCGTGAGGATCGTCGCCGGGCGGTTCCGGTCTCTCCCCCTTGCCTCCGTGGGCAAGGGCGATCGGTCGGCGCATCTGCGTCCGACGGCGGACAGGGTGCGCGAAAGCCTATTCAGCCTGCTCGAACATCGCGGCGCGGTCGAGGGCGCGGCGGTTCTCGACCTGTTCGCCGGGACGGGCGCCCTTGGCCTCGAGGCCCTGTCCAGAGGCGCGCGCCTTGCGACCTTCGTCGACGACGGACGCGCGGCCCAGCGGCTCATCGCCGAGAACATCTCGCGCCTGGGTGTCGGCCAGACAGCGCGGATCCTGCGCCGGGACGCGACCAGGCTCGGTCAGGGCGACGGGCAGGCCTACGATCTCGTCTTCCTCGATCCGCCTTATGGAAAGGGCCTGGGAGAACGCGCCCTGAGCGCGGCCCGCGAAGGTGGCTGGCTTGCCCCCGACTGCCTGGTGGTCTGGGAAGAGAATTCGGCGATGACGCCCGCGCCCGGCTTCGAGCGTATCGACCAGCGACGCTACGGCGACACCCATGTCACCCTGCTGATAACGCTACCCGACTGAGCCGCCGGGCTGTGCCGGGGTTCAGTACGTCGGGTGGAATTTGCCTGCCGGGGAACGCGTGAAGATCTCGCAGCCGTCGGCGGTCACGCCGACCGAATGCTCGAACTGGGCTGATAGCGACTTGTCGCGCGTCACGGCGGTCCAGTCGTCCGACAGCGTCTTCGTCTCGGGCCGGCCAAGATTCACCATGGGTTCGATGGTGAAGAACATGCCTTCTTCGAGGATGGCGCCGGTACCGGGGCGACCGTAATGCAGCACATTGGGCGGGGCGTGGAAGACGCGGCCAAGGCCGTGACCACAGAAATCGCGCACGACAGACATGCGGTGGCTTTCCACGAAGCTCTGGATCGCGGCACCGATGTCGCCGAAGGTATTGCCGGGGCGGACAACCGAAATGCCTTGCAGCAGCGCGTCATGCGTCACTTCGATCAGCCGCTCGGCCTTGCGGGGCAACTTGCCCGCCACATACATCCGAGAAGTGTCGCCGTACCAGCCGTCGACGATAACGGTGACGTCGATATTGAGGATATCGCCGTCCTTGAGCGTCTTGTCTCCGGGAATGCCGTGGCACACCACATGGTTCACCGAGATGCAGGAGGCGTGCTGATAGCCCTTGTAGCCGATCGTGGCCGATTTCGCCCCCGCCGCATCGACCATTTCGGTAATGATGCGGTCCAGCTCCGCCGTCGTCTGACCCGGAAAGACCTGCTCGGCGATCTCGTCCAGGATGCGCGCGGCAAGGGCGCCGGCGGCACGCATGCCGTCGAAATCGGACTGCTCATAGATGCGGATGCCGTCCTTGGTGTGACGGCCACGCAGGTTCTGGTTCATGCGCAACTCCGTGTCTCCTGTCAGCCTTCTAACCTGCGCGGCACCGAAGGGCCAGTCCAGGGCGGCGGCGCGCAGTTCAAGGGACCAGAGAGTCTGATCGCCCCTGTATCAATATCGGTCCCGATGCAGATCGTTTCAACGCCTGCCGCCCGCGCGCGGCTGCTGGCAGCCGCATAAGCAGGGTCAATGTCCGCCGCGAGGGCGAAATGCACGCAATCCGTGCGTTGCACGAGATAGAGGAGCACCGCCCTATGGCCCATCCGGGCCACCTCTGCGAGTTCTGAGAGATGCCGCGCGCCTCGCGCGGTGACGCTGTCGGGGAACTCTGCAAGGCCCGGTGTCCTGCACAGAGTGACGCTCTTGGCCTCGACATAGGCGTTGGGCAGGCCGGCTTCGCTCAGCAGGAAATCCACCCGGCTTGCGGTGCCGTAGGGGACTTCGGGGCGGACGGTTCCGTAGTCTGCAAGCTCGGGGATGGTGCGGTCCTCAAGTGCGATGCGGAGCACGCGGTTGGGCAGGCTGGTATCGACGCCGGTGAAATGACTGTTCTCGTGATCGACCAGCCGCCAGCCGTAGCGAAGCTTCTTCCTTGGGTCGTCGTTCGGCTCGAGCCAGATCTTCGTGCCGGGTTCCGCCAGTCCCGTCATCGCGCCCGGGTTCGCGCAATGGGCGGTGATCTCGCTGCCGTCTTCGAGCCTGCAATCGGCGAGAAAACGTTTGTAGCGCCGGATCAGCCGGGCGGGCACAAGTTCGGTTTGAAAGCGCATGAGGGCGGGCCTATACCATGGCGCAGAGCAGTTTCAAGGAGCCCGCCCATGCCGAACCCCACAGCCGCCATGCTGGTCATCGGGGACGAGATCCTGTCGGGGCGCACGCGGGATGCCAACATGTACCACCTGGCGGGCAAGCTTGCGGCGGCGGGGATCGACCTGAAGGAAGTCCGGGTCGTGGGCGACGAAAGCGCGGATATCGTGGCGGCGGCCCAGGCGCTGGCCGGTCGTTACGACCACGTTTTCACCTCTGGCGGGATCGGACCGACCCATGACGACATAACGGCGGATGCCATCGCCGATGCCTTCGGCGTGCGGATCGACGTGCGAGAGGATGCCCGCGCCCTGATGGCGGCCCATTACGAGAAAAGCGGGATGGAATTCAACGCCGCGCGCTTGCGCATGGCGCGCATCCCCGACGGAGCCATCCTGATCGACAATCCGGTGTCCATCGCGCCCGGCTTCAGCCTGGGCAAGGTGCATGTGATGGCGGGGGTGCCGGCGATCTTCGAGGCGATGCTCGAAAGCGTCCTGCCGACCCTGACGGGCGGCGCGCCGCTGGTCTCGGAGACCCTGCGCATCGACAGGGGCGAGGGCGATATCGCCGGTCCCCTTGGCGATCTCGCCCGGAGCTATCCCGAGCTCAGCATGGGCTCCTATCCTTTCCAGCGCGACGGAAGGTACGGCGCCAATATCGTGATCCGCGGACAGGACGGCGACATGGTGCGTGCGGCGGTGGCCCGGCTGGCCGAGATGTTTCCCGGGTGAGCAATTCCATGGACCCGCTCTTCGAGGCGATCGAGGCCACGTGGCCGCCGGCCCGAAGCTGGCGCGAGGGCGCATGGACGCTGCGCGACGGCGCGGGCGGGGGCAAGCGCGTCTCGGCCGCCAGCGCGGCGGGCGAAGTCACGGCGGACCAGATCCCGATGGCCGAGACGGCGATGCGCGCGCAAGGGATCGCGCCGCTCTTCATGGTGCGCGACGGCGAGACCGGCCTCGATTCCCTGCTGGAAGCGCGCGGCTATCGCGTCGTCGACCCGGTCTTCATCTATACCTTGCCGATCGAGGCGCTGACGGATGTGCCGATCCCCCGCGTCACGACCTTCTGCATCTGGGAGCCGCTGGCGATCATGGCCGAGATCTGGGCCCAGGGCGGCGTCGGGCCCGAGCGCCTGGCGGTGATGGCACGGACCGCGGACAAGACGGCCATCTTCGCCCGCGCGAACGAGCGGCCCGCGGGCGTCGGCTTCGCCGCCCTGCACGGTGGTATCTGCATGGTGCATGCGGTAGAGATTCTCCCGCACCAGCGCCGGCAGGGCATGGGGCGCTGGATCATGCGACAGGCCGCCTTCTGGGGCGCGTCACAGGGGGCCGAAACCCTTGCCGTGCTCTGCACCAGGGCCAACGCCCCGGCGAACGCGCTCTATTCGGCGCTGGGCTTCACGGTGGCCCGGCAGTACCATTACCGGCAACTGCGCGACTGAAGGAGCCTGCCCCATGGCCGACACGCAACAGCCCACGGCGCTCGACCTGCCCATGGTCGAACCCCTGCCCGAAGCGACGCGGAAATACTTCGACATCTGCGAGGAAAAGCTCGGCATGGTGCCCAATGTGCTGAAGGCCTATGCCTTCGACATCGCCAAGCTCGACGCCTTCACGGCGATGTACAACGACCTCATGCTCGCCCCCTCGGGCCTGAGCAAGCTCGAGCGCGAGATGATCGCGGTTGTCGTTTCCTCGATCAACAAATGCTACTATTGTCTCGCGGCTCATGGCGCTGCGGTAAGGTCCCTCTCGGGAGATCCGAAACTTGGCGAAATGCTGGTGATGAACTATCGCGTGGCCCCTCTGGACCGGCGCCAGCGCGCGATGCTCGACTTCGCGGCGCAGATGACGACCGCCAGCGCCACCGTCGGCGAGAGCGACCGCCAGAACCTGCGGGACGTCGGCTTCTCGGACCGCGACATCTGGGACATCGCCAGCGTGGCCGGTTTCTTCAACATGACCAACCGCGTGGCCAGCGCGACGGACATGCGTCCGAACGACGCCTATCACGCACAGGCCAGATGATCCTGCGCGCTGCGGTCCCGGGACTGCTTCTTGCCGCCTCTTCCGCGGTTGCGCTGGACCTGCCGCTGCCGCCCGGCGCGAACCAGACCGTCGACCGCCCCAGTGTTCATGACGTCTATTCCGCGCCATCGGGCGGTTTCGCCGACGGCGCGGTGCCCGCGCTGCGCATCGAGGGCGCCGTGGATCGCAAGGCATGGCGCATCGCGACACCGGGGCTGACCCCGCTCCAGATCATCGACCCCATGCGCAGCGCCCTCGTGGCTGCGGGCTATGACGTGATCCTCGACTGCACATCGAGGGAATGCGGCGGTTTCGACTTCCGCTTCGCCATCGAGGTGCTGCCCGGCCCGAACATGTATGTGAACCTGAGGGATTACCACGCGCTGACGGCGATCAGGGGCACGTTGGAAAATCCCTCAGAGGCGATCACGCTTCTTGCAAGCAGTGCGGACGGTTCCTCCTATCTCCAGATGATCGACGCCAGGAACGGGGCGGCGCCCGCGCCGGAGGCGGCCGCCGGCGCGCCCTCGACCGGGACCCCTTCCGCCGGTCCCGCCGCGCAGCCCGTAACAGTCCCGTCAGGCGAGGATTTCGACGACCGGCTGATGCGCGAGGGATATGCGGTTCTCGATGATCTCGACTTCCCCTCGGGCAAGGCGGCGCTTGGTCGGGGACCCTTCGCCTCTCTCGCGGCGCTGGCATCGCTGATGGGACGCAGCCCCGGGCTGCGCGTGGCTCTTGTGGGCCATACCGACAGCACCGGCTCGCTCGGGGTCAACGTGGAGGTGTCGCGCGACCGTGCCAGGGCCGTGCGCGACCGTCTCGTTTCCGAGCACGGGGCGGATCCCTCCCGGCTGGAGGCGGAAGGGATGGGCTATCTCGCCCCGCGCGGCTCGAACCTCACGCCGCAGGGCCGCGAGGCCAACCGCCGGGTCGAGGCGGTCCTGCTGTCGCAATAGGGCGGTGCTGCCTTCCTTTGCTCGCAAATATCCCGGGGGAGGCGCCCGGCACGGGCGGCGGGGGCAGAGCCCCCTTCGCATCACCAGTCGGCCGGATCCTTGTCGCCGAAATGATCGACGAGGAAGTCGATGAAGGCGCGCACCTTCGGCTGCGTGAAACGTCCGGGCGGATAGACGGCGTAGATACCCTGCGTCTCGCCCGGGAGGTCCGGGATCGCTTCCTGCACGAGGCCCTTCTGCATCGCATCCGCGTAGAGGAAACTCGGCAGGTAGGCGATCCCGAGCCCGGAAATCGCCGCGTTCAGCAGTGACTGACCATCGTTGACGCTCAGCCAGCCGGCGGTGCGCACCTGGCGCTTCTCGCCGGAAGGTGCCGTCAGCTTCCAGACATTGCCCGAAGCCTGGCTCGAATAGTGCAACAGCTTGTGCTCGTTCAGGTCGTCGATCTTCATCGGACGCCCGAAGCGCTGAAAATAGGACGGCGACGCGATCATGCGCTTGGTGGTCTCCGTCAGCTTTCGCGCCCGCAGCGAGCTGTCCTCGAGATCCCCGATCCGCACGGCCATGTCGAAGCCTTCCGAGATGAGCTCGACATAGCGGTTGCTGAGGACCATGTTCACCGTGATGTCGGGGAAATCGCCGAGGAACTCGCCAAGGATGGGCGAAAGGTGATTGACCCCGAAATCCGTGGCCACAGTAATCCGCAGCAGTCCCGAGGGTGCCGATTGCATCGAGGTTACCAGCGCGTCGGCTTCGCCGGCATCGTTCAGCACCCGGCGGGCGCGGTCATAATAGGCCAGACCGATCTCGGTCGGACTCACCCGGCGCGTCGTGCGGTTGAGCAGCCTTGCGCCAAGCCGCGCCTCCAGGCTCGAGACATGTTTTGACACGGCGGATTTGGAGATACCCATCTTGCGCGCAGCGTCCGTGAAACCGCCCTGGTCAACCACGGTGGCAAAAGCTTCCATTTCGGTCAGGCGGTCCATTCCGGTATCCTTCCAGCAACATTTCTTGGATTTGAGCTATGTTGGGTAATTCGGGCAGGAAGGCGGCGTGTGTGGGACAGTATAGCGGTATTTCCGCGGATCGTATGACGGCCCGAAACGAAATCGCGCCTTTGCCCAGTGTTTCCCGTTGACCGCGAATTCGCATCGTCGCGCGCCCGATCGGTGCCCGGATCCTCGCGATCGTCCCGGGACGGGGGACGCGCACGCAATTGCGACGCCCGTTCGCCCGCCCGTGGCACCATGGCGCCTCGGAAGGGGTGGCGACCAGCGCCGCGCTTCAGAGTGCCGCGGCCAGACGGGTACCCTGATCGATCGCGCGCTTCGCGTCCAGCTCGGCGGCGACATCCGCGCCGCCGATGATATGGCAGGCGCTCCCGCGTGCCGCGAGCTGGTCGGCAAGGCCGCGCTCGGGAACCTGTCCGGCGCACAGGACCACGGTGTCGGCCTCGATGAGCGTGGGGTCATGGCGGTCGGCGCCGAAGCTGACATGCAGGCCCTCTTCGGTGATGCGCTCGTAGTTGACGCCCCCTATCATCCTGACGTCCTTCATCGCGAGGGCGGCCCGGTGGATCCAGCCGGTGGTCTTGCCGAGTCCCTTGCCGGGCCGCTGCGCCTTCCTTTGCAGCAAGGTCACCGCGCGGGCGGGAGGGGTCGGGCGCGGTCCCTCCGGGGCCAGTCCGGCACGATGGTCTGACGGATCGGCCACGCCCCATTCGCGGAGCCAGGCGGGAAGGTCCAGGGTCGGACTCTCGCCCTGATGCACCAGATATTCGGCAACGTCGAAGCCGATGCCGCCCGCGCCAACGATCACGACGCGCGCCCCTGCCCGCGCATCGCCGCGCAGCACGTCGATATAGCTGAGAACGTGCGGTGCGTCCTGACCGGGGATCTGCGGGTCGCGGGGGCTGACGCCGGTCGCTATGACGACCTCGTCGAAACGCGCCAGCGCTTCCGGGTCCGCCTCGGTGCCGAGCGCAAGCGTGACCCCGGTTTCGCCCAGCATGGTCTCGTACCAGCGCACGAGGCCGTGGAATTCCTCCTTGCCGGGAATCTCGCGGGCCAGGTTCAGCTGGCCGCCGATGCGGCGGTCCCGCTCGAAGAGGGTCACGGCATGCCCGCGCGCGGCGGCGGTAATCGCCGCGGAAAGGCCCGCAGGCCCCGCGCCGACCACGGCCAGCGATCTTGGCGCAGCGGCAGGCGTGATCGAAAGCTCGGTCTCGTGGCAGGCGCGGGGATTGACGAGGCAGGTTGAGATCCGGCCAGAGAAGGTATGATCGAGACAGGCCTGGTTGCAGGCGATGCAGGGCGCGATCCGGTCCGCTCGGTGCGCACGGGCCTTGGCCACGAAATCCGGATCGGCGAGGAAAGGGCGGGCCATCGACACCATGTCGGCGCACCCCTCCGCGAGCACCCGCTCGGCGACCTCCGGCGTGTTGATGCGGTTCGACGTGACGAGCGGAATGCCGACCTTGCCCATCAGCTTCTTCGTCACCCAGGCGAAGGCCGCGCGTGGCACCGATGTGGCGATGGTCGGAATGCGCGCCTCGTGCCAGCCTATGCCGGTGTTGATGATGCTCGCGCCCGCGGCCTCGACGGCCCGGGCAAGACGGACCACCTCTTCATGGGTCGAGCCTTCGGGAACCAGGTCGATCATCGACAGGCGGTAGATCAGGATGAACTGCGGGCCCACTGCCTCGCGCACGCGGGACACGACCTCGACGGGAAAGCGCATGCGGTTCTCATACGTGCCTCCCCATTCATCGTCGCGCCGGTTCGTGTGGGTCACGAGAAACTGGTTCAGCAGGTAGCCCTCGGAGCCCATTATCTCGACCCCGTCATAGCCCGCGTCCTGCGCGCGCTTCGCGCAGGCGGCGAAATCTGCGATCTGCTTCTCGATGCCGGCGGCGTCGAGCTCGGCCGGCGGGAAGGGCGAAATGGGCGATTTTATGGGGGAGGGCGCGACACAGTCGGGGCTGTAGGCGTAACGGCCCGCATGGAGGATCTGCATCGCGATCTTGCCGCCCTCCGCATGGACCGCGCCGGTGACGACGGCATGGTTCGTCACCTCACGCGCGTCGCGCAGCATCGCGGCGCCGGGAAGGACGCAGCCCTCGGAGTTGGGGCCGATGCCCCCCGTCACCATCAGACCCACGCCGCCGCGGGCGCGGGCGGCATAGAATTCTCCGACCCGCGACCAGTCCCGCGTCTCTTCAAGGCCGGTGTGCATCGATCCCATCAGCACCCGGTTCGGCAGGGTGGTGAATCCGAGGTCGAGCGGTGCCAGCATATGGGGGAATTCTGTCACGTCGGCCTCCGTTGCGCTGTCAACGAGAACATCCTACGAGGACGATCATGTCACGCGCAACGCGGCGTCATCGGACAACTCATGCCACGCTTGGCCAGACCTTCGGATGCGGGCGCCCTCGGCGAGCTTTTCCATCGCGCCATCCGGGAGGGCGAAAGTCCCTATACCGAGCCGCAGCGCGCGGCCTGGTCGCCAGAGTTGCGCGGGGCGACCTATTGGGAGGCGAGGATTTGCGGGCAGGCGGTGGTCCTGGAAGAGCGCGAGGGACAGGTTCTCGGGTTCATGAGCCTCGATCCGGAAGGCTGCATCGACCTCGCCTTCATTCTTCCCCATGCACGGGGTGTCGGGCTGTTCCGAACCCTTTACGGGGCGATCGAGGAACGCGCCCTGGCGCTGGGACTCGCGCGGCTGTGGACCCATGCCAGCCTGATGGCGGAACCGGCCTTCCGGTCCGTGGGTTTTCGCGTTATCCAGCGCGAAACGGTCGATCTCGCGGGGCAAACCCTGCGCCGGGCGGAAATGGAGAAAATGCTGGCATGACTCCGGAAGACATCGCCAAGTTGCCGTATCGGCCATGCGTCGGCGTGATGCTGGTCAATGCCGAGGGTCATGTCTTCGTCGGTCAGCGCCGTGACCGGGATCAGGACGCCTGGCAGATGCCGCAGGGGGGTGTCGACCCTGGAGAAGCACCAAGAAGCGCTGCATTGCGGGAACTTCGGGAGGAAACCGGGATCCCGGCTGATCTTGTCGCTATCGAAGCCGAAAGTCCTGACTGGCTTTGCTATGATTTGCCGCACGACCTCGTTCCGAAGATCTGGAAAGGACGTTTCCGCGGGCAGAAGCAGAAATGGTTCCTGCTGCGCTTTCGCGGAGTCGATGCGCAGATCGACATCGATACCGATCATCCCGAGTTCTCCGAATGGCGCTGGATGCCGGTCGGCGATCTGGTGGAGAATATTGTCCCGTTCAAACGGCAGGTTTACGAGCGGGTGGTGGAAACGTTCAGGGAGAAACTGTGATGCGGACGAAACGGATCCTGAAGTTCTGCGATGGTGTGGGTGTGGCTTTCGCCGCGGCATTGGCCTTTCCCGCACCTCTTCTCGCGCTGAGCTGCCCGCCTCAGCAGTTCGACAGCGTCTGGTCCAGGGCCTCGCAATCAGAGGCGAGCTATGTTGTCGTCCGCGGACAATTCGATTTCGATCCGGCGCTCAATCCCGAACCGGACGCCACGGCAACGGGCACTAAGAGCACCGAGTTCATTTCGCACTTCCGGGGCGAGGTCGGAGGGCCGGATGGTTTCGACAAGCCCGTTGCACTGAACCTGACTGTCTCCGTCACCTGTATGGCCGACGCATGCGGGCGCCTCGAGCCTCGGAAGGATGCGATCGCGTTTCTGCGCGAGGACGGAGAAACCTATGTGCTCGAAACCGGACCTTGCGGCGATTTCCTGTTTCAGCCTCCCCTCCTGCGCACGGAGGAGCGGCTCAAGGAATGCTTTGCCGGGGCGGAGTGTCCCGAAGAGTAGTCCTGCCGATTGCCTACTTGGCGATTGCGTTCGGTGTCAGGCAATATGGATACCGTATCAGGCAGGTTCTCCTGCGTCATGCCAGAGTGATTGAATTCCGGGCGCTCAAATCGCGGGCAACCAGACTCCCGCGGGGTATGCTGCGAGTTCAATTGGCGGTTTCTTGCCAATCCTGATCGCGCCTTTCAACCGTAGGCGGGAAAACTCTCAAAAACTCTGCCGATGCGGGAAACTCGGCGGAATATTAAAGATCTGTTAATTTATAAATGGACAATTCCCCTTGCATTCCCGGAGGTTCACGCCAATTTGCATTCATCAGGCAAGGTGCTCCTATATACGGTGCAAGATCTCGAGAGTACGGTATTGGTTTGATCGGAAATCGCAGCGGTTATGGGATCATCGGCCCCTGTGGGGACCGGTATTTTGAAGCGGTGTCCGGAAATGAAAAGCGCGGGGGAGAAGCAAGAATGAAACAGGAGCAAGTAAATGGCGACGGTAAATCTCGACAAGCTGACGCTTGACGAACTGAAAGACCTTCAGAAAGACGTAAAGAAGGCTATCGATGGATATGAGACGCGGAAGCGTCAGGAAGCCCTGGCGGCGCTTGACGCGAAGGCCAAGGAATTGGGGTTCTCGTTGTCCGAGCTGACCGGCGCACCGAAGAAGGGCGCCAAGGCGGTGCATGCGCCGAAGTACCGCCATCCCGAGAACCCGGAAATGACCTGGAGCGGCAGGGGACGTCAGCCGGGCTGGATCAAGGAAGCCGTCTCGGCGGGCGAGCCGCTGGACCAGTTCCTGATCTCGAAGTAACGCGGTTGTCCGGGCGTTCAGCGTCCGCGCCGAAATGCAAAGGCCGCGACCTGCTGTCGCGGCCTTTTGCGTTGCCATTGCCCGCTGAGGTGCCGGGCCGGCGTTGCGTCAAGAGGCGCCGGGGCGAAAGATCGGGATGCCCGGTGCGGCATTTTCGGGAATGAGTCCGGCGAGGCGCGGATCGTCGGCTATCTCGATCTGCTGGCGGACAGGCTCGAACCCGCTGCGGCGGTAGAATGCCAGCGCCTGCGGGCTGTCCGCTGTGCAGGTGTGAACGTGAAAACGGGTGATCGGGCGCTCGAAGGCGCGCAGGATGGCCCGGTTCATCAGCCAGCGCCCGCAGCCCGATCCGATCAGCGCCGAGGTCAGGCCGAAGAAGGCCAGTTCGCAGGCCCCGCCGTGACGGAAATCGAGTTCGAGCAGCGCCTCGTCCCTGCCGTTGACAGTCAGCGTCGAGACCTCGACATCCGGGTCGGCAAGGATCGCGGCCAGGGCATCGTCCGTGAGCTTCAGCCGCGAGCTCCAGAGCCAGTCCAGCGCGCCGACGCGCGTGAACAGTTCGCGGTACCATGCAGCACCGGGCGCGGAGACCGTCTGGAAACCCACGCCTTCGGGCAGCCGGGCCGGGCGTTCCGGTGGCGGCGCGCGCATTTCCAGATGCGTGACGACCACGGCGAACTTGCCGGGCGGAACGTCGTATTCGCCGTCGGCCAGCATGCTCAGTCGACCAGGCCCTCGGCGCGGAAGAGGGTCATGATGTCAGTCTCGGGCCGCGGGCCGACATGACCGATCACCTCCGCGGCGCAGATGACGCCCATCCGGCCACAGGTCGCAAGATCGCGGTTTGTCGCCAGACCGTAGAGAAAGCCGGCCGCGAACTGGTCGCCTGCCCCTGTCGCATCGACCGGTACGACCCGTTTCACCGGGATTTCGACACGCTCGCCTTCCCGGATGAGCGTTACCGGATCTCCCGAGCGGGTGCAGACCACGATCGGGCAGATCGCGGCGGTCCGGGCGATGGCGTCTTCGGTATCGTCCGTCTCGAACAGCGACTGGATCTCGGCCTCGTTGCCGATGACAAAGTCGAGCTCTCCGCCGATCATCCGCAGGAAGTCGGGGCGATGTCGGTTGACGCAGAACGGATCCGAAATCGCGATACCGGCCAATCCGCCCGCAGCGCGCGTCAGGCGGGATGCCTGAAGGAACGCCTCTTTTCCCTTGTCCTTGTCGAAGAGGTATCCTTCGAGGAACATGATGCGCGCATTGGAGGCGACGTCTTCGCGCACATCCTCCGGCCCAAGCTCGGTCGAGATGCCGAGATATGTGTTCATCGACCGCTCGCCGTCCGGTGAGACGAAGATCATCGAGCGCGAGGACGGCAAGTCTCCGCCGGGAACCGGATCGTTGACGAAGTCAGTGCCGTCGTCGCGCATCGATCGCGCGTAGAAATGGCCCAACGCGTCGTCGTGCACCTTGCCGATGAAGGCCGTGGGCAATCCCAGCGCGCCGACGCCTGCAATCGTGTTGGCCACCGAGCCGCCCGGCGTCTGGATACGATCCTTCATCGCGGCATAAAGCAGCTCTCCGCGCTCCCGCTCGATCAGCTGCATGATGCCCTTTGTGATTCCCATATGCTCCAGAAAGCTGTCATCGGCGTGGGAGATGACGTCAATGACGGCGTTGCCGATGCCGACCAGGTCGTACTTTGTCATATGGTCTTGTCCTCGAAGGGGCAGATGTCGTTGATGATACAGGTCGGGCAGCCCGGCTTGCGTGCCGTGCATTTGTAGCGCCCGTGCAGAATCAGCCAGTGATGCGCATGAAGCTGGAACTCCGCCGGGATATTGTCCTCGATCGCGCGCTCAACGATCTCGACGGTCTTGCCGGGGCAGATCCCGGTGCGATTGCCGACGCGGAAGATATGGGTGTCGACCGCCTGCGCCGGCATCCGGAACCACATGTTCAGCACGACATTCGCGGTCTTGCGCCCGACACCCGGCAGGGCCTGGAGCGCCGCCCGGCTCGACGGGACCTCGCCACCGTAGGTTTCGACCAGGATCTGGCTGAGCTTCATGACGTTCTTCGCCTTCTGGCGAAAGAGGCCGATCGACTTGATATGGTCGGTCAGCCCTTCAAGCCCGAGATCCAGCATCTTCTGCGGCGTGTCCACCTCGGCAAAGAGCGCGCGGGTCGCACGGTTCACGCCGGCGTCCGTGGCCTGCGCCGACAGAGCGACGGCGACCAGCAAGGTGTAGGCGTTGACATGTTCGAGCTCGCCTTTCGGTTCCGGGTCGGAATGCCGGAAACGGGTAAAGATCTCGTGGATCGCGTGAAAGCCAAGCTGAGCTGCCATGCGAAAGCATATGCTGGGAAATCCCGGCGGGGGCAAGCAGTGGGGGCAAGCAGTGGGGGCGGCAGGCATTGGGGCGGATTGCAGTAACGGGCTTTGAGCATGATCCGGGTCGCACGCGTGGCCGCGGAATTGATAGAAGGGCGCATGACACAGCATCAGCATCTCCCTGACCCCGGCGACGGGTCCTACCACTACCAGGTGATGCGGCGCGCGATCGACCTGATCGACGCTGCCGAAGAGCCCTTGTCGCTGGACGCGCTCGCCGATGAAATGGACATGAGCCCGGCCCATTTCCAGAGACTGTTCTCGCGCTGGGCGGGGGTCTCGCCCAAGCGCTACCAGCAATACCTGATGCTGGGACATGCCAAGTCGCTCCTGCGCGACCGGTTCACGACGCTCGACGCAAGCAACGCGCTCGGGCTTTCGGGCAGCGGGCGGCTGCATGACCTCTTCCTGCGCTGGGAGGCGATGAGCCCGGGGGAATATGCCCGCGACGGCGCGGGGTTGACGATCTTCTGGGGCTGGTTCGACAGCCCCTTCGGTCCGGCGCTGGTGATGGGCACCGACCGCGGCATCTGCGGCATCGGTCTTTCGGCCGAGAAGGGCGAGGCCGGCACGCTCGAGGATCTGCTGTCACGCTGGCCGAAGGCCGTGTTCGTCGAGGATCCCATGCGCCTGCGGCCCTGGGTGCTGCGGGCCTTCGGCGCGCAGGACTCGCGGCTCGAACCCGCGCCACTGTTCCTGATCGGCGCGCCCTTCCAGATCAAGGTCTGGGAGGCTCTTCTGGAGATCCCGTCAGGCCATGTGACGACATATTCCGAGATCGCGCAGGCCATCGGGACGCCGCGGGCTGTGCGGGCTGTGGGCACTGCCGTCGGCCGCAATCCGATCAGCTGGCTGATCCCCTGTCACCGCGCCCTGCGCAAGTCCGGAGGGCTCGGCGGGTATCACTGGGGCCTGCCAGTGAAGCGCGCGATGCTGGCATACGAATCCGCGCGCGCCGAAGCCTGAAGCGCACGCGGTTCCGGCGGGGGCAATCCGCCAACGGGCGATCTTGTCCTTGGCAGAAGGGCATATGGGAGGCATAACCGGGACGTGACATCACGAGATGCCCCGCACGAACGGGGCCGCAAAACAGAGGCCGCAGACATGATACCCCGCAAGACAAAGCTCGTTTTCGCCATGGCCGGAGCGCTTGCTCTGGCGGCCTGTACCGATCCCGCGATGATGGGCGGGCCGGGAACGCAGAACACGCAGAAGGGAGCGCTGATCGGCGCCGGTGCCGGCGCGGCGCTTGGCGCGCTCGTCGGCGACAGCAGCGATGCGCTGAAGGGGGCGGCCGTGGGCGCGGCGGTCGGCGCCGGGATCGGCTATTCGCTGGACAAGCAGGAGGCGGATCTGCGCCGCCAGGTCGCGAACAACAACATCCAGATCACCAATACCGGCGACCGCCTGATCGTGACCCTGCCGCAGGACATCCTTTTTGCGACCGACAGCGCAACCGTCGCTCCCGCCCTGCGCTCCGAGCTTGCGGCCGTGGCTGCAAACCTCCGGCAGTATCCGCAGTCGACGATCCAGGTCGTCGGGCACACGGACAGTGACGGCGAGGCCTCCTACAACCAGCCGCTCTCGGAGCGCCGGGCATGGGCCGTCGCGCGTGTGCTGACCGATGCGGGCGTTCCGGGGAACCGGGTCCAGGCGGTCGGGCGCGGCGAAAGCCAGCCTGTGGCGAGCAACCTCACTGCCGAAGGCAAGGCGCGCAATCGCCGGGTCGAGATCGTCATCCTGCCGACCGCCTGAGACCGGCGGCCGGTCCGCCGGATCATTCCTCGGGGACGGCAATCTCGATCAGGTTGCCGTCGGGGTCGCGGATATAGAGCGAATTGATCGGACCGCGGGCCCCGGTGCGCTTCACCGGGCCTTCGACGAGATCGACCTGATGCGCCTCCAGATGGTCGATCCAGTCCGCCAGCGGCGCATCGGTGAGAAAGCACAGATCGGCGCTGCCGGCGCGCGGATCGGCGGCCCTGGGTTCGAATTCGCGCCCCTTCTGGTGCAGGTTGATCTTGGACTGCCCGTATTGCAGGGCCCAGCGGCGCACCGCGTTTTCCTCCCCGAACTGGGTGCCGCGCATGCCGAGAACCTGGGTGTAGAAGCGCACCGTCTCGGGGATGTTCGCGACGGTCAGGACAAGGTGATCCAGTTCGCGCACACGGCACTGGATTCGGGATTGCGACATCGCGGTGCTCCTTGCATGGTGTCTCGCATGAAGGATGCGTTGCCGGGTCGGTCAAGTCAAAGCGATCTGATGGACCCCGCGCGGGCCGAAGCGCTTCAGGTCGCATTGGGTCATGCCCCGAATCTGCGCAGCGGCGATCCCCTGCCGCCGTTCTTTCACCAGATCTATTTCTGGTCGCCGCTGCCTCCCGTGGCGCTGGGGCGTGACGGCCATCCCGCCCGGGGCAACGGGCTGGTGCCCGACATGGGACTTCCGCGCAGGATGTGGGCCGGGGGAAGGCTGCGCTTTGAGGCGCCCCTGCGCGCGGGGGTTCCTGCCTCAAGGACAAGCGTCTGCGAAAGCAGCACGCGCAAGGAGGGGCGCAGCGGGCTATTGGCGCTCGTGACCCTTCGCCACGAGATCCGCCAGGATGACCGGCCATGCGTGACCGAGTGGCAGGACCTGGTCTACCGTCGCGACCCCGATCCCGCGGCGCCCGCTCCCGTCGCGCCGACCGCACGTAGCGACGAGACCGAGCGCAGGGAAATGAGCTTCGATGCCGTTCTGTTGATGCGCTACTCGGCGCTGACCTTCAACGGGCATCGTATCCACTACGACATCGACTATGCGCGGGACGTCGAGGGCTATGCAAATCTCGTGGTGCACGGCCCGCTTCTCGCGCAGATCCTGATGCTGGCGGCGGCGGACCATTTCGGGCCGCTGTCCGAATTCTCGTACCGCGCGACTTCGCCCCTGTTGCTGGGCGAAACGGCCGAGATCTGCCGCGCGGGCCGCGACTTCTGGGTACGCGGGCCGAACGGACGCCAGTGCATGCAGGGACGGGCCTGAAAGCGCCTGCCCTCGGCGATCCTGCGGTTGTCGCTGCAGGCTCTCCACACGCCGTCAGAGGTCGCTGCTGGAGCTGATTTCGCAGCCGAGGTGCGCGAAGAGATCCAGTGCCTTTGGCATGGCGTCTGCCGCGACGATGACACCGTGCACATCCTCCCATCTGGCGACCGCGAAGGACGACACCGCTCCGAGCTTCTCGGAAGAGGCTAGGATGATCGCCGAGCCCGATCTGGCGATGATCGCGCGTTTGACCGCGGCTTCCTCGCTGTCACCGGTGGTGATGCCGTGATCGGGGTGCAGCCCGGTCGCGCCGATGAAGCAGACGTCCGGGCGGTAGCGATCCAGCGATGCGAGCGTTGCCGCACCGCATGCCACGACCGAGTGGCGGAAGAGCCTGCCGCCCACGATCTCGACGGTCAGCTGCGCATGATCGAGAAGTTGCATCGCCACGTTGGGGCTGTGCGTGATGACGGTGGCGTTCAGGTCTGTTGGCAGGCTCCGCGCGAGCTCGAGAGCGGTCGTGCCGCCGTCGACGAAAATCACCTGGCCCGTCTCGACCATTGCCGCCGCCCGCTTTCCGATGGCGACCTTTTCCGGTGTCGCGATGCCCGTCCGGGCCGGAAAGGCGGCATTCGCGGTCGCGACGGGGACCGCACCGCCATGCACGCGCTTCAGGCGTCCGTCCTTGGCCAGCTCCCGCAGGTCGCGCCGTATGGTGTCTTCCGATACCCCCAGATCCTGACTGGCATTCCGGGCCACGACACTTCCGGTCTGCGCCAGCATCGACAGGAGACGGGCCTTTCGTTCATGGCTCAGCACTGCGCGATCTTTCTTGACTCTGCACGTTTTTGCACGATATCGCCAAACGCGGATGCAATCAAGGTATGCGGCAATGGGCGATATCTTCCGACGGATTTCCGAAGAAATGCTTTCCGATGACTGGGGCAGGTTGACGAAACATCGCTACGAGCTGCGTCGCCGAAGCGGCGAGTGGCAGGTTCAGACGCGCGAGGTGTATGACCGCGGGAACGGCGCGACATGCCTGCTTCATAACCCCGACACCGACTGCGTCCTGCTGACACGGCAGTTCAGGTTGCCGGTCTTTCTCAACCGCGGACCCGAGGCGCTGATCGAAACGCCCGCCGGGCTGCTGGATGGGGCCGGCCCCGAAGAGCGGATGCGCGCCGAGCTGATCGAAGAGACGGGTTTTCAGGTCGATGCCCTGACGCACCTGTTCGATATCTACATGAGCCCGGGATCCGTGACCGAGTATCTTGCCTTCTTCAGGGGCACCTATCGCTCCGAGAACCGGCAGGCCGAAGGCGGTGGCTCCTACAGGGAAGGAGAGGACATCGAGGTGATCGAGATGCCGATAACGGAGGCAGTCGCGATGATCGGGACCGGCGAAATGCGTGATGCCAAGACAATCATTCTTCTCCAGCACCTGATGATCGACATCCTTCAAGCGAAGACGGCCTGATGCCGGCGCCCGTGTCGTCTCCCGGACCCGCTTCGCACATGGTCGGCTCAATCGCAGGGGGCAGGGCTGACGCCGCCTTGCAGGCAAGATCCGGCTGCGTCATCGGGTGAGAGACGCCTCGACACGGAAATCCGCGGGGATCTCGTCGCGGCCGTCGAGCAGCAACAGCGCCATCACCTCGGCCCCTTTCGGCGCCATGCCAAAGCCGATCTTGAAGCCGCCGTTGGCGATGTAGTGACCGTCCCGCCCGGGCCAGGGACCCAGCATCGGGGCCCGGGTCCTTGCACGCGGCCTCAGCCCGGCCCAACGCTCGATCACCGGGGCTTCGGACAGGCGCGGAAGGGCGATGCGGGCCTTTTCGATCAGCGCGTCCAGCAGGGCATCCGTGTCCTGCGGGCCGTCGAAGTCGCATTCGCTGGTCGATCCGATCGCAACGCTGCCATCCGCATGTGGCACCACATGAAGACCGTCGACGAAAAGCTGCGGGGCGCTCGGCGCGTCGTGGCGCAAGAGCGCGGCCTGTCCCTTGATGCCCGTCCCGATGTCGCGCCCGAGGTCGGATCCAAGCTCCGCCAGACCCGCCGCGCCGGTCGCCCAGACCGTCAGGCCACTCTGCGGGCCTTCCGGCACCACCTCGACCCCGCGTTCGCGAAGTGCCGCGACGAGGGCGTGGCAGGCGTTTCGCGGGTGAATGCGCGCGCTCAGCGTGTCCTGGATCAGCCAGCCGGTGGGCGAATTCGGCTCCCAGCCCGCGCCCTCGGCGGGGATGACGTCCCAGGCGGCGTGGCTTTCCCAGTGCGTCGCGGCTCCGGCCCGGCGCGCGCGGGCCATCTCCAGCGCCTGGGCATCGCGGATCGGCTGCAGCCGCCCCGTGCGGGCATAGCCCGGATCCTTGCCCCCTGTCGCCGCGACCCCTGCCCAGAAGCTTTCCGCCATCAGCAGGCTCTCGAGCTGGAAGGCCTTCTTCACGTTCCAGTTCTCCGGCACATGCGGGGCAAGCGCCCCGACGACGCCGCCGCTGCTGCCGGCAGCCGGTCCGGCCGGATCGATGACGCGGACCGTCGCCCCGCGACGGACGCAGGCCCAGGCCGTGGACAGGCCGAAGATTCCAGCCCCCCGTACGGTAATGTCGACCATTGCCAATCCTTCCGCGTTGTCACAGTGTCCCGCCGGATTTTCCCCTTCTACAGAGGCGCGATGTGGCCGACCAGACGACAGATGTGGCCTGGAAAGACAGCGGGGTGCCCGTCTCGACCCGTTTCGACGATCCCTACTACAGCCTCGACGACGGCCTGGCCGAGACGCGGCACGTCTTTCTTGCGGGAAACGGACTGCCGGGGCGTTTTCAGGGGGACCTGAGGATCGCCGAACTGGGCTTCGGGACCGGTCTCAACTGCCTCACGACGCTGATGGCCTGGCGCGGCGCGGGCGTGCCGGGGCGTCTGGTGTACACGAGCTTCGAGGCCTTTCCGCTGAACCGCGCCGACATGGCGCGGGCCCTCGCGGCCTTTCCGGAGCTGTCCGCATCCGCGCCGGTCCTGCTGGAGGCCTGGCGGCCCGCAACCGGGCGCTACGAGCTGGGCGACGGCATGGTGCTCGAACTGCTGGTGGGCGATGCCCGCGAGATCCTCCCGACCTGGGAGGGGCAGGCGGACGCCTGGTATCTCGACGGGTTCTCTCCGGCGAAGAACCCCGAGATGTGGTCGCCCGATCTGATGGCAGAGGTCGCGCGCCACACCGCGCCGGGGGGCACCGTGGCCACCTACACGGCTGCAGGCTTCGTGCGCCGCGGGCTGGAGGCGGCGGGGTTCGACATCACCCGCGCCCCCGGTTATGGCCGCAAGCGGCATATGACCCGCGGAGCCCTGACCGAATGACCCATAGCGAGCCCCTGCGCCCGGCGCAGAGCAACGATACCCGGCTCGGGATCGTGCTGATGCTGATGACCACGGTCGTCTTCGCCGCACAGGACGGCATTTCGCGCCATCTCGCGGGCGAATACAACGTCTACATGGTGGTGATGATCCGCTACTGGTTCTTCGCGGCCTTCGTCATGACCGTCGCGGCCCGCAAGGCGGGCGGGCTTCGCGCGGCGGCCCGGACGCGGCAACCGTGGGTTCAGGGCCTGCGCGGCGTCCTGCTGGCGGCGGAGATCTGCGTCATGGTTGCGGCCTTCACGATCCTCGGACTCGTCGAAAGCCACGCTGTCTTCGCCTGCTACCCGCTTCTGGTGGCGGCGCTGTCCGGACCGGTCCTTGGCGAGAAGGTGGGCTGGCGGCGCTGGTCCGCCATCGCCGTCGGTTTCATCGGGGTGATGATCATCCTGAGACCCGGCTGGGGCGTCTTCGATCCGGCAGCCGTCATACCGCTGGTGTCGTCGCTGATGTTCGCGCTTTACGGGCTTCTGACACGCTATGCCGCGCGACAAGACAGCACGGCCACCAGCTTTTTCTGGACCGGCACCGTTGGCGCGGTCGCCATGACCGCCGTGGGTCTCTTCTTCTGGGAGCCGATGAGCCGCGGGGACTGGATGTGGATGGCGCTGCTGTGTGTGACCGGCGTTTCGGGCCACTGGCTGCTGATCCGCTGCTACGAGGTGGCAGAGGCGAGCGCGGTCCAGCCCTTCGCCTATTTCCAGCTCGTCTTCGCCTCGCTCATCGGCATCGTGATCTTCGCCGAGCACATCGCGCCGAACGTGGCGCTTGGCGTGGCGATCATCGTCGCGGCGGGTTTGTTCACCCTATGGCGCGAACGCACGAAGGGTTGAGCCAGCAAGCTCTTGCGAGAACGGCACGGGCAGCGCTTCTTTGCCGAGCCGGGCGCGGTAGCTCGGCAGGCTCTCGGTCACGCGCATCACGTAGTTCTGCGTCTCGCGGAAGGGGATGTGCTCGATCCAGTCCACCATGTCGATTTCTCCGCGCCGCGGATCGCCGTATTCCTGCATCCAGCGCGCAGGCCGGCCGGGTCCTGCATTGTAGCCCGCCGCCATCATCACCACGTTTCCGTCGAAGCGACCGGCGAGCGTGGCGAGATAGGCGGCGCCCAGCTGGGCATTGTATGCCGGGTCGGAAATCATCCTGTCCGTCGAATGCTCGTACGCCCTGCCAAGCTGCGCGGCCACGAGCCTTCCGGTCTCGGGCATGATCTGCATCAGCCCGCGCGCGCCGACGGAACTTTGCACGGCCGGATCGAACTCGCTTTCCCGCCGCGCGATCGAGAGAACCATCTCGGGCGCCATCGGCAGTCTCGCTTCGCCGACCCTGTCGAGCGGATAGTAGGCAAGCGGAATGACGATGCCGCGTTCCGCCACGCGCTTGGCGATCATCAGGGCCAGATGCGCTTCGCCCGCGTCGATTGCGATCTGCGCCAGCCGCGCCGCGTCCTGCCCGTCGAGGGTTTCGGCCAGATGCGTCCAGAAGCGTTCCGCCAGCTCGGTTTCGCCGGAGGCGCGCAGCAGTATCCCCGCCTCGAAGACCGAGCTTTTGGCGAAGGCCGCGGTCTTCCAGCTGCCGGCGGGCGCTTCGGTGGCGAGCGCGGCGTCGAAGGGCAGCCCGGCGCGTTCGGCGGCAAGCAGCCCGTAGAAAGAAGACTGATAGAGCGCGCCCTCGGTGAAGGCCTGGTCGGCGGCGGCCGCATCACCCGCCGCCTCGAGCGCCCTTCCGCGCCAATAGGCCGCCCGGCCCTTGGAGATTGGCGAGGCGACGGCCTTGTCGAGGTTGCGGAAATGCGCAAGGGCCGTCTTCGGCTCTTTCAGCTTCACCAGCGCGACGTAGCCGGCGAGCCATTCGAGATCGGCATAGTCCGACCCTTCCGCAAGGAAGTGGCGCGCGGCGATCTCGTAGGCGCGGACGGGATTGCCGCCGCGCATCTCGTCGCGTGCCAGGGATCGGCGGCGGTTTGCCCATTCATGGGGTCGTCCGAGCGCCGCCGCACTGGTCGAGCGGGCGTGCATCAGCGTCTTGGCGTCGTCCTCGCGACCCGCCCGGATGCGCCAGACGAAACGGTCGTACTGCAGACCGGGATCGTCGGCCAGCGACTTCGGGACCGCCGCGATCAGGATGTCCACACCGGGTGCGCGCTGTTGCAGCGCGAGACGCGCCCTGGCGAGCCGTACATGCTGGGGTGGCACCAGGTCGTAGAGGCGTTCGGCATTGACCGGGTTGCCCGTCCAGAGCATCTCGTCCAGCCGGGCGACATGGTGCGGCCGGATGAGATCGGGATATTCGGTGAGGTAGACGGTCTGCGTGGTGCTGGCCATCGGATAGGTCCGCCAGGCCCGGACGATCTCGGCATCCGCATCCCCGCTGCGCCCCAGCCGGCGCAGCGCGCGCGCATAGGTCAGCACGCTTTCCGGTGTCTGAGGACCCTGCACGCTGTAGAAAGCGATGAGGTCGGCATCCGCGGCCGAGGTCATCGCCTCTTCGGACTGGCGGCGCAGGTAGCTCTCGCCGGGCCAGTCGGGGCGGCGGGCGAGAAATTCCATCACCTGCTGCGCATTTCCCTTGCCCGCCCGCAGGCGCATCCATTCGACCACGTCCGCCGCGACCTGACCGTCGCGCGCCGCAAGCATCTCGGCATTGTCCCAGTTGCCGGCGCGCACCGCCGCCATGGCCCAGCCGAGGGGGCGGGGCCGCTCGGCCGAAGCCGGCACCGCGATCAGCAAAACACAGAAGAGGGTGCACAGAAAGCGTGTGTTCACTTGCATTTCACTCGGTTTGAGGGCTAAGGCGTCACCTACTTATCGCGGTGCGGGCGGAAAGTTAATTCACGATCCGTCCAGCCGCAGAAATCCACCCGGCTCCGCAGGGAGCCGCATTTCTTGAGGAGCGTGGACATGTTCAAAGGCTCGATGCCTGCCCTCGTCACGCCGTTCCGGAACGGCGAGCTGGATCTGGACACGCTCAAGAAACTCGTCGAGTGGCATATCGGCGAAGGCTCGGACGGGCTGGTGCCGGTGGGCACCACGGGCGAGAGCCCGACGCTCACGCATCGCGAACACGAGACCGTCGTGGAAGAAGTCGTCAAGGCGGTCGCGGGGCGCATTCCCGTCATCGCGGGCGCGGGGTCGAACAACACCGTCGAGGCGATCCGCCTGATTCGGCACGCCGAGCAGGTCGGGGCGGACGCGGCGCTGGTCGTGACGCCCTACTACAACAAGCCGACGCAACGCGGTCTGATCGCGCATTACACGGCGCTGCACGATTGCTGCGAACTGCCGATCATCATCTACAACATCCCGCCGCGCTCGGTGGTCGACATGACGCCGGCGACGATGGGCGAACTGGCGAAGTTGCCGCGGATCGTCGGCGTCAAGGACGCGACGGGGGACCTGGCCCGGGTCAGCCATCAGCGCATGACCTGCGGCGCGGATTTCATCCAGCTTTCCGGTGAGGATCCGACGGCGCATGGCTTCAATGCCCAGGGCGGCGTGGGCTGCATTTCCGTAACCGCCAACGTCGCGCCCCGGCTTCTCGCCGAGATGCAGGCGGCCTGCGCGGCCAATGACTTTGCCACGGCGCTCGAGATCCAGGACCGGCTGATGCCGCTGCACAGGGCGATCTTCACCGAGCCGGGGCTCGTCGGGGTGAAATACGCGATGTCGGTGCTCGACCTGTGCTCGGAAGAGGTGCGCCTGCCGCTGACCGGCCTGACCGACGAGACCAAGAAGTTGATCCGCGACGGTCTGAGGCACGCCGGACTGATCTGACGCGGGCCGGGCGGGGGGCTCTGCCCCCGTCGCGCTGGCGCGCGCCTCCCCCGGGATATTTGGCAGCAAAGGAAGGCGGCAGGACGTTGCTGGCGTCTTCATTTGAGGGAGTCTTGGTTGGTCTGAAATCTGTTTCAGGATCGAAAACGGAGGCGATCCTGAGCAGGCGAAGCCTGACGGACGCGCAATGGGCGCGGAGTGAGCCGTATCTGCTGGGCAAGAAAGGTGTTCGCGGTCGCAGGGGGGCCGGCAACCGGCTGTTCGTCGATGCGGTGCCGTGCCCGGCCCGGACTGCCTCGCCCTGGCGCGACGTGCCATTGGAGCCGGGAAACCGGCGCACCGTGCCTTGCCGCTTCCGGCGCGGGACGCTGGCAGGCGTGCGGGACAGTCTTTTCATGGCCTTCTCCTGCGATCCCGACGTCGAATACGTGCCGGCCGATGCCACGATCCGCAAGGTCCATGCGGACGCACCCTCTCGAAAGGGGGCCTGAGGCTCGGGCGATTGGCCGTTCCCGAGGCGGCTTGACGACCAGCATCCATGCCGCCGTAGATGCCCCGGGCCTGCCGGTCCGCTTCGGGATCACCCCTGGCCAATGCGCCGGCAGCCCCCCGGGCCGAAAGGCTGGTCACGGGCCCGGCGGGCTTCGGCCATGTCATCGCCGACGACTTGGGGGCAGGCGCGGATCAAGCGAATCCCGCGCCGCGCGAGGTCCTGTCCCAACGACTTGACAGCCCAAGCGCTTCCGTCGCGCCGTCCTGATCGTCGAAAAGACACTCGCCGCCTTAAGAGCCTTCGTTTCCATCGCCTGCGCAATGGCCTGGATCGCCTGAATGAAGACGCCGTCTAGCGCTTGCCGTAATAGAGACCGACCACGTGTTCGGCCTGGGCGAAGAAGAGCCAGCGGGCCGTGAGCACGCCCGCGAGATGGCTGATCACCGCGCCAAGCGCGAACCAGTGCGAGAACGGCAGCGTCAGCAGGAATATCGGCAGCAGGACGGCGAGCACGATCGCGATGAGGCGAAGGCGGGCGGCCTGTCTGCGCCCGACCACGAAGACGAGTTCCCGGGTCAGGTAGTTCTCGCCCGTGTGGGGCGGCTCGAAGGCGCGGGGGCGGCCCATGAAGCCGAGTCCGGTGGCGCTGGCCAGTGTGGTTCCGGAGCGGGCGAGGGCGTGGTTGCCGCGGAGCCAGGCAGCGATCTGGAGGATGCCGGCGAACAGCAGCAGGACGATCGCCGCGCGCACCTGCCCGGAAAGCAGCGCGCCGCCCGCAAGCGCATAGGCAAGAAACAGCGGTGGGGTCAGACCGGAATGCCAGCGCGGCACCGTCCGCAGCTGGGCGTAGATCATCGAGGTGGTGAAGATGGTCAGCAGGCTCAGCGCCGCGCCGAGCAAGCCGAGGGGCGCGATACGCACGCCTGCGAAGACCAGCAAGGCCGCGTAGAGCGCCATCACCAGCAGCGCGGCGACAGCGCAGACGCCTTCACGCGAGAGCCACGAGCTGCGCCACTGGGTGAAGGCCTTGAGCGCGCGTTCGGGATGGCGGAGATGGAAGGTGGAGGCCATCAGACCGCCGACCGCCAGCGCGTATCCCAGCGCGAAGAAGATGACTGCCGTCCAGCCGGTGACGGGCGGGAGGCCGAGGCCAAGAAAGAACAACAGACCGAAGCCCAGGCCCGACAATGTGGTGAAGATGATGACGGACGGCGCCGGATGCATCAGATCCGATCCAGCGTCTTGTCGAGCCAGGCGAAGAACCCCGACGGCTCTTCGGCTACAGGGGCGAGCAGAGGGGCGAGCAGGTCGATGCCGCCCAGCCTGTCCTTCGGGCGCGGCGGCAGATAGCGGTTGACGGGTCGGGTGCCCTGCTCGGGCATCAGCTCCAACCCGCCGCGCTCGGCGGCAAGCTTCGAAACGGCGCTTTCCGGATCGGCGAAATCGCCGAAATGCCGGGCGCCCGCCGGGCAGGTGCGGACGCAGGCCGGGACGCGGTCTTCCTCGGGCAGGTTGTCGTTGTAGATGCGGTCGACGCAGAGGGTGCACTTCTTCATCACGCCCTCGGCCTCGTCGAGTTCGCGCGCGCCGTAGGGGCAGGCCCATGCACACAGGCCGCAGCCGATGCAGTCGCTTTCATTGACCAGCACGATGCCGTCCTCGACGCGCTTGTAGCTGGCGCCGGTGGGGCAGACCGTCACGCAGGGGGCATCCTCGCAATGCAGGCAGGACTTCGGGAAATGCACGAGCTGCGCGGTGCCGCTGTCGGGCGTCACCTCATAGCTGTGCACCCGGTTGAGGAAGGTGCCAGAGGGCTCCGCGCCATAGGGGTCCTGGTCCGACAGGGGCGCGCCGTAATTCTCGGTGTTCCAGCCCTTGCAGGAGATCACGCAGGCATGGCAGCCAACGCAGGTGTCGAGATCGATCACCAGGCCAAGCTTGCGCGTGGTGGTGGCGGGCAGTTCGGTCATCGTCCCACCTTCCAGGCGAGCTTGCGCGGACCTGTCCCGACCGGACTTGCGACCGGCGCGTGGTCCGGTTCGGCGACGCCTTCGGGCGCATCGGCCTTTTCGATCCTGACCTTGAGGTCGAACCACGCCGCCTGACCGGTGACGGGATCCGAATTCGCCCAGCGGAGCCCGTCGCCCTTGGGCGGCAGCAGTTCGTGAATGAGATGGTTCAGCAGAAAGCCCTTCGTCGCCTCGGGCGCGTCGGTGTCGAGCGCCCAGGCGCCGCGGCGCTTGCCAATGGCGTTCCAGGTCCAGACGGTGTTTTCGTTCAGCGCGGCCATCTCCATTACCGGCACGATGATCTCTCCATGAGGCGATGTGACGCGTGCCCAGTCGCCGTCGCTCAGACCATGCGCGCGCATCAGCTTCGTCGGGACGTAAAGCGGGTTGCACCCATGGAGCTGGCGCAGCCAGGCGTTCTGGCTGCCCCAGGAGTGATACATGGCCATGGGTCTCTGGGTCAGGGCGTTGATGTTGAAGCCGTCGTTGCCGGTCTGGTCGGTCTCGTACCAATGCGGCAGCGGTGTCATCGTCTCGCGCAGGCGCGGTCGCAGGTGCTCTGGGGGCAAGCGGTCACCCTTGCCCTCGCCGGCAAGCTGGAAGCGGCGCAGCGGTTCGCACCAAAGCTGGAAGAGGTAGGGCTGGGGGGTGTCGTAAAGGCCGAGGCCAACGGCCCAGTCCTGATAGCCCTTGTTCCAGGGCTTGAAGTACTGAGCTTGCGGCGGGATATGCGCGGCGAAGAAGCCGCCGTTGTTGATGTAGCGGGAAAGCTGTTCCGGATTGACGCCGCCGCGCCCGCTTTCCGCTCCGTTGCCGCGAAATCCGGCGAGGGGGCCGATGCCGGGGCGGCGTTCGTGGGTCACGATGTAGTCTGCATAATCCCTGTAGCGGGGGCTGCCGTCCTCATTCACGAAACCGGGCAGGCCAAGCATCGCCCCGAGCGTGATCAGCACCGACTGGAAGCCGCGCACGTCCCGGTCCGGTTCGACCACGGGCCAGCGGATCGCGTCCGCGGCAGCGTCGGGTTCGGAGATCGGACGGTCGAGCAGCGAAATGCAGTCGTGGCGTTCAAGATAGGTCGTGTCGGGCAGGATCAGATCGGCGTAGGCCACCATCTCCGAGCTGTAGGCGTCGGAGTAGATGATGCGGGGAATGACGTAATCGCCATTTTCGTCCGTGTCGGTGAGCATCTCCATCACGCCGGAGGTGTTCATCGTCGAGTTCCAGGACATGTTGGCCATGTAGAGGAACAGCGTGTCGATGGGGTAGGGGTCGCCCGCATGCGCGTTCGAGATCACCATGTGCATCAGCCCATGGCTCGACATCGGGTTCTCCCAGGTGAAGGCCTTGTCGATTCGCCGGGGCTTGCCCTCGGCGTCGATCAGCAGGTCCTCGGGTCCCTGAACGAAGCCCAGATGCGGACCGTTGAGCGGACTGCTCGGGGTCGATTTCGCGTGCGGTCGGGGATGGGCCGTGGCGGGCTTGGGATAGGGCGGCTTGAAACGGAACCCGCCGGGCACCTCCACCGTGCCGAGCAGGATCTGGAGCACGTGCAAGGCCCGGCAGGTCTGGAAGCCGTTGGCATGGGCCGAGATCCCGCGCATGGCGTGGAACGAGACGGGGCGCCCGGTCATCGTGGCATGGGTCTCGCCCCGGAAGTCGGTCCAGGGCTGGTTCAGCTCGAAGCTCTCCTCGAAGGCGACGCGGGCCAGTTCGGCGGCGATGGCGCGGATGCGGGCGGCGGGGATGCCGCAGCGCTCGGCCACCGCCTCGGGGGCGTATTTCGGATCGAGATACTGCTCGACCATGTGATGGAAGACGGTGCGATGGGTGAAGCCGTCGCGTTTGTATGTCGCCCCGAGGTCGGGGCGCGTGCCGGCCCGGTCGAAGGGCGCGGGCGCGCCGGTGGTGCGGTCGATCACGAGTTCGCGGCCCGCGTCGTCCCGCAGCAGCAGACCGAAGCTGTCCGAGTCCGGATCGGCGTTCACGAGGCAGGGCGCGTTGGTCCATTGTGCGAGATAGTCGAGATCGATCCTGCCGGCCTTCAGAAGCACATGGATCATCGCCAGAATGAACAGCCCGTCGGTTCCGGGGGTGATCCCGACCCAGTCGTCGGCCACGGCGTTGTAGCCCGTGCGGATCGGGTTGACCCCGATCACCCGCGCGCCACGGGCCTTGATGCGCCCGATACCCATCTTGATCGGGTTGCTGTCGTGATCCTCGGCCACGCCGAAGAGCATGAACAGCTTCGTATGCTCCCAGTCCGGCTGGCCGAATTCCCAGAAGGCGCCGCCCATGGTGTAGATCCCGGCAGTGGCCATGTTGACCGAGCAGAAACCGCCGTGTGCGGCATAGTTCGGCGTTCCGAAGGCCTGCGCCCAGAGGCTGGTGAAGCTTTGCGACTGGTCGCGCCCGGTGAAGAAGGCAAGCTTGTCGGGGTTCTCGCAGCGGATCGGTTCGAGCCAGTCGCAGGCGATCTTCAACGCCTCATCCCAGCTGATTTCCTCGAATTCGCCGGACCCGCGGGGGCCCACGCGCTTCAACGGCGCGCGCAGGCGCGAAGGCGCGTTGTGCTGCATGATCCCGGCGCTGCCCTTGGCGCAAAGGACGCCCTTGTTGACCGGATGGTCGCGGTTGCCCTCGATATAGGCGACCTTGCCCTGCTTCATGTGGACGTTGATCCCGCAGCGGCAGGCGCACATGTAGCAGGTCGTCTTGCGCACCTCGTCCGAGACGGGCGGGCTGAGGTCGATCTGGGGCTGCCGGAAACTCATTTCTTCATCCGCCCTCCGTCATGCGCGCCGCCGGGCTGCAATACCCGGCGGTCGTGTGCTGCCGGAACAGAGGTTCGCCCGGCCTTCCGGTCCCGCCTTGCGTCTCAGGCGGGCTGATCCGCCATGTCGTCCTTGCTGATCCCGGCAACCCGCACAGGCTTCTTCATGGCATCGCGCCGGAAGGGCTCGCCCAGTTCCTGGTTGATCATCGCCTCGATCAGCGTGGTCTTGCCGTGCTTCATCTGGTCCTCGATCGCCCTGGCCAGCGCGTCCTTCAGCTCGTCCATGGTCCGGGCCACGACGCCCTGCAATCCGCATGCCTTGGCGATGCCGGCATAGCTCACGTCCTCATCCAGTTCGGTGCCGACGAAGTTGTCGTCGAACCAGAGGGTCGAGTTCCTCTTTTCCGCACCCCACTGGTAGTTTCGGAAGACAACCTGCGTGATCGCCGGCCATTCCCGCCGGCCGATGGCCGTGAGTTCATTCACCGCGATGCCGAAAGCGCCGTCACCGGCAAAACCCACGACAGGCACGTCCGGGCAGGCGATCTTGGCGCCAACGATGGCGGGCAGACCGTAGCCACAGGGGCCGAAGAGACCGGGGGCAAGGTATTTCCGGCCTTCCTCGAAAGACGGGTAGGCGTTGCCGATGGCGCAGTTGTTGCCGATGTCCGAGCTGATGATCGCGTCGCGTGGAAGCGCCGACTGGATTGCGCGCCACGCCATGCGCGGGCTCATCCAGTCCGGCTTGGCGCTGCGGGCGCGTTCGTTCCAGGTGGTGCCCGGATCGTCTTCCTCGTGGTCCATCGAGGTAAGCTGCTGCGCCCAGGCCGACTTGGTCTTGGCGATCAGTTCCTCGCGGTCTCGCCTTGAGTCGCCCGAAACGTCACCGAGCCTGGCCGTGATCGCCTCGGCCACCTTCTTCGCGTCGCCGACGATGCCTACGGCGACCTTCTTGGTCAGGCCGATCCGGTCGGGGTTGAGATCCACCTGTATGATCGCCGCGTCCTTGGGCCAGTAGTCGATCCCGTAGCCCGGCAGCGTGGAGAACGGGTTGAGGCGCGTCCCCAGAGCCAGCACCACGTCGGCCTTGGCGATCAGTTCCATCCCGGCCTTCGACCCGTTGTAGCCCAGCGGCCCCGCAAACAGCGGGTGCGAACCGGGGAAGGCGTCATTGTGCTGGTAGCCGACGCAGACCGGGGCAGAAAGCGCCTCGGCGAGCTTCATGGACGCCGGGATCGCGCCGGCAAGCACCACGCCCGCTCCGTTCAGGATCACCGGGAATTTCGCGCTCGACAGCAGTTCCGCCGCCTTCGCGATGGCTTCCTCACCACCAGACGGACGCTCGAATTCCACCATCGAGGGCAGCTCGATGTCGATCACCTGGGTCCAGAAATCGCGCGGCACGTTGATCTGCGCCGGGGCCGAGGCCCGCTTGGCCTTCAGGATAACCCGGTTCAGCGTCTCGGCGATGCGCGTCGGGTCGCGCACTTCCTCCTGATAGGCCACCATGTCCTCGAAGAGCTTCATCTGCTCGACTTCCTGAAAGCCGCCCTGGCCGATGGTCTTGTTCGCCGCCTGCGGCGTGACCAGCAGCAGGGGCGTGTGGTTCCAATAGGCGGTCTTCACGGCGGTGACGAAATTGGTGATGCCCGGCCCGTTCTGGGCGATCATCATCGACATCCTGCCGGAAGCCCGGGTAAAGCCGTCCGCCATCATCCCCGCGCTGCCCTCATGGGCGCAATCCCAGAAGGTGATGCCCGCCTCTGGGAAGATATCGGAGATCGGCATCATGGCCGAGCCGATGATCCCGAAGGCATGACGGATCCCGTGCCGTTGCAGGACCTTCACGAATGCTTCTTCGGTCGTCATCTTCATCGTTCAATACCTCCTGGCAATCGCAGGGAACCTTAGCGAAGCCTGCCCATCGCTGTAGGGCCAGTTGTCCCCGCGCCCTATGGCCAGAGCGCTCACGCGCCCGACACCGCCGCCTGCGCCGGCGGCTGGCCAGGCATGTCCCGCAACTCCTTGGCGATCAGCGCGAGGCCGGGCTCGATCCGGTCGGTCGGGATCGAACTGTAGGCAAGCCGGTAGAAATTGCGCGGCCGGTCTGTGCCGTTGAAGAAGGCCCGGCCCGGTTCGATCAGCACGCCCCGCGACTGCAGCCTGAGGGCAAGCGCCTCGGTGTCGGTTCCCTGCGGGGCGCGCATCCAGAAGGATGACCCGCCATAGGCGCCTTGCCCGGCGATCTGGAGCCCGTGGTGTTCGAGCGCCGCGGTCATCACCTTGCGCCGCTCGTGCAGTGCCGAAGAGGTGCGCCGGATCAACGCATCGTAATGGCCGAGCGACAGAAAGTAGGACGCCGTGCGCTGGACATGTCCGGGAGGGTGGCGCAGCACCGAGGCGCGCAGGGCGCGCGCCTCGCGGATGAAGGGCTCCGATCCGACTAGATAGCCAAGCCTCAGGCCCGGAAAGAGCGACTTCGAAAAGCTGCCGACGTAGATCACGCGCCCGTCGGCATCGAGGCTCTTCAGTGCGGGCGATGGGCTCTGGAGAAAGGACATCTCGAATTCGTAATCGTCTTCCACGATCAGCGCGTCCATTTCCCGCGCCCGGTCGAGCAGCGCATGCCGCCGGCGCATGGGCATCGTGGCCGTTGTCGGACATTGGTGGCTTGGCGTGGTGAAGATGACATCCGTTTCGGGCGGAATCGACTCGGGCGGCAGGCCGTGCTGATCCACCTGTACCGGAGTGACATTGCAGCGCGACTGTCGCAACACGTCGCGCAGGGCATGGTAGCAGGGATCCTCAAGCACCGCCCGGCGTCGCTGCGTCAGAAGAACCTGCGCCGCAATCCAGAGGGCGTTCTGCGCGCCGAGCGTCATGAGGATCTGTTCGGGGCGCGCGGTGATGCCGCGCCGGGGAAGCGTATGGCGGACGATGAATTCGACGAGTTGCGGATCATCCTGGTCGAAGTAGTCCGTTGTCATCGCCGTGAAATCACGCTGGCCAAGCGCCTGCACGGCGCAGAGCCGCCAGTTGGCATGATCGAAAAGCGACGGATCGGCCTGCCCGTATATGAAGGGATAGCGGAACCGCGCCCAGTCCTGCGGCTTGTGCGGTGTGTCGCCCCCGGAAAACCTTTGGCCGATGGCCCGGTTCCAGTCGACTGCGTCCGTCTCCTCCCGGCTGGGCGCGAAGCCCGGCGGGACCGGAGCCGTTTCGGACACGAAATAGCCCGAGCGCCCGCGCGAGACGAGATAGTCGTTCGCCAGCAGTTCGGTATAGGCGATGGTCACGGTGATCCGGCTGACACCGAGATGACGCGCCAGCTTGCGGGTCGATGGCAGCTTCTCGCCGGGCTGATACTGTCCCGACAGGATGCCGCGCGCGATCATCTGCTGGATCTGCGCCTGCAGTGTGCCCTGCGCGTCGGGATGCAGGAAGAACGACTCGACCGGGAGTGCCATTCATCGAGGCTACTCTGGTCCTATCACCATTTCAATCTGGCCATATCACGATGTGAAATTGACGCACCGCCCCGTCGTGCCTTTCCCGTGGGGTTTCGATGGCGATCGAGGCGTCGGTCGGCGCCGAATCCCTAGCCGTCGCGGGATGCCGCGAGAAGCGCGCCGGATATCTCGGCATTCTCGAGCGCATAGGCCCCGTAGCCGGGTCGCCAGATGAAATTCCTGTCCCGCAGCACGTCGATGGCCTTCTGGATCGCGCCGATGGAGGGCGGCTTGCCGCCGTTGGCCGGTTTCAATCGCTCGCGCGCCGCTGCCGAGAAGGGAGAAAAGGAGCGCCCGTCCTCTGCCAGCATGTGAAGGAGCGCCTGCTGGAGCTTTGTCAGCGACAGGATCTCCGCCCGGCGCGCGGCCTCGACCTCTGCCTTCTTTCGCGCCACGATGGCATCCAGCGCATCCGGGGCTTCAGCCTCCGCCGTCACCAGCGCCCGCAGGCAGTCGAGCAGCATCTCCGGCTTGCGCCCGAGGGCGTCAAAGGCGGCGTCCATCTCGTCCGGGCCGACGTGCAGGTGCGCCGCGAGATTGGCGTTGATGCGTTCGGCGACCGCTTTGGAATAGTCGCGCCCCAGCGGCGGGAAATCGCGGATCTGGGCGCCGAAGAACGGGGACTTCTGGTCATAGACCAGCGCGGCGAGCTTGTCGCGATGCGAGCCGGTCATGACGAGATAAAGGTAATGGCTGCCCTTGTCCTGATTGACCGCGTCCCGCGCGGCCTTCAGGGCGAACATCGCGTTCATCCCGGCCTCACTCTCCAGCGCCTGCTGCGCTTCGTCGACGATCAGCACGACATCCTTGCCCGTCGATGCCGAGAGGAGCCGAAGCGCTTCGGACGCCGTGCCCTCGAACTCGGAAGGTTCGCGGAAGCTGACCGAGAAGCCCAGCGCGCCGACCCTGTCGACGGGAACGGATTTCTGGAAGCGCTTGATGCGCCCGGCGTTCTCTTCCAGCCCGCCCCGGATGCAGTCGAGGATGAGGTGGCCGGGATCGGTGGAGCGATCGGCCCAGAGGTCGACATAGAGCACGACCTTGTCGCGCTCCTTGAGCAGGGGAACGAGGTCGTTGCGCAGAAAGGTGCTTTTGCCGGTGCGGCGCGGGGCCGCCAGAAACAGACCCGAGAGTGCCCCGAAGATCGGATCGGGGACGAGCATGTCCGCGATGCGGCCGGCCATCTCGGGCCTTGGCACGATAAAATCGCTCACCTGATACCCCATTTTTCCGGTGATTGGGGTAAGTTACCCCTGTAAGAGATAACTTGGCGTAACCGATTGCAAAAGTCTAGTCCGAAGGTCGCCTTGCCACACGCGCCGAACAGGTGCCGACGCGTGTAGCAGTTCGAGGCGTATCAGCCGAAGACCCGGCCCAGAGCGCCGTCTACGGCGTCGGTGATCCGGTCGATGTCGTCCGGTGTCGCGATCAGCGCGGGCGAGAAGCACAGCGTGTTGTTCTTGCCCGGCAGCGAGCGGTTGGTTGCCCCGATGATGACGCCCTGAGACATGCAGTCCGCCACCACGGCCTGCACGCGCTTTTCCTCGACCGGGTCCTTGCTGGCGCGGTCCTGCACCAGTTCCGCACCGCAGAAGAGACCGGCACCGCGCACGTCACCGATGACGGCATGTTTCTCCGCCAATGCGTCGAGATTCTCGATCATCCGCACGCCCATGGCGCTGCAGTTCTCGAGAAGCCCCTCGTCCTCGATGATGGCGAGGTTCTCCAGCGCTGCGGCGGGGCCTGCGGTGCACCCCCCGAAGGTCGAAATGTCACGGAAGTAGTTCATCGGATCCGCCGCGTCGTCCTTGAAGAGGTCGAACACATTCTCGGTGGTCACGAGGCAGGCGATGGCGGCATAGCCCGAGGCGACGCCCTTTGCCATCGTCACCATGTCGGGCTCAATGCCGTAATTCTGGTAGCCGAACCAGGTGCCGGTGCGCCCGACGCCGCAGACGACTTCGTCGATATGCAGCAGCACGTCGTACTTGCGGCATATCTCCTGCACCCGCGGCCAGTAATCCGCCGGGGGAACGATCACGCCGCCGCCCGCCGTGACCGGCTCGAGGCAGATTCCGCCCACGGTATCAGGGCCCTCGGCCAGGATGATCTTCTCGATCTGGTCGGCGGCCCAGAGCCCGTAATTCTCGGCCGGCGCGCCCTCCTGTTCGTGGCGGCGGTATTCGAGGCAATGGGGCACCCGCACGAAACCCGGCGTGAAAGGACCGTACTGGGCGTTGCGCTCGTCCTGACCGCCTGCGGACAGGGCAGAGATCGTCGTGCCGTGATAGTCGCGGTCGCGATAGAGGATCTTGTGCTTCTTGCCGCCATAGCGCTTGTGCGCGATCTGGCGGATCATCTTGAAGGCCTTCTCGTTGGCTTCCGAACCCGAGTTGCAGTAGTAGACGCGGGACATGCCCGGCATCTTGCCGATCAGGCGCTCGGCGAATTGCGCGCCGGGGATCGAGCCCGCGGACCCGGCGAAATAGTTGAGCTTCACCAGCTGGTCGCGCACCGCATTGGCGATCCGCTCGCGCCCGTAGCCGACATTGACGGTCCAGACCCCGCCCGAGACGGCATCCAGATGTTCCTTGCCCTTCTGATCCCAGACCTTCATGCCCTTTCCCTCGACGATGATGCGCGGGTCGGTGGTCTCGTACGGCTTGTGCTGGCTCAGATGGTGCCAGATATGCGCGCGGTCCGCTTCGACGACGCGGCTGAGATCGTTCTCGTTGAAAGTTCCGTCCATGGATCGAGCCTTTCCGGACAGGTGGCAGGGCAAGCCAAGCGCACGACTGGCGCCAGCAGATCGCCGAAGATGACCGTTTTTTTATGCACTACTCTAGGGCCAGTTTGATCCATGCCATAATTCCAGAGCCTGCGGCAAGATTTCGTTGCGGAAGCGGCCTTCCACGGCAAGGTGCTGATAATGCTGCGCAAATTTTGGGCGAGCCTGATGGCGCGCTGACAGCGGGGACCCGTATCGGGTTGATAAACACGGACAAATTCGTTGACCACTTGCCCGGCAAACAAGCTAGGGTGTGGCGCATGCACGTGTTCACCGAGGGTCAGGACCACGGGGGGCAACGCGGTGGCGTGCGAACCGCACCGCTGCCGCAGGAACAAGAACAGGCCCGCAAAAAGGGCCGGGGATCAGCAACAAGGAGACGAACAATGATGAAACGTACGATGAGCGCGGCCCTGGCCGCGGCCACTCTGTCGCTGTCGGGACAGGCCGCCCACGCGCTTGACGAGATCACCGTCGGCTACTTCCTCGAATGGCCGATGCCCTTCGAATATGCCAAGCAGATGGGTACCTACGACGAGGAGATGGGCGTAAAGGTCAACTGGGTCAGCTTCGATACCGGCACGGCGATGAGCGCGGCGATGGCGTCGGGCGACGTGCACATCTCGGTCAGCCAGGGCGTGCCACCCTTCGTCGTGGCGACGTCGGGCGGGCAGGACCTGCAGGCGATCGACGTGGCGGTCTCCTATTCCGACAACGACAACTGCGTGGTGAACTCCTCGCTCGAGATCGACAAGGATTCCGCGTCGGAACTGGCGGGCAAGAAGGTCGCCGTTCCGCTGGGAACCGCGGCGCATTACGGCTTCCTGAAGCAGATGGACCATTTCGGCATCGATCTCACATCGCTCGAGATCGTCGACATGGCACCGGCCGAGGGCGCAGCGGCGCTGAGCCAGGGCGCGGTCGACATGGCCTGCGGGTGGGGTGGCGCTTTGCGCCGCATGAAGGAAGTCGGCAACGTGCTGCTGACCGGAGCCGAGAAGGAAGAACTCGGCATCCTCGTTTTCGACGTGACCTCCGCGCCGGCGAGTTTCGTGGCCGAAGAAGGCGATCTCGTGGCGAAGTTCCTGAAGGTGACGGCGGATGCCAACGCCATGTGGAATTCGGGCGAGCATACCGACGAGATGATCCCGGTCATCGCCAAGGACGCTGGCATGGACGAGGAAGCGACACGCGAGACGCTTGCCACCTTCGTGTTCCCGGATGTCGACACGCAGCTTTCGGCCAAGTGGCTGGGCGGCGGCAGTCAGGAATTCATGAAGGGCGTGGCCGAGGTCTTCGTTGAATCAGGGTCGATCGATTCGGCGCTGGGCGACTACAGCGGCACGGTCAACACCGGCCCACTGTCGGCAGCCAAGGGCATGTAAGGACGACAATTCTTCGCGGGGGGCGGACAGCGTTCCGTCCCCGCGATTCGCCTGACTGTCCACGATCGGCACCCATGCCCGATCCCGAACAGAGGGCCGCCCGGCCCGCCGGAACCGGAGAACCCATGACAGGACTTTCAATCGAGCATCTCTCCATGCGCTTCGACCTGCCCTCGGGCGCGCATGTGCAGGCCCTGCAGGATGTCACCCTGAGGCTAAGGGCCGGAGAGCTGCTGAGCGTGCTGGGCCCCTCGGGTTGCGGCAAGACGACGCTGCTCAACATCGTGGCAGGTTTTCTGGCTCCGACCGGGGGCAGGCTGACCTTGAACGGCCATGCCATCACCGGTCCCGACGCCGAACGCGGCATGGTCTTCCAGCAGGGCGCGCTTTTCGAATGGATGTCGGTTCGAGAGAACGTCGGCTTCGGCCCGTCGATGAAGGGCATGCCCAAGGCCGAGAAGGCGCAGATCGTCGATCACCTTCTCGATGTCGTGGGGCTTCGGGACTTCAAGGATAAGGCCGTCTACGAGCTGTCCGGCGGCATGCAGCAGCGGGTGGCGCTGGCGCGCTGTCTGGCCAACGATCCGGATGTGATCCTGATGGACGAACCCCTTGGCGCGCTCGACGCCTTGACCCGGGAAAAGATGCAGAGCCTCGTGCTGAAGCTCTGGAAGGAGACGGGAAAGACCATCATCCTGATCACCCACTCGGTCGAGGAGGCGCTGCTTCTGGGCGAGCGGCTTGTGGTGATGGCGCCGCGCCCGGGGCGCATCCACAAGGAATATCGGCTGCCCTTCGCGGAGCTTGGCGTGAAGACGGACCTGCGGCAGGTCAAGAAGCACCCCGAGTTCGCGCAGCGGCGCGAAGAGATCCTGTCGATGATCTGGGACATGGAGGAAGAGATCATGGGCCGTCAGGAGGAAAGCGCATGAATGCTGCGAAGCTGGCGATAGCGGGAGCCAAGGCATGATCCCGCTGCTGATCTACGTTGCGATCTTCGTGATCTCATACCTTGCCGTCACCGTATTCCAGCAACGCAGCCGGGCGCATGATTACACCTCGCTCAAGACGGTCACCTTCGGCGATGCCAGCGCGGTGCGCCCGAACCGCGCCGCCGGTGTGATCTCGATCCTAGCGGTTTTCCTGCTTTGGGGCATGTTCACCGGATCGGCGCTTCTGCCGCGCTTCCTGCATATGCCCGGACCTTTCGAGGGCACCACGACCTTCACCTACGCCGCCGAGACCGGGAGCGAGAGCGACGAGGCGACGGTTACGGTTGTCGTCCATCCGCGCGAAGACGAGGCGGCTCTGCCGGTGTCCGAACCTGGTCAGGGATTCGCGAAGAACGACGTGGCCCGTGTCGCGCAGTGGCGCAGCGTGCTGATCAACGTCCAGAGCAACGACGAGATCAAGAAGGGTGACGGGGCCACCATCGTATCCATCGACGGCCAGCCCATCGCGCCGGGCCAGTCGGTCGAGGTAAGCGGCGGAACGGTAACGCTTTCGGACAAGGGCACGCCCAACTTCGAGCCCCGGAAGGGCTGGCAGATGGAGCCGCTCTACCTGCCCTCTCCCGAAGAGGTCGCGGCGCGCACCCTGCTGATTGCGGACGAGGGCTTTCGCAACACCTCGCTCTGGGGGCATCTCGGCTGGTCGCTCTACCGGGTGATAGCGGGCTTCATCTGCGGTGCCATCGTCGGCATACCGCTTGGCTATGCCATGGGCCTTTCGGACTGGTTCCGGGGCTGGTTCGACCCGATCGTGGAATTCATGCGTCCCGTGCCTCCGCTGGCGCTTATCCCGCTGGTCATCATCTGGGCGGGCATCGGAGAGGTGGGTAAGATCATCCTGCTGTTCCTCGCGGCGCTGTGGATCATGGCCATCGCGGCGCGCTCAGGCGTGTCGGGCGTGAAGATCTCGAAGGTCCACGCAGCCTATTCGCTCGGGGCAAGCAAGTGGCAGGTCCTGCGCCACGTCATCATCCCCAACTCGCTTCCCGAGATCTTCACCGGCGCGCGGGTGGCGATGGGGGTCTGCTGGGGCACCGTCGTCGCCGCCGAACTCGTGGCGGCCGAGAAGGGCGCGGGCATGATGATCATGGTGGCCTCGAAGTTCCAGAACACCGATATCGTCATCATGGGAATCATCCTGATCGGCGTGATCGGATTCGGCATCGACCTCCTGATGCGCTGGGCCGAACGGATCCTGGTCCCCTGGAAGGGCAGGGGATAAGCTTCGTTCAGCGGGCGTTCCGGTGGAGCGTCTGAGCCCACAACGCGCTGCGTACCGGTAATCCGGCACTTCAACAGACGACGGACGTCGCCAGCGGTGCGCGCCCGCGGGCAGGCCAGACTTGCAATGCAATTTAAAATTGCAATAAGTTCCACCGAAGACCGCAAAAGGAGAGCCGCCTTTTTCTTCCGGATTTCAGTCGGCGTCGATAGGCCGGCCATCTCTTTGAAAGAGCTAAAATAAACTGGCGACCTGAGGATGTTCGAGCATGCAGGATATGGGCTTCATGATTCGCCGTGTGGTGGTCATTCCCTGGAGCCAGACCGAAATCGACGGCATGGACGACGCCGCGATCGAGAGTATTGCAATCGGTGCCGCCTGGTCCTGGCACGGCGACGTGCTGTTTTCGGATGATGTGCCGATGCCGCTTGCCGGTGGCACGGATACCCGTCCGTGCATCGGCGCCACGGTCCTCGCCACGCTCGAGACTGGCAGGCCGGAGGCGGTTGTTCCCCTGCGCGCCGCGGTCAGCGAGGATCAATGGTTCGAGGTGGCCGACGGCGCGTCGAACTATCTGGTGACGCTGCTGCACCGACCGGCGCTGCCGCCACTTGTCATGTTCTGCGGCGCGGTGCCGCCGCGTCGTACCGAACTCTGGATCGCCGCTCATAGCGGGCCTGGCGGATCGCGTGTGGGTGGTCGCGGGGATGGCCCGGACCTGCACAGCTTCCGCCGGTTCTGCGCATCCGGGCGCGTCGCCCGCCGCTGACGTCTCAGTTCGTCGGGCGGACCAGTTCCGAGATAATGGCCCGCGCGCTGTCGCTTGCCCAGTCGGCATCCCCCCGCATGCGCGCGACCTCGCGCCCCTCCGGATCGATCAACACCGTGATCGGCAGTCCGAACACGCCCATCTGGCTTGCCAGTTTCTGTTGCGGATCCATGTGTCGCGGCAGGTTGGTCACGCCGGCCTCCTGAAAGAACTTCGCGATGCCCTGGGGTGAATTGCGGCCCGTCGCGATGGTGACGACCTCGAACTCGTCGCCGCCGAACTCCTTCTGAAGCGCCGACAGCTGCGGCATCTCCTTGCGGCAGGGCGCACACCATGTCGCCCAGAAGTTGACCAGGACGTACTTGCCCCGAAACTCCTTCAGCGTGATGTCGCCGCCGTCATCCTCGCGCTGGAACGCCGCATCCGAGATCGCCTCCGGCGTTTCGTGGATCACCAGCTTGCGCATGTCTCCGTCGCGCAGCATGGCAACTGCCGCCATGTCCGCTCCGGCGGGGTTTGCACCCGCAACGACCAGCAGGTAGACCAGCGCTTGAACCGAAAATTTCATGTCTCCTCCAGAGGATCCAGCAGATGACAGATTCACGCTCGAACAAGATGTGGGGCGGACGGTTTGCGGAAGGACCGGACGCTATCATGGAGGCGATAAACGCCTCGATCTCGTTCGACCGCCGCCTCGCCGCCCAGGACATCGCCGGTTCGCGCGCGCATGCCGCGATGCTGGGGGCAACGGGCATACTGGAAGCTAGCGATGTCGACGCCATTCGGGAAGGTCTTCTCACGGTCTTGTCAGAGATCGAGGAGGGCAGCTTCGAATTTTCCGCGGCGCTCGAGGACATCCACATGAACGTCGAGGCGCGCCTGAAGGAGCTGATCGGAGAACCCGCAGGCCGCTTGCACACGGGGCGCAGCCGCAACGATCAGGTCGCGACCGATTTCCGCCTCTGGGTGCGAGACCAGCTTGACGCGGCCGAACAGGGATTGCTCGCTCTGATCCGCGCGCTGCTCGATCAGGCCGAGGCCGGAACATCCTGGGCGATGCCCGGTTTTACCCACCTTCAAACCGCCCAGCCTGTGACTTGGGGCCACCACATGATGGCCTATGTCGAGATGTTCGGACGCGATCTGGGTCGTGTGCGCGACGCCCGGGCGCGGATGAACTACAGCCCGCTCGGGGCTGCGGCACTGGCAGGCACCTCCTTTCCCATTGACCGGAACATGACCGCACAGGCGCTTGGCTTCACCGCGCCGATGGCGAATTCGCTCGATGCGGTAAGCGATCGTGACTTCGCGCTGGAATTCCTCGGGCTCGCCTCGATCTGTGCCATGCACCTGAGCCGTTTTGCAGAAGAGCTGGTGATCTGGTCCTCGGCCCAGTTCCGTTTCGTGAGACTTTCGGACCGCTTCTCCACCGGCTCGTCGATCATGCCGCAGAAGAAGAACCCCGACGCGGCCGAGCTGATCCGGGCCAAGATCGGACGAATATTCGGCGCGAATGTCGCGCTTATGATGGTGATGAAGGGCCTTCCACTCACCTATTCCAAGGACATGCAGGAGGACAAGGAACAGACCTTCGACGCGGCGGATTCGCTGATGCTCGCGCTGGCCGCGATGGAAGGCATGGTCAAGGATATGACCGCGAACCGAGAGGCGCTTGCGGCGGCGGCGGGCTCGGGCTTTTCCACCGCAACCGATCTGGCCGACTGGCTCGTGCGCGTGCTGGGCCTGCCGTTCCGCGAGGCGCATCACGTGACCGGCACGCTGGTGGCGAAGGCCGAGGGAAAAGGCTGCGACCTGCCCGATCTGAAGCTCGAGGACATGAAGGCTGTCCATGACGGTATTACCGAGGACGTCTTCGCCGTGCTCGGGGTGGAAAATTCGGTGCGCTCGCGTACCTCCTATGGGGGGACGGCACCTGATCAGGTCGCCGCCCAGGTTGCCCGCTGGAAGGATCTTGTGCGATGAAAATCCTTTTGCCGCTTCTCCTGCTCGCCGCACTGGCCGCCTGCGGAGTCGATGGCGAGCCTGAAAGACCCGCCGCGACGGATCCCGCGCCGGTTGTGACGGCGAACATCGGCTATGGCGAGAGCGGCCTGCGCGCAAACGCGGGCGCGGGCTTTACGAGGGGGCCCGTCACGGTCTATGTCGGCATCTGACCACCCGCCGAATGACCGCTCGGCCCCTTCCCGACAACCGGAGACCCGGAATGCATCGCACCCTCGCCTGCCTGTTCTGCGCCTGCCTTCTCGTCAGCGCCTGCGACGCGCCCGCACCAACCCGCGACGCGGCCCCGCAAACCACCGGTGGATCGGGCGTGCATCTTTCGGGAGACGCGCGGATGGGCGTCAAGAAGACCTTCTGAACCGTCACGGCGCTTCCTTTGCTTCCAAATATCCCCGCCGGAGGCATGAATCGGTTTCCCCGCCGTCTGGACTTCGCGCAACCGGCGCGGATATCTAGCCGCCAGACAAGCTGAGGCGAACCCGGGACATGGATCACTTTCTCTATCGCGACGGGGCGCTTCACGCCGAGGACGTGCCCGTGGCCGAAATCGCCGCTGCGGTGGGCACGCCTTTCTACGTCTATTCGACGGCGACGCTGCTGCGCCACTTCAAGCTTTTCGACGAGGCGCTCGAGGGAACCGACCATCTGATCTGCTACTCGGTAAAAGCGGCCTCGAACCAGGCGATCCTGAAAACGCTGGCGCAGGCCGGTGCGGGAATGGACGTTGTTTCGGGCGGTGAATACCTTCGCGCCAAGGCCGCAGGACTGCCGGGCGACAGGATCGTCTTCTCCGGGGTGGGCAAGACCGCCGAGGAAATCCGCCTCGCCATCGAGGGCGGCATCCGGCAGTTCAACGTCGAGAGCGAGCCCGAACTTGAGGTCCTGAACGCGGTCGCGGGCGGGCTTGGCGCCGTGGCGCCCGTCACCATCCGCGTCAATCCCGACGTCGACGCCCGCACCCATGCCAAGATCGCCACCGGCAGGTCCGAGAACAAGTTCGGCATCCCGATATCGCGGGCGCGCGAGGTCTATGCCCTTGCCGCCCGCCTGCCTCACCTGAAGGTCGTGGGCATCGACGTGCATATCGGCAGCCAGCTCACGGATCTCGAACCTTTCGAGCAGGCCTACCGGAAGATCGCCGACCTGACGGATGTCCTGCGCGCCGACGGACATGAAATCGCCCGGCTCGATCTGGGCGGGGGCCTCGGCATTCCCTATGCCCGCGACAACCTTGCCCCGCCCCTGCCGCTCGACTACGGCGCGATGGTCAAGCGGGTGCTCGGCCATCTCGGCTGCGAGATCGAGATCGAGCCGGGCCGCCTGATCGCGGGCAATGCCGGGTTGATGGTATCGAAGGTGATCTATGTGAAGTCGGGCGAGGGTCGTGACTTTCTGATCCTGGATGCCGCGATGAACGACCTGATCCGCCCGGCGATGTACGAGGCCTTCCACGAGATCGTGCCCGTCGTCGAGGCAGACCCGGGGGCCGAGCGCGCAACCTATGACGTGGTCGGACCTGTCTGCGAGACCGGCGATACCTTCGCGCGCGACCGCAAGATGCCGCCCGTCGCCGCCGGGGACCTCGTCGCCTTCCGTTCGGCGGGCGCTTACGGCGCGGTAATGAGCAGCGAGTACAATTCCCGACCACTGATCCCGGAGGTTCTGGTGCATGGGGATCAATTCGCGGTTATCCGCCCACGGCCGACCTTTGACGATATCATAAACCGCGATAGCATACCCCACTGGCTCTGACGGCGTGATCCGCCGGGGCGTTCCGGCGGAGAGGCGCAGATGGCCACATTCCCGAAGCACGACTCGCGTTCTGGCCTGTCCGCGGTCCGCTGGCCGCTCCGCCTTACCTGGGCAGGCATGCTGGCCGAGAATATCGTGCGCGCATTCTGGCCGCTTGCGAGTCTGGTGCTGCTCGCGCTCGCGATGACCATGCTGGGCCTGCAGGATTCGGTTTCGATCGAGGCGGTCTGGACCGGCTTCGTAGTTATGCTTCTCGGAACCGCCGCCGCCGTCGCCTGGGGCTTCTGGCATTTTCGCCTTCCCCGCCGCGACGACGCGCTGGCCAGGCTCGACGCAACGCTGCCCGGGCGGCCGCTGAAGGCGCTGCAGGACACCCAGGCGATCGGCGCCACCGACGCGGCCTCTACCGCCGTCTGGCGCGCGCATCTGGCGCGCATGGCGCGGCGGGCCGAAAGCGCGCGCCCCGTTCCGGCCGATCTCAGGGTATCTTCGCGCGATCCCTATGCGCTGCGATATGTCGCCCTTCTCGCCTTTGCGATCGCGCTGCTGTTCGGATCGATCTGGCGTGTCGGCTCGGTGGCCGGAATGGGGCCTGGCGGCGGAACGCTCGCCTCCGGCCCCGTCTGGGAGGGTTGGGCAGAAAGCCCGCGATATACCGGACGCCCGACGATCTATCTGAATGACATCCCCGAGGGGCCGCTCGAGGTTCCCGCAGGCAGCCTTGTAACGCTGCGCCTCTACGGCGAGGTCGGGGCGCTGGCGCTGTCCGAAAGTGTCTCGGGCCGCACTGCCGCGCCGCCTGCTTCCGACCCGGCACAGGATTTCGTGGTGGTTCAGGGTGGAGAGATCGTCGTGAGCGGGCCGGGCGGGCGGCGTTGGGAGGTCTCGGTGATCCCGGACGCGGCACCCCGGATTGCGGTTCTGGACGACCCGGATGCCTCGGCAATGGGCGAGATGACGCTGCCCTTCTCCGCCAGCGACGACTACGGCGTCGAGGCGGGCGAAGCGCGGATTTCGCTCGACCTCGCCGCCGTGCCGCGCCGATATGGCCTTGCCGCCGAACCGGACCCGCGCCCGGGCATCGTCGTGCCGCTGTCCATGCCGATCGCCGGCGACCGGCGCGACTTCGAGGAAGCGCTGATCGAGGATTTTTCAGAACACCCCTGGGCCAACCTGCCGGTCACGGTGGAACTCGTCGCGCTTGACGCCGCCGAGCAGCAGGCCGTGTCGAAGCCGCGCGACATCGTCCTTCCGGGCCGCAACTTCTTCGATCCTGTCGCAGCCGCCGTGATCGACCAGCGCCGCGACCTCTTGTGGTCACGCACGAACGCGCGCCGCATCTCCCAGGTGCTGAAGGCGGTGGCCTACAAGCCCGACGAGGTTTTCCGCAAGGAGACCGACCAGTTGCGCCTGCGCAAGATCATACGCGCGCTCGACATCCAGGCGCGCTATGGCCTCACCGACACACGCCAGGAGGAACTGGCGCGCGAAATGTGGGACCTTGCCCTCATCCTCGAGGAAGGCGATCTGTCGGATGCGGCCGAGCGGATGCGCCGTGCCCAGGACCGGCTGAACGAGGCAATCAAGAACGGCGCCTCTCCGGAAGAGATCGCCGAACTGATGGCCGAGCTGCGCCGCGCGACCGAGGACTACCTGCAGCAGCTTCAGCGCCAGGCGCAGCGGCAGCAGCAGGAGAACCGCGAGGCGGGCGAGCAGGGCGCGCAGGACGAGAATGCGTTGACGATGACGCAGGACGACCTTCAGCGCATGATGGACCGGATCCAGGAGCTGATGGAACAGGGCCGGATGGCCGAGGCCCAGCAGGCGCTTCAGGAACTCCAGCAGATGCTCGAGAACATGCGCATGGCGCAAAACCAGCAGGGTCAGGGCGGCCAGAATCCCGGCCAGCAGGCGATGGATGGGCTGGCCGATACCCTGCGCGAGCAGCAGGGTCTTTCGGATCAGGCCTTTCGCGACTTGCAGGAGCAGTTCAATCCGGGCGCCAATCAGGGCCAGAGCCAGGGCAACGAGGGGCGCAACGGCGGCATGGGCAAGGGCCAGAGCCACGAGGGCCAGATGGGCGAAGGGCAACAGGGCGAAGGTCAGGGCGAGCCTCAGAACGGCCAGCAGGGCGGCAGCAACTCGCAGGCTGGCAATGGCGGCCCGGACGAGGGCGCAATCGCCGACCGGCAGCAGGCGCTGCGCAACGAGCTAAGCCGACAGCAGCAGAACCTGCCCGGATCGGGCACCCCCGAGGGCGAGGCGGCACGGGACGCGCTCGACCGGGCGGGCCGTGCGATGGACGACGCCGAGGATGCGCTGCGCCGGGACGAACTTGCCGAAGCGATCGACGACCAGTCCCGGGCAATGGACTCGCTTCGCGATGGCATGCAGGCACTGGGCGAGATGATGGCCGAGCAGCAGCGCCAGCAGCAGCCGGGCCAGGGCACGCAACCCTCGGATCGCGAGGCGAGTTCGCGCGATCCGCTCGGACGGGAATCCGGCAACAACGGTCTTGGCGCGGATCAGGGTGAGCTGGCGCTCAACGATGACGCCTACGGGCGGGCGCGCGAGCTTCTCGACGAAATCCGCCGCCGTACCGGCGAAACCGGGCGCCCCGAACAGGAGCGCGACTATCTCAAGCGTCTGCTGGATCGCTTCTGACCGCAGCCAGGTGTTCGCGGCGTGACCTGCGTCAGCTGCCCGCAGCGTCGGCCGCGCCCTTCTGTTCGGCAATCTCCTTGAGCCAGCCCAGCACTTCCGCAACTTGCCGGTCGAGCCATATCCGGCAGCTGTCGACCATGCCGACATAGGCGCTGAGCCACGGATCGGCCTGCGGCAGTGCCTCGGCGATGGGTTTCGCGAACATGTAGACCAGCGCCAGTATCGCCACGAGAAGGATCGTCAGCGTGAAGCCGCGAAGGGAACTCTTCTTCTCGCGCGCCGTCACGGCGGCGATCTCGGTCGGGTCGCCGCTGGCGATACGCTCGGAACTGGACCGGAGTGTCGAGTTGATTTCCTCTATATCCGGAAGCAGGTCGCGCCGTGACTGAAGCTCGTGGTCCTCATCCCGCAAGGGCGCGGTTCTTTCCGCCGCACCCGAAGGCGGCTTGTTCAGCCTCGTCATCCGCTCGCGCGCATTGCGGACCCGCAGGTCCTGCTCGGCGGCCGGAACCGAAGCACCCGGGCCTGCGTCGTCAATCCCGAGTTCGGCCTGGCTTTCCAGCGGTTCGCCCTTCGCACTTCCACGGGCACGATATTCGTAATCCGCCTCTTCGCGAAGGATATCCGCCACGGCCGGATCCAACGAGCGGCGGACCGGAGCTGATGCGCCATGGCCCGGATCCTCGGCCCTGTCCGCAGCCGGTTTCGCCTGTGCGCGGTCCGGCTCGCGCCGCGAGAGCGCGGCTGCCGCCTCGGCTTCGGCCTCTTCGGCGCGATCTTCCTCGTCCTCATCGAATTCGGGGTAATCAGGGTGCTCCTGAAACCACGTCTGGCCGCAATTCGAGCATTGCACATCCCGCCCCTCGGGCGGCATCACGGCCTCCGGAACCTCGTATTGTGCGTCGCAATTCGGACAGATCAGGCGCATCGCAGTTCCTGCCGGGTATGGTTTCCGGAACTCCGGAATTTTCCGGCACAATATGCAAGCCATATCGCCCCGAAAAGGGATATGTCGGCTTTTGCTTCGCAAGTGGTGCATTGAAACCAGACCGACGCTGAGGCACAAAGCCCCGGAAGCAGGACTGGGTGCCCGGGTGATAGAGCTGGAAAATGTGGCCTACAGCTACGGGGGCGGGGAACTTCTCTCCGACATCTCGCTTACGCTGGCGCCCGGCTCGTTCTACTTTCTGACCGGTCCGTCCGGCGCCGGCAAGACGACGCTCCTGAAACTCTGCTACGGGGCGCTTCTGGCAACCGCCGGCCGCGTCGAGATTTTCGGCAAGGACATTCGGGGCCTCGAACGCGACGAGGTCGCACGCCTGCGCCGCCGGATGGGCGTGGTGCACCAGGACTGCCAGTTTCTCGACCACCTTAGCGTGAGCGAGAACATCGCCCTGCCCATCGCCGCCTCGGGACGCCAGGCCGCCGCGGCGAACGGCGATCTCGTCGAACTCATGGCCTGGGTCGGACTGACCGACCGTGCCGCAGCCCTGCCGCCCGAACTTTCGGGGGGCGAACGCCAGCGCGCCGCCCTCGCGCGTGCCGTTATCATGTCGCCCGATGTCGTGCTGGCGGACGAACCGACGGGAAACATCGACTGGGAGATGTCCCAACGCCTGCTGCGCCTGCTTGTGGAACTCAACCGGATGGGCAAGACCGTCCTGATCGCCACCCATGACCTGAGCCTCATCCGCGCCGCCAAGGCGCAGGTTCAGGCGCGGGTCCTGCGCATCGCCAATCGTCGCGTGCAACTGGCCGGGGCGGATCTGTGACGGTTCGGCTTTCGCCCCTGCGCAACCTGCTTCTCGGAGATGCGCAGGCCGCCCGGACGGTTCCGCCTTCCGGCTTCACCGCGCATCTCACCCTTTTCGCAGCCGCCGCGATGGCGTTTCTCGCGGTCTTCGCCCTTGCCCTGTCGCTGGCCGCCGGGCGGCTGGCCGACCGATGGAGCAGCGGCCTCGCCAACTCCTCGACCGTGAGGATCGTCGCCCCCGCAGAACAGCGCGCCGAACAGACCCGGCTCGCGCTCAAGATCCTCGAGACCACCGCCGGGGTGGCCTACGCCCGTGCCCTCGACGACCAGGAACAGTCTGCCCTTCTCGCGCCCTGGTTCGGCACGGACATCGACCTGTCGGAGCTGCCGGTGCCGCGTCTGATCGAGGTGATCGAGGAGGATGACGGCTTTGACGCCGCTGGACTCCGGCTGCGCCTTGCCGCCGAGGTGCCTGGCGCGGTGCTGGACGACCATAGCCGCTGGCGCGAACCCTTGGTGACGGCAGCCGATCGCCTCCGCCTGATCGGCTGGCTCTGCATCGGCTTGATCGTGCTGACGATGGCGGCGATCGTGACGCTCTCCGCGGATGCGGCGCTTTCCGCGAACGCCCAGGTCATCGCCGTGCTGCGTCTTGTCGGGGCCACCGACAGCTACATCGCCCAGGCCTTCATACGCCGCTTCACCCTGCGTGCCCTGACCGGCGCCCTGGCCGGTTCTGCAGTCGCGATGCTGGCGGTTCTCGCGCTTCCCGGCCTTTCTGACGACGGCGGCTTTCTCACCGGGCTCGGCTTTTCGGGCTGGCACTGGCTGCTGCCGCTCCTCGTGCCGCTTCTGGCCGCGGCGGTTTCGTTCCTGGCCACCCGGATGGCGGCCAGACGGGTGTTGCGGGGACTTGCCTGATGCAAAGCCTGCGCGGCCTCATCTTCCTGGCGGTCATCTACGGGATGATGGCCATTCTCGGCGTGCTCTTCCTTCCATGGGCGCTGCTCAGCCCGCAGGGCGCGCGCGCCGCCTGCAAGACCTGGTGCCGATTTGTCTTCTGGACAGCCCGCTGGATCGTCGGGATCCGCTGCGAAATCCGCGGAGAGATCCCGCGCGGCGAGGTGATGATCGCCGCAAAGCACCAGTCCTTCCTCGACATCATCATGATATTCGAGGCGCTACCGGCGGCGCGGTTCATCATGAAACGCGAACTGCTTTTCGCGCCGGTCATCGGGCAATATGCCAGACGCATCGGCTGCATACCCGTCGACCGCGGCAAACGCGGGGCCGCGATCGAAAGGATGGTGCGCGATGTCGAGGCCGGACGCAGCGCCCCGGGACAGCTCATCATCTACAGTCAGGGCACGCGGGTGCCGCCGGGCGTGAAGATGCCCTACAAGGTCGGCACCTATGTCCTGTACGACCAGCTCTCCCAGCCCTGCGTGCCGGCAGCCACCAATGTCGGCCTCCTGTGGCCGCGCAAGGGATTTCGTCTGAAACCCGGGCTCGCGGTGGTCAGGTTCCTTCCGCCGATCCCTCCCGGTCTCGACAGGCAGGCCTTCATGGAGCGGCTCGAACAAGAGGTCGAGTCGAGCACCGACGCCCTGCTGAACGAAAGGGGGAACGAACACGATGCGGCCGATTGACTCCATCGAGGCGCTCGAAGCGCTCTACGGAAGGCCCGGGGCGCCCGCCCTTCGCAAGGTCGCGCGGCGCATGACACCGCTCTACCGGACCTGGATCATGTCCTCACGCCTCTGCGTGCTGAGCACCGTGGGCCCGGACGGCACCGACGGCTCGCCCCGCGGCGACGACGGCCCGGCGGTGCTCGAACTCGATCCCGGACGCCTGGCGATGCCGGACTGGCGCGGCAACAACAGGCTGGATTCGCTGCGCAACATCGTGGCCGACGGGCGTGTGTCGCTGATGTTTCTGGTGCCTGGATCCAACAATGTCGTCCGGGTGAACGGGCAGGCATGGCTGACCGCCGATACGGAACTGCGAAGCCGCTTCGCTCGCAACAACGTGTTCCCGGCGACCGTCATCGTGATCGACATCGGCGAGATCTACATCCAATGCGCCCGGGCTCTCATGCGCGCCCGCACCTGGAGCGCCGCGGACGAAAGCGCGGTCATGCCCACCCCCGGCGCAATTCTCGCCGAAATGACGGAAGGTGAAGAGGGTGGAACCGCCTATGACACGGCCTGGCCGGAACGAGCCGCGCGCACGATGTGGTAGCGCCCGAAATCGGGACCCGGCCTTCCTTTGCTCCGAAATATCCCGGGGGAGCCGCCCGGCACGGGCGGCGGGGGCAGAGCCCCCTGCGCCACCACCCGCCGTCGTGCCATCACATGTGGATCGGCCCGTCGCCGCAGGCGAGCGCCGCCTCGCGAACCGCTTCCGAGAAGGTCGGATGCGCGTGGCACGTCAGGGCCAGGTCCTGCGCCGACGCGCCGAATTCCATCGCCACGCAGATTTCGTGGATCAGGTCGCCCGCTGCGGGACCGATGATATGGGCGCCCAGGATCCTGTCGGTTTCCTTGTCGGCAAGTATCTTGACGAAGCCCTCGCCCGCGAAGACCGCCTTGGCGCGGGCATTGCCCATGAACGAGAACTTTCCAGCCTTGTAGGCCTGGCCGGATTCCTTCAGCTGTTCCTCCGTGGCGCCGACGCTCGCGACCTCGGGATGGGTGTAGATCACGCCGGGGATGACGCCGTAGTTGACGTGGCCGTGCTTGCCCGCCAGCACTTCGGCCACCGCCATGCCCTCGTCCTCGGCCTTGTGGGCAAGCATCGGTCCCTCGATCACGTCGCCTATGGCATAAACGCCCTTCACGCTGGTCTGCCAATGTTCGTCGACTGCGATCTGCCCGCGCTTCGTCATCTCGACCCCAAGCGCATCGAGGCCAAGCCCGTCGGAATAGGGCCTGCGCCCGGTGGCGACGAGGACGCAATCGGCCACGATCTCGTGGTCGCTGTCGTCCTTGCGCAACTTGTAGCTTACGGTAGCCTTGCCGCGCGAAACCTCGGTCTTCTGGACGGCCGCGCCCATGACGAAATTCAGCCCCTGTTTCTTCAGCATGCGCTGAACGGCCTTCTGCACTTCCGCATCCATGCCCGGCGTCACCGCGTCGAGGTATTCGATCACGGTGACTTCCGATCCCAGACGCGCGTAGACCGATCCCAACTCGAGACCGATGACGCCGGCGCCGATGACCACCATGCTCTTGGGGATCTTGCCGAGCTCAAGGGCGCCCGTGGATGTCACGACGACCTTCTCGTCGACGTCGACTCCCGGCAGGCTGGCCGGTTCGGAACCGGTGGCGATCACGATATGCTTCGCTTCGTGGATATCGTCCCCCACCTTCACCTTGCCGGCTTCCGGGACGCTGCCCCAGCCCTTGAGCCAGTCGATCTTGTTCTTCTTGAACAGGAACTCGATCCCCTTGGTGTTCGTGTTCACCGTGTCCTGCTTGTAGCTTTGCATCTGGCTCCAGTCGACGGAGGGCGACTTGCCGGTCAGGCCCATGGCCGCGAAATTGTGCTCGGCCTCGTGCAGCATGTGAGAGGCGTGCAGCATGGCCTTGGAGGGAATGCAGCCGATGTTCAGGCAGGTGCCGCCGAGCGTTTCGCGTCCTTCGACACAGGCGGTCTTGAGGCCGAGTTGAGCGCAGCGGATGGCGCAGACATAGCCGCCGGGTCCGGCGCCGATTACGATCACGTCATAGCTTGCCATGGTCAGGTCCTTTCTGGGGTCCGGGATGGGATCGATGCCCACGTGCGCCTGAGCGCCACCGCCGGAGTATTTACCGATATTGGAAACATCAAAGAAGGCCCGCGATCAGCATCGCGGCGGTCGCAGCGAAACCCGCAGCCCAGATCAGCGACCGCCAGGGGCTCAGTCCGAAAGCGTAGGCGGGAATGTAGAGAACGCGGGCGGCCAGGTAGATCCAAGCGCAGATTGCGGTGAAGTCCGACGACTTTTCGCCGAGCGTGACCGCGACGCAGGCGATGGTGAAGAGCACGAGCCCCTCGAAATGGTTGTTGAGCGCCCGAAACAGGCGCCCCGTCACCGGCGACACCATCTCTTCCAGACGCCCGCCGAGCCGGGCGGGATCCCTGGGCGAGGTGGTCTTGCCCGGCCCAAGCTCGATATTCGCCGGGATCGCCATCAGGAAGTACTGCACCACCTGCAGCAGGGCGGCATAGACGAGGACCGTAAGTTCCGTCGTCATCTCAGGACCAGCAGATAGAGCATCGCAGTGGCCGCGAAAGCCACCAGCCAGGCGAGGGTGCGAATGCCGACAAGGCGGAAGACATAGGCCGGAAGATAGACGATGCGGCCGATCAGGAACACCTGCGCGGCCAGCGCGCTGCCTGCGCTGGTCTTGTCGGTGGCGAGAAGCAGCAGCACCGCGGGCGCAAAGAGCGCCATGGACGTGATCGAGTTGGCCAGCGCCCGGTCGAGCCGTGCGGTCATGCCCGTCACGCTGCGGTGCTCGTCGCGGGAAGAAAGCAGGTAGCCGATGCCAAGCTGGTTCATGGCGCCTGTGACCTGCAGGAGCAGGGTCAGCAGCACGAGCATGCCGTAGAGGGCCAGGCAATAGGCTTCGGTCATGTCGTCTCCAGGAAGTGGTGCTCGTCCGGAGCGTGACCGAGGGCCGCCCCCTTGTCGAGCCAGGCCTGCGCGCGTTCGCGGTCCCTGATCTCGAACAGGACCCATCTCGACGACGGACCTTCCCGCCAGGCCTGAAGCTGAGTCAATCCGCTGTTAGACCGGTTCTCGGAATCGGTTTCATAGGCCGTTGCATCGAAATCCGAATATCTGACGATAAGCTGGGCCGTCACGCATGCGCCTCCGCTGGATGGATCGGCCAGTCACTGATCCTGCCGGTCGCTTCCTCATACAAAGCATAGTCTGCGTCGTATATCGACCGGACTCGTGCGCGCACTTCCGCGGTATCGAACTTGCCGTTGTCGGCATCGCCCGCGGATGCCCTGTTCAGGCGGACCGGAGCGGCTCCCGAAACGGCCGACGTCGCGCCGAGCGCGGCTGCGATGCGTTCGAGGGCATCGTCGAGATCTTCCAGCCGGAAAAGCATGTGCGGTTTCAGCCTGTCAACGTCGACGTTCATCCACTGGGGTCGGTAATGCGCGTTCAGTCCGGCACGGGGCGTTCGCTTCATCTCCATCTCGACATAGTCGAGGAACTTGCGAAACCCCCTGGCGGTGCCGGGATCCACATCCCAGTCGAACTTCGTCGCGTTCAGACGGACCCGGTCGCGAAAGAACATCTGCGAGCCTTGCGCCTGCGAACTGCAGACGTAGCGGAATGACGACACCGCGCGCTGGAACGGATCGCGGACAGCCGAAAACCGGAATGCGTTGGGCAATGCCTCGTAGGCGCCGGCGAACTGGTCAAGCCTGTAGAACACATTGGCCACGTCGAGCTTGTGCGAGATCTGGTCCGGATTGGGATTTCGCGGATCGTTCAGCGTGGCCTTGAGCGGTACCCCGAATTCGATCTGGAACATCGAATTCAGGATACTGGTCGTTCCAACCTTGGCATTCGTGCAATAGGCCCAGCGGCACGAGGCCGGCATCACGATGCGTTCGAGAAACCGATGCGCCGCCTTGACGGTTTCGAACGCCTCCGGGTGATCCCGGAATACCGCCTCGGCGATCTTGCCACGTCCTGCCGCGCCGGCGGGCGGCTTGTGGAACAGCTTGCGCGCGTTTGGCGGCACAGGTCAGAGATCCATCAGCAGACGGCGCGGATCCTCGAGGGCCTCCTTCACGCGGACCAGGAAGGTGACGGCGCCCTTGCCGTCGACGATGCGGTGATCGTAGCTGAGCGCGAGATACATCATCGGCCGGATCACGACCTGGCCCTTGATCGCCATGGGCCGCTCCTGGATCTTGTGCATGCCGAGGATGCCTGACTGCGGCGGGTTCAGGATCGGCGAGGACATCAGCGATCCGTAGACGCCGCCGTTCGAGATGGTGAAGGTGCCGCCCTGCATCTCTGCCATGGAAAGCTTGCCGTCGCGGGCACGGGCGCCCTTCTCGGCGATGGCCTTTTCGATTTCCGCGAAGCTCATCGAATCCGCGTCGCGGATGACCGGGACCACGAGGCCGGTGGGGGTGCCGGCGGCGATGCCCATGTGCACGAAATTCTTGTAGACGATATCGGTGCCGTCGATCTCGGCATTGACGTCGGGCACTTCCTTCAGCGCATGGCAGCAGGCCTTGGTGAAGAAGGACATGAAGCCAAGCTTCACCCCGTGCTTCTTCTCGAAGAGTTCCTTGTACTCGTTGCGCAGCGCCATGACCTCGGTCATGTCGACCTCATTGTAGGTCGTCAGCATCGCGGCGGTGTTCTGGCTGTCCTTGAGGCGCTTGGCGATGGTCTGCCGCAGCCGCGTCATCTTGACCCGTTCCTCGCGGTCCTGGTCCTGTGCGGCAACCGGGGCGCGGGGTGCTGCGGGGGCCGATGCGGCAGGGGCGCTGCTGCTGCCAGCGGCCACGGCCTTCGCGACATCCTCCTTCATCACCCGCCCGTCGCGCCCTGAGCCCGACACGGCGTCGCGTGAAATACCCGCCTCGGCCATTGCCTTCTTCGCGGAAGGAGCGTCTTCGACGTCCTTGCCGCCCTTGTCCCGCTGCGCGGGCTTTTCTTTGCTCTCGGTGCCGGACTTGGCGGGGGCCGGTACGGCACCTTCTCCGGCGGAAATCACCGCAAGGCGCGCCGAAGCGTCAACGGTCGTTCCCTCGGCCGCGATGATTTTCGACAGCACGCCTGCCGCAGGGCTCGGCACTTCGACCGAGACCTTGTCGGTCTCCAGTTCGCAAAGCATCTCGTCCTGCGCCACGCTGTCGCCCTCGGCCTTGAACCAGGTCGAAACGGTCGCCTCGGTCACGCTTTCGCCCAGCGTCGGCACCATCACGTCGACGTCGCTGCCTCCGCCGGAGCCCGCTTCGTCGTTCTTCGGTTTGACCTCTGACGGGCCGGCGTCGACGGCCTTCGCAGGCTCGGAATCTTCGCCCTTGTTCTGGGCCGCCGCGGCTTCGCCTTCGCTGATCGTCGCGAGCAGCGCGTTGACGCCGACGGTCTCGCCTTCGGCCACGACGATTTCGCCCATCGTGCCGGCGGCCGGGCTCGGGACTTCGACCGTCACCTTGTCGGTTTCTAGCTCGCAGAGCATCTCGTCGACGGCGACGGCATCCCCCGGCTTCTTGAACCAGGTGGCGACCGTGGCCTCGGTAACAGATTCGCCCAAGGTCGGGACGCGGACTTCAGTACTCATCATTTGCTTCCTTCGATGGTCAGGGCCTCATCCACGAGCGCCTGCTGCTGGGCCTTGTGCTGGCTCGCCAGGCCCGTGGCCGGCGAGGCGGAGGTGGCGCGACCGACATAGACCGGCCTGCGGTGTTGGGCTTCGATGCGGCTGAGCACCCATTCGAGATTCGGTTCGATGAAGGTCCAGCCGCCCTGGTTCTTGGGTTCTTCCTGGCACCAGATCATCTCGGCCTGCTTGAAGCGTTCGAGCTCCTTGACCGCGGACTGGGCCGGGAAGGGGTAGAACTGCTCGAAACGCAGGAGGTAGACGTCGTCGATGCCGCGGGCGTCGCGCTCTTCCAGCAGGTCGTAATAGACCTTGCCCGAACACATCACCACACGCTTGATCTTGTCGTCGGACACCAGTTTCGTGTCCGAATTGCCCTTTTCCGCGTCGTCCCAGAGAACGCGGTGGAAGGAGGACCCGGTGGTGAAATCGGCGGCCTCGCTGATTGCCAGCTTGTGGCGCAGCAGCGATTTCGGCGTCATCAGGATCAGCGGCTTGCGGAAGCTGCGGTGGATCTGCCGGCGCAGGATGTGGAAGTAGTTGGCGGGCGTCGAACAGTTCGCCACGATCCAGTTGTCCTGTCCGCACATCTGCAGGAAACGTTCGAGGCGGGCCGACGAATGTTCCGGCCCCTGGCCCTCGTAGCCATGCGGCAGCAGACAGACGAGGCCCGACATGCGCAACCATTTCGATTCCCCCGAGGAAATGAACTGGTCGAACATGATCTGCGCGCCGTTTGCGAAATCGCCAAACTGCGCCTCCCAGATGGTGAGGGCGTTGGGCTCGGCCAGCGAGTAGCCGTATTCGAAACCCAGAACGGCATATTCCGAGAGCATCGAATCGATTGCCTCGTAATGGGCCTGGCCTGCGCGGACGTCGTTGAGCGGGTAGTGCCGCTCTTCGGTTTCCTGGTTGATCAGGGCCGAGTGACGCTGCGAAAAGGTGCCGCGGGTGCTGTCCTGACCCGAAAGCCGGACCGGATAGCCTTCGGTCAGGAGCGATCCGAAGGCCAGAGCCTCGGCAGTCGCCCAGTCGAATCCCTTGCCGCTCTGGAACATCTCGCGCTTGGACTCGAGCAGACGCTCGACGGTCTTGTGGACGGGGAAGCCTTCGGGCACCTTCGTCAGGCCCCTGCCGACCTCGGCCAGCGTCTCCTTCTTGATCGCCGTCTTGCCGCGCTGGTACTTCTTCTCCTTCATGCGGTCGAGATGCGACCACTTGCCGTCGAGCCAGTCGGCCTTGTTCGGGCGATAATCCTTGCCGGCCTCGAACTCTTCGTTGAGCTTGGCCTGGAAGGCCGCCTTCATGTCCTCGATCTCGCCTTCAGGGATCAGGCCGTCCTTGACCAGCCGTTCGGTATAGAGCGTGAGCGTCGTCTTGTGCTTCTTGATGGCCTTGTACATCATCGGGTTGGTGAACATCGGCTCGTCGCCTTCGTTGTGACCGAAGCGGCGATAGCAGAACATGTCGATGACCACGTCCTTGTGGAATTTCTGGCGGAATTCCGTGGCGACCTTGGCCGCATGCACCACCGCTTCGGGGTCGTCCCCGTTGACGTGGAAGATCGGCGCCTCGACCACCAGCGCGTTGTCGGTGGGGTAGGGGGACGAGCGTGAGAAATGCGGCGCCGTGGTAAAGCCGATCTGGTTGTTGACCACGACATGCATCGTCCCGCCGGTGCGATGGCCGCGCAGACCCGACAGCGCGAAGCATTCCGCCACCACGCCCTGCCCGGCAAAGGCCGCGTCGCCGTGGAGCAGGATCGGCATCACCATGGTGCGATCCGTATCGCCGTACTGGTCCTGCTTGGCGCGCACCTTGCCCAGCACCACCGGGTTGACCGCCTCGAGGTGCGAGGGGTTCGCGGTCAGGCTGAGGTGCACCGAATTGCCGTCGAACTCGCGGTCTGAAGAGGCGCCGAGGTGATATTTCACGTCGCCCGAGCCATCCACGTCCTCGGGTTTGAAACTGCCGCCCTGGAATTCGTTGAAGATCGCCCGGTAGGGCTTGCTCATCACGTTGGCCAGCACCGAAAGGCGTCCGCGGTGGGGCATGCCGATGACGATGTCGCGCACCCCCAGCGCGCCACCGCGCTTGATGATCTGCTCCATCGCGGGGATCAGGCTTTCGCCGCCATCGAGGCCGAAACGCTTGGTCCCCATGTATTTGACCTGAAGGAACTTCTCGAAGCCCTCGGCCTCCACGAGCTTGTTCAGGATCGCCCGGCGTCCTTCGCGGCTGAAGGCGATCTCCTTGCCGTAGCCTTCGATCCGCTCCTTGAGCCAGGCCGATTCCTCGGGGTTCGAGATATGCATGTACTGCAGCGCAAATGTGCCGCAGTAGGTGCGCTTCACGATGTCGAGGATCTCGCGCATCGAGGCAACCTGAAGCCCCAGCACGTTGTCGATGAAGATCGGGCGGTCGAGATCGCTTTCCGAGAAGCCGTAGGACTTCGGGTCGAGTTCGGGATGCGGCGTGACCTCGCGCACCCCGAGCGGGTCGAGATCGGCGACCAGATGGCCCCGGATGCGGTAGGCGCGGATGATCATCAGCGCGCGGATCGAATCGAGCACGGCGCGCTTCACCTGATCGTCGGTGATCTCGACGCCCTTCTCCTGCGCCTTGGCCTTGATCTTGTCACCCGCCGCCTTCACCTCGGCCGCCGGAGCCCATTCGCCGGTCAGCGCGGCGGTAAGGTCGTCCTGCGGAACCGGTGGCCAGTCCCGGCGCAGCCAGGAGGGGCCCTCGGCCTCCCGCTTTACCGCTGCCTCGTCGTCGCCCATGGCCCGGAAGAATTCGGCCCAGGCGGCATCGACCGCCGACGGATCGTTGGTATAGCGGGCGTACATCTGTTCGAGGTATTCCGCATTATGCCCCTGCATGAAGCTGGAGGCGTGGAACTGGTCGTTCTGCGGTTGGTCGGTCATGGGGTTACCTCATGCGGGTTGGGACCGTATTCGTTGGTGCCGGGCTGGCTGGCCCGGGTCAGCCACCATAGTATCAGGATCGAAAGGCCGAGTTGCAGCGCCAGCATGACGAAGATCCCGATGGTGCCGATCGCGAGGACGGGGCCGGTCGCCGGGTCGCCCGCCGCGCGTTCGATCCCGCCCGCGCCGATCAGGCCCAGGGTCAGCAGGAACATCATGCCGATCGTGACGACGAGCGGCAGCAGCAGGAGCTTGCCCGGCTTTCCGGCGTCGTGCATGCGCCGCCATGCAGCGGCCAGCAGGGGCAGGAAGGTCAGCAGGGTGAAGATCGAGTTGATCGGTCCGTTGGTGTCCGAGACTTCCCCTTCCGGGGAATCCGGTGTTGCGAAAATCACCATATCGAGCAGGCCCGCGAGGAGCCCGCCGATCAGGATGAACAGCAGGAACCACCAGTATTCGGCACGAGAGGCGCGGCCCGAGAAGGTCACGTACTTGCCGAAACAGGTCTTTATCGCGTCGATGAAACCCATGTCCTGTCCTTTTTGAACCGTCTGGCGGCTCAGCCCTTCGCAATGGCCTCCTTGACCGCTTCGCCCAGGGTCGCGGGGCTGTCCGCGACCACGATGCCCGCCGCGCGCATCGCCTCGATCTTGCTTTCCGCGTCGCCCTTGCCGCCGGCGACGATGGCGCCCGCGTGACCCATGCGGCGGCCCGGAGGGGCGGTGCGCCCGGCGATGAAGCCGGCGGTGGGCTTCCAGCGGCCCTTCTTCTTCTCGTCGGCCAGGAACTGCGCGGCTTCTTCCTCGGCCGAGCCACCGATCTCGCCGATCATGATGATGCTCTGGGTCTCGGGATCGGCGAGGAACATCTCAAGCACGTCGATATGCTCGGTGCCCTTGATCGGGTCGCCGCCGATGCCCACGGCCGAGGACTGGCCCAGCCCCATGTCCGACGTCTGCTTGACCGCTTCGTAGGTCAGGGTGCCGGAGCGCGAGACCACGCCGCAGGAGCCGCGCTTGTGGATGTGACCGGGCATGATGCCGATCTTGCAAGCGTCCGGCGTGATGACGCCCGGGCAGTTCGGCCCGATCAGGCGCGAGGCCGACCCCTCGAGCGCGCGCTTTACCGCCATCATGTCGAGCACCGGAATGCCCTCGGTGATGCAGACGATCAGCTCCATCTCGGCGTCGATCGCCTCGAGGATCGAATCCGCCGCGAAGGGGGGAGGCACATAGATCACGGTGGCATTGGCCTCGGTCTTCGCCTTGGCCTCGTGGACCGAATTGAATACCGGCAGGCCGAGATGTTCCTGGCCGCCCTTTCCGGGGGTCACACCGCCGACCATCTTCGTGCCGTAGGCGATCGCCTGTTCGGAATGGAAGGTTCCCTGCGAGCCGGTGAAGCCCTGGCAGATCACCTTGGTGTTTTCATCGACGAGTACGGCCATGAGCAGGTCCTTCCGTGTACGGCCTCGAGCGAGGCAAGAGTTGGTCCCGAACCCCGCGCGCGCCAATCATCGGCGCGGAGTGGGTGGATATGTCCGGCTGGCGCGTCATTTCGACTGCGACGGTCGCGGAAAGTATGCGGACAGCAGCTCGTATTCCGAATCGAGCTGCTCCATGAGATGTTCGAATGCCGGACGTGACAGATCGTCGATGCCAACCTTGTGCTCGTCCGGGATGGCGTTCTTCTTCGGGATATTGACCCGTCTGCCGGCGCGCCTCGACAGCTCTTCCTGAAGGTCGTCCATTTCGGACAGGCGAAACAGCCTGTCGAAGAAACCGAGATCCTTGCCGAGATAGTATCTGGCGGGGCGCGTGTGCGTGCGGATGACCTCGACGTGCTTGCGATAGGCGCCGATGTTGAAAACGAACTCATCCGGCGAGGGATGAGACGGCAGGGACATGACGCCCTTGGCGCCGCCCTTCACGAACATGCCGATGCGCTTCAGCATTCCGGCCCCGCTCGCGTGCTTCTCCTTCGCCAGTTCGACCGAGTTCTTCTTGTGAACCTTCGAGGCATAGGCGGACAGGATGCGGGAAGCGGGATCCCGCAGAACGGCGAACTTCCAGAAGTCGGCAGGATCCGCCATGTCGCTCGGATCGAAGCGGCGGGACTTGTGATAGTGGTGCAGGGTCCGGATACCACGCTCGGCAAGCTCTGGCGTGCGTTTCCATTTCCTGCCCGTCTCGAGCTCGTACATCACGCCCTTGAGCGTCGAGCAGGCGACTTTCGGTATCGGGTAATAGGCGACACCGATCCGCTCATTCAGGAAAGCCATGTCGACCTCCTTCCAAGCCTGTGAACGCCGCGCTCTTGCCGCCTTGCGGGCCGCCGGGGCAGGGATATGTCTTGCTGTCGCGCATTCAGTTGCTCAGCTGCTTCACGATATAGCGCTTCAGGCGCGACATGTTGTCATTGTCGGCGACCGGCTTGCCAGTCCTTTCGCCCCGTTGCGCCATCAGCCTGAGCGCCATGTCCACCGCCGATGTCGCGATATCGTCCGAGGTCATTTCCTCGACCGACCGCGCGCTGCGTTCCGGGAACAGCTGGTCGCGCCCGGGAAAGAATTCCTTCAACAGCCGCTCGTTCGTGTCGGCGTTCAGCTCGCGGATCTGCGCGACCTGTTCGGCGCTGAGCGCGATCTTCGGCAACCCCAGCTTCTGTTGCATGAGCAGGTTGCGCAGATTGGCCTTCGTCGGATTGATACGGTTGCCGTCGTCGACCGTATGCGGAATTTCGGCATTGAGACGCCGAAGGATCACGGCCGCGGGACCCGACAGGCTTTCGTTCAGCCGCGGCGCTTCGTTCATCCCGTCCAGCGAACTGATCCCGAGCTGTCGTGCGAAATCGTCGATGAGGTTGCCGTTCTCGAGGAAATCGGGCTCGAGCAGACGCACGTTCAGCCGATCGGCCCCGACGCACTTCTTCCACAGCTTGGCTTTCCGGAACCAGTTCTGGCGACCATGGCTTTCCAGCACTTCATCGAAGGTGATCGTCGCGCCGCGCTTCAGCCGCTCGGAATAGGAACTGGCGATCCAGTCCTCCTGCCGCCGGAAGTAGACGATGTAACGGATATCGGTGAAGAACTGGCCCAGCCAGCCGTCCACCGCCTCGACGGCCGCCGGACTCGACTTTGCCGCTCCGATGTATTCCGAGGAGATCACGAAGGTGTCTTCGGTGCATTTCGCGACAACCTTGGCGAAGGCGTCCGTGTAGCGCGAGACGAACTCCCGCTGCGCATCCCTGTCCTTGAGATTGTAGTGGATCCGCACGCCGAGATTTGTCATCAGCTCGCCCATCGCCTCGTGTTGCGCGATGGCGACGCCCTGATGCGCCGCGCCAGCCCGGTAGCCGGCAAGCTTGATCCGGTCGTAGGCGAGGTTGTGGCGCGACAGCTCGGCCCGGTTCGCGCCCAGCCAGGCCTGGATCGACGTGGAACCTGTCTTGGGCATGCCGATATGAACGATGGCCTTCAAGTCTTTCTCTGCTCCTGATCGTAACCCCGACGGTGCCGGATACGCCGGCCTGCCCGTCGCTTACCCCTTGACTGCCTTGACGATTTTCTGCGCGCCGTCCTTGAGGTCGTCGGCGGCGATCACGTCAAGACCGGAATTGTTGATGATGTCCTTGCCCTGCTGCACGTTGGTGCCTTCGAGACGCACCACGAGCGGAACCTTGAGACCGACCTCCTTGACCGCGGCGACCACGCCCTCGGCGATCACGTCGCAGCGCATGATTCCGCCGAAGATGTTGACGAGGATGCCCTTCACGTTCGGATCCGAGGTGATGATCTTGAAGGCCTCCGTGACCTTCTCCTTCGTCGCGCCGCCGCCGACGTCGAGGAAGTTTGCCGGCTCCGCGCCATAGAGCTTGATGATGTCCATCGTCGCCATGGCAAGACCCGCGCCGTTGACCATGCAGCCGATCTCGCCGTCGAGGGCGATGTAATTGAGGTCGTACTTCGAGGCCTCGAGCTCCTTGGGATCCTCTTCGGTCGTGTCGCGCAGCTCGGCCACGTCCGGGTGACGGTAGACCGCATTGCCGTCGAAGCTCACCTTCGCGTCGAGGACCTTGAGATCGCCCGCATCGGTCACGATCAGCGGGTTGATCTCGAGCATTTCCATGTCCTTCTCGCGGAAGGCCTTGTAGAGCAGGGCCATCAGCCCGACGCATTGCTTGACCTGCTTGCCCTCCAGCCCGAGCGAGAAGGCGATACGCCGGCCATGATAGGGCTGATACCCCGTCGCGGGATCGACCGAGAAGCTGAGGATCTTTTCAGGCGTCGCCGCGGCGACCTCCTCGATGTCCATGCCGCCCTCGGTCGAGCAGACAAAGGACACGCGGCTGGTCTGACGGTCGACCAGAAGCGCGAGATACATCTCGGTCTCGATGCCCGAGCCGTCCTCGATGTAGATGCGATTGACCTGCTTGCCCGCCGGCCCGGTCTGGTGCGTCACCAGCGTCCGGCCGAGCATCTTCTTGGCTTCCTCCGCGGCTTCCTCGACCGACTTGGTCAGGCGCACGCCGCCTTTCTCTCCGGCATCGGGTTCCTTGAACTTGCCCTTGCCCCGTCCGCCGGCGTGGATCTGAGCCTTCACGACCCAAAGCGGACCATCGAGCGCACCCGCCGCGGTCTTCGCTTCTTCCGCCCGCAGAACCACCCGACCGTCGGAGACCGGCGCGCCGTAGCTGCGCAGAAGGGCTTTTGCCTGATATTCGTGGATATTCATCGAAGACTCCGTACCGGTTGGCTTGCGTCGGCTCACCTATAGTGCCGCACTCGTTGCAGCAACATGGCGTTTCTCGTGCGTCGGCAAAATTCCCCTAAAAATCCCGTTTTTGTGATCACGCGATTTGCGGGTGTGATCACAAGATCTCAAAGGTTAAGCGAATCAGCGTCACATCAGGAGAAACTTAACGAAATCACGGGGTAGGGTGTGTGCGTAAGGTCCGCGCGGCCGCGACAGCATTGGCGGGCGCGGGCCGTGGCGCGGGCCTGCGCGAGGCTCGCGGCCTTGTGTAAGGTACGGCCGGCCCGACGATCGGCGCCGGCCGGCCGTCCTGGTATCAGGTCAGGCTCGGGTCGATGCCCTTGCAGGCTTCCACCAGACCTTTGACGGCCTTGACGGAACTGTCGAACATCGCCTGCTCTTCCTTGTTCATCTCAATCTCGACCACGCGTTCGATCCCGCCTGCGCCGATCACCGTGGGCACGCCCACATAGAAGCCGTTGAGACCGTAGGCACCGTCGACATGCGCCGCGCAGGGCAGCACGCGTTTCTGGTCCTTGAGATAGGCCTCGGCCATCTCGATCGCGGATGTCGCCGGCGCATAGAAGGCCGATCCGGTCTTCAGCAGGCCGACGATCTCGGCGCCGCCGTCACGGGTGCGCTGCACGATGGCGTCGAGCTTTTCCTGGCTGGTCCAGCCCATCTTCACCAGATCGGGCAGCGGGATGCCGGCGACGGTGGAATAGCGCACCAGCGGCACCATCGTGTCGCCATGGCCGCCGAGCACGAAGGCGGTGACGTCCTTCATCGAGACGTTGAATTCGGTCGCGAGGAAGTGGCGGAAGCGGCCGCTGTCGAGCACACCCGCCATGCCGCAGACCTTCTCATGCGGCAGGCCGGAAAACTCGCGCAGCGCCCAGACCATGGCGTCGAGCGGGTTCGTGATGCAGATGACGAAGGCGTCGGGCGCGTGCTGGGCGATGCCCTCGCCCACGGACTTCATGACCTTGAGGTTGATGCCCAGCAGGTCGTCGCGGCTCATGCCCGGCTTGCGCGGCACGCCGGCGGTCACGATGCACACATCCGCTCCGGCGATGGCCTCATAGGACTGCGTGCCGGTCAGCGTGGCGTCGAAATGTCCCGCCGGGCCGCTTTCGGCGATGTCGAGCGCCTTGCCCTCGGGAGTCCCCTCCGCGATATCGAAGAGCACGACGTCGCCGAGTTCCTTGAGCGCAACGAGATGAGCGAGGGTGCCGCCGATCTGGCCCGCGCCGATCAGCGCGATCTTGGGTCTGGCCATGGGAAATATCTCCGCATTGTTTGTGAGGTCGGGATGCAGTCCGGCATCGGGTTAAACAATCCGCCCGCGCTGCGCAAGTTGAGGCTGCGGCGCAGGTAAAGGGGAGGGCGCGATTGCAGCTGGTCCGAATTCGGGCTTACCTGCGCGCAGGCAACGGGTCCGGCGGAATCGGACAGGCCATCGTTTCAGGCAGTCCGAAAGGCCCATATGGATGCTGGTTCTGGACCCGCAGTTCTTTCTCGTCGCCGGTCTGGCGGTGCTCTTTGCGGGGATTTCGAAGGGCGGCTTCGGGTCCGGCGCGGCCTTCGCGGCATCGGGCCTGCTGGCGCTGGTGATCGATCCGGGTCTTGCGCTGGGGCTGATGCTTCCGCTGCTGATGATGATGGATTTCAGCACGCTGCGTCCCTACTGGAGAAAGTGGGACGCTCAGGCCGCGCGGCTGATGATCGTCGGCGCGCTGCCGGGCGTGGCGCTCGGGGCGGCGTTCTATTCGGTCGCGTCGCCCGATGTGCTGCGGGTGCTGATCGGCGCCATCGCGCTGCTGTTCGTGGCATGGCGGATGGCGATGGCGCGAGGCCTGGTTCCGATCGCCCGCGAGCGCCTGCCGGACTGGATGGGCTATGCCGCCGGAACGGCCGCGGGCTTCACCAGCTATGTGAGCCATGCCGGAGGGCCGCCGGCCGCAGTCTACCTTCTGTCGCGCAAGATGGGAAAGACGAAGTATCAGGCGACCACGGTGCTGATCTTCTGGGCGATCAACCTGACGAAGTTTCTGCCCTATGCCTGGCTCGGCCTATTCGACCGCCAGACGATGATCGCGGATCTGTTGCTTGCCCCGTTCGCCTTCGCGGGGGTATGGATCGGCGTCAAGGCACATCACAGGATCTCGGACCGCTCCTTCTTCGGTCTCACCTACGTGCTGCTGGCCGTCACAGGGGCCAAGCTGATCTGGGACGGACTGACCTGAATGCCCATCTGACCAGCACCGCATCGCGCGGGCGGGGCAATCCGTGGCAAGCGCCATGCGGATCGCGCGGCCGCCCTGTGGCCCGCCTTTCAGGCAGCGGGCCGCAGGCCGGGATGGCGCAGGATCAGGCGTCCTTGTCGATGACCGGCTTGGCCTCGGCCAGGGTTTCGTAGGACTGACCGGAGGCCACGAGGCAGGTGAGGCCGTTCGGCGTGGTGACCGTGATGGTCCAGGTGCCGGTTTCGTCCGAGGCGAAGACCTCTACCACCGCGTTGTTGGACCCCAGGCCCATGCTCTGGCGGCTTTCGCCATAGCCCGTGGCAAGCCGGTCGACGACCGCCTCGCGCGGGGCGCAGTTGCGGCTTTGCGCGGCAAGCTGCTGGGTCGAGAGAAGAAAGACCGCCGCCGCGGCGGTCAGTGCGCCGAAGTGCACAAGTCTGGAGATACGTGTCATGTCGTTTCAGCCTTCATTCGAGTGAAGCGACGCCCGCTGTCATCTGTCCATGCCGACGATGCGGCGATGACGGGGCGGCCCCGGTCCAAGTTCAGTGCCGCGATATCCCCGATCCGTATGCTTGTTCTCAGTGGCGCTGCCGAAACGGCCTCCCTGAGATATCCGACAGCGACAAATTCGTTCCGACCGTTGAAATAGTGGTTAACTACGCGGGCGTTTAAACATCGCATTTGATTCACGATGTCGCGCAGCACCATTTCCGCTTGAAGTTTCGGCACCCCGGTGGCCATTTTCCGCCGAACCCGCTGGCCCAGCCCCTCAGGAGCCCGAAATGCCACGTCTCTCGCGGCCGCTCCGCTCGGTCCTCTACATCCCCGGATCGAAGCCGCGCGCGCTGGAGAAGGCCCGCACCCTGGCAGCCGATGCGATCATCTTCGACCTCGAGGATGCGGTTGCCCCGGACGAAAAGGCGTCCGCGCGCAAATCCCTCGCTGCCGCGCTCGCGGCGGGCGGTTACGGTGCACGTCTCAGGATCGTGCGCATCAACGCGCTGGGGACCGACTGGTGCGCCGGCGATGCGCGGGCGGTCGCTGAAATGGCGGCGGATGCCGTGCTGTTGCCCAAGGTCTCGGCGCCCGCTGATCTCGACGACCTCGCCGAAATCACCGGCGATCTGCCGATCTGGGCGATGATGGAGACGCCGCAGGGAATGCTCGCGGCACCGGCCATCGCGGCGCATCCCGCGCTTCAGGGCATGGTCATGGGCACAAACGACCTGGCGAAGGAGCTTCAGTCCCGGTTCCGCCCGGACCGGATGCCGCTGATGACGGGACTGGGTCTCTGCCTGCTCGCCGCGAAGGCGCACGGAGTCGCAATCGTGGACGGAGTTTACAACGCCTTCCGCGACATCGAGGGATTCGCCGCCGAATGCGCTCAGGGCCGCGACATGGGCTTCGACGGCAAGACGCTGATCCATCCGGCGCAGATCGATGCCGCCAACGCGGCCTTCGCGCCGACGCCGGAAGAGGTGGATCTCGCCCGGCGCCAGATCGAAGCCTTCGATCGCGCCATCGCGACAGGCCAGGCCGTCGCTGTGGTGGACGGAGCGATCGTGGAGAACCTTCACGTTGCAGCCGCGCGTGAAACCCTGTCAAGATACGAAGCAATTGCAGCCATGAGGGTGGAATAAGCGATGATCATTCTTTTGCTGGGCCTGCTGCTGTGGTGGTTCGCCCACCTTTTCGGGCGCCTGTTTCCGGAACGGCGGGCGGCCATGGGCAATGCCGGGCGCGGAGTCGTCGCTCTGGCTCTGCTGCTTTCGGTCGTGCTGATGATCTGGGGGTACCGCGTGGCCGAGTTCGTGCCGATCTGGGAGCCGCCGCTCTGGATGATACACGTCAACAACCTGCTGATGGTGGTCGCGCTCTGGACCTTCGGGTCGAGCCAGTCGAAGGGAGCGAAGGCCTGGCCGGCCTCGCGCATCCGCCATCCCCAGCTGACGGCGGTCAAGATCTGGGCCCTTGCCCATCTGCTCGTGAACGGCGATCTCGCGGCCATCATCCTTTTCGGCGGCCTGCTCGCATGGGCCGTGGTCGAGGTGATCGTCATCAACCGCTCGGAACCGGTCTGGACGCCTCCGCCCGCCGCAGGAACGGCGACCTACATCCGCCTGGCGGCGATCACCGTCGTTCTGCTGATCGTCATCGGCTACATTCATATCTGGCTCGGGCATTATCCCTTCCCGGGCTGACAACCAGGAGCAACAGATGAAGCTCTACAGGTTCCTCTCGGAAGAGGACACATCCGCCTTTTGCCACAAGGTCACAGAGGCGCTGAACAAGGGCTGGAGCCTTCACGGGTCACCGACCCAGACCTTCGATCCGGTCAGCAACACCATGCGTTGCGGACAGGCGGTCACGAAGGAGGTCGAGGGGACATACAGCCCGGACGTCAAACTGGGCCAGCAGTGATGGCGAAGACCAATCCCGGCCGATTCTTCGAAGATTACCGGCTTGGAGAGGTGATCCGTCATGCGGTGCCCCGCACGGTCGGGCAGGGGGAGCGGGCGCTTTACCACGCGCTCTATCCGGCGCGCCATGCGCTTTACTCGTCCGACGAGTTCGCGAGATCCTGCGGGCTGGCGGCAAGCCCTGTCGACGATCTCGCGGCCTTCCACCTCGTCTTCGGCAAGACCGTCCCGGACATCTCCCTGAACGCCGTGGCCAACCTCGGTTACGCGCAGGGGCGCTGGCTGCGGCCCGTCTGGCCCGGCGACACGATCTCGAGCAGTTCCAAGGTGATCGGGCTGAGGGAGAACTCGAACGGGCGGACAGGTGTCGTCTGGGTCCGCAGCCGGGGCGAGAACCAGCGCTCGGAGACGGTCATCGACTTTGTGCGATGGGTCATGGTTCGCAAGCGCGACGCCGGCGGGCCGACCCGGGAAGCCGTGGTGCCCCAGCTCGCCGAGGCGCTGGACCCCGCCGATCTGGTGATTCCGTCCGGGCTCGATTTCACCGGCTACGATTTCGATCTGGCGGGCGAACCGCACCGCTGGGGCGACTACGACATCGGCGAGACGATCGATCACGTGGACGGCGTGACCGTCGAGGAGGCCGAGCATATGCTGGCCACCCGCCTCTGGCAGAATACCGCGAAGGTGCATTTCGACCGCTCCGCGCGTCCGGACGGGACACGGCTGATCTATGGCGGTCATGTCATCTCGATGGCGCGCGCACTCAGCTTCAACGGGCTTGCGAATGCGCAGATCGTCGTCGGGCTCAACGGCGGCGCCCATGCCAATCCCTGTCTTGCGGGCGATACGATCCGAGCCTGGTCGGAGGTTCTCGACAAGGCCGATACTCCTGCGCCGGGTGTCGGAGCGCTGCGGCTTCGGCTGGTCGCCACAAGGGGCGGGAAACCCTTCGAACTGAAGGGCGCAGACGGGAAGTATCTGCCGGATGTCCTGCTCGATCTCGACTATTGGGCGCTGGTCCCGCAGTGATCCCGCACTGACGCGCGCAGCCAGCGGCTTGCCCGGCGTCCGGATTCGCGGAATGGTCGTGGCATGTTGCACCATGTCATCGCGCTGTCCGCGAGCCTGCTTGCGATCGCTTCCGCCGCGCGCGGCTGCGGACTTGCGCTGGTGCTTGCGGTCGATGTCTCGGGTTCGGTGGACCCGCGCGAATTCCGTATCCAGATGGACGGGCTTGCCGCCGCGATGCGCGACGGGATCGTTGTCGAGGCGCTGGTCGACCAGCGGGCGAGCGTCACGCTGATCCAGTGGACCGGGACCTCGCGCCAACGCCAGACGATTCCATGGACCGCGATCGAAACGCCCGCCGACGTCCTCGCGCTGGCGGATCGGATCGGTGGGGATCCCCGGATCTGGCAGAACTATTCCACCGCCATCGGAGAGGCGCTGTCGCTTGCGATAGAGCGACTGGAACAGGGCCCCGACTGCCGCCGAAGGGTCATCGACGTCTCGGGCGACGGACCGTCGAACGAGGGGACGGGACCGAAAGCGCTTCATCCACGACTGCGTGAAATGAAGGTGACGGTGAACGCCCTGGCGATCGAGACGGATATCGAGGAGGATCTCACCGGGTGGTTCTACGAGAACCTCATCACGGGTGACGGCGCATTCGTGATCACGGCGAACGGCTTTGCCGACTACCCCGAGCAGATTCGCCGCAAGCTGCAGCGTGAGGTCACGCGTCAGATCAGCGTGGGCAGGCCGTATAGTGATCACAGGTGAAATATCCGTGATCACAAAGTGCCCGTGCCGGTGCCGAGTATCCTTGAAGAAGCGGTAAGCTGTCGCATTTACACAGCTTAAGTCGTGACACGGTCGCTGGAACGCGTAGAAAGGGGCCGGAATGGATGATGGAGTATGACATGGCAGACGTGAACCGGGGCAACCGCCCGCTCTCCCCTTTCATGCTGGGGCAATACTACCGGTTCCAGCTGAACTCGGTCACATCCATCCTGACGCGCATCACGGGGAACGCTCTGCTGGTGTCTGCATTGCTCGTCGTCTGGTGGTTTGTCGCCGCCGCGACCTCGGCCGATGCCTTCGCCCTCGCGGACGGCTTCCTGACCAGCTGGTTCGGCGATCTGGTGCTCACCCTGTCCGTGCTCGGGCTCTGGTACCACCTGCTTGCCGGTGTGCGTCATCTGGTGTGGGATCAGGGCTGGGGGCTCGACATGAAGACGTCGGACATGATGAGCTGGGGATGTCTCGTGGGTTCGGTCGTCCTGACGCTTCTCACCGTGATCGTTGTCTGAGGAGATGGCCATGAGTTACCTGACCGATCGCAAACGCGCCACGGGGCTCGGCTCCGCCAAGTCCGGCACCGCGCATCACTGGTCGATGACCGTGTCCTCCGTGGCCTTGCTGGTCCTCGTTCCGCTTTTCCTTTTCACCTTCGGCTCCATCCTCGGCGCGCCCTACCAGGAAATCGTCGACTACTACAGCCGACCGTTCCCCGCCGTGGTCGCCGCGCTCACCTTCGCGGTGGGATTCAAGCATCTTGTCGGCGGCATGCAGATCATGCTCGAGGACTATGTCCATGGGCTGACCGGCCGGATCGCCATCATCGCGGCGACCTGCATCTGTTATGCCGCGCTCGCCGCTGCGCTCTTCGCGCTTGTCCGCCTCGCCCTCTGACGTCTGGAGACCTGCCATGGCAGAATACCAATATGAAACACACGAATACGATGTGGTCGTCGTCGGTGCAGGGGGTGCTGGGCTGAGGGCCACGCTCGGGATGGCCGAGCAGGGCTTGCGCACGGCCTGCGTGACGAAGGTCTTTCCGACCCGCTCGCACACGGTGGCCGCGCAGGGCGGCATCGCCGCTTCGCTCGCCAACATGGGCCCCGACAACTGGCAATGGCACATGTACGACACCGTGAAGGGGTCGGACTGGCTTGGCGATACGGACGCGATGGAATACCTCGCCCGCGAGGCGCCCAAGGCGGTCTACGAGCTCGAGCATTACGGCGTGCCCTTCTCGCGTACGGAAGAGGGCAAGATCTACCAGCGTCCCTTCGGCGGGCACACCACCGAATTCGGCGAGGGCCCCGCGGTGCAGCGGACCTGTGCCGCCGCCGACAGGACCGGGCACGCGATCCTGCACACGCTCTATGGCCAGTCGCTGAAGCAGAAGGCCGAGTTCTACATCGAGTATTTCGCCATCGACCTGATCATGTCCGACGACGGGGTGTGCCAGGGCGTGCTCTGCTGGAAGCTCGACGACGGGACGCTGCATCTCTTCGCCGCGAAGATGGTCGTGCTCGCGACCGGCGGCTATGGGCGCGCCTATTTCTCGGCCACGTCCGCGCACACCTGCACCGGCGACGGGGGCGGCATGGTCGCGCGCCAGGGACTGCCGCTGCAGGACATGGAGTTCGTTCAGTTCCATCCGACCGGCATCTACGGCGCGGGCTGTCTGATTACCGAGGGCGCGCGCGGGGAGGGCGGATACCTGACCAACTCCGAGGGCGAGCGCTTCATGGAGCGCTATGCGCCACAGTACAAGGATCTGGCGCCGCGCGACTATGTCTCGCGCTGCATGACGCTCGAGATCCGCGAGGGGCGGGGCGTCGGCAAGGATGGCGATCATATCCACCTCAACCTCAACCACCTGCCGCCCGAGACGCTGCAGCTGCGCCTGCCCGGAATTTCCGAAAGCGCGCGCATCTTCGCGGGCGTCAACGTCAATCGCGAGCCGATTCCGGTGCTCCCGACGGTCCATTACAACATGGGCGGCATCCCGACCAACTACTGGGGCGAGGTGCTTGCCCCCACCGCTGACGATCCGGACCGGGTCTCTCCCGGCCTGATGGCGGTGGGCGAGGCGGGCTGCGCCTCGGTGCACGGGGCGAACCGGCTTGGCTCGAACTCCCTGATCGACCTTGTCGTTTTCGGCCGCGCCGCCGCGATCCGCGCGGGCAAGGTCGTCGATCGCGATGCCCGCGTGCCCAGTCCGAACGCCCACAGCGTCAAGGCCGCGCTCGACCGTTTCGACGGGCTGCGCTATGCCAAGGGGCACACGCCGACCGCGGCGCTGCGCCTCGAGATGCAGCAGACCATGCAGAAGGACGCGGCCGTCTTCCGCGCCAAGGAGACGCTGGCGCAGGGCAAGAAGGGGATGGAGGAAGTGGCGGGCAAATACGCCGATATCGGCGTGACCGACCGTTCGCTGGTCTGGAATTCCGATCTCATGGAAACGCTCGAGCTCGCGAACCTCATCCCGAACGCGGTTGCCACCATCACCGCCGCCGAAGCGCGTCATGAAAGCCGCGGCGCGCATGCGCACGAGGACTTCCCCGAGCGCGACGACGAGAACTGGCGCAAGCATTCGCTGATATGGTTCAAGGGCAACCGCGCGTCGCTGGGCTATCGCGGCGTCCACACCGAGGCGCTCACCAGCCACAACGACGGCGGCATCGACCCCAAGAAGATCGCGCCGAAGAAGCGGACATTCTGATGCACGCGCGTATCCGGATCGTCCTGATCGCGGCCGGGCCTCTCGTCGCGCTCGCTGCATGTGCGACGGGCGGCAACCGGCTGGTGCGCGAATGCCAGGTCTCGATGAAGATTCCGGGCCAGTATCTCTACGATTCCCGGCTTGCCGCTCCCGTCGTCCGTCCGGGCGCCGCCGGTACGGCCCGTGGCGCTGCGCTGCTCAATGCCTGTATCGCCCGCGAGGCCGAACTGGAGGGCAGCGCGCAGACGGTGTCCGTCTGGACGGCGCCGGGCGTCGCGCCGGTGCGGGGCGGTTCCGGCGGGCTCGAATACGCGCGTCTGCGGGGCGAGCGGCGGCATATCTATCCCGCCGCGCCGCCGCGGCCGGCGCCGGTCTATACGCCGCCGCCCGCCGTCGTCGTCGTCCCGCAGCCGTCGCCCACCTATACGCAGCGGCCCGAATGCCGCCCGCAAGCCCGTGGCGTGAACCAGGAGCCGCTCTATTGCTGACCATCAGACCCGCTGCCGCGTTTGCCTTGCTGATCGCCGTCTCGGGATGCGCCCAGATCGTCCAGCAGGCCGACCAATCCGGCCGCGCCGCGGCCAAGAACGTACTGCCAGAGGCGCTCGCGCTTTATTTCCCACAGGTGCCCAAGGCGCTCTATACGCCCTTCACCGACTGTGTGATCGACAACGCGACCGGTCCCGAAATAGCCGATCTTGCCCAGGATTCGCTGATCGGACCGGATACCGGCACCTATGAGACCCTGCGCGGGATCCTCGCGCGCCCCGCAACCGAAAGCTGCCTGACCGCAAGGGTCCCGGGCAGCGGCCCGACCCTCTGAAAGGAGCCGCCCGATGGTCCAGTTGACGCTTCCAAAGAACTCGCGCATCACGACAGGCAAGACTTGGCCCAAGCCCGAGGGTGCCACCAACCTGCGGAAGTTCCAGATCTACCGCTGGAACCCCGATGACGGCCAGAGCCCGCGCGTCGACACCTACTTCGTCGACCTCGACAGCTGCGGCCCGATGATCCTGGACGCGCTGATCAAGATCAAGAACGAGATCGATCCGACGCTCACGTTCCGGCGCTCGTGCCGCGAGGGCATCTGCGGGTCCTGCGCGATGAATATCGACGGTCACAACACGCTCGCCTGCACCTGGGGCATCGACGAGGTGAAGGGCGACGTGAAGATCTACCCGCTGCCGCACATGCCCGTGGTCAAGGACCTGATCCCGGACCTCACGCATTTCTATGCCCAGCACGCGTCGATCAAGCCCTGGCTCGAGACGGAATCGAACGAGCCGGCGAAGGAGTGGCGCCAGACGATCGAGGACCGCTCGAAGCTGGACGGTCTGTACGAGTGCATCATGTGCGCATGCTGCTCGACCTCCTGCCCCTCCTACTGGTGGAACGGCGACCGCTATCTCGGACCGGCGGCATTGCTGCATGCCTATCGCTGGATCATCGACAGCCGCGACGAGGCGACGGGAGAAAGGCTTGACGATCTCGAGGACCCCTTCAAGCTGTACCGCTGCCATACGATCATGAACTGCACCCGGACCTGCCCGAAAGGGTTGAATCCGGCCGAGGCGATCTCGAACATCAAGCAGATGATGGTCGAGCGCGCCGTCTGACCGGCACCGGTACCGGCTTGGCCTCCGTCGAGCGACGGGCGCGGCGGCAGACCGAGGGGACGGCTGCCGGAGCATTCGGCCGGGCCAAGGGGCGCAGTCCATGCCGGTCCTGATGATCCTGCTGCTTGCCGGCGTGCTCAGCTATCTCTATTGGCGCCGACGGACCACAAGCCTGACACGCGACTGTCGCTGGCGCGCGGATCGGCTGCGCGACGGCGAGGAAGGACATTTCTACCGCTGTGCCGCCTGTGGCGCCGAGATACGGGTAACGCGGGACGCTCCACGGGTTTGTCTGCGTGAGGATCCTGCCGGTTCAAAGTGACCGGGGCGCTGCAGGCTTTGCATTACAGGCCTGCGCGCGCCACTCTGCTTCAGGCGCATTCGCCTGAGGAGCCAGCCCGATGACACTTCCCCCCGACGCGGCCGCCCGGCGCAATGTGGCGCCCGTGATCTGCTATCCCGAAGACGCGTTGCCGCGCCCTGACCTCGCGCTGATGCACTCTGCACGCAGCGGAGCCCGAAAGACGGGTGAGGTCATCGTGCCACCGCGCGATGCCGCCTGCTTTGAAGTGTCTGCCGGGCAATTCTTCCGAATTACCTCGATCGAGGGACCGCAGGTCGGCGACCTGAACCTCTGGAACGCGCAGGATCTGGCCGAACGCTTCTTTTCGGGCAAGACCCGCGCATTGCACGGAACGCATGTAAGCGCCGGCGACCGGCTGTGGTCCTGTCTGCCCCATCTGCGACCAATGGCGACCATCGTGCGGGACACCCTCGACTGGTACGGCATCGACGCGTTCGGCGGCTCTGTGCATGACGTCATAGGAACGCGGTGCGACCCCTATACCCATGCCCTCCTGTCGGGAGGGGAGCAGTACCACAACTGTTGCCATTCGAACCTGACCCGCGCGCTGGCGGCGCGAACGGGCCTGACGCTTGCCGAAGCCGAGCGCCATGTTCACGATGTGCTCAACGTCTTCATGTGCACCGGCTTCACCCGCGATACGCGCCAGTACTTCATGAAGGCGAGCCCCGTGCGTCCCGGCGATTACATCGAATTCTTCGCAGAATTCGACCTTCTAGGTGCCCTGAGCGCCTGCCCCGGCGGGGACTGCGGAGCAGAGCATTCAAGCGACGCCGCGCGCTGCTGGCCGCTGCTTGTCGAGGTCTTTTCGCCGCAACCCGGATCCCTCGGGGATTGGGCAATTCCCGGCGCCGCGCCTTACCGGGGCATGCAGAATACTTGAATCGGATGGGATCTGAATTAACTTTCAATCGTTATAATGCCGAGAAGCGCTCTGCGGCAGGTGCAAAAGGACGGTGCGGATATGCGTATCCGGTGGGGTCGAGCGGCCGATCTTGTGGCGGTCCTTAACCGGCTGAAAGTGCGAATTCGCTAGGGTGACATCTGAATTAGGCTGATACCGAACTGGCCGGGAATGAACTTCGGCCGGTTGGGTATCTGCAGGATAACGGAGCAGAACGATGAAAAACGCGAATGCACTCGAAATCTACATGCTCGACCTCGTCAACGCGGTTCGCAAGAAGGCCGGTGTCGACAAGCTTACGCTTGAGCGGAACCTGAACCAGTCGGCCGAGGACTATACCAAGGACATGATGAAGAAGGGATACTTCTCGCATGATGGCGCGGATGGTTCGACGGCGCATGAACGCATCGAACGTGGCGGGTTCGATCTCGAAAAGGGCTGGTCCACGGGTGAGAATATCGCCGCCGGCTCGATCGGCGGCTCGTCCGGACTTTACGACGACGTGCGGCGCTTGTTCGACGGGCTGATGGACAGTCCCGGCCACAAGGCGAATATCCTCTCGGCGAAGTACGACCATGTCGGCTTCGGCATTGAAATCGGCAAGTACGACCCGCTCGGCGGCGCGAACTCGATGGTTCTGACGCAGCACTTCGGCTATTCCAACGGCGACATGGACGAGCACCTTGTCGGCTCGGGTGGTCGAAACAAACTCGGCGGCGGCGACGGCAACGATTTCATCCAGGGCAAGGGCGGCAGGGACGTCCTGCGCGGGGGAGACGACAAGGATATCCTGCGCGGCGATGGTGGTGCCGACCGGCTTTTCGGCGGTGACGGCAAGGACAAGATCAACGGTGGTTCGGGCAACGACAAACTGCGCGGCGGCGACGGGCCTGACGTGCTGAAAGGCAACGGTGGCAAGGACAACATCGCTGGCGGCGAGGGCAATGACCGGATGTCCGGAGGTGGGGGGCGCGATACCTTCATCTTCACCGAAGGCGACGGCAACGACCGCATCACCGATTTCCGCCTTCGGACGGACAAGGTGAGGCTGGACTCGGACCTCTGGGACGACAACCTGAGCGCCGATCAGGTCGTCGCACGTTACGGAGAGAAGAGCGGCGGGGCGATCACGCTCGATTTCGGCGAAGACAGCCTGAAATTCGAAAACGTCACCAACTTCTCGGCGCTGGCGGACAGCATCGACATCTTCTGAGGCTGAAGGCGGTCGCTCAGGCGAACGCCGCCTCCAGCGCGATTTCCACCATGTCCCCGAAGCTGCGTTCGCGGTCTTCGGCTGGCAGGGCCTCGCCGGTCTGGAGATGGTCGCTGACCGTCAGGACGGCGAGCGCGCGCCTGCGGTGCCGCGCGGCAAGAATGTAAAGCTCCGCCGCTTCCATCTCGACCCCGAGAATGCCGTGGCGCACCATCTGTTCGTCAAGGTCAGGGCGCTCGGCATAGAAGACGTCCGAGGAATAGATGCCGCCGACATGGGTCGCGACCCCCTTTGCCTCGGCGGCCTTCACGGCTGCCGATAGAAGGGACCAGTCTGCGGCAGGTGCGAAGTTCAATTCGCGGAAGATACCGGAGGACGGAGAGGTGATGGTGCTTGCCGTCATGGCGATGACGACGTCGCGCACCTTGACGTTGGCCTGCATGCCGCCGCAGGACCCGATGCGGATCAACGTCTGGGCGCCGTATGTCCGGATAAGCTCGTTCGCGTAGATCGACAGCGACGGCATGCCCATCCCCGAGCCCTGGATCGTCACGCGATTCCCTTTCCACGTCCCCGTGAAACCGAGCATGCCCCGCACTTCGTTCACCAGCTGCGCGCCCTCGAGAAAGGTCTCGGCCGCCCAGCGGGCACGATAGGGATCGCCCGGCATGAGCACGGTCTCGGCGATTTCGCCGGGCTTGGCACCGATATGAACGGTCATGTCTGTGGCTCCCTCGTCATGCGCATCCGCGGCAATCTGCCCGCAGGAGCGGGCAGGGACAAGGGCAAGAGGTGGACTATTCCGCCGCGACGGCCTCGGGGTCCGCGAGCGCCACGATATCGCTCATGATGGTGTTCAGCTCGAAATCCTTCGGCGTGTAGACCCGCGCCACCCCCATGGCGCGCAGCCGGCGCGCATCCTCTTCGGGAATGATGCCGCCGACGACCACCGGCACATCGCCGAGGCCCTCTGCCCGCAGCCTGTCCATCAGGTCCTCGACAAGCGGGATGTGAGAGCCGGACAGGATGGACAGCCCGACCACATGGGCCTTCTCGTCACGCGCTGCGCGCACGATTTCCTCCGGAGTAAGTCGGATACCCTCGTAGGCGATGTCCATGCCGCAATCCCGCGCGCGGACGGCAATCTGCTCGGCCCCGTTGGAATGACCGTCCAGCCCCGGTTTGCCGACGAGGAACTTGAGCCGGCGACCCAGCCGGTCGCTGACCGCATCGACCGCGGCGCGCAGATCCTGAAGGCCTTCGGTCTTGTTGGACGGCAATTTCGATACGCCCGTGGGGCCGCGGTATTCCCCGTGCACGGCGCGCATCTCGGCGGCCCATTCCCCGGTCGTCACACCGGCCTTGGCGGCGGCGATGGAGAAGGGCATGACGTTTCGCCCGTCGCGCGCAGCGGCGCGCAGCTCGGCCAGGGCCGCCTGCACGGCGGTCTCGTCGCGCGCCGCGCGCCATGCCTTCAGACTTTCGACCTGAGCCGCCTCGACCGCGGGATCGACCACCATGATGCCGCCGTCCCCCGTCATCAGCGGAGAGGCTTCTCCCTGCTGCCAGCGGTTGACGCCGACGACGACCGTTTCGCCCGCCTCGATCCGGCCGAGCCGTTCGGCGTTGCTTTCGACCAGACGGCCCTTCATGTATTCGATGGCCTCGATGGCTCCTCCCATCGCCCCGATGTTTGCCAGTTCGGCACGCGCACCGTCCTTCAGCTCCGCCACCTTTGCGTCGACCGCCGGATTGCCGTCGAAGAGATCGTCGAACTCGAGCAGGTCGGTCTCGTAGGCCAGGATCTGCTGCATCCGCATCGACCACTGCTGGTCCCATGGCCGCGGCAGGCCGAGGGCCTCGTTCCAGGCCGGAAGCTGGACCGCCCGGGCCCGGGCCTTCTTCGAAAGGGTGACCGCGAGCATCTCGATGAGGATGCGGTAGACATTGTTTTCCGGCTGCTGCTCGGTAAGCCCGAGCGAATTGACCTGCACACCGTAGCGGAACCGCCTGTGGCACGGATCCTCGACGCCGTATCGGTCGCGCAGGAGTTCGTCCCAGAGATCCACGAAAGCGCGCATCTTGCACATCTCGGTCACGAAGCGGATCCCGGCGTTCACGAAGAACGAGATGCGCGAGGCCATCGCCGGGAAGTCCGCCTCGGGGACGCGCGGGCGCAGCGCATCGAGGACTGCCGTTGCGGTGGCGAGAGCGAAGGCCAGCTCCTGTTCGGGAGTCGCACCGGCCTCTTGCAGATGGTACGAGCAGACGTTCATTGGGTTCCACTTCGGAACCCGGGCGTAGCAGTATTCGGCCACATCCGCGATCATCTCGAGCGATGGGGCAGGCGGGCAGATATAGGTGCCCCGGCTGAGGTACTCCTTGATCAGGTCGTTCTGGACGGTTCCCTGGAGAAGCGACACATCCGCCCCCTGTTCCTCGGCGACGGCGATATAAAGCGCCAGCAGCCACGGCGCGGTGGCATTGATCGTCATCGAGGTGTTCATCTGCTCGAGCGGTATCCCGTCGAACAGCGCGCGCATGTCGCCCAGATGGCTGACAGGCACGCCCACCTTGCCAACCTCTCCGCGCGCGAGCACGTGATCGCTGTCGTAACCGGTCTGGGTGGGCAGGTCGAAGGCGACCGAAAGGCCGGTCTGACCCTTGGCGAGATTGGCCCGGTAGAGCGCGTTCGAAGCCCCGGCGGTCGAGTGGCCCGCGTAGGTGCGTATCAGCCAGGGCCTGTCCTTGGTGGTCTGCGTCATGGCGCTCCTCGCGGAGATCGTGTGCGTAACAATATTTCACAGATAAACTGATACTTGAAATTTTGTACCCCTGTCAATTCGCTGCATTGCGGCGATCCCACGGTTTGCGAAGCGCGTCGATGCCGCCGTCCCGCCACGCGGTTTGTACCTGCCGCCGTCACGGAAAAGCCTGTTTACGTATATGCCGCGCCCTGCCACTTTCCGGGGATGACGCAAACGGTGCAGCTTCCCCTCTGGCTCTTCCTGCTCATCGTGATCTTCGCGATGGTCACCCTCGCGTCGCATTTTCTTTTCCCGTCGGTGCGCTGGTTCTTTCGTCGCCGCCTCGAACGCGCCGTTCGCCGCCTGAACCGTCGTCTTGCGCGGCCCATCGAGCCGTTCAAGCTTGCCCGGCGTCACGACATGATTCAGCGGCTGATCTATGACCCCGAGGTGCTGGTCGAGGTGGTCAGACACGCCCGCGACAACGGCGTCCCCGAGAATGTCGCCTTCGAGAAGGCGCAGGACTACGCACGCGAGATCGTGCCGCGCTTCTCCGCATTCGTCTATTTCAGCTTCGGAATTCGCGCCGCGCGCCTGCTGGCGACCACCCTCTATCATGTCCGGACCGGACCGGATAACGAGGCCCGGCTCGCATCGGTCCCGCGCGATGCGACGGTCATCTTCGTGATGAACCATCGTTCGAACATGGATTATGTCCTTGTCACCTACCTCGCCCGGCGCATGTCGGCGCTTTCCTATGCGGTGGGCGAATGGGCGCGTGTCTGGCCCCTCTCCGGGCTGATCCGGTCGATGGGGGCCTATTTCATCCGACGCAGTTCGCGTGGCGCTCTCTATCGCAAGGTGCTGGCGCGCTACGTGCAGATGGCAACGGCGGGCGGCGTGGCGCAGGCGATCTTTCCCGAAGGCGGGCTCAGCCTCGACGGCAGGCTCGCGCCGCCCAGGCTGGGTCTGCTCTCTTACGTGGTCGGCGGCTACGACCCGGATGGCCGCGATCTCGTCTTCATGCCGGTCGCGATCAACTACGACCGCATTCTCGAGGACAACGTCCTGATCGCTGCCGGCCTGCGCGGAGACCGGCGCTTCGGTGCGAATGTGAAGGTGGTGGTCCGCTACATCCTGCGCAAGATCGGCCAGGCTCTGAGGGGACGCTATACCCGCTTCGGCGCGGCCGCCGTCGTCTACGGCGAACCGCTGTCGCTACGGGAATTCGGGCCGGACCGCCCGGTGGAGGAACTGGGCGACACGCTAATGTGCCGCATCGCCGAGGTGATGCCAGCGCTCATGGTGCCGATCATCGCGCAGGTGCTGCGCGGCGCCGGGGGCGAGATGCCCGTGGCGGGCTTGCGCGACGAGGTCATGGCCCTTTCCCGCGGTCTGGGCACAAGGTGGCTGGCACATTCCGAGGACGACGGCGCCTTCCAGGCCGCGCTGGACAAACTTGTCGGGAACAAGGTGCTGCAGCGAGAGGCACACCGCATCGCCATTCGGCCGGGTCAGGAACAGAAGGTCGGTTTCTATGCGAATTCCATCGCGCATCATGTGCCCGATACTGCCGCTGCAGAACAGATTGCTGCATCCGCTGGGTTATAAAATTTCAAAACTCACTCAAACATGATTGCATTATTGCGCGCTAGATCCTATCCACTCCACAGAGAGTCGCTGTTGTCGGGCTTCGGCGCGGACGTGGGATCGAGGAGTGGGTCATGGCATTGGACACAAGCATCGCGAAATACGAGGCGCCCGAGAAGGACCTCTACGATGTCGGCGAACTGCCTCCGTTGGGATACGTGCCGAAGCAGATGTATGCATGGGCGATCCGTCGCGAACGCCATGGCGACCCGGAAAGCGCCATGCTGGAGGAAGTGGTGGACGTCCCCGTTCTGGATAGTCAGGACGTGCTTGTCCTGGTGATGGCCGCGGGCGTGAACTACAACGGTGTCTGGGCAGCGCGTGGCGTTCCCATCAGCCCCTTCGACGGACACAAGCAGCCCTATCACATCGCGGGGTCCGATGCTTCGGGCATCGTCTGGGCGGTCGGCGACAAGGTGAGGCGCTGGAAGGTCGGGGACGAGGTGGTGGTCCACTGCAACCAGGACGACGGCGACGACGAGGAATGCAACGGTGGCGACCCGATGTATTCCTCGAGCCAGCGGATCTGGGGATACGAGACGCCGGACGGATCGTTCGCGCAGTTCACCCGCGTACAGAGCCAGCAACTCATGCCGCGACCGCGCCACCTGACCTGGGAGGAAAGCGCCTGCTACACGCTGACGCTCGCCACCGCTTACCGGATGCTGTTCGGGCACGAGCCGCATGACCTCAAGCCCGGACAGAATGTGCTGGTCTGGGGCGCTTCCGGCGGGCTGGGATCCTACGCGATCCAGCTCATCAACACGGCCGGCGCAAATGCGATCGGGGTGATCTCCGACGAAAGCAAGCGCCAGTTCGTGCTCGACCTCGGCGCCAAGGGGGTCATCAACCGCAAGGACTTCGACTGCTGGGGCCAGCTTCCCACGGTCAGCACGCCCGAGTACGCGGCATGGTTCGCCGAGGCGCGCAAGTTTGGCAAGGCGATCTGGGACATCACCGGCAAGGGTGTGAACGTGGACATGGTCTTCGAACACCCCGGCGAGGCGACCTTCCCGGTCTCGACCTTCGTGGTCAAGAAGGGCGGCATGGTGGTGATCTGCGCCGGGACCTCAGGATTCAACCTGACCTTCGACGTGCGCTACATGTGGATGCATCAGAAGCGCCTTCAGGGCAGCCATTTCGCCCATCTCAAGCAGGCCTCCGCGGCGAACAAGCTGATGATGGAACGCCGACTCGATCCCTGCATGTCCGAGGTCTTCGCCTGGCAGGACCTGCCGCAGGCGCATACGAAGATGATGCGCAACGAGCACAAGCCGGGGAACATGTCGGTTCTGGTGCAGGCGCCGATCACCGGCCTGCGCACGATCGAGGACGCGCTGGCCGCCAGAAGCTGAGTTCTTCACGAACCACTGACGTCTTCATCGGCTGTCGCACTCCGCGACAGCCGTTTTCGCGTTAACCTTTCCGAACATGATTCGCGCTATAGTAGCAATATCATTTCAATTCAATGACTTGCCTATCCGGCGCATCGCCATTTCGGGGGAGTAAATAAACGCGAATTTTTGCTCGGCCCGTCGCATGCTATAGTTTCATTAATCAACAATTAACTGCTTAAGGGCGACCTTGTCATGCGAAGCGACTGGATTCTAGACGTACTCACGGACCTCAAGACCTTTGCAACGGCGAACGACCTTCCGGTCCTGGCCGAACAACTGGATGATACGGCCATCGTTGCGCTCGCCGAGATAGCGGCGCTTCACGACAAGACGCAGGGCAACCTTCATGTTGACGAACGCAACAGTGGAAACAACTTTGGAGGCGCTGGAGCGGGCGGACACGCTTGATGGCATGCAGACGGCGATCGAAGCGCTGCGGGTGCACTTCGCTGTCGATTACATGGTCTATCACTGGGTCGATTCGGCAGGGGACCAGCGGGGTTGCGGGAACTATCCTCTGGACTGGGCCGAACGCTACATCGAGATGAACTACCAGCGCATCGATCCGGTCGTGGTCGGCTGCTTCCAGCGCTTCCACCCGGTCGACTGGAAACGGCTCGACTGGTCCAGCAAGGCGGCCAAGGCATTTCAGGCAGAGGCGCTGGCCTACGGATTGGGAACACAGGGGTTTTCGATCCCGATCCGGGGGCCGAACGGCCAGTTCGCGCTCTTCACGCTGAACCATACATGCGATGACGCGACTTGGGCCGAATTCACCGAGAAGAACCGCCGCGAACTGATCCTGATCGCGCATTTCTTCAACGAGAAGGCGCTCGAATTCGAGCCCGATCGGGTGAAGGCTGATTCTCAGACGCTTTCGCCGCGCGAGATCGACGCGATGACGCTTCTGGCCATCGGCTACAGCCGGGCGCAGGTGGCCGATACGCTGTCCATCTCGGAGCATACGCTCCGGGTGTATATAGAAAGCGCCCGTTTCAAACTTGGCGCGCTGAACACGACGCACGCGGTCGCCCGGGCATTGAGCCGTGGTCTGATCGTGGTCTGAACATGACCTGAATCACTCACCATCCGGCAATCCTGAGCGGGCGGTTATGCGTCCGCGCGTGCCGGTTGGGGGGATTTAACGTGCCGTGCCTTAACCCTTTGTCCACCCCGCAGCCGTTTCGGACAAAGGAAACCCGCCATGCTCCGCTACATCTACGCCGACCAGCTTTCCCGTCACCCCAAACTTGCGCGGACGATGTTCCGCGACCGTGCGGACCAGTTCCGTGCCCGCCTCGGCTGGGATGTCACCGTGACGGAAGCCGGCGAGGAGCGCGACGAATATGACGATCTCAATCCGCTCTATGTGATCTGGGAGATGCCGGACGGCAGCCATGGCGGCTCGATGCGGTTCCTCCCGACGACCGAGCGGACGATGATCAACGACCACTTCCGCCACCTCATCGGTGGGGGGACGCTGGTGTCGCCGCTGATCTGGGAATGCACCCGCTTCTGCCTCAACCGACGGGCGCCCGGCCGCATCGCGGCGGCGCTGATGCTTGGCGGCGGCGAGATCATGCAGAACTTCGGCGTCGCCCATTTCGTCGGCGTCTTCGACAGCCGGATGGAACGGATCTACCGCCGCATCGGATCCTGTCCCGAGGTCCTGGGCAGTCAGGGCGAGGGGCGCGACCGGATCTCCGTGGGTCTGTGGGAATTCTCTCCCGAGGCGCGCGCCCAGGTCAGCATGCGCGCAGGTGTCTCTGCCGAGCTGTCGGCGCTCTGGTTCGACCGCGCCTTCGGCCGCAGCCCTTCGACGGCCGCGCGCGAGGTGTGCCTCGCAGGCTGACGCCGCGCGCATGACGCGGAATGGCCCGCCGGTACTGGCCCCCGGCGCGGACCTCCTCTAGGGTCGCGTCATGGCCGTTCCCGCGCTTCAGTTCTCCGAAGATCAGGCCACGGCCTACGACGCCGTGGCCGAGATGCTGCGCGGTGCCGGCATCGACCTCGAAGACCAGCTTCTGACGCCGCCCGGCGACGACAAGAGCGCCGTCATGGCGGTCACGGGAAAGGCCGGATCCGGCAAGACGCTGCTTCTTGCGCAGCTGACCGAGGCGCTGCGGGGGGCCGGGGTCGAAATCGTCTCGGGCGACTATGAAAGCCGCAAGCGCCGGGATCGGCGCAGCCTTGCGATCCTCGCGCCGACCAACAAGGCCGCCTCGGTCCTGCGGCTGCGCGGCGTGCCCGCGACCACGATCCACCGGATACTCTACACGCCCGTCTACGACCCGGAATACGAGCGCATCGCGGAATGGCTTGCCGGAAACGGCGAACGGCCGCAGGTCGAGGGGCTGACCGATGCCGCGCTCGACCGGGCGGCTGCCTTCTACGCGACGAATGCCTCGATCCCCGGCGCGCTGGCCGCGGCGGGGCTGCGCGGGTCCGATTTCATCACGGGCTGGAAGCGCCGGGAAGAACCGCTCGACATCGGGTTCGTCGACGAAGCCTCGATGCTCGACGACCGGCAGTTCGAGGATCTCAAGGAAATCTTTCCGACCCTCCTGCTTTTCGGCGATCCGGCGCAGCTTCCGCCGGTGAACCAGTCCGGCAACATGGTCTTCGAAAAGCTGCCCGCGCCGCGCGTCCTGCACCTGAACCGGATCTTCCGGCAAGAGGCGGACAACCCGATCCTCGGCCTCGCGCATGCGCTGGCCGATCCCGCAGTCGGTTTCGAGCAGTTCGAACGCATGGTCGAGGATGCCGCCGCCCGCGACGAACGGGTGGTCTGGGGCCAGCGGGTAGAAGTCGACCTGATGGCGCGCAGCCCGGTGCTGGTCTGGCGCAACGCGACGCGCATCCGGCTGATCAATGCCTTCCGCGAAGTCTACGGTGCCCCCGCGACGGAATTGCTCGAGGGCGAGCCGCTGATCTGCGACGGAATCGAGCTGCCATTGAAGCATCGCAAGAAACGGCTCGACCTCGAGGCGCGCGGGCTGATCAAGGGGGCGCAGGTGGTCTATCTGGGGCCCGGAAAGCGGCCGGGATTTTCGCGCCTGCACGTGATCGGGGCCGAAGACCCGCGGCTTTCGGCAGCGTCCATCGTCAAGATCGAGAAGCCCGACGAGGAAGAGCCCTTTATTCCCTTCGCCGCCAACATGGGCGCCGTCTTTCTGCACGGCGCCGCTGTCACGATCCACAAGGCACAGGGATCGCAATGGGAAACGGTGCAGGTCTTTGCGCCGGATCTCTGGGCGGCGGCCCGGATGGGACGGGTCGAGGCGGGGCAGCCGCTCTGGAAGCGGCTTGCCTATGTGGCAATCACCCGTGCGCAGGAGCGGCTCATCTGGGTGGTGCGCAACCGGTTGTCGAAGCCGACGCAGGCGCTCGGCACCGACGATCTCAAGGCGCTGCCGGCAGCGCCCCTGACACTGGATGCGCATCAGGCGGAGGACATTGCGTGAAGACGATCATCATAACCGGCGCAAGCTCGGGCATCGGACGGGCGACCGCCACGCGGTTTCTGGACGAGGGATGGCGCGTCGGCCTGATCGCCCGGCGGCGTGAACTGCTCGAGGAGCTGGCGCAGGGGCGCGACAATGCGGTGGTCCTGCCCGCCGACGTGACCGACGCCGAAGGAATGGCGGATGCTTTCGAGACCTTCGGCCAGCTCGACGTGCTCTTCAACAACGCGGGTCTCTTCGGCACGGCCGGTCCGATCGACGAGATTGCGCTTGAGGATTGGCACAAGGTGCTTTCGGTCAATGTCGGCGGCATGTTCATTGCCGCCCGGCTTGCCTTCCGGCAGATGCGCCATCAGGATCCGCAGGGGGGACGCATCATCAACAACGGGTCCTTGTCGGCCCATGTGCCGCGCCCCGGCTCGGTCTGCTACACCACGACCAAACATGCGGTCACGGGGCTTACGCGGACGCTGTCGCTGGATGGGCGTCCTTACCACATCGCCTGCGGGCAGATCGACATCGGCAACGCTGAGACCGATCTGGTGGCCACGCTGAAGGCGAAGACTCCCGACATGCCGACGATGGACGTTGCCCATGCGGCTGCGTCGGTGCTGCACATGGCGCAGCTGCCGCTCGAGGCGAACGTCCAGTTCATGACCGTCATGGCGACGACGATGCCCTATATCGGGCGGGGCTGATCAGGAGCGCAGGAAACGGAAGGCGGCCGAGGCGGCCCAGCCCGCACCGATCGCCATAACAAGCGACAGCGCGCCATAGACGGCGGGCTGGTTGCGCGAAAGCTCGAACAGCCAGCGTTCCAGCCCGACCTTCTGGACGAAGATCGACGTCTCGTAGCTCGAGACGACCGCGCCGCCGCGGGTCAGGAAGATGCGGGTGAGATAGTCGCCCTCGGTCAGGTCGGAGGGCATCTGGATGGATGTGCGGAACAGCGTCTGCTCGTCGACCGAGACCGTCCCCTCGGCATGCTGATAGACCTGTTCGCCCTCGCGGATGCGGATCAGCGCGTCGGTGAAGGCGGGCGCGTCCTGTATGTGGAAGGGCGCCCCGACCGACCTTATCGCCCTGTCGATGGTGATCTTGTAGCGCAGATCCTCCACATTGCTCAGCACCTCCCGCAGCGGCCCGCTGGTGGCCACCGCGTAGAAGCTCGGGGCGCGGTCGACCTCGACCACATCCGTGTTGATCCATATGCCGAAGCGACGGTCCTTTCGACGGACCTTCACCGGCAGCGAGGGTCCCGCCACCGTGACGACAACCTCAAGTTCCGGACCATCGGGAATCGGTGTCTCGCGCTTGACCGCGCCGAAGATCAGGATCTCGGATCCGTCGAAGCTTGTCGTGATCGATACCGTGTCTCGGCTGAGTCCAAGCACCACCTCCTCGCCGTAACTGTGCTCCTGCGCCGCAGAGGGACATGCCAGCAGGAGCAGAAGCAAGAGGCAGCTGCGAAGCATCAGCGGGTGTCCACGCTCAGCGAGTAGAGCTCGGAGGGCTCCAGCAGTAGGTCGAGAGCAAGGTTGATGCAGACCAGCAGCACCATGCTTGCCAGCAGGATGCGCAGTTGCTCGGCCTTCATCCTGAGCCCGATCCCGGTCCCGATCTGCGCGCCGATGACGCCGCCGATCAGCAGGAGAAGCGCCAACACGATGTCGACGGTATAATTCGTGGTCGCGTGCAGCATCGTCGTGAAGGCGGTCACGAAGATGATCTGGAAAAGCGACGTCCCCACGACGACCTTGGTGGGCATCCCCAGCAGATAGATCATGGCGGGGACCATGATGAATCCGCCGCCCACGCCCATGATCGCGGCGAGAACACCGACCAGCATCCCCACCAGGAGGGGCGGGATGACCGAGATGTAAAGACCGGAGACGCGGAAGCGCATCTTGAAGGGCAGCCCATGGATCCAGTGATGTTTCTTGCGCTCGGGTTTCCTGCCGCTCCGGGTTTTCCGGATCGCGTTCAGCGCCTCGATGAACATCATGCCCCCGATGATGCCCAGAAAGACGACGTAGCAGAGCTTGACCAGCAGATCGACCTGACCCAGCGACTTCAGGTGATTGAAGACGATCACACCAAGTCCCGAGCCGATCAGCCCGCCGATCAGCAGCACCGTACCCATGGGGATGTCGACGGTCTTGCGCTTGAGATGGGCCAGAAGCGCCGAGAAGGACGAGGCGACGATCTGGTTCGTCGACGTGGCCACGGCGACTGCGGGCGGGATCCCCGCGAAGAACAGCAGCGGGGTGATCAGAAAGCCGCCGCCAACGCCGAACATGCCCGACAGCACGCCGACCAGACCACCCAATCCGAGGATCAGAAATGCGTTTACCGAGACTTCTGCGATCGGGAGGTAGACCTGCATGACTAGTGTTAGACCTGCGCCCCCTCGGAAATCAACGAAGACAGCATGTCGCCAGCGGACAGGACTGCAAAAATGGCGCAACTGGCCCTATCGGCTAGCGTTCCTTGACGTAGGGCTCGCCGCCCGCGCGCGGGGGGATCGCCTTGCCGACGAAGCCCGCGAGGATGATCACCGTCAGGATGTAGGGCAGGGCGTCGAGCAGTTGCACCTGCACCTTGAAGCCGAGGGCGCCCTCGATGATGTCGGGGCGCAGGGCGATGGCCTGCAGGTAGCCGAAAAGCAGCGTCGCCCATAGCGCATACCATGGCCGCCACTTGGCGAAGATCAGCGCGGCCAGGGCGATGTATCCGCGTCCGGCGGTCATGTCCTTCACGAACCCCGCCTGCAGGCCGGTGGCGAGATATGCACCCGCGATGCCGCAGAGAAGCCCACAGATCGCGACCGCTGCATAGCGCATGCCGACCACGGAAACACCCGCGGTATCCACCGCGGCGGGATTCTCGCCGACCGCGCGCAGGCGCAGGCCAAAGCGCGTCCTGTACAGGATCCACCACGTCAAGGGCACGCACAGAAGCGCGACATAGACGAGGGCGGAATGGCCGGAAATCAGTTCGTGATAGACCGGACCGATGACGGGGACATCGCGCATCGCCTCGGCGAAGGGCAGGGTGATGCCCTCGAAGCGTCCCTGCCCGAACAGGGACGGGGTCCGCCCGCCCTGCCGGAACCAGTCCTGTGCCACGAGCACGGTCAGTCCCGCCGCCAGGAAATTGATGGCGACCCCCGATATCAGCTGGTTGCCCCGGAACGTGATCGAGGCGACTCCATGCAGGCCCGACAGCAGAAGCGAGGCGGCAATACCGGCCAGCAGGCCAAGCCAGACGGATCCAGTGACAGAAGCGATCGCGGCCGAGAAGAATGCGGCGGCCAGCATCTTCCCTTCCAGCCCGATGTCGAAGATGCCCGCCCGTTCGCTGAACAGCCCGGCGAGACAGGCAAGCAGCAGCGGCGTGGCAAGACGTATGGTGCTGTCGAGGACGGAAAGGTCGATGAGGGAAAGCAGGTTCATGCGCTCAGGTCCTCAATGTCGCGATCATCGCGCCGCGCCACTCGGCGCCTGCCTGAAACGCAGGCGCGCGGCCGCGTGCCGTGGCGATGCCGAGGATGAAGGCGACTCCGGGTCCCGGCGACATCACGCCGGTCAGCTGGATGCTCCGGGCGAACAGCAGGTTGGGCAGGTCCCGCGTCATCAGCGCGCGCCGCCTTGCGGGGCGGGCTTCGGCGCGCGTCTCGCCCTCAGGAAGATATTCTCGAGCGGCATGCGCACCATGTTGTCGAGCGCGCCGGTGAAGAGGATCACCAGCGCCTGGATGACCACGATCAGCTCGCGCGGGATCGTCGTCCAGAGCGCAAGCTCGGCGCCGCCCTGGTAGAGGAACCCGAAGAGGATCGCGGCGAGAAAGACGCCCAGAGGATGGCTGCGCCCCATGAGCGCCACGGCGATCCCGATGAAGCCCGCACCCTCGGTCGCGTTCAGCACAAGCCGTTCGGCCTCGCCCATGACGTTGTTGATGGCCATCAGCCCGGCCAGACCGCCAGAGATCAGCATGGCGATCATGATGATGCGCACCGGCGATATGCCGGCGTAGAGCGCGGCGCTTTCGGAATGGCCATAGGCGCGGATCGCGTAGCCGAGCCTTGTGCGCCAGATGAGCACCCAGAGAAAGACGCAGGCGGCGATGGCGACGAAGAGCGACACATTGGCGGGTGCGCCCTTGAACATCTCCGCACCGAAGAAGGCAGTGATGTCCTGAAGCGTCGGCAGTTTCGTGGCATCGGGGAAGCGTGCGGTGGCCGGGTCCATGCTGCCCGCGGGGCGGAGCATGTTGACGAGCAGGTAGTTCAGGAAGGCCGCCGCGATGAAGTTGAACATGATGGTCGTGATGACGATATGGCTGCCCCGCTTCGCCTGCAGGTAAGCCGGGATCGCGGCCCAAGCGGCACCGAAGATCGCCGCCATGACGCTCGCACCGACCAGCGCGAGGCTCCAGTGCGGCCAGGGGATGTAGAGACAGGCCAGCGCGACACCGAGCCCGCCCAGCATCGCCTGTCCCTCGCCGCCGATGTTGAACATGCGGGCGTGGAAGGCGACGGCGACGGCGAGGCCGGTGAACATGAAGTTGGTGGCGTAATAGAGCGTGTAGCCCCAGCCATAGCTCGACCCCAGCGCGCCCGTCACCATCAGCTCGACGGCCGCCACCGGGTCCTCGCCGATGGCAAGGATGACAAGCGCCGAGAGGATCGCGGCGAGGACAAGCGAGATGAGCGGGACGAGGATCACCTCGGCCCATTTCGGCATCACTTCCATGTCAGGCCTCCACCCCGGCCATGAGCAGGCCGAGTTCCTTCTCGTCGGTTTGCGCCGGCATGCGCTCGCCCATCATCCGTCCGTCGAACATCACCGCGACCCTGTCCGACAGGCTCAGGATTTCGTCAAGCTCGACGGAGACAAGCAGGATCGCCTTGCCCTCGTCGCGCAGCGCGACGATCTGCTGATGGATGAATTCGATCGCGCCGATGTCCACACCACGTGTCGGCTGGCCGATCAGCAGCAGGTCGGGATTGCGCTCGATCTCGCGGGCCAGCACGATCTTCTGCTGGTTGCCCCCCGAAAAGTTCTTGGCCGCAAGCGCCGGATTCGGCGGGCGGACGTCGAAACGACGCATCTTCTCCTCGGTGTCCTGCCGGATGGCCGCGTTGTCCATCAGCATCCCCGACTGATATGCCGGGTCCAGATGATAGCCGAAAACGGTGTTCTCCCAGGCGGAGAACTCCATGATCAGGCCCTCGCGCTGGCGATCCTCGGGCACATGCGCGATGCCGACGCGGCGCCGGGACTGGCCGTCCGAACCAGCGCCGGACAGCGCGACCGGTTCGCCGTTCATCGTGACGCGCCCCGTCGCGGCCATGTATCCGCCCAGCACCTCGAGCAGTTCGGACTGCCCGTTGCCCGCCACCCCGGCGATGCCCACTATTTCGCCCGCGCGAACCTGCAGGTCGATCCCCTTCAGCCGCTCGACACCGTCTTCGTCCCTGACATGCAGGTCCTGCACGTCGAGGACGACCTTGCCCGGCATTGCGGGCTTCTTGTCCACGCGCAGCAGCACCTTGCGCCCGACCATCAGCTCGGCCAGTTCCGCCGGCGAGGTCTCGGAGGTTTTCACGGTCGCGGTCATCTCGCCGCGCCGCATGACGCTGACCGTGTCGGTCGCTTCCATGATCTCGCGCAGCTTGTGGGTGATCAGGATGATCGTCTTTCCCTCCTCGCGCAGGCGGTGGAGGATGCGGAAGAGCTGGTCCGCCTCCGACGGCGTCAGCACGCCGGTGGGTTCGTCCAGGATCAGGATATCGGCCTGCCGGTAAAGCGCCTTGAGGATCTCGACACGCTGTTGCATCCCGACGCCAAGGTCCTCGATCACCGCATCGGGATCCACGTTCAGCCCGTATTCATGTTCAAGCTCGAGCAGCGACTTGCGCGCCTTGGCGAGCGAGGGGCGCAGCAACCCGCCATCCTCGGCTCCGAGGATGATGTTTTCAAGCACGGTGAAGTTCTCGACCAGCTTGAAATGCTGGAACACCATGCCGATGCCCGCCGCGATGGCCGCCTGGCTGTCGGGAATGTCGGTCTTCCTGCCGCCGATCCAGATCTCTCCCCGGTCTGCCTTGTAGAAGCCGTAGAGGATCGACATCAGCGTGGACTTGCCCGCGCCGTTTTCTCCGATGATGCCGTGGATCGTCCCCGGCATGACACGGATGGAAATGTCCCTGTTTGCCTGGACCGGGCCGAAGGCCTTTGAAATGCCTTTCAGTTCAATAGCCGGGGCGGCCGTCTCCGCCCGCCCCGTCCTGTCGTCCTGCGTCATGTTCCCAGAGCTCAGAAGCTCAGGGCCGGGCAGCTGTCGTCGGCCATGTAGTCATGCACCTCGAGCTCGCCCGAAGCGATCTTCTGCGCGGCGGCATTCGCCTCTTCGACCATTTCGGCGCTGACCAGATCCTTGTTGTTGTCGTCCATCGCGTAGCCCACGCCGCCGTTGGACAGGCCCATCACGTTGATGCCCTTCTCCATGCCCGGGCCGTCGGACATCGCTTCATAGACGGCATTGTCGACGCGCTTCATCATCGAGGTCAGGACCTTGCCGGGATGCAGGTAGTTCTGGTTGCTGTCCACGCCGATCGAGAGGATGTCCTCGTCCGCTGCGGTCTGGAGGATGCCGACACCCGTGCCGCCGGCAGCGGCATAGATCACGTCCGCGCCCTGGCTTACCTGCGCCTTGGTCAGTTCGGACCCCTTGACCGGGTCGTTCCAGGCCGCGGGGGTCGTGCCGGTCATGTTGGCGATGATGGTCGCATCGGGGTTCACCGCCTTGACGCCCTGGGCGTAGCCGCAGGCGAACTTGCGGATGAGCGGAATGTCCATGCCGCCGATGAAGCCCACGGTCCCGGATTTCGAGGCCCGTGCGGCCAGCATGCCGACGAGATAGGACCCTTCATGCTCGTTGAAGACGACCGAGCGCACGTTCGGCGCTTCGACGACCATGTCGATGATGACGAAGTCGGTGTCGGGATAGTCGGCGGCCACCTGGCCGAGTGCGTCTCCGAAGGCGAAACCCGTCATGACGATCGGGTTGGCGCCGGCCTCGGCGAAGCGACGAAGGGCCTGCTCACGCTGGGCTTCGTTCTGGAGCTCGATCTCGCGGAAGGAGCCGCCGGTTTCCTCTGCCCAGCGGGTCGCGCCGGCGAAGGCGGCTTCGTTGAACGACTTGTCGAACTTGCCGCCGAGGTCGAATATGAGCGCGGGCTCGGCAAGCGCGGCTCCCGCGGACAGGGCCAGGGCGGCGCTGGCGCCGAGAATTTTCTTCATCAGGGTCATGTGATTGTCTCCCAGTTACGGTTTTTGGGGCACCTGGCTGCCGGGGCGGACCCGGTGGGGCCCTTTTGTCGATCGGACGATACCCGGTCCCGCAGGAATTAGCGCGTATGACGCGGGCGGGGTCAACCGGTTTTTGATCGTTGCGGGCGGTGACTAAGGGTCCGGCAACGGGCTCAGGGCAAGCGACATCACAAGTGCATCCACGGCAGGCTCCGGGCTGCGTCCGTAATAGTGTGGACGGCGTCCGGTGACACGGAAACCCAGCGATTCGTAGAGGTGCAGGGCACGCGGGTTATCCGCCGCGACCTCGAGGAATGCGGTGACGGCGCCGCAGCCGGCAGCATGTGCGATCCAGGTCTGCATCAGCCGCCGGCCAAGACCGGTTCCCTGCGCTGCGGGATGAACGGCAAGGGTCAGGAGTTCGACCTCGTCGACGATCTGCCGCGTCAGGGCGAAACCCTGCGGAACGGCGAAGCTCCGGACTCCGTAGGCCTCGATGAGCTGGGCGAATTCCTCACGCGACCAGGCGCGGTCGGCCCGAAAGGCGGCCCGGTGCAGGCGGGCCATCTCGGCCGGTGTCATGGCAGGATGCGCGGCGGCGCGTCTCGTGCCGGCGCGGCATCCGCGGGGCGCAGGTAGAGCGGTGCAGGCCGCTGCCCCGGATGCGACAGCTGGGCGAAGCGCGCGCGCGCAATCAGGGCGATCGCCGTGGCCGTGGCATGGGCCGGCCGCTGACCGCACGCGCCGATCAGCGGCCCGTCGTGGGGCGGCAGTTCGGCGGCGCTGACCAGCAGGGGCTCGGGCGGGGCAAAATCGTCGGGCTGGGCGCCGAAGACCTTCAGATAGACCATGCCGCGCGGCGCCTCGACGGCGCAGGCGCAGGGGCCGGTGCTGCCGAGACGCAGGGCATCGAAGGCGGAAACGCCGACTGCGGGGATGCCAAGCCCCAGCGCGAGCCCGCGGGCCGCCGAGACCGCGATGCGGATACCCGTGAAATTGCCGGGACCGATGCCGACCCCGAGGGCCGAGAGCGCCGACAGGTCCCGGCCCGCCGATCTCAGGAGCTCGTCGCAGAGCGGCAGCAGGCGTTCGGACTGCCCGCGCGCCATCTCCTCGCGCCGCTCGGCCAGTACCGTCTCATCCGACAGCAAAGCGGCCGCGCAATGCGCGGCCGATGTGTCGAACGAAAGGATCAGCGGTGCGTCGTCAGGCAACCGGTCTCACCTCGGTCACCTCGGGAATGTAGTGACGGAGCAGGTTCTCGATTCCCATCTTCAGCGTCAGCGTCGAAGAGGGGCAGCCCGCGCAGGCGCCCTGCATGTGCAGGTAGACCACGCCGCGGTCGAAGCCGTGGAATGTGATGTCTCCGCCGTCCTGCGCGACGGCCGGACGCACGCGGCTGTCCAGAAGCTCCTTGATCTGCCCGACGATCGCGCCGTCCTCGCCCGTATGCTCGGCATGTCCGGAGGCAGGGGCGCTGTCATCGGCCATCGTGGGCTGGCCGGACTGGAAGTGTTCCATGATCGCACCCAGCAGCGCCGGCTTGACGTGGTCCCATTCCACCCCTTCGGCCTTCGTGACGGTGACGAAATCGGTCCCGAAGAACACGCCCGACACGCCTTCGACCGCGAAGAGCCGCGTGGCGAGAGGCGAAGCCGAGGCGGTTGAGGCAGAGGGAAAGTCCGCTGTCCCCATTTCGAGCACGGTCTGGCCCGGCAGAAATTTCAGCGTCGCCGGATTGGGTGTGGATTCGGTTTGGATGAACATGCGAAAGCCTCCTTGGCCTGCACCAGATATGCGTGCTGACGCCGCCAAGTCAAGGTTTGGAACGGTTCTAAATCGATGTCCACGGACATCTCGCAGGCCCGGTCGAGGGCGCTCAGGTGATCGCTTCGAGACGTTCCTTGCTGAGATCGCCGGGCACGATCGTGATCGGAACCGAAAGTGCGCCGGAGTTGCGCGAAAGCTGAGTGACCAGGGGTCCCGGGCCCTTCTTGTCGCTTCCGGCGCCAAGCACGAGAACGCCGATCTCGGGATTGTCCTTGATCTGGGCCATGATCTCTTCCACGGGCTCGCCTTCCCGGATGACCAGCTGCGGCTGGATACCCTGCCGGTCGCGCATCCACTTCGCAAAGACCTCGAAATGGACCTCGATGCGCTCGCGCGCCTCTTCGCGCATCACCTCGCCGACGCCGATCCAGTGGTTGAACTCGTCGGGCGGAATGACGGACAGGATCTCGACTCCGCCGCCGGTCTTCGCGGCTCGCATGGCCGCGAAACGCATTGCGTTGAGGCATTCGCGGCTGTCGTCCAGAACGACGAGAAACTTGCGCATCCGTTCGGCACTCCCTCGGGCGCGATCATGGCGGCGGATGAAAGACGGTGCAATCGCAATCTGCCGACGCCCGCCGGACCGTCAGAGCGGCTGCGACGCCGCCCAGTCCCAGTAGAGTTCACGCACCCGTCTTGTCACCGGACCGATCTGGAAATGCGTGTCGTCCAATGCCGTCACCGGGGTGACCTTCGACATGTTGCCGGACAGGAAGACCTCGTCTGCTTCATGGAAATCCCGGAACGAAAGCACGCTCTCGTGCACCGTGATGCCGTCGGCGCGCATGTTCGAGATGTGGCGTGCCCGGGTGATCCCGGCTAGGAAGGTGCCGTTCGGGATAGGCGTGAACACCTCACCGTCCCGGACCATGAACACGTTGGATGTGGCGGATTCAGCGACATTGCCCATGGCGTCCGCCACCAGCGCGTTGCCGAAGCCCTTGGCCCGCGCCTCTCTCAGCATCCGCGCGTTGTTGGGATAAAGGCAGCCCGCCTTGGCGTTCACGACGCTGCTTTCCAGAACCGGCCTGCGAAAGCGCGTCGTGGTGATCGTCACCGAGGCGCCGGCGTCCGCCATCGGGATAGCTTCGAGGCACAGCGCGAAGCGGGTGCTGTCTGGTTCCGGAACGATGGCGGTGATGTCTCCGTCCACGGCCCAGTACATCGGGCGGATGTAGACGGCCTCTTCCCGCCCGAAGCGCCTGAGGCCCTCGCGTGCGATCTCGACCATGTCCGGGACGGCCATGGAGGGCGTCATGGTCATCGCCTCGGCCGAGCGGTTGGCGCGATTGCAATGGGTCTCGAGGTCAGGCACCAGCCCCGAGAACATCCGCGCCCCGTCAAAGACCGTCGATCCAAGCCAGGCGCCCTGGTCGGCCGCCCGCATGATCGGCACGTTTCCGTCGTGCCAGCGACCCTCGAACCAGGTCATGATCCTTGATGATTGCGCCATGCCGCGCTCCTCCCATTGTTCCGGGCGCCACGCGGGCCCTTGCAGTTCCAGTCACTCCGCGCGATAGACACCTTCGGGCAGATGGAGCGCCGCCGTGAGATCGCGCCACTGCTCGGGCGACAGCGAGATGGACACCGTCCGGTCGTTGCGCGGATCGTACTGGTTCAGCAGGACCGCGCTTTCGGTCACATGGACGACGACGTCTTCCTGCAGGGGCGCGCCACCGTCATCGACAAGGGTGATAACGGTCGCATCGAATTCGTGCTCGATGGTAAACATGGCGCCACACTAAGCCCGCTACCTGCCATTGCAAGAGGGCAACAGGGATGCGGGATGGCGCTGGCTCCGCGTCCGCGACGTGCTAGAACATGGTAAACATCGACGGATCGAGGACCCTTCGACATGATATTCAAAGCGCTGGCCGCACTCGTGATCGTCGGGCTGCTGTCTGCCTGCTCGGCGGCGCCCGGACCGGTGATTCTGACCAAGCCGCAGCCCGGACAGGATGGGCTCGAGCGGGACGGAACGAAGCCGCTCTCTGCCAGCCAGGCGGCCCGAAACTTCGTTCAGGTCGTGAGAACGGTAGAATCGGTCGCGGAAAGCGAATGTCGTTCCCGCACGTTTGGCGTAAACTGCGACTTCATCATCGTGGTCGACGATCGGCGCGGGCAGTCTGCCAATGCATACCAGACGCTGGACCGTTCGGGGCGGCCCGTGCTTGCCTTCACGCTCGGCCTGATCGCGGATGCCCGCAATCCCGACGAGATGGCTTTCGTGATGAGCCACGAGGCATCGCACCACATTCTGGGCCATATCGCGCGCCAGCAACAGAACGCCATCGCCGGCGCGGTGATCGCAGGTAGCGTCGCCGTCCTGCTGGGGGGAGCGCAGGCCGATATCGAAACGGCGAAGCGCAGCGGTGCCGAACTCGGCGCGCGGACCTATTCCAAGGACTTCGAACTGGAGGCGGACGCGCTGGGAACCGTGATCACCGCGCGGGCCGGATACGATCCGATCCGAGGGTCGGAGTTCTTCCGGCGCATTCCCGACCCGGGCGACAGGTTCCTCGGGACGCATCCGCCCAACGCGCAGCGGCTCGAGATCGTCCGCCGCACCGCTGCCGGCTTGTGATGTTCGTCTAGTGCGGCTTGTTGCTGTCGATCCATTTCGACATCAGCAGGCGATCGCGGAAGCATTCTCTCGGAATATCGCGCCGCCGGATCCGCGCGATGCGTTCGGCGTAGGCCACCTGCTTTGAGGAAGGTACGTCCGATACCGCCTGCTGGCGCTTCGCCGCATCCTTGTGGGCGTCAATCCAGCGAGACAGGGCAGAGCGGTTGCCCGTGATGCCTTCAGGCAGGCTGTCGCCGGTCCTGAGAACCAGTTGATGGGCAAAGCGAAGCTGCTTTTCAGTGGCGGGAAGGGCCTCTGCAATCGGCAGGGCGCCCTGGTCCGGACTGAATAGACCGGGAATGCGTGGTTGATGGCTCATGACACATGCTCCTCCATGCTGGAACATCACCTGTGGATAAAATAGGAACAAAAATAGAACATTGCAAGCGATACTCCTAAAGGGGAAACCGCGCAGTCGCTATTTGGTTCCATCGAGGGCAAGGGCCACAACATGTAGACGCCAGAAAGCGATTTCCGGCTTCGGGTCTACGTGCTGTCGAATTTCAGGAAGTGCGCCGGGCGCGACCTGTCAGGAAAGGCGGCCCCACAGGTCGTATTCACCGGCCTCGTCTACGGTGACCCGGACGATTTCGCCCGGCCTAAGCGTTTCGTGACCTTCGTCGATGAAGAGGTTGCCGTCGATCTCGGGCGCGTCTGCCATGGTCCGGCACGTCGCGGCATCCGCATCGACCTGATCCACGATGACGTCCATGCTGCGCCCCACCTTCGCGGCTAGCTTTGCCTCGGATATGGACTGCGCCTTTTCCATGAAGCGCTCCCAACGCTCCTGTTTCAGCGATTCAGGGACGTGGTCAGGCAAGTCGTTCGATCGGGCACCGGCGACGTTTTCGTATTTGAAGCACCCGACACGGTCGAGCTGCGCCTCGTCAAGCCAGTCGAGCAGCGTCTGGAATTCCGCCTCGGTCTCGCCGGGATAGCCCACGATGAAGGTCGAGCGCAGGGTCAGGTCCGGGCAGATGGCGCGCCAGGCGGCGATCTCGTCCAGCGTCTTTGCGGCGGCAGCCGGGCGGGCCATTCGGCGCAGCACTTCGGGATGGGCATGCTGGAAGGGGATGTCGAGATAGGGCAGAACCAGCCCGTCGGCCATCAGCGGGATCAGCTGGCGCACATGGGGGTAGGGGTAGACGTAATGCAGCCGCACCCAGGCGCCGAGGCTTCCCAGATCGCGGGCGAGGTCGGTGATATGCGCCCGGTGCCCGCGATCCTCGGCGTGGCGGATATCGACGCCATAGGCAGAGGTGTCCTGCGAGATCACCAGCAGTTCCTTCACACCGGCCTGCACCAGCTTCTCGGCCTCTCGCATGACCGCGTGGGCGGGACGCGACTGCAGACGCCCGCGCATGTCGGGGATGATGCAGAAGCGGCACTTGTGGTTGCAGCCCTCGGAGATCTTCAGGTAGCTGAAATGGCGCGGCGTGAGCGATACGCCCGAGGCTGGCAGCAGGTCCACGAAGGGATCGGGGGCAGGCGGCACGGCGGCATGGACCGCGTCGAGCACCTGCTCGTACTGATGCGGTCCGGTCACGGCCAGCACCTTTGGATGCGCCCCGGTGATGTATTCGGGCTCCGCCCCGAGGCAGCCGGTCACGATCACCCTGCCGTTCTCGCTCAGCGCCTCGCCGATGGCCTCGAGGCTTTCGGCCTTGGCCGAATCGAGGAACCCGCAGGTATTCACGATTACCGCATCCGCGCCGGAATAGTCTGGAGAGATCCCGTAACCCTCGGCGCGCAAGCGCGTCAGGATGCGTTCGCTGTCGACCAGCGCCTTCGGGCAGCCCAGCGAGACCATGCCGATGGTCGGCTGGCCGGCGCGGGGTGCGTCGGACAGGCGCGCGCGGGGCGCGAGGTCAGGGCGAAGGTCGGGCGGGTTGGTGCTCATCCCGCGCGCCATAGCTTATCGCGGGCTTTCGCGAAAGGGCTTCGCGACGCCTTGCAACGCAGGGTCAGAAGGTCTGGTCGTAATCGCCCACGCCCGGCTCGGTCCGGATCACCGCGTCGAGATCGGAAAAGATCGCGCGCAGCTCCTCCTCGCTCTCAGGGCTTTCGCAGACCACCACGAGGTTGGGCGTGTTCGACGAGGCCCGCACCAGACCCCAGCCCCCGTTGTCGAGGATGACCCGGGCGCCGTTCACGGTGACGAGCCCCTTGATCGCCCGTCCGCCCAGCGTGCCGCCTTCGTCCGCGCGCTGTGCGAGCAGGTCAACCACACGGTCGAGAATGGCGTATTTTTCGGTATCGGCGGCATAGGGCGACATTGTGGGCGTCGACCAGGTCCGGGGCAGGGCACGGCGCAGGTCCGACATCGACTTGTCGGGATTGCGGTCCATCAGCTTGCAGATCTCGACCGCGACCCGCATCCCGCAGTCGTAGCCGCGCCCGATCGGTTCGGCGAGGAAGTAGTGGCCCGACTTCTCGAACCCGGCGAGCGCGCCCAACTCTTTGACCCGGCGTTTCATGTGGCTATGGCCGGTCTTCCAGTAATCGGCCTTGATCCCGTGTTTCTTCAGTTCCGGGTCCGAGGCGAATAGCCCGGTGGACTTCACATCCGCCACGAAGGTCGCGCCCGGATGAAGTTTCGCCAGATCGCGGGCCATGATCACGCCCACCTTGTCGGCGAAGATCTCTTCGCCCTCGTCGTCCACCACGCCGCAGCGGTCGCCGTCGCCGTCAAAGCCAAGCGCGAAGTCGGCGCCCGAGCGTTTCACCGTGTCGGCCATGTCGTGGAGCATCTCCATGGCCTCGGGGTTCGGATTGTAGTTCGGAAAGGTGTAGTCGAGCCTGTTGTGGCTTTCGACCACCTCGACACCGATGCGCCGGAAAAGCTCGGGCGCGAAGGCCGAGGCGGTGCCGTTGCCCGTGGCGCAGACGACCTTGAGCGGACGCGACATGCGGAAATCGCCCACGAGATCGTCAAGATAGGCTTCCCGCACGCCGTCCACGAATTCATAGGCGCCTCCCAAGCGCGCCTCTCCCTTGCCCTCAAGGACGATGTCGCGCAGCTCGGCCATCTCGTCCGGGCCATGGGTCAGCGGCCGCTCGAAGCCCATCTTCACGCCGGTCCAGCCGTTCGGGTTGTGACTGGCCGTCACCATGGCCACGGCGGGCGCGTCCAGATGGAACTGGGCGAAATAGGCCATCGGCGACAGGGCCGGGCCGATGTCGCGCACGCGGATCCCGGCCTGTATCAGCCCGATGATGAGCGCGTTCTTGATCGACAGAGAATAATCCCGGTAGTCATTCGCGACCGCGATCACGGGTTCGATCCCGCGCCGCTGCATCTGGGTGCCAAGCCCAAGGCCAAGCGCCGTCATGCCGGGCAGGTTGATGTCGTCGGGATATTTCCAGCGCGCATCGTATTCCCGGAATCCGGTCGGGGCGATCATCGGATCGCGCAGGAACTCCCACGTATTCGGGATCACGGTGGCGGCCGGTTTCTTCATGAAAAATACTCGCGAATAGGGAAAGTCAGAGTGTAATGGGGTCGGCCTTGGCCAAAGCGTCGAACTTCATCAGTGTGTCTATCAGCGCCGGCATGTCATGCAGGTGAATCATGTTGGGACCGTCCGAGGGCGCGTTGTCGGGGTCTTCATGCGTTTCGATGAAGACCGCCGCCACGCCGATGGCCACAGCAGCCCGGGCCATGACCGGTGCGAATTCACGCTGACCGCCCGACGAGCCGCCCTTGCCGCCCGGCTGCTGGACCGAATGCGTCGCGTCCATCACGACCGGATAGCCGGTCTGTGCCATCTGGGGCAGAGCGCGCATATCGGCGACTAGGGTGTTGTAACCGAAGGAAGTGCCACGCTCGGTCAGCAGGATGCGCTTGTTCCCGGTGCTCTCGATCTTTGCCACTACATTGGGCATGTCCCAGGGCGCCAGGAACTGGCCCTTCTTGACGTTGATCGCGGCCCCGGTCCTGCCTGCCGCCAGCAGCATATCGGTCTGGCGTGACAGGAAGGCCGGGATTTGCAGGATGTCGGCCGCTTCCGCCGCGAGGGCGCATTGCGCCTCGTTGTGGACGTCGGTCAGGACTGGCACCCCCATGGCCTTGCCCACCGACTGCAGGATCTTCAGCCCCTCGTCGATGCCAAGACCGCGGACCCCGGTCAGAGACGTCCGGTTCGCCTTGTCGTAGCTTGCCTTGAAGACATATTGCGCCCCGGCCGCGTCGCAAGCCTCTTTCATCTTGCCCGCGATCATCTGGGCATGGTCTTCGCTTTCAAGCTGGCAAGGCCCCGCGATCACCGTCAGCGGGCGCGCATTGCCAATGGTCAGCCGACCTACCGAAATATCCGTCATGACGTTACCTGTTCCCTCAATATGGAGGCGGTCAGCGATATCATAAGATAGATTCCGGCGAATATGAAAAAGGCGAGCACGGTGTTCTCGAACTTGCGCGGGTAGGTCGCTTCCTCTGGGGCCACCGGGCGCACGCTGGTGGTCAGGTAGCGAACCTGCCGGTTCGCCTCCATTCGGGTCTGCTCGACCTGCTGGAGGGCCGATTGCAGCATCATGTCGCGCGTGGCGAGATCGGCCTGCGCCATCTGGAGCCGGACTGAAAGCTGCGCCAGCGAGTTTTCGCCCTGGCTCGCGTCGGTCATCCTGGCGTTGAGCTGTTCAAGCAGCCGGTTGAACCGCCCGATATCCGCCCGTGCGCCGTCCACGCGCGACTGGTTCGGCCGCGCGTTGTCGAGAAGGGCCGCGAGTTCCAGTTCCTTCTCCTGCAATTGCATCTCGATATTGGTGATCTGCGTGCGAAGGCTTGCGATCACGGCTTCGGGGTCAAGCGTCGCGCCCTCGATCTGGAGCTGCACGAGCGCCTGCTGCGCTGCCCGGCGCTCGGCCTCGGCCTGGGCAAAGCTTGCCTCGGCGTCGGCCATCTGGTCGCCGCGCTTCTGCTGGCTGATGTCGTTGACGCGCTCCTCGGCATAAGAGATCAGCGCCTCGGAAAACTTCGCCGAGACCTGCGGATCGGCGGCGATCACGTCCATCCGCAGCACGCCTTCCGTCGGGTCGTAGCCCACCTTGATGTTCTTCTTGTAGATCTTGTAGGCGGCCTCGTTCGTGGGGCTGGCCTCGAGACGCTGGATCGGGTCGATGCTTTCCTGCGAAAAATGCGCCTTGAAGCCCGCATCCCGGTCGAGCCGCAACATGGCGTCCTTGGATTCGAGATAGGACTGCACCACGATGCTGTCCTGGTTGGTGGCGAATTGCGAGCCGGTGAGCATCCCGCCCATCCCCGCACCGGCCTGTCCGTCGGCTTGCAGGATCACGAATTCGGAATGGGTTTCGTACATCGGCGTGGCAATCGTGAAGTAGTACCAGCCCGCGGCGATCGTCGGCAGGAAGACGAAGAATGCGAGGCGGACAAACAGCAGGGCCATCTTCCGACGACGCCGCCGCGTGATGTCGCGCTGGATTTCGGAGATCTCGCGATTGCGCCGTTCGACCGGGCTCGTATCGGTGGACGGCAGATAGCGGTCGCCGGTCGGTACTGTCTGGGGCAGGTTGATCGAGGGGTTCGCCCATCCGCCTTCGGCAGGCTCGAGAGGGGTGGCTCTGGCCTGGTCCTTCCGCGGCACGACGAGTTCGAGCATGTTAGACCGCTGGAACGGGTCGATACCATTTTGCCGGAGCACTTTCACAGCCTCGAAATCCGATGCGGCCGCCAGCCCGTGCTTCTGGGCCACGCGACGCGCCATGCGCAACTGGCGGCCGGTCAGACCCTCCTGGCGGATCTTCTCGAGGTCGAGCTCGGGACGCGTGCCGCCCGAGACGGGCCGGGCCGGCGCGGGTTCCGGCTTTTGCGGGTCCTCGGTCGGGCTGGACGTGTCGGCTCCCACGGCTTGCATCCGGGCGCGGCGCTCGAGGACCGCGGTGGCGCTGGCATCGGCGGTGGCCGGACGCAGGCGCAAGGGCTCGTGACCGCTGTCGGCACCGCTGGGGGCGCTTTCCGGGGGCGCCGGTATCGTACGCCGGATGCGGAACCGTTTAGCCTTGGGTTTGGTAGTCATAGAGCTGTTTTGCTTCCTGCAGGGTGTCGAACATGTGCAGCCTGCCTTCTATCAGGACTGCCGCGGACACGGCGAATTTTTCCAGCACTTCGGGGTTGTGCGAAACGATCACGGTGGTCGTCGTCTTGAGCCGCTCGGCCAGCAGGGCGCCTGCCTTGCGGTTGAAGGCGACATCCGTGGTCGTCGGCATCCCCTCGTCGATCAGGTACATGTCGAAATCCAGCGCCAGCATCAGCGCAAAGCAGAACCGGGCGCGCATACCCGATGAATAGGTCCCGACCGGCTGGTCGAAATATTCCTCGAGATTGCACAACCACCGGCAATAGGCTTCGACGTAGTCGGGGTCGAGCCCGTAAAGGCGCGCGATGTAGCGCGCGTTTTCCATCGCCGAGACGCGGTTGCTGACCCCGCCCATGAACCCCAGCGGAAAGGAAATGTTGCAGCCGCGCCGGATCTCGCCTTCGTCGGGTTTCTCCAGCCCGGCGATCATGTTGACCAATGTGGTCTTTCCAGTCCCGTTCGGCGCGAGGATCCCGAGCGATCTGCCGAGCTCGACGCGGAATGACACGCGGTCGAGGATCACCTTGTGCTGACTGCCCGTCCAGAAGGACTTTGAGACGTTCTCGAACTCAAGCATTCTGCTGCTCCGGCGCCTTCTGCCTCCGGCCACTTTGGCGGGTCCCGGTTCCCGGGGTGCTTTTTGACGGATTATCTTCCGAGTTTGGCAGTATTATGTCCGGAAGCTAGACAAAAACACAACGACCAATAGCTGCTGTGGCGGGCGCCAGACCTAAAGCGACAGACCCTGACCGCAGTGCAACAGGTCGCGCCGCCTCAGTTGGTCTGTTTCTCCACCCTGCAGAGCCTGCCCACGACGATCGAGATGATCGCGGCGACGAAACTGAACAGCGCGCCCATCTTGGCGGCGTCCTGAACGGCGCCCGGCGCGAAGGCCACGGAGGCTACGAAGAGCGACACGGTGAACCCGATGGCGGCGACACAGCCCACCACGACGAGATCGATGCTTCTCATGCCCTGCGGCAGTCCGAGCCTGAGCGGATTCGCCGCGACCCAGCCGAAGAGGAAGATCCCGAGCGGCTTGCCGACGATCAGGCCCAGCAGCACGAGCCAGGTGGCCGGCCCGATGGACGAGAACTCCACGCCCGCGTTGAAGAGGCCGAAAAAGAAGAGGATGATCTCGACTGGGTGTTTCAGCGCGTGCTCGATCTGGTTCAGGAGATCGGTCAGATACTGTTCGGCTTCCGAGAAAAGTCCAAAGGCGCGGTCTGCGTGCGGTATCGTCGGAACGATCGGCAGCAGGCCGAGCGCGGGATGCAGGCCCGAGCGCATGAAGCCGTACCAGCTGATGCAGGCCGCCAGCGCGTAGGGCCAGAAGCTGAGCGTCGTGCGTACCCAGGTGGAGGCCGGCCTGTCCTGCTTGCCCGTGTCGAGCTTGCGCGGCAGCCAGTTGGCGAGGACGAAGACAAGGATCGCCGCGGCGAGCGAGACCAGCAGCCAGGACGGCGCGAGCTCGCCGGACGGGTAGAAGACGGCGAGGATGATCAGACCGGCCGCGTCATCCGCGATGGCCAGCAGCAGCAGGAAGCGCACGGCGGGGTGTCCGGCGCCGAAGACAATGCGTCCGACAAGATAGGAAAAGGCGATGTCGGTTGCGGTGGGGATCGCCCAGCCGTTGGCGACGGCGCTGTAGGTCTCCGAGCCCAACACCATGGCGAGGCCAAGATAGACGGCGATCGGGCCGAACATGCCACCGGCTGTTGCGATAAGGGGCGTCGCGGCCTTCTTCCCGCGCAACGATCCCTCCTTGAGGATGACCGCCTCCCAGACCTCTTTGGCCGCGATGGCGAAGAAGAAGGCCATCAGCAGATCGTTGACGAGGTAATGCGCGGTCAGCGTCCGGTGCCCGTCGTGCAGGTGCCCGATCGGAGCGTGGTCCCAGATCACGAACTCGACGACGTGATGATAGCTCTCGGCGTCGATATTCGCCCAGACCAGGGCCACAAGCGCGCCGAAGATCAGCAGCAGCGAATAGTTCGTCAGAAAATTCCAGACACGATACATGGACGATCCCCGCTAGCCCTTGGCCCCATCAACTCTTGCTACGCGAAGCGCCGGGCAGGTTCAACGGGCGAAGGGGCTTGCCGGTCCGTGTGCCGTGCGCCTCAGGCCACCGCCTGCCAGGCCATGCCGGCGAGCACGCTGCCCAGAAGGGCAAATCCGAGATAGGCGGCGAAGACACGGGGTTTTACCAGCGCCCAGACGGCGACCGCGGCGGGAATGCAGCTTACGCCGCCGGCGATGACGAAGGACATGGCCGCACCCGGCGCCATGCCCTGGGCAAGAAGTGCATCCACTAGCGGCACGGCTGCGTATCCGTTGAGATAGGCGGGCGCACCGACAAGAGCGCCCAGCAGGATCGGCGTCAGCCCCTCTCCTCCCAACAGGCCGGCGATGAAATCGGCGGGCACATAGCGCAGCATCAGCGCCTCGAGCAGATACGCCAGCGTCAGCCATTTCACGAGAAAGAGGGCATTGTCCTGCGCCGTGTCCCGGAACGTGGCGCGTCGGTCGGCTTCCGTCCAGAACTTCCAGCGCGGAGCGCCCTCGAAGGGTTTGCGCCGGCCGCAGCAGCCGCCTGTGGCGGGGCGCTCGCGAAGCGGATCGGCAAAGACCGGCGTGCCGGCCATCATCATCGTGCCGACGCCGCCCATCATGCCGAGACCCACCGCCGCGATGGTCTTGGCGAGCGCGAAGTCGAAGCCAAGCGTGCCCGAGGTGATGGCGAACATGGCCGGGTCCATGAGCGGCGAGGCAAGCCAGAAGGCCATCACCGCGCTCAGGGGCGCCCCGACGGCCAGAAGGGCGGCGATGAACGGGATGACCTCGCAGCTGCAGAAGGGCGACAACCCGCCCAGCAGGGCAGCCATCGCGATCATGCGCAGCTGGCGGCCCTCGAACGCCCGCGCCAACAGACCTTCCGCCCCGGAGGCCTTCAGGTAGGCCACCGCGAACACGGCGAATGCGATGAACGGGGCGGTGTGGAGCAGCGCGGCGGCGGTGAACGAAATGGCGGGAAGCAACTGCCCTGTGTCCATGACCGCAAGCACGGCCAGCACCGCCAGCGTGATCCACCACGCATTGGGGCGAAGGCGCAGCAGGGCGGGTCGTACGGAGCGTTGCGTGAGTTCAGCCATGTGCGTGATCCTTGCCGGCGGCCGCGCGGTCGGCGCAGCATTCTGTGAGAAGGAATTCCGAAAGCGCGCGCAATTCGTCGTAGGCAACCGCCGCGCAGATGATGCTGCGCCCCTGACGCGCCTGTGTGACAAGTCCCGCTGCGGCAAGGATCTTCATGTGGTGGGTCAGCGTGCTTCCGGTGACGCCGGTGCGCGCCCCGAGTTCGCCGATGCTCAGCCCTTCCGGCCCTGCCCGGACGAGGCTGCGCAAGACACTCAGCCGCTGCTCGGAGCCGAGGGCCGCGAAGCGGGTGGCCGAGAGCGCAAGGGAAAGATCCTGAGTCGCATCCATTTGCATGATTCTAGAAGTATCGAAACGACCTGGGGCGCGCAAGTCCTTTGCAGCGCGCAGAGCCGAAGTTCGCCCTTTTCGGCGCGGCCCATCGGACCTACCTGTGGCACATGCCGGAAGATATCCGACCCCAGCTGCGCAATTGCACGATCTGTCGCCCGCGCTTCGCGGCGACAGCGACCGCACATGCGCCGCGTCCCGTTGTCTGGTTCGACCCGGGCGCCCGCGTCCTGATCGCGAGCCAGGCGCCCGGCGCGCGCGCGCATCGCTCTGTCCGGCCCTTCACCGATCCCTCCGGAGACAGGTTGCGCGCGTGGCTTGGCATCGACAAGGAAACCTTCTACGACCGCAGCAGGGTCGCCATCGTTCCCATGGGTTTCTGCTTCCCGGGCTATGACATGCAGGGCGCCGACCTCCCCCCGCCGGCGGTCTGTGCCGAAACCTGGCGGGGAAAGGCCCTGGCGATGTTGCCCGACATCCGGCTGACACTGCTGATCGGCGGCTATGCGATTGCCTGGCATCTCGGTCGGAAACTGCCGGTGACAGAAGCGGTGCGCGACGGGGGTTCGCACGCCGAGGGTATCTTCGCCCTGCCGCATCCAAGCTGGCGAAACAACGGCTGGCTTAAGCGCAATCCCTGGTTCGAGACCGACATCATCCCGCAACTGCGCGCCCGGCTATCGGAGGCTCTGAAATGACCGAAACGACCCCGCTGGACCGGGCCTTCGCCGCGATGCGGGAGGCGCCACAGGACAACGCGGCCGAACTGGGATTCTACGAGCGGCTGGCGGATTGCGAACTGTTCCTGCTGCTTGCCACGGATGCCAGGGACGGGCACGGCACGATCACGCCGGATATCTTCGATCTCGGCACCGAAAAGTATGTGCTGGTATTCGACCGCGAGGAGAGGCTTTCGGAATTCACCGGGCGTCCGGCACCTTATGCCGCCCTGTCGGGCAGGGTGATCGCCCAGATGCTCGCGGGGCAGGGCATCGGGCTTGGCCTGAACCTCGACGTGGCCCCCTCGTCGCAGTTGCTGCCGCCCGCGGCTGTCGACTGGCTGCATGAGATGCTTGCCAATCCGCCGGTAGAGACAGAGGCGCGCTTTTCGAAGGTGCTGCCGCCCGCAGGTCTGCCCGAGCGGCTTCTCCATGCCCTGGATGCCAAGCTTTCCAGCGCCGCAGGCCGCGCCGAATGCGCCTGGCTTGCCGCTGTGGCGCAAGACGACGCGAAGCGCGGGTATCTGCTGGCCTTCATCGACGCGGCTCCCGGCGCGCAGGGAGCGCTGGCCCGCGCGGTGTCCGAGGCGCTGACATTCTCGGGCCTCGCGGATGTTGCGCTTGACGTGACATTCGCGGCGCCGGGCGACCCACTTGTCGAGAGGCTCGCGCGGGTTGGTCTGCGCTTCGATCTTCCGCAGCCTGAACCGAAGGCCCTTGCGGTGCGACCTGCCCCCGGCAGCGACCCGTCCCGACCTCCGATCCTGAAGTAGCGCGGTCCGGCAGATCACCCTGCTTCACGCGCCCCGCCCCGTCCCTCACAAGGGCGAGAGATGTGTGCAAGATTGCTGCGGGATGCATTCGCTCATGGCTAGATGCCTCCGTCCGACATCACGTCCCGGAGCCTGTCATGAACCGATTTCTCCTTCTGATCGCAGCAGCCGCGACGGCGCTGGCCCTTGCATCGGCGGCCTTCTCGGGTCCGCAATACCTCGACCGGACCGGATATGCCGTGTCGGGCTATGACGTCGTCGCTTATTTCGACCTGGAACAGAATGCGCCCGGCACGCCCCAGCCTCCTGCAGTTCCGGGCGATTCCGGCATCGTGTCGGAATACAACGGAGCGACCTTCGCCTTCTCGACCCCGCAGAACAAGGCGCGCTTCGACGCAAACCCGGCTGCATTCGTCCCGCAATACGACGGCCATTGCGCCTACGGCGTGTCGCAGGGCGGGAAGGTCCCGGCCAATCCCGACCTGTGGCGCATTGTGGACGGCAGGCTTTACCTGAACATAAGCCGCAATGTCGTCGGGTTCTGGGAAGAGGATATCGCTGGCAACATCGAACGCGCTGAGGCGAACTGGCCGCAGATAGAAAGTCAGCCAGCATCTGCCGGCGCGATCCCGGACTTCTCGGGCAACGCCCCGAGGGATTGACAATTGACGCACCGGCCCGCCGATCCCGACCTGCGCACAGGCCGAGGGGTGAACCGCAGGCTTGCCCTTCTTGCCGGCGCTGGCGCACTCGGCGCGGCGGGGCTCGGCGCGGCGAATTGGTTCAACATCCTGGCACGAACGGGCGCGGGGGAGCTTTCTGCGGAAGATGCCCATGCGGCTGCGGCGCGCGGCGAACTGCTGCTTATCGACATCCGCAGGCCCGAGGAATGGCGCGCCACCGGCATCGGCGCGGGTGCGATCGGGCTAGACATGCGGAGAGACGATTTTGTGGCGTCGCTCGACCGGCTTGCCGGGGGTGACCGCTCGCGCAGGATCGCGCTGATCTGCGCAAGAGGGGTGCGTTCGCGCCGGACGGTCGCTAGGCTGCGTGATGCAGGCTTCACCGAGGTGCTGGACGTCCCGGAGGGAATGCTCGGTTCCGGCGCCGGGGCGGGTTGGCTGCAACGCGAACTGCCCCTGCAGGAGGAGGATTGAGGTGAGACTGGCGTGTGCACTGGGCGTTCTTGCCATCACATTGGCCGGGGCCGGGCGTTCCGCGGCGGGATGCGGGCCCGATCCTGCGCCCTGCACGGTCCCGCTGGGTGTCTATCACGTGGCGCTCCCGGAAGGGAAACCGCGCGGCGCTTTGCTCTACCTGCACGGCGCGAGGGCCAGCGGGAAAGATGCCCTGCAATCGCGGGACTGGAACCGCATGGCCCTGTCGCGGGGCTACGCCGTGATTGCGCCGGACGGGACGATCCAACCGGTCCGCGGCTGGCGCGGCTGGTCGTTCATGTTGGACATACCGACTGCCCGCGACGAAATCGCCTTTCTTGAATCGGTAAGAGACGACGCCGCCGCGCGGTTCGGTCTGGATGCAGGCAGCATGATCCTGACGGGTTTCTCGGTCGGGGGGGCGATGACGTCCTATGTCGCCTGCCGCTCACCGGAAAGCTTTGCGGCGTACGCTCCGGTTGCGGGCGGCTTCTGGCGTCCTCATCCCGGACAGTGCGAGGATGGTCCGGTGCGGCTTTTGCACACGCATGGCTGGACGGACACCACAGTGCCATTGGAAGGACGCGTGCTGAGGGGCGAGGATGAAGACGATCCCGACGCGCTGATGCAGGGCGACATCTACGACACGCTCGAGATGTGGCGCCACGTCAACGGATGCAAGCAGTTCCGGGCGGACCGCTTCGTGACCGAAGGTGCCTTCCTGCGCCGGGCATGGGATCGGTGCACGCCGGGCTCGGCGCTCGAATTTGCCCTTCACAAAGGCGGACATTTGGTGCCGGAGGGCTGGGCGACGATGATGCTGGACTGGGCAGAGACCCTGGAGGCGGCGGATCGTCCCGCCGCCAACTGACTATTCGGCCGCGATCCGCAGCAGGGTGTCCATCCGGGCGCGCTCGTTGCGGGCCCGGGCGACAACCGCAGGTTCACGCAGGGTGAAGGGGCTGTCCATGCGCAGGCTCGCAGGCAGGCGTTGCGAGACCTGAAGCGAGCTGAGCGCGGAAAGCGGCACCGCAAGGCAGAGGCTGACGGCAATCGGGATCAGCCAGAGCGACACGAGCCCCGCGAAAAGGCCGATGGCAAGCAGAATCCCGATCAGCGTTTCCGGCCAATGGAACCTGATAAGGGTGGCGAGCGGATAGGCCTGTGCCTTGCGCGCCTGGGGATTCCAGCCAGATTGCGTCCCGACCGCCGCGCGGAAGACGGCGCGGGTCTGCTGGATCATCATGATCGGCGAGTAGAGGATCGACAGCAGGATCTCGAAGAACACGGCGGACAGGAACGCGCCCCGGCCTCCGAAGACCCGCTGGGCCTTGGGATGCGCGGCGATGATCCCGGCACTCACAAGTTTCGGTGTCAGCAGCATCGCATACATGATCACGAGGAAGACCGCCGAATCGATATGGCTCATCTCGGGCGGCCAGTCCGGAAACAGCGGGTTGGATTCGTTAAAGTAACGGATCACGTTGGTTTCGGAGTCCTTGCCCAGCAGGGACCAGATCACCAGAAGCGCGAACCAGGCCGGCGACAGCAGATAGGCGACCGCGCCGTGGAACAGGTGATATCTCGAAACGGGATGGAATCCGGCTGTCCCGAGCAGGCGAAGGTGCTGGAGATTGCCGCGGCACCAGCGCTGGTCGCGCAGCACGTAATCGATGAGGGTTCCGGGCGTTTCCTCGAAGCTTCCGGAGACGCGCGGCAGGAACCGCACCCGCCATCCGGCGCGGCGCAGAAGACCGGCTTCGACGAAATCGTGGCTCAGGATGAGGTCGTGGCGGCCGTTCCATCCCCGCAGATGCGGCAGCCCCGCGCATTCCGCGAAGGCGCGGGTCCGGATGATGGCGTTATGGCCCCAGTAGTTGCCTTCGCTGCGCGACCAGATTGCCAGCCCTTCGGCGAGAAGCCAGCCGTAGGCGACGTTCGAGAACTGTTGAATGCGGGCGAAAAGCGTCTCAGCCCCGATCAGCATGGGGAAGCTCTGGATCAGGCCCGCATCCGGGTCCCTGCTCATCTCGTTGGCGAGCCGCTCGATGCAGCGTCCGGTCATGAGGCTGTCGGCATCCAGAACGAGCATCGCATCGTATCCCGCTCCCCAGCCCGTAACCCAGTCGAGGATGTTTCCGACCTTCTTGTCGGTATTCTGCGCGCGCCGGCGATAATAGACCTCGAACCCTTCGGGCGCCTCGGTCCTCAGTGCAGCAAGCGCGCGCAGTTCAGCCTCGGCGATACCGTCGTCACGCGTATCCGAGAGAATGAACAGCGAATAGGTGTGCCGGCCGGCGCGGCGGGCGAGTTCCTTCAGCATCGCCGAAGCATTGCCGAAAACGTCGGCGGGGACCTCGTTGTAAATCGGGACCAGCAGGGCAACATTCAGGGGATCGACATCCGCGTTGCTGCCCTCCCGGTCACGCTCGGTCGCGAGCAGACCGGCCACCGCCACGCCGACAGTGCTGACGGACAACGTGACCCAGATGAAGGTCGCCCCGATCATCAGCAGAAGAAGCCATTCCAGCCCGGCCATGCCCGAGGCCGAAAGCCAGCCGTATATCCCGTTCAGCAGCAATGCGGTGCCAATCAACGCCGGACCGAAGACTGCCAGACGAAGAAGTGCGGCGCGCCGCATCGGCGCGGACATGGCGGCGCGATGCGCCGGTGCGTGACGCAGGTCCTGCGGTCGCATCTCGAGGGGCTGGCGCAGAGGCATAAGTCCCGAGGCGTAATTGCTGGCGGTCTCGTTCATGAAGAAGTCCATCGGTATTGCCACATCTCGCTCAGAGGAGTTCCATCGAGACGCAACTGCGCGCTGAACTCGATGAGGTCCTCATCGCCGGGATCAAAGCTGAACGTCGCTCGGGGCCCTTTGGTTTCAGGGTTTCTCTGGACGGCGCTGTGCGTAAGCGATTCCTTGCTGCTTTGCAGCGAAAGCTCGACCCGCGCCAGGTCTTCCGGAACAAGCGCCGAATTCTCGAAATCGATCACCACCACGGTCTCATCGCCGAGATGCCCGCCGATGGCTGTACCGATCACGCGCAGCCTCTGATCCGAGGGCGGGACGGGCGCGTCGCCCCAGTCGAGAGCATATCGGAAGCTCAGTTCGCCTCCGGCGGGAACGGGCTCGGACGGACGCCAGAAACACACGATATTGTCGTAGATTTCCTTGTCGGACGGAATTTCGACCAGCACCACCGAGCCGGCTCCCCAGTCGCCCTGGGGCGTGATCCAGGCCGAAGGCCGGCGGTGATAGAGCGCCTCGAGGTCATTGAAGTTGGAAAAGCGGCGGGCCCGCTGCATCAGGCCGAAGCCTCGGGGGTTCTCGTCGGAGAAGGCGCTTAGCTGCAGGGCGACGGGATTGCAGAGCGGGCGCCAGATGACCTCACCATAGCCGTTGCGGATCAGCAGGCCGTCGCTGTCATGTACAGCGGGCCGGTAGTCCGAAAAACGATCACGCATGGTTTCGTCAAAGAGGAACATCGATGTCAGTGGCGCGAGGCCGATGCGGCTCAGATCCGTACGGGCGAAAATGGTCGCCGAGATATCCATCTGCAAGGTGTCGCCCGGCAGAATGTCGAACCTGTAGGCGCCGGTACAGCTCGGGCTGTCCAGAAGGGCGTGCAACACCACCGATTTCACGCCCGGTTCAGGGCGCTCCACCCAGAAGGCAACGAAGTCGGGGAACTCCTCGCCCTCCGGATCGCCGGTCTTGAGCGCGAGCCCGCGCGCAGACAGGCCATAGCCTTCGTCAGCCCCGATCCCGCGGAAATAGCTCGCGCCCTGAAAGACCGCGTACTCCTGGAATATGCCTTCCTGGTGAAGCTCGGCGCGCAGACGCAGGCCCGAATATCCCAGTGTGTCGTCCAGCTTGACGTCGGGAAACTGGTCCGTCTTGTCGAAAACACCCAGGTCGAACTTCACGCGGCGCGCGAGGCCGCCTTCGACGGTGTTGAGCTCGATCGCCTGCGGAAAGTAGAGGCCGGGTGGGAACACGTCGACGCGCTGCGGTGTCTCGGTGTTCTCCCAAAGCGCGTTCCGGCTGTCGAACCAGATGCTGCGATACTGGTCATAGCTGAGGTCCAGCCAGCTTTGCGGTATTTTCGGGCGCGGCACATAGGGACCGGCGGCCATATCGCGCGCGCGATCGACGACCACGCGGGGGTCGAAGGGTTCCGACGCACCGACCTGAAGGCCCGGTTCCGCTGTCTGCGCACGTGCCGCAAAGGGGGACAGCGCCAGTCCCGCGAGCAGCGACAGGGCTTCGCGGCGGATCACTTCGCCACCTGCGCACGGCGCCACGGCTGGGATTTGAACCAGCCGACACATTGCGCCACCACAATCAGGATCGCGAAGCCGCTGAACAGCACGATCACCTGATTGAACAGCGATTCCGAGCCCATCATGTCGAGCGCGAGCCCGAGGACGCGGGCGAGGAACATCGAGGTGATAAATACGGCAAGTGACTGCTGGCCGACCTTCATGATCCAGGCCAGCACATGCCGCCAGACCGCAGCCAGAGGCGCGTCGCCGGTCGGAGGCAGGATGCGGTGCCCCGCTTTCCCCACCGCAACCCAGCAAAGATAGGCCAGGGCGAGGAAGTGCACATAGCGCAGGATGCCGAAATCGGTCTTGGCGATCAGGATGTCATTCTCGATGCGCCAGGCGTCGATGGCGGGAAAGGCCGAAATGATGCGGTAATAGGCGAAGGGTACGGTCACGACCACGATGACGGCCGCCACCAGGGCCAGTTCGCGGTTTCTCGGCGGTTTCGGCAACCAGCCCGACATGAAGGCGAAGCCCGTGAAGAAAACGAGCTGCCAGCCGAAAGGATTGAAAAACCATTCCCGATCGGACCAGGGCTCGGCACGCATTTCGAGCCAGTTGAACTGCGCGGCGATCCATACGCCGACGACAAGCGCCAGCGCCAGGGCAGGATGGGCTTTGTAACAGGCAACCACAAAGGGCATCATCGCGAGAACGATCAGGTACATCGGCAGAATGTCGAAGTAATTCGGCACGTATGTCAGTGTCAGAAGACCGACAAGGTTCTGCGGTGTGTCGTTGAAGAAGAATCCCAGGTTGAGCTGCTCGACATAGTCGCGAATGCCTAATCCTGAGGCATTCATTGCGACCGCCGCCGCGGCGATGGCGAGGAAGGTCCCGATATGCGCCCAGTAGACCTGCCAGCAGCGGAAGGCGACCCGCGCCGTGCCCATCCACCAGCCCTGCTTGCGGAAAACGCTGCCGAAGGCGATGGCGGAAGCCATGCCCGAACAGAACACGAATATCTCTGTTGCATCCGAGAAGCCGAAGCGCGCCGGGATGACCAGCGGGAACCAGCTCTGGGGGGTATGCGCCACAAGTATGATGAACATCGCAAGGCCACGGAAGAAGTCCAGACGAGGGTCGCGCACGCGTGCGGGCGCCTTCGCGGAACTCCGCGTCTGGGCAATGGTGGACATGGGAATCTTTTCGGGATCTGCAAGGGTCATGGCGGGGCTCTGTGCATCTCAATTCAGGCGCTTACAAGCCCCCCTTTGCACCGACTTGTTATTGTGCGGGAATGCGCCTGATGCGGTCGAGCCGGGCAAGCCTGCTTGCGGTATACCTGTCTTCATTTCCGCCCCGCCTGCGCAGCCTGTCGCACAACAGGTCATCCGCCATATCGTACTGCCCCGCACGGAGTCCCGAATCTATCGTTATCCTTTCGAACACGTCGCGCTGCGCATGACTGCCGCCAATCCTCTGCATAAATGGTCTGGCTGCCAAAAGGTTCCGGAACGCCGAGTCGTATCGCCCTTCGGCGAAGGCGTTGAGGCCGGCGAGCGCCGCCTGACCGGGGTTTGCGAATCGCTGGTTCATTTCGCCCGGCCGCCTGCTGTCGCGTGCGAATCGCGCCGACATGCGAATGCGGGCGGTATCGCGACGGCCCCCCGCCAGCGCCAGCATGTAGTGAAGGTCGGCAAAGACAAGACAGCCGTCACTGCTGCGCCGCTCGGCCACATCGGCAAGCTCTTCCCAGCGCGGTCCTACCGCCACCCCGTCCAGTTCGAGCCGGACCAGCAACGATGTCGCGTTCGCGACGTCGCGGTAATCGTCCGTGCGGTCAGCGCGGATCTGGCTGTCATAAAGCGACAGGGCGACATCGTATTCGCCCCGGTCGAGATGCAGCAGCGCCTTGTGCCACCAGACATGGTAACGGAAATTGTTGCAGTGCGACCAGACGGACCTGTGGCTGTCGATCAGCCTGATCCCGAGGCTGGGAAGCGCGGTCATGTCGTAGACATGCGCAACCGCGTGCAGGCCCCAGGCATCGTCAGGCGCATGTGAAAGCCCCTCGCGCCCCACCTCCTCGGCGGCGCCGTAATCGCCTGTCTCCTCCAGCGCGAAGGCGTGGCACCCCAGTGCATAGCCCCTGCAGGCGTGATCCGCGTCATGCGCGTGCAGGACCCGTTCGATGGATCTGCGCATCCCCGCGGCGTCTCCCAGCACGAAGCGGATGGCGTGCGAGACCTTGGCGGACATCGTATCCGCGGCTTCGAGGCCGAGCGCGTCCTCCAGCGCCGCGATGGATGCGCCGGGCCGTCCGTCCAGCCAGCGATCCAGCGCCGCAATCCATGCCTGCTCTCGCGGGTAAGGTGTACAGCGCAGGGCGGCGGCATGGGCGTCGGCAGAGGCCTCCCGCGCCACGGCGATCATTTCGGCGCGCCCCAGCAACAGCGAGAACAGACCACGCGCTGCATGACCCATCGCGAAATCCGGTTCGGCTTCGAGCAGCCTTGCAAGATGCGCGGGCGTTTCGGTCCCATGCGCCAGAAATGCGCGGATCATCGCATTCCAGTGCGCGAGCCCCTGGGTAGACCCGATCGATACGGGACTGCGGCAGATATCGTGGATCATCCGGGCGCCTCTCATACATAGGATGTGCCCGGTTTAGCCGATAATCTTCCGCCTCCGAGGGACCTGTAGGACGCAGCACGTGAACGTGAAGCCACGTGTCTGAAATCGTGGAATGTTTGAGCCCGCAAAGGCTCTCAGGCCGGATCGGATGCCCGCATTCAGGGCTTTTCCGCCGGTTCCGCGAGAAGAGCGAGAACCGCCTCGCCGTCCTGCCCGAAGCGCGGGGGCGGGCGGCGATAGCTTACGGGCGTGCGCGAGAGCTTGAGGGGATTGCCCAGCAGCCGCAGGACCCCTTCCTGCATTCCCTGCACAGGCACCTCGACGACCGCGCCGCGGGCCTTGGCCTGATCGGATCCGAGCGCCTCCGCCACGTCGTTGATTGGGCCCACCGGCACGCCGACCGCTTCCAGCCGTGCGATGACATCGGCTCTGGTCAGGGACGCAAGCGCGGGCTCCAGATGTTCCATCAGTCCCGCCCGGTTCTCGATGCGGCCCTGGTTGGTCACGAAGCGCGCATCGGTGACAAGCGCGGGCAGGCCGATGGCATCGCAGAACCGCGCGAACTGGGAATCGTTGCCGACCGCGACCAGCACATGTCCGTCGGCACACGCGAAGGCGCTGTAGGGCACGATATTGGGGTGGGCGTTGCCCTGGCGGTCGGGAATCTTGCCCGAGACAAGGTAGTTCATGCCCTCGTTGATCAGCCAGGCCATCTGGGTGTCGACCAGCGACAGGTCGACATGCTGGCCTTCGCCCGTCGCATCGCGATGGCGCAGGGCCGCGAGGATGCCGATGGTGGCGTACATGCCGCACATGACGTCCGCGATACCCACGCCGACCTTCATCGGAGGGCCGTCCGCCGCGCCCGTCAGCGACATGATGCCGCCGTAACCCTGCGCCATCAGGTCGTAGCCGGGTTTTTCCCGGTTCGGTCCCGTCTGACCGAACCCCGAGATCGAGCAATAGACCAGCCCGGGATGCGCCGCGAGCAGGGTGGCGTGATCGAGCCCGTACTTCGCCAGGCCGCCGGGCTTGTAGTTTTCAATGACGATGTCGGCGCGGGCGGCAAGCCGGTGGATGGTCTCCTGTCCCTCGGGTGTCGAGATGTCCACTCCGATGGACATCTTGTTGCGGTTCGCGCACATGAAATAGGCCGACAGGTCGGTTTTCGCGCCCGATGCGTCCCGGGCATAGTTCGGCCCCCAGCCACGCGTGTCGTCGCCGCCGGTCCTGGGGTTCTCGACCTTTATCACCGTCGCGCCGAGATCCCCCAGAAGCTGCGTGCAGGTCGGTCCGGCAAGGATGCGGCTGAGGTCGAGAACGAAGACGCCGTCGAGGGCGCCGGGTCTGTCAGATTCGGCCATCATAGGCTCCCCGGTCAATTTCTGCTGCGATCACTGTGAAGGTGTCGGATTTCAGGGCGGTCTCGAGAGCGGCCGCAAGTGCCTCGCGGCTGCGCACGGTCTCTCCGGCGCCGCCGAAGGCCCGTCCGATGGCCGCGAAGTCATGATGCGCGAAATCGACGCCGCGATTGGTCATCTGTCTTCCGCGTTGCTTCAGTTCGATGAGGGCGAGGGAGGCATCGACGAAGACCACGCAGACGACGGCAAGCCCAAGTTCCCTTGCGGTGGCGAGTTCACCCGCCACCATGAGGAAGCCCGCATCGCCGGAAAAGCAGACGACCGGGCGCGCGGGCTCGGCAAGTTTCGCGCCAAGCGCGAGCGGCAGGGCGCAGCCCATGGTGCACAGCGCCGAAGACTGCATCAGGGCGCGCGGCTCGAAGCATTTCCACATCTGCGACAGCAGGATCCGGTGTGCGCCGCTGTCCGCCGTCGCAAGGGTGTCGCGCGGCAGGACCGTGCGGCAGGTGTCGATGACGGCGCCGGGCCCCCATGGGTCGTTCGTGGGGAATGCGGCCTCGAGCGCCGATTTCAGCGCCGCGACCTCACCGTCCGGCCAGGTCCCGCGGGGAGAAACTCCCTCCGAGATCGACTCGAGCGTCGGCGCGCAGGAGGTGACGAAATTCAGACCCGCCTGATGCATGTAATGATGGTTCGGGGCCGCCGTGATGTCGATGACCCGCTGTGTCTCGGGCGACCATGCGGCGCGCCAGCCCGTCCGCATCTCGATCGGATCGTAGCCCACGCAGAGGATGAGATCCGCCCTTTGCAGGAAAGGGAGCAGATGCCCATCCGCGCGCGGTGACAGCCCCGCCCCCCCAAGGGCAAGCGGATGGTCCTCGGGCAAGAGGCCCTTCGCCTTGTAGGTCGTCACGACCGGAATGCCGAAGCGCTCGGCGCAGGTCGCGATGGCCGGTCCCGCCCCCTCGTTCACCGCATCCAGCCCGACAAGCATGACCGGCCGGCTTGCTTCGGCCAGCCATCGCCGCGCGCGCCCGAGTTCGGGATCGGCGGGAACTGACGGTGCGGCCGGCGCGCGGCGAACCGCCTGAATGGCGGAGACCTTCGCATCCGCGGCGCTGATCGGCACATCGATGTGAACCGGGCCGGGCCTTCCCTCGGTCGCGATGGCCACGGCCTTGTCCGCGATGACATCCGCCGCGCCCGGCACGAGCGAGAAGCTGGCCTTCGTGATCGGCCGGAAGACGGCCTGCTGGTCCAGCACCTGATGCGTATAGGTCTGGGCCTCGTCAGGATCCACAGCGCCGGCGAGAACGATCAGCGGCAGCCGGTCCTGATGCGCATTGGCGACCGCGTTGACCCCGTTCAGCGCACCGGGTCCGAGCGTGGCGACGAGAATTCCCGGAGCCCCCGTGCGGTGCCAGACCCCTTCGGCCATGAAGGCCGCCGCGTTCTCGTGTCTGGCGAGGACAAAACGGATTCCGGCAGTCTCAAGCGCGTCCACCAGGGTAAGAACCTCGCCGCCCGGCATCCCGAAAGCGTGACGACAGCCTGCCGCGTACAACCGTCTCGCAAGCGCGTCTGCGGCGCGGATCATCGTCATTTCCGGACCCTCAGTTGCTCGGCCCTGCCATCGCCGACGGGGCCCGGGGCTGCCCCCGTCGGGCCGGAACGTTTCAGCATCGCCTGCCCCGTGCGGGATATCAGCGGCGGCGGTCGCGCCGCGAGGACATCGGCTGGAACGCGACACCCACATGCGCCTCGCAATAGGGCTTGCCCTGCTGAACCGGCAATCCGCAAAACCAGAAATCTTCCGTCGCGGGATCGCCGACCGGCCATTTGCATGTGCGCTCGGTCAATTCCATCAAGGTCAGCTTCTTCGCCTTCTTCTCGATCTCGTTCACTTTTGCGAGCGCTTCCGGGCTGATCTCGTTTGGCGAGGGCTGCGGGGGCAGGGGTTGGCCGGCCGGGATGATCGCCTTGCGGGCGGGAAGTGCGGCGGGCTTCGGGGCGGCTTCCGCATCATCGTCAGGGGCCGAAGCTTCCACGTCGTCGGCTTCCGGCTTCATGGTCGGCTTTGGCTTGGCTTCGGGTTTCGGCTTCGGCTCGGACCGCGTTTCCGGCTTGGCCACCGGCGCGGGGGCGCCGGGCGCACCGACCCTGTTGGAAAGCCCTAGGCGATGCACCTTGCCGATCACCGCATTGCGGGTGACGCCGCCCAGCTCCTTGGCGATCTGGCTTGCCGACTGGCCTTCGCTCCACATCTTCTTGAGCAGTTCGACACGTTCGTCAGTCCAGGACATCGGCAATTCCCCAAGTCAAAAGCGGCCCGTCGGGGGCCGCTCCCTTGTCAACTTCAGTTTCTACGGAGCGCCATTCTAGCCAGCCGGGACGGAACTACAAGCTGGAACGCTCGTTCCGGCGCCGCCGGTGACGGCACACATCCGTCGCCGCAAGATGATGTCAGGGCACGCAAGTCCCAAGAGATGTCTTTCCAGTGACGCGGAAATGCTTTAGGGACCTGCGCATGGAAACGCCGAAACTCACCTCGATCCGACGACGCCCCGGCCGACGCGCCTGAGCGTCCGTTTCCGCCTGCGCGCCAGCCGCGCCGCTCGTCCGCGAAGACCCTGCGGCGGCATCCAGACCACACCCGAAACCAGTTGACCCGCCGTCAAGGCTTTGGCACCGTCCGTGCTCCCGCCGTCGGCCCTGATCCAAAGGACCTGAAGATGATCCCTGCCATCCTGCCCACCTATTCGAGGGCGCCGCTGAGCTTCGTGAAAGGCGAGGGCGCCTGGCTGACCGAGGCGGACGGTCGACGCTTCCTGGACCTCGGGGCAGGGATCGCGGTGAATGCGCTGGGGCATGCCCATCCCGCGCTGGTGGCCGCGCTGACCGAACAGGCAGGGGCGCTCTGGCATGTCTCGAACCTCTACCAGATCCCGCAGCAGCAGGCCCTTGCCGAGCGGCTCGTCGAACTGACCTTCGCCGATACCGTTTTCTTCACCAACTCCGGGACCGAGGCCTGCGAGCTGGCGGTGAAGATGGCGCGCAAGTATTTCCACCACAAGGACCAGCCGGAGCGGACGGACATCATCTCGTTCTCCGGCTCGTTCCATGGGCGGTCCTCGGCGGCCATCGCGGCTTCCGGATCGGAGAAGATGACCAAGGGTTTCGCGCCCCTGCTGCCGGGCTTCGTGCATCTCGACTTCGGTGACATGGAGGCGCTGAAGGGCGCGATCAACGATCGCACCGCGGCCGTGCTTGTCGAGCCGATCCAGGGCGAGGGCGGCATCCGGCCGCTGTCCGACCACGAGCTCAAGGCGATACGCGCCCTCTGCGACGAACACGGAGTGCTGCTGATCCTCGACGAAGTCCAATGTGGCGTCGGGCGCACCGGCAAGCTGTTCGCCCACGAATGGGCCGGGATCACGCCCGACATCATGATGGTGGCGAAGGGCATTGGCGGGGGCTTTCCGCTGGGCGCCGTTCTGGCCACTGAAAATGCCGCCTCGGGCATGACGGCGGGCACGCACGGCTCGACCTATGGCGGCAACCCCCTGGGCTGTGCCGTCGGCTATGCCGTGCTGGACATCATCGCGCAGCCCGAATTCCTGGCCGATGTGAACCGCAAGGCGGGCCTTTTGCGCCAGAAGCTCGAGGGCCTGGTCGCGGCGCATCCGGACGTCTTCGAGAGCGTCCGCGGGGCAGGGCTGATGCTGGGCCTGAAATGCAAGGTTGCCAATACCGATGTGGTCGCCAAGGGCTACGAGGCGGAGGTTCTGACCGTCCCCGCCGCGGATAACGTGATCCGCCTTCTGCCCGCGCTGACGATCAGCGACGAGGAGATCGGCGAGGCCATTTCGCGCCTCGATGCCGCCGCGACAGCGGTAGAGGCCGCCTGAGACCGAATTGCCGGGCAAGCCCCTCGGGGCGGGTCCGGCGCAGGAGACAAGAAGACCGACGATGAACCACTTTCTCGACATTCACCTTACCGACCCCGCCGCCCTGCGGGGCATCATCGACACTGCCGCCGCGATGAAGACGGCGCGGGACGGCCGCACGCGCGGAGCGCCGGACGATTCGCAACCCCTCGCCGGACGCATGGTCGCGCTGATCTTCGAGAAGCCCTCGACCCGGACCCGCGTGTCCTTCGACGTGGGCGTGCGGCAGATGGGCGGGCAGACGATGGTGCTTTCGGGCAGCGACATGCAGCTTGGTCATGGCGAGACGATCGCCGATACCGCCCGCGTGCTGAGCCGCTATGTGGATCTGATCATGATCCGGACCTTCGACGAGGCGGTGCTGACCGAAATGGCCGAATTCGCCACGGTCCCGGTGATCAACGGGCTGACGGACCGGACGCATCCCTGCCAGATCATGGCGGACGTGATGACCTACGAGGAACATCGCGGTCCGATCAAGGGGCGCAAGGTGGTCTGGTCGGGAGACGGCAACAACGTCTGCGCGTCTTTCCTGCATGCCGCCGGGCAGTTCGGCTTCGACCTGACCTTCACGGGGCCGCCGACGCTGGACCCGGAACCGGAGTGGGTCGAGTTCGCCCGGGGCAGGGGGTCGAAAGTGACCATCGAACGCGACCCGCAAAAGGCGGTCGAGGGCGCCGACCTGGTCGTGACCGATACCTGGGTTTCGATGCATGACGCGCAATCGGCAAAGGAGCGGCGTCACAACCAGCTGCGTCCCTACCGGGTCGACGCGCAACTGATGTCGCATGCGAAGCCCGACGCCCTGTTCATGCATTGCCTTCCGGCGCATCGCGACGACGAGGTGACGAGCGAGGTCATGGACGGGCCGAGCTCGGTGGTCTTCGACGAGGCCGAAAACCGCCTTCATGCGCAAAAGGCGATCATGCGCTGGTGTCTCGGCGTCTGATCCGGGCCGTCAGAGCCTGCCGAGAATCGTTTTCAGGCCCGGTTCGAGCACGCGCTGCGCCGCTTCCTGCGGCGTGAACCAGCGGCGCTCCCTGTCGGCGGACTGCGGATAGCTGTCCGCCAGCCGGCGCACGCCGACGAGAAACGCGTGTACGCGCCAGACGTCATTCGGGTCAGCGCAGCAGGGCCGCAGCGCATCGAAGATCCCGAGCGGCATCCTGCGTTCGGGCGACGCGCGGACACCTGCCTGTCGCCACGCCGCATGGCAGGCGGTCTCGGCCGCATCCTCGCCTTCCCCAACCCTGGCCTGCGGCACGATCCATCGACCGGATCTTCGGCAGGTGACCAGAAGAACGCGCGGTCCCGCCTTGCTGCGTCTCAGGCAAAGGGCGGCGGCTTCGCCGATCTGCGTGTCCGCGCCAATGCGTTGCCAGATTCCGGCAATCGACATGGAAACCGTGTCGAGCATACGTCCGGCCTGATGATCCATGGCGAGACACCTCCGGGGCATGATGGGAGCATGGGCGCAGCGCCATGCCGGATCAATCAAGCAGAAAGAGGTGAAGGGGCGGTTAATCGCTTTCCGGTTCTCAGCCCCGAGGCTTCGCGCGCAGGGTCGGGCCGGCCCGTGTCGGATCCTCGGGCCAGGGATGGCGCGGGTAGCGTCCTCGCATGTCCTTGCGCACATCCTGATAGGAACTGGCCCAGAAACCGGGCAGATCCTCGGTCACCTGGACCGGCCGCTGCGCCGGGGAAAGCAGCGTGACCCGGATCGGTCGCCCCGCGGCGCGGGGATGTTCGGTGACGCCGAACATCTCCTGCAGGCGCAGGGCGATGCGGGGTGTCCCGTCACTGTCGCTGTAGTCGATCGGGATACGGCGCCCCAGCGGCGTTTCGAAATGCGAGGGGGCGGATGCATCAAGCGCCCGCAGCTGGTCCCAGCTCAGACGCGCGCGCAGGGCGTCGGTCATGTCGAAGGCCTTCCAGTCCGCCGCGGTGGTGACGCCCGCCAGGTGCGGCAGAAGCCAGTCCGCCAGCGTCTCCATCAGATGCGCTTCGGAAAAATCCGGGAAGGCGCTGTCGGAACGGCGCATCAGTTCGGCCCGTGCGACAAGTCGCCTGGAAGCGGGAGGCAGGCGCAGGCCGAGCTGGCGCACACCGTCCAGCATCGCGCGCGCCATGGCCTCGGGGGACGCGTCGTTCCAGTTCCGCTCCTGCAGCACCAGCGCTCCGACGCGTTCCTGACGGCGCGCGATCACGCGGCCCTCGCGGCGCGACCATTCGCAGATGTCGTGCCAGGCGATCCGGTCCGGGAAGATCTCGCGCAGTTCCGCTTCCGTTATCCGCGCGGCCTGCCGTATGCGCGCCTCGCGCAGGTCGCCATCCAGATCGGTCGCGACGATCAGCCTTTCGCCACCCATCGGGTCGCCCTCCGGCAAGGCCGCACCCTTGCCCCCGGAGAGGACGAAGCGCGGCGCATCGCCCTTTCGGTGCAGCCCCACACGGTCGGGATAGGCCATCGCGGCTAGGGCTCCGACGGACATTGCAGTGCCCTGTGCGGAACCTGCGAGCCGGCGGGCCTCTTCGCGGACACGGTGCAGGGTCGCCATGTGCGGCTCGCGCCCGTGTTCGCGGATGAAGCGCGCCGGATCGCGCGCGGCCTCGACGCGCAGCGACAGGTCCGCCGGCGCGCCGCGCAGGATGTCGCGCTCCGACAGAAGGGCTGCCAGAAGCGGTGCGTCGCGCCCCCCTCGCGCGACCATGTGCGCCAGCCTGGGATGCAAGGGCAGCGCGGCCAGCGTCTTTCCATGTGGCGTGATCCGGCCTGTCCGATCCAGGGCCCCCAGCATCTCCAGCACGCCACGCGCCTCGGCCAGCCGGCCCTCGTGGGGGGGCGTCACGAAGCCCAGATCGCGCGCCTCGGCGCCCCAGAGGGCGAGTTCGAGCGCAAAGCCCGTCAGGTCCGCCACCTCGATCTCCGCCGGCGGAAAGGCCGAAAGCGCGCCTTCCTCTCCCCTTGTCCAGAGCCGGTAGCAGGTGCCGGGCGCGAGCCGTCCGGCCCGCCCCGCCCGCTGCGTGGCCTCGGCCCGCGTCACCCGCTCGGTGACAAGGCGCGACATGCCGGACGACGGATCGAACAGGGCCCGGCGAGACAACCCGCCGTCGATGACGATCCGGATGCCTTCGATCGTCAGCGAGGTCTCGGCGATCGCCGTTGCAAGCACGACCTTGCGCTGCTCCCGTGCGGGTTCGATCGCCTCCCGCTGCGCCGCGAAATCCATCGCCCCGAACAGCGGGTGCAACGTGCAGTCCGTCGGCAGCCGGGGCCGCAACAGTCCTTCCACCCGCCGGATCTCGGCCTCGCCCGGCAGGAACACCAGAGCGCCGCCCGCTTCCTGTGCCAATGCCTCCAGAACGAGGTCGGCCATGGACGCCTCGAAACGCGCTGTCCGGGACAGGGGACGGGGCAGCCAGCGTGTCTCGACCGGAAAGCTGCGCCCCTCGGAAGTGATGACCGGCGCTTGCATCAGATCCGCCACCGGGCCAGCATCGAGGGTGGCCGACATGGCAACCAGCATCAGATCCTCGCGCAGGGCGCCCGCGACCTCGAGGCACAGCGCCAGCCCGAGATCGGCGTTGAGCGAGCGTTCGTGGAATTCGTCGAAGATCACAGCGCCGATGCCGGGAAGGTCCGGCCGCTCCTGCAGCATGCGTGTGAGGATGCCCTCGGTGACGACCTCGATCCGCGTTTCCGGCCCCGTCTTCGACTGACCCCGCATCCGGTAGCCCACCCGCCTGCCGACCGGCTCTTGCAGCGTCTGTGCCATGCGTTCGGCCGCGGCCCGGGCGGCGAGCCTGCGCGGTTCGAGCATGAGGATGCGTCCTTCGCTCAGGCCCGCCTCGAGGATCGCGAGCGGCACGCGGGTGGTCTTGCCCGCCCCCGGGGGGGCCTGCAGGACCGCGCGGCCCGCTTTCCTCAGGGCGCCGAGCAACTGGGGCAGCACATCGTCGATGGGAAGGGCGGGTGTCATGGCAACCTGATTACCCAGTCGGCCGGCCGCCGCCAAGCACTGGACTTTTCCGGATGCCTGCCGGACAACCGGGCGAGGCTGAAGGACTGGGCGCATGGACATCGGCGAACTGGCAGAGCGGGTGGCGAAAGGCGAAAGACGCGCACTTGCGCGGGCCATCACCCTTGTCGAAAGCGCCCGATCCGATCACCGCGACGCCGCCGCGGCGCTGCTTGACGCACTGCCGAAGGATCGACAGGGCCTGCGCATCGGCCTTTCGGGTACGCCGGGGGTGGGCAAGTCGACCTTCATCGAAAGCTTCGGCATGATGCTGATCGAACAGGGGCTGCGGGTAGCGGTTCTGGCTGTCGATCCGTCCTCCGCGCGCTCCGGCGGCTCGATCCTCGGAGACAAGACCCGCATGGACCGCCTGGCGCGCGAGCAGGCTGCCTTCATCCGGCCCTCGCCCAGCCAGTCGCAGCTTGGCGGCGTCGCGCGCCGATCCCGCGAGGCGGTGGCGCTTTGCGAGGGCGCGGGTTTCGACGTTGTGCTGATCGAAACCGTGGGGGTCGGGCAGTCCGAGACCGTGGTGGCCGAAATGGCCGACGTCTTCCTGCTGCTGATCGCGCCGGCAGGGGGAGACGAACTGCAGGGCGTAAAGCGCGGCATCATGGAAATCGCGGACCTTGTCGTGGTGAACAAGGCCGACGGCGAGCTAATGCCGGCAGCGCGCCGGACCTGCGCCGACTACGCCGGAGCGCTTCGCCTGCTGCGCAAACGGCCGCAGGATCCGGACGGCTATCCCAGGGCGATGATGGCGTCCGCGCTCGAGGCACAGGGGCTGGGCGAACTGTGGTCGACGGTAAGCGATCTCGTGGCCTGGCGCAGGGATAACGGGTTCTGGGACCGGACCCGGGCGGCACAGGCCCGCTACTGGTTCGAGGAGGATGTCCGCCGAACCCTGTTGTCCGTCCTCGACACGCCAGAGGCGAAGGCCGCGCTGGCCCGGATCGGCCGGCTCGTCGCCGCGGGTGACTGCGCCCCGGCGGCAGCGGCCCGTGACTTTCTCCGCCAACTCGGCGAGATGTGAAAGCCTTCCACGCGGCGGGTTGACCCCTGCCGCGATTCCCACTAAAGCCAGCGAACGAAATTCCGGGGCGCTGCCGGACGGCCGCCCCATTTGTCGTTTTCCGGACCGCCGGACGCGACGGTTGAAAAGAGGATTAGATCATGTCGCGCGTCTGCGAACTGACCGGCAAGGGCCCGATGTCTGGCAACAACGTCAGCCATGCAAACAACAAGACCCGTCGCCGGTTCCTGCCGAACCTGAACGACGTATCCCTGCAGTCCGAAGCCTTGGGCCGCGCCTTCAAGTTCCGGATCTCGGCCTCTGCCCTGCGTTCGGTCGATCACCGTGGCGGACTGGACCAGTATCTGGCGAAGGCGAAGGACAGCGAGCTTTCGCCGAACGCGCTGAAGGTCAAGAAGGCCATCGCGAAGGCCGGAACCCAGGCAGAAGCCCTCAGCTGAACAACGCACGATCGTGCCATCCGCACCCCGCCCGCACCCCGGGCGGGGTGTGTCGTTTTGGCGCGATGTAATTCGCACATGCTGCGCGTAGCTGTGTCGACGGGGCCATGCAGATGGCCTGACAGGACCGAACCGGAGACATGGCCGTGAACATCATCAACCCCGTCCTTGCCGCTTGCCTTTGCCTCGCCGGCGGCATTGCCCAGGCCGAAATCGTCATCCGGGACGCCTATGTCAGGTCGTCCGCACCCGGCGCACCCGTCGGTGCCGCCTTCATGGTGATCGAGAACACGTCCGAGGTCGCGGACCGTCTCGTCGCCGCGACGTCTCCGGCGGCAACCAGGACCGAACTTCATACCCATCAGTCCGAGGCCGATGGCGTCATGAAGATGATCGAGGTCGAGGGCGGGCTCGAGATCCCGGCAGAGGGCAGTCACGACCTCAGGCGCGGCGGCGACCATGTCATGCTCATGGGCCTGACCAAGCCGCTTCCCGAAGGCGGATCCGTGCCGCTGACACTGAGTTTCGAGCGCGCCGGGGACGTCACGATCGACGTGCCTGTAGACCTCGACCGCTAGTCCGCGCGCGCGAGCATCTCGTCCACCCAGATCGGCAGGGTCCGTGTCGCGGGGCCTATCCGTACCTCCCTGAAGAGATCGCCCACCAGCGAGCGTTCGAGATTGAACTCGATGGTGTGGGCACCATGCCGCCGCGCCTCGGACACGAAACCGGCGGCAGGGTAGACGTTTCCCGACGTCCCGACCGACGCAAAGACCGCAGCCGTCTCGAGATGGTCGAGGATCTCCTCCATCCGATAGGGCATCTCTCCAAACCAGACGATGTCGGGCCGTGCCGCGCCGCGACCGCAGGAAGGGCAGGCATCGCCGGAGGCCATGACCAGCGGCGCTTCCCACCTGTGACCGCAGGCGTGGCAAAGCGCACCCGCCAGCGCACCGTGCATGTGGATCACTGCCGCCGACCCGGCCCGCTCGTGCAGGTCGTCGACATTCTGGGTCACGACCACCACCTCGCCCGGATACGCCGCCTCGAGCCGCGCCAGCGCCAGATGCCCCTCATTGGGCTCTGCCTCTGCGGCCTGCACCCGTCGCGCGTTGTAGAAATCCACCACGAGTTTCGGATCGCGCGCGAATCCTTCGGGCGTCGCCACATCCTCGATCCGGTGCTGGGCCCAGAGCCCGCCCTCTGCGCGGAACGTCCCGAGGCCGCTCTCCGCCGATATCCCCGCGCCCGTCAATATGACGATCTTGTCGCCTTGTCCGCGTGCATTCATCTTCAGCCCTCGAGTACCTTCAGATCGCCGGCCAGCCAGGGAAGCTGCGCCAGCGCCGGGTCAACCATATGCGACTGGATCAGGCGGCGCATCGTCTGGGCGACGTTCAGCGTCACCTCACCGGCCCAGTCTGCCGAGGCATAGAGCGAGATCTGTCGCGCGAAGCCCGAGAAGGGCAGCGGCTGGGCTTCGATCTGCCCATGGAATCGCGCCGCCCGCATATAGCCCAGCGGCGTCGTGATCGCCCAGCCGATACCGCGGCCGACCATTGCCATCAGCGCCAGATGGCTGCCGATCTCGAACCTTTCGGAAAGCTGCATCTTCTGGCGCGCCAGCGCAGCCTCGATCTGGCGGCTGATCAGCTGTTCGCGCTCGTAGCGCAGGAATGGCAGTCCGGCCGGATCGCGCATCGTCTGCGCCGTCAGCGGGACGCCTTTCGGGGCAACAAGGACGAAGGGGTCCCGCGCCAGCGGGTATTCCAGCACGCCGTCGAGAACCTGCCCCGAGCTTGCCGAGATCGCCAGGTGAAGCCGCTTTTCCTCCATGGCGATGCGCAGATCGTTGGAGGAAGCCGTTATCATCTTGAAACGGCACCGGGTCATGCTGTCCGCCAGTATGGTGGCGAGGCGAGGCGTCAGGCTGTCGTCGAAATCATCTATGATTCCAATGCTTAGGGCGCTGAGATGGGCAAGATCCATGACCGTGAGCTCGCTCTGCGCGAGCCTGAGCGCCGATAGTGCCGAGGCCGCGCGGACGAGAAAGCCCTCTCCTGCCGGTGTCAGGCGCATGGGCCGGCGCGCGTGATCGACAAGCTCGGCACCAAGCGCTTCTTCGAGGTTGCGGATCTGCTGGCTGACCGCCGGCTGCGACAACCCTGTCAGCGCCGAGGCCTGGGCGACGGACCCCGATGAGGCCAGCGCCTCGAACACCTCGAGGCCGCGCAGGGTGACGCCTTTGATGAGCATGAACGGATTCCGGGCCGGTTTCGGGGATTGTGAATGTGCGGACCGGGGGGGTCAATGGGGCGGCGACCGCGATCAAGGACACGCGCAGGACGCCTCCGGAAAATCCGCTGAAGACTGCGCGGAGCGATGCCTTTCGACCCGTACTGTGCCGATCATCCCCTTCGGATGCGGCCGGTTGGCCGGGTTGAGCTTGCATCGGCACCGTGCTGGAGTCCATGTCGACACAGACAAATGCTGGAGCCCGCCCATGAAGATCGCCACATCCGCCTATCCCCTCTCTGTCCTCTCCGGCTGGTCCGAGTATGAGGACAAGCTTTCTTCCTGGGTCTCGGAGGCGGCCTCGAACGGTGCGGACCTGCTGGTATTTCCGGAATACGGGGCGATGGAACTGGCGACCCTCTCGGGTCCGGAAGTCGCGGGGGATCTCGAGCTTTCGCTCTACGCGGTATCGGACCGTCTGCCGGAGGCGGATGCGCTGCACGCCCGGCTTGCGAAGGAGCATGGGGTGCACATCCTCGCGGGGTCGGGTCCTGCGGCAACGGACTCGCGGCCGGTGAACCGCGCGCGCTTCTTCGCGCCGTCCGGTGCGATGGGGGTTCAGGACAAGCAGATCATGACCATGTTCGAGCGGGATGACTGGGACGTGACGGGGGGCGGGCCGCTCAGGACATTCGAGACGGCGCTCGGGCGCGTGGGTGTCCTGATCTGCTATGACAGCGAATTCCCTCTGCTGGGCCGGGCGCTGGTCGACTGCGACCTGATCCTCGTACCTTCCTGCACCGAGGCCGAGGCGGGCTACTGGCGGGTGCGGATCGGGGCGATGGCACGCGCGCTCGAACTGCAATGCGTGACAGTCATGTCCTCGGTCGTCGGGGACGCGGACTGGTCGGAGGCGCTGGGGACGAGCGTCGGGGCGGGGGGCGTTTTCGGGCCGCCCGACACCGGCTTTCCGTCAAACGGGGTTTTGGCGGCGGGCAGGCTCAATCAGCCCGGCTGGACCTACGCCGAGGTGGCTTTGTCCGCGGTGTCGCAGGTGCGCCGCAGCGGTGTGGTGCGCAACCGGACACACTGGGACGAGCAGTCCGGGCGGGACGGGGCGCCCGACGTCGTGACCCTTCGCTGATTGGCCTTGAAAATCGCGAGCTTTGAGCGCATTTAAGCGTGCGCGTCCGATGGGCGGGCGCGATCTGCAAGGAGATACCATGGCCAAGGAAGACATTCTCGAATTCCCCGGCGTCGTGAAGGAACTCCTGCCGAATGCGACATTCCGGGTCGAACTCGAGAACGGCCATGAAATCATCGCGCATACGGCAGGCAAGATGCGAAAGAACCGCATCCGCGTTCTGGCAGGCGACAAGGTCCAGGTGGAGATGACCCCCTACGACCTGACAAAAGGCCGGATCAACTACCGGTTCAAGTGAAGACGCGCCGGGCCCTTGGGGGCCTGGCCCGGATTGCGGAGCTTGCAGATGCGGTTCATTCTGGGCTCCGGCTCGCCACGACGCAGGGAGTTGCTGGCGCAGATCGGGGTGATCCCCGACGACATCGTGGCCCCCGACATCGACGAAACCCCCCTCGCCGGAGAATTGCCGCGACACTACTGCGTGCGAATCGCGGCCGAGAAGATCGCGGCGATCGAGTCGGGTGCCGAGGATGTCGTGCTTTGCGCGGATACGACGGTCGCCGTCGGGCGGCGGATCCTCGGAAAGGCCGTCGATGTGGATGAGGCGGGGCGGTTCCTGCGGCTGATGTCGGGACGCCGGCACCGCGTCATCACCGCCGTGGCCGTGAAACGTGGCGAGCGGCTCTGGCAGCGGGACGTGGTGAGCATCGTGCGGATGAAGAGGTTGTCGGAGTTAGAGATCGCGGGCTACCTGGCGACGGGCGACTGGCAGGGCAAGGCGGGTGCCTATGGCATTCAGGGCCCGGCGGGCGCGCTGATTCCGTGGATCGGCGGAAGCTTCACGGGCATCGTGGGGCTGCCGCTGGCGGAGACGGCGGGGCTGTTGCAGGCGGCGGGATGGCCGCTCTGGAAAGGTGCGGCATGAAGGGACGGACAATCGTTCTGGACCATATCGGCGGGCGCGAGGCGGCAGCCCTGATCGTGGACGGTGAACTTGACGATCTGCTGGTCGAGGCCGACGCGCCGACGCCGGGCACGGTATATCGGGCCGTGGCGGACCGGCCGGTAAAGGGGCAGGGGGGCATGTTCTTCCGCACCCCGGACGGGCCGGCGTTCCTGCGTCAGGTAAAGGGGCTGAAGCCCGGACAGGAAGTGCTGGTGCAGGTCTCGGGCTATGCCGATCCCGGCAAGGCGATACCCGTGACGGATCGGCTTCTCTTCAAGAGCCGCTATGCGATCGTCACGCCCGATGCGCCGGGACGCAACGTTTCCCGCCAGATCCGAGAGGATGACGAACGCGATCGGCTGCTCGGGATCGTGGACGAGGTGCTCGAGAGCGAACCCTACGGGCTGATCCTGCGCTCGGCCTGCGACGGTGCGGATGCGGATGCGATCGCCGAGGACATCGCCGCCATGATGGACCTTGCCGGCAAGGTAATGACGGACACGGGGCAGGGCGCGGAACTTCTGGCGGCAGGCGATGGGCCGCATGTGCTGGCCTGGCGCGACTGGACCCAGCCGGCGGACATCGTGACCGAATCCGGAAGCTTCGAGGCGCACGGCGTGCTCGAGGCGCTGGACGGGCTGCGAAGCGCCGAGGTCCGGCTTGGCGGGGGCGGCACGATGTACGTCGAACAGACCCGAGCGCTGATCGCGGTCGATGTGAACACCGGCCCGGACACCTCGCTTGCCGCGGGGATCAAGGCCAACATGGCCTGCGCAAGGCTGCTGCCCCGGGCCCTGCGCCTGCGAGGGTTCGGGGGACAGATCGTGCTGGATGTCGCGCCGATGCCCAAGAAGGACCGCCAGGCCTTCGAGAACGCCCTCAGGGCAGCATTCCGGCGGGACGAGATCGAGACGGCGCTGCTGGGCTGGACTCCGCTTGGCCACTACGAACTCCAGCGCAAGCGGGCGCGGGCAGCGCTGTCGGAGGTCCTGGCATGAACTGCCCGATCTGCCGAAAGCCGACCCGGCAGGAATACCGGCCGTTCTGTTCGAAACGCTGCGCCGACATCGACCTGGCGAAGTGGTTCAACGGCAGCTACGCGGTCCCCTCGCAGGACCCCGACGAGGCCGAGGAACTGAACGAGGCGATGGAAGAGGCGCTTCGTGAGACGGGAAGAGAGCAGTAGCGCTCAGATCCGGTAGGTCGGCAACTGCTCGAACGCCGTCTTGAGGGCATCGCCCCAGCCGTTGGAAATCGTCTTGTACACCGGGTCGTCCTCTTCGATCCGGCGCTCGATGCGCGGGGCGAAAGCGTCGTTTTCATAGACCATGAGATCGAAGGGCAGGCCCACCGATAGGTTGGCCTTCACCGTCGAATCAAACGAGACCAGCAACAGCTTCACGGCGTCCTCGAACGGCATGTCGGCCTCATAGGCGCGCACGAGGATCGGCTTGCCGTATTTCGCCTCGCCGATCTGGAAGAAGGGGGTTTCTTCCGTGACCTCGATGAAGTTGCCTTCGGGGTAGATCAGGAACATGGTCGGAGGACCGCCCTTGACCTGCCCCCCGAGAATGACCGTCGCCTGAAAGTCGGCCGCGTTGGAATAGCCCGTGTTCGAGGACCCCGCGATCACCTCCTTGAGGATCGACCCCACCATGCGGGCCACCTGGAACATCGAGGGCGCATGCAGGATGGCCGGGTCGCGCGTTTCGCTGGTGCGGTCGCGCTGCTCGATCAGGCCTACCAGCGCCTGCGTCGTCGCAAGGTTCCCCGACGTCATCAGGGTGATCATGCGCTCGCCCGGCACGCTCCAGCTGAACATCTTCCGGGTCTTGGAGAAATTGTCGACGCCCGCATTCGTGCGGGTATCGGACATGAAGACGAGCCCCCTGTTCAGGCGCAGGCCAACGCAATAGGTCATGTTCAGGGTCTCTTTGAAGGGCGCGTTGCGCGCAGCATATGCCCTACTGCTGAATCTGGACTGAAACAATCATCGATTCTTCGGCGTCCCCCATCCGGAGGCCCGAAATCGGTGCCGCCTCGCGGTAGTCGCGCCCCGCGGCCAGCCGCACGTAGCGTTCGTCGGGGCTCATCCCGTTCGATATGTCGAAGCCGACCCAGCCCAGACCCGGCACATGCGCCTCGGCCCAGGCGTGGCCGGCGTCCTGATCGACGGTTTCTTCGAGCTTGAGGTAGCCGCTGATGTAACGCGCCGGTATGCCGGCGAAGCGCGCCGCCGCGACGAAGATCTGACTGTGATCCTGGCAGACGCCGGAGCCGCCGGCGAGCGCCGCCTCGGCCGTCGTTTCGGAATAGGTTTCGCCGATACGGTAGGGGGCCGCAGCGAGGATCGCTGCCGAGAGGTCATGCAGCGCGCCAAGCATGTCCGGGCTTTCGCGCAGACCGTCTGCCAGTGCGCCGATCTTCTCGCCGGCTTCCGTCAGGGGTGTCGAGCCGAGAAAGTACCAGAGCGGCGCGGGACCATAGACAGGGCCGAGCACGCCCGCCGTATCGAAGGTCTCGACCTTTCCTCTGGCCGTGATGGCCACGCCGGTGCTGCCGGGCATCACCGAAACGAGGTGCACACGGGACTGATTGTGATCGAGGTAGGTGGTCTCGATCTGTCCGCCTTCAACGCCGATCTCCCAGGTGATGACCTTCTGCTGCCGTGTGGTCGGAGGACTGAGCCGTACCTGCTGGAGGGCATAGTCCACCGGCCGGTCGTAGCTGTACCGCGTGACGTGGCTGATATCGAGCTGCATCTTGAGACGCCTCTATTCGATGAACCGATAGTCCTTCTCGATCTGCATGCCGAGAAGGTTGTTGTCCTGGATGAAGCCGCTGATGAATTCGTGCAGACCCTGGTCGAAGATCTCCTTGATAGTCGAATCCGCCAGCCTGCCCCGGAGGGCCTCGGCCCGGTCATGACAGAGATGCCGCGTGCCGTATTCCTCTTCGAGATAGCGCAGGTTCTCTGCAACCTGACCCATGCAGAAGTTCAGTGACCGCGGAAGGCGCTTGTCGAAGATCAGAAAGTCCGCGATCGCGGGCGCGGTCATTTCCTGCTCGTCAAGCCAGCGGAACGAGCGGTGCGCCGACACCGAGCGCAGGATCATCTCCCATTGCACGTTGTCGAGCGACGAGCCCACCGAACTCGCCGTTGGCAGGAGTGTGTAGTACTTGACGTCGATGATGCGGGCCGTGTTGTCGGCGCGCTCGACATGGGTTCCGAGCCGGGCGAAATCGTAGATGTCGTTGCGCAGCATCGTCCCGTAGAGCGCCCCCCTTACAAGGGCGCTCTGCTGCCGGATCGCGGCGAGGGTCCCCGGTAGATTGACCTGCGTGACCGGTTCGCGCAGCAGCTCGCGCATGGTCATCCAGCCCTCGTTCACGGCTTCCCAGACCTCGCGGGTCAGGGCGGTCCGCACCAGCCGCGCATTGTCGCGCGCCGATTTGGTGACCGAGAAGACGCTCGACGGGTTTTCCTGGTCGCGCAGCAGATAGTCGATGACATTGATGTCGACGTACGAGTCGTATTTCGCGTCGTAGCCGGCCTTCGCGCCCGCCGTCGTGACGACGGATTCCCATTCCGATGCGGACCCGGATGAACGTGTCAGGGCCATGCGGAAGCCCGCCTCCATCAATCGGGCGAGGTTTTCGCCCCGCTCGAGGAAACGGAACATCCAGTAGAGGCCGCCTGCGGTTTTCCCCAGCATGTCAGTCCTCCAGCACCCAGGTATCCTTGGTGCCCCCGCCCTGGCTCGAGTTCACCACAAGCGAGCCTTCGGTCAACGCCACGCGCGTCAGCCCGCCCGGCGTGATCTTCACCCCATCGGGCGAAACGAGAACATAGGGCCTCAGATCGACATGTCGCGGGGCAAGCCCCTGATCGACGAAGATCGGTACCGTGGACAGCGAGAGCGTCGGTTGGGCGATGTAATTGCCTGGCCTCGCCTCGAGCTTCTTGCGGAAGGACTCGATCTCCTTCTTCGACGCGGTGGGTCCGACGAGCATCCCGTAGCCGCCCGAGCCGTGCACTTCCTTGACCACCAGGTCCTTGAGGTTGTCGAGAACGTATCTCAGCGTCTCGGGCTCGGAACAGCGGTGCGTCTCGACGTTTTTCAGGATCGCCTTCTCGCCGGTATAGAATTCGACGATATCGGGCATGTAGGAATATATCGCCTTGTCGTCGGCGATCCCGGCCCCCGGCGCATTTGCCAGCGTGATCCCGCCCGAACGGTAGACATCCATGATGCCCGGAACGCCAAGCATGCTGTCCGGATTGAATGTCATGGGGTCGAGGAAATCGTCATCGATCCGGCGGTAGAGCACGTCGACTGTCCTGTAGCCGCAGGTCGTGCGCATGGCGATCCGCCCGTCGACGACGCGAAGGTCATGACCCTCGACCAGTTCCGCGCCCATCTGGTCGGCGAGGAAGGAATGTTCGAAATATGCCGAATTGAAGATCCCCGGTGTCAGCACCGCCACCGTGGGCTTGCCCTCGCATCTCTCCGGTGCGCAGGCCGCCAGCGAGCGGCGCAGGTTCTTGGGATAGTCCGAGACAGGCTGCACCCGGATCTTCGAGAAGAGCTCGGGGAACATCTGCAGCATCGTCTCGCGGTTCTCCAGCATGTAGGAGACGCCCGAGGGCGTACGGGCATTGTCCTCGAGCACGAAGAAGTCGTCCTCTCCGGTGCGCACGATGTCTGTGCCGACGATATGGGTGTAGACATTGCCCGGCGGGCGAAATCCGATCATCTGCGGCAGGAAGGCCTCGTTGCGCGCGATCAGCTCTGTCGGAATCCGCCCGGCGCGCAGGATTTCCTGCCTGTTGTAGATGTCGAGCAGGAAGGCGTTGATGGCGCGCACGCGCTGCTCGATCCCGCGCGACAGCCGTGCCCACTCCCGATGCGAAAGGATGCGGGGAATGAGATCGAAGGGGATCAGCCGCTCCTGAGCCTCGGCCTGCCCGTAGACGTTGAACGTGATCCCCGTCCGCCGGAAGAAGGCCTCGGCCTCCCGGGACTTGGTGTCCAGCCGACCAGCATCCTGCTGCCCGAACCATCCGTCATAGGCTACGTAGGGTGGCCGGATAGACCCATCGGGTCTGTGCATCTCGTCGTAGCATTCTGGCGTTACTTTCATGGCCTCACAATATCCGGCAATTTCCGAGGCACAACCGATTGTATCGCAAGCGCCCCCCGCACCTTCACGATAGCCCGGCGCATCTGCAATTGTGCACGAAAATTCGCAGGTTGCGGCAATTTCGATCCTGCAGGCAAGGCAGGCCCGCCACCGCCCCGTGACCGTGCGGAACACCGCCGAGCCATGTATGTCGCGACCCGCCCCGGCGAGCCAAAATGCCTCTGGACACGCCCGGCCCGAGTCCCTAAAACCCGCACACCCAGCCACCGAGCGTGGCACCCGTGCCCGGGTAGCTCAGGGGTAGAGCAGTGGATTGAAAATCCTCGTGTCGGTGGTTCGATTCCGCCCCCGGGCACCATTTAACAAGCTGAAATGGTTAGGTTTTGTGCTCATGTCTGGTCCTTACTCGGATCGGGTTTGACGCTTTTCGGGGACAGGTTTGACAATCTTCGCCCGCCTCGCGTTCTCTTTTTCCAGTGTCGCCATCGTCTCGCGGTTCTTGTCGGCGAGGTTCGCCGACCGCGAATAATGCCGCGCCATGGAGGGCGTCTTCTGCCCCAAGAGGTCCGCGATGCGCCTTTCATCCAGCCCCGCCTCGCGCAGCGTCGTCGCCACGGTGTGGCGCAGGCCCTTCAGCGTGAGGCCCGAGGCGATCAGCCCTTCCTCCTCCAGCCCGATCTTGAAGCGGTGCCATACGGTGGAAAAGCCGTTGTAGGTCCATGCCGCGCCCTGCGAACTGGCCAGCACTGTGGCCGCCTCATGCGCTGGGATGCTGTCGAGGGCTGCCTGCAAGGTCGGGCTGACGGGAATCGCAACCTAGTCCCCAGTCTTGCCACGCACGCCCCAGATCGTGTCACCGTCAATCTGGTCCTTGCGCAGTTTCAGCGCGTCCGAGGGGTCGAGGCCGGTGTTCATCATCAGCGCCAGCGCCACCCGCATATGCGGCTTGGCCCGGGACAGGACGATGTCGCGCTCCTCGATGCTCCATGGCCGGTTGGCATAGGCGCGGTCGCGGGGCCGGCGCTTGGGGATCACGTCCTTGGCTGGTCTGCCCCCTGGAAAGTGGTCCTTCCTGGAGTAGGCTTTCGAGCCGTATGGAGGACAAGGAATGGGACAGAAGAGACATAAGCCTGAGGAGATCGTCGCGAAGCTGAGGCAGGTCGACGTTCTGGTATCGCAGGGCCGATCGGTGGCCGAGGCGGAGCGATCCATCGGTGTGACACAGTTCACCTATTACCGCTGGCGCAAGGAGTTCGGCGGGTTGAAGACCGACCAGGTGAAGCGCTTGAAGGAGCTCGAGAAAGAGAACGAGCGCCTGCGGAAGGCCGTGTCGGATTTGACGCTCGAGAAGCTGATCCTGCGGGAGGCGGCCTCGGGAGTGAGGGCCGTCTCGGAAACGGTCCGGGGGACCGTTTCAGGCCCGAACGGGCGGAGCCCCTAAGCCCCGCCCGCCGCCGAGCATGCGTCGATCACGTCAGACGGAAATTTCGGATCTCCGAACGTCTTGCCTGTCGCGTTCTGGGGCAGCATCGATCGACCCAGCGGAAGGCGCCGCGCGGGCGGGCCGACGAGGAGGCGCTGACCGCGGACATCGTCGCGCTGGCCAGCCAGTATGGACGTTACGGCTATCGCCGGATCGCAGCCATGCTGCGAGACGCCGGCTGGGCCGTGAACGTGAAGCGCGTCGAGCGGATCTGGCGGCGGGACTGAGGAGGATCAGACAACGGTCCGGGGGACCGTTTTCCCGACGAAGCTGAAAGTGCCACAAAAGCAACCGAAGAAGGGGCGTCTCTGGCTGAACGACGGGTCGTGCATCCGCCTTCGACCAGAGCGCCCGAACCACGTCTGGTCCTATGACTTCGTCGAGAGCCGGACCCATGACGGTCGGAAGTTCCGCATGCTCAATGTCATAGACGAGTTCACCCGGGAGTGCCTGGCGATCCGGATCGACCGGAGGCTCAATTCGACCGCCGTGATCGATGTCCTGACCGACCTGTTTATCCTGCGCGGTGTGCCCGGGCACGTCCGATCCGACAACGGCCCCGAGTTCATCGCCAAGGCCGTGCGGGACTGGATCGATGCCGTCGGCGCGAAGACGGCGTTCATTGAACCAGGCAGTCCCTGGGAGAACGGCTACTGCGAGAGCTTCAACTCGAAGCTCCGCGACGAACTGCTTCTGTAATCGGGGCGTGGCTGTCAAGCTGTCGGTCACCCTGGTCCCGTCTGGGGTCATGCTTCTGTCCGCGGTCGGCATGGCGCTGCCGCATAATGGTGGTCGAAGGTGAGGCGGACCATGCTAAACGGCGAGCTTGCGGATTAGCGCGCATTGCAGCTCAGACACTCGTGCGGCCTTCGCCTCATCCCCGTCCCTGACGGGAGCCGGTTGTGACCGGGTGCTGTATGTGCCCCGGTCGACAGAGATTCAGGTCATGCCGATGCACCCCAACGGAACGGGGTCTCATCGCGCCACAGGCCCCATTCGTCGCCGGGCTACCGACCGCCAGCGCCGGAGGCTGTCCACTGGCCGTCTCGCGGACGGGGATCAGCCCCGCCGCAGGCATCCGCCTTGGCAGGGAAACCCGTCATGCACTAAGATTGAAACCGGACCACCCGATAGGGGCAGGCCACCCAAACCGAGCACATATTCAAAGGCAGCCGGGAAAAGAACGAAATCGGCATCCTAATTGTCTGCTTTCGAGTTATTCATAGTACAATCTCGCACCTGCAGAGAAAGTCCGGAAACCGCCCTGCACGTCATCCGTCGTTCCCCGCGACCAGCCGCGTCAACCTCTGCTCGAACCCCCTCCTCACAGGTGCCACCAGCCCCTCCAGAAACCCAGGCGGCATCTCCGCCAATGCCATGTCAAAAGCTCGTTCCGCCTGCTCCCTAATGTCCTCGAAGACCCCCGCCACCTGTTCCCGCGAGAACCCCGCCGCCAGCGCCGTCTCCACGAAGTGCCGACCGTGGATGTCCGCGACCCGGTAATGCCGCCCCTTGCCCGCGCGCATGGCGAGCTTCATGTCCTTGATCTGCAATGCCCCTGCATCCAGCGAGGGCTGTACTGTCAGCACGTCGTAAAGGGGCGTCATGCGGAAGCGCCCGCCGGGCATCAGGGCGATGCTGAAGTTCTTTGCGTGCCCGTCCGTCGCCCCGATCAGCCAGAACAGGATCACGGCCTTCAGGAAATCCGCCCGGTCGCGCTGCGGCTCGTCGCTGCCGGTCAGCAGGTCACAGATCTCCACGATGCCCGGGCCGCCCTCGTTCTGGTACTTGCGGGTCGGGGGCACGGAAAGGGCCTGGCAGCAATCCTCCTGCGGCAGGCGGATCAGGCGGCCGTCGCGGGCGCGCAGCCGGTCGAACCGTTCGATGACCAGCGCGCGCGTCTTAGCGAAATCCGCGATCTCGGTCCGTGCCACGGGCAGGCCAAAGCCTGCAAGCAAGCGCAGGCAGAAATGCTCGTTCTCGATGCTGTCGGTCAGGTCCATGCCATTGGGCAGGCGGCCGATGGCAGGCTTCAGGATGTGGGTCGTCGGCGTTGTGCCGGTGGGCAGCACCCATCGGCCGTCATGGAACAAAAGCGCCGTTTTCTCCTGCGCACCGGCGACGGAGATGCGGAAATCCTGCTCGGCCCGGATGCCAAGCGGGGTCTGCGCCAGATCCCGCAGCATGGTGCCGATCTGGGCGTCGCTCAATGGCTCACCGGTCAGCGCGTGGGGGTCGCCCGGCACCTCTCCCTCGGGCAGGAATTGCAACGCGCCCACGCAATCGCGCCCGATCCGCGCAAGCAGGCTGTAGGCGTCCACACCATCCGCCCCCACCCGTTCGGCCACCCGGCGGCGGATCAGGTCGCTGTCGGGCAACAGGTTCTCGAAAACCGCGGTCACTGGCGGGCCGGTGTAGCGCTCGGACCGCAGGTGCAGGGCGCGCGAGATGGGCAGCGTGTTCTCCCAGGCCAGCCATTCCGGCGCATAGGTGAAGGCGAAAGCCCCGTCCGGCGCGCGGAAATATTGCCCCACGCGGCGGCCGTTCATGTAGACGTCGAGCGGCGCATAGGTGCGCTTGCGCCCCATCAGAAGATGTCCTCGAGATCACGCGGGGTCATTTTGCTGCGCGGCACGATCCGCAGTTCGAGGTCGAGCGCTGCCAGCAGGTCGAAGATCGTCTCCGCCTTGGCGCCGCTGGCGCCGGTTTCGATGTTGGACACCGTGCGCTGCCAGACGCCCGCGCGGGCGGCAAGCTCGGCCTGCGTCAGACCCTTGGCCTTGCGGGCGGCGCGCAGGCCCTGGCCGAGGTCCTTGGCGGTGCGAGCGATCTGATCCATCCGGGTGATCCTTTCCCGATGAGGATGATCGGGAGATCATATGGAGTCAATATGTTCTTTGGGTGATAATTGCGATTTATGATCCCGAGGATATTTTCCATGGGCTTTGTCTTAGCCTTCGGCGGGGCAAGTGGTGGTAGATCGTCGACCGTGTACGGCATGGCTGCTTGATTCCTGTCGGCATGAATTTCCTCTGCGCACAGAGATTGAGAATTAGCCCATGGGCTATATGCAACGCTTATAGCTCTTGCGCTATATTGACAGATTATCGCCCTTGGGCTATCAAAATGCCATGGAGACCCTGCCCGCATACCCCATCCGAAGCCTCCGCCAAGCCGGGGCCGTGCTGCGGGCGCGGCGCGCGGCGCGGAAGATCAGCCAGAAGCAGCTTGGCGAGATGACGGGCACCGCGCAATCCACCATTTCAGATATCGAGAACGGCGTCGTTTCCGTCAGCCTCGATGTCTATCTTCGCCTTCTCGAGGCCCTCGGCACGGAACTGTCCGCGACGGATCGCATAGCTGACCCGGGGCAGCGCTAGGATGGCACGCATCGCCCGCGCGGGTCGCCGCACACGCCAAAGTAAGACCGCCGTCTGGTACGAAAGGGCGCGGGTGGGCACGCTGACTCGCGGGACGGATGGGGCCATCGCCTTCTCCTACGATCCTGACTGGCTCGCGTCCGAGGCCGCTTTTCCGGTCGCCAGCGCCCTGCCGCTGACCAGGCTCAAATGGCAGGGCGATCCGGTCGTCGCCGCCTTCGACAACCTCCTGCCCGATGCCGAAGGCGAGCTGCGCGAGAAGATCGCTGCACGCGTCGGGGCGCAGGGCAAGGATTTGTTCTCTCTGTTGTCCGTGCTGGGGCGCGACTGTGTCGGTGCGCTGCAATTCTTGCCCGTGGACGAGGCCCCAGCCGAACAGGACATGCAGTATCGCATCATTTCGGAAGAGGAGATGGTCGCCGACCTGAAGAACCTCGCCGCCGCGCCGCTCGCCCTGGGTGAAGACGAGGATTTCCGGATTTCAATCGCCGGTGCGCAGGAGAAGACGGCCTATCTGCGGATCGACGGACAGTGGGCCAAACCGCGGGGCATCACGCCGACCAGCCATATCTTCAAGACGCCCATGGGCATCATTCCCGGCCCAGAGCAGATCGACCTGAGCGACAGCGTCGAGAACGAGTTGTTCTGCATGACCCTGGCACGCGAAATCGGCCTGCCCGTCGCGCATGTCGAAAAGCTCACCCTTCCCGGGCAGGTCGTGTTGTCGGTCGAGCGGTTCGATCGCGTCTGGCACGGCGACACCCTGAAACGCCTGCCGCAGGAAGATATCTGCCAGTCTTTGGGCTACCCTTCTGCCATGAAATACCAGAGGCTGGGCGGCCCCGGCATCGCGCAGATCATGGAGCTTCTGCGGGAATCCGACACGCCCATCGAGGATCGGGAGACGTTCTTCCGGGCGCAGATCTTCTTCTTCCTCATCGGGGCCTCGGACGGGCACGCCAAGAACTTCAGCCTGCGTCTGGGGCGCCGTGCGCGGTTCACGCTCGCGCCCCTCTATGACATCCTGAGCGTCGCCCCGGTCGTCCGCGCGGGCCGGTTGCAGCGCAAGCGCTACCGCCTCGCCATGTCGATCGACGGCCATTACGGCATCGACGAGATCGTTCCGCGCCACTTCGAGGCCGAGGGCCGCGCGGCGGGTTTACCCAGGGGCCGCGCCCTGGAGCTGTTGCAGGACATGGCGGATCGGCTGGGCCGCGCGCTGGAACGGACGCTTCTGGCGGTGGGCGATCAGGTCCCGGCGGCGGTCAGCGAGCCGATCGCAAGCGATGCGACGCAGCGGGCGGCGCAGATGCAGGACCTGCTAAGTCCGATCTAAAGGCGGCAGGCCTTCGCCAGATCCTCGGTCTCGATTGCCGCGCCGACAGCGCTGAAATCGCGGGCATCCATGCCAAGCTGACTACCGATGGGGTGTAAGTACCCTAAAATATGGCGCGAATTTTCACTGTAACGACTTCGCGCTGTCCGCATCACCATCCCTCAGGCGCGTCGTCGGCGCCACTCGCGTCCGCACTTGGGCTGTTTTCCGAAGATGCGTTCCTTCGGCGCGACGTGATCCTTTTCGGAAGTGTTTTCTCTGCCAGCATCAAGCCGAGCTCATCCGATGCCGGATCGACGAGGCCGGCCAGCCGGTCGAAAAGCCCCAGAACCGACAGGGCCATCGCCAGGGTGTTCAGCGAGACGCCCGGATCGCCCTGTTCCAGGCGGTGCAGCGTGCTGCGTCCAACGCCCATGCGCGCGGCCATGTCGGTTGTGGAGATCCGGCGTGCCCGGCGCGCGCGGGAGACGTCCTGCCCAAGCCGCGCGATACCGCGCGCGATCGAGGGGTGAACCGCGCTCCCCTTGGTGCGTGCTGCTTTGTCGGTGCTGGCAGTCATTGTCCTGCATCTCGGTCAGAAAATTTGTTTTTGCCTCACTTGTGATACCAAAGATAAGATGAGCCAACCCTCCGTTGCAATCCCCATCCTATGTCTTCAGTCGGTTTCGTTCTTCAAGTAACACAAAAATCAATTTTCTGATCTACTTGCGAGACAAATCGGGTTGGCCGACGTCGGCGAATGCTTCTGACTGCGCCCCCAACCCCTCCAGCGCCTTGTCGACCTCTCGCGTCTTCGCGGCCAACTGTGCCCCCCACAAAATGCGGAACGCCTGGGCGAATTCCATCAGGCCCCCGGCGAAGGTGCGGATCGTGGCCATGTCGTCATCGGTGAACGGGATCGGGCGGCCGCGCATTTTGGCCTCGTTCAGCTTGCGGGCGATGTGGTTGACCGCGGCGCCTTCGGTCGCGACTTGCGCACCCCAGGCTTGCAGGTGGTCGCACACGACCGGGTCTGCCGGACGCAACAGGATGTCGGCGGCCCACATCAGGCGGCGCAGGGCGGCGGGTTGGTCGGTGATGCCGCGGCGTGCCAGCGCGGCCTGAAACCCAGCCAGCTGGCGCGCGCTCAAGCGGGTGCTGATTGTTCTGGTCAGAGCAGGTCGTTCGCCTTCGGCCCGGCTCAGCGTGTTGTAGATCGTCCTGGTCGAGACCCCGAAGCGGCGGGCCAGAGCGGCTGCAGGGGTGCCCTTGGCGCGGGCCTCGATGATCTGGCGGCGTTTGTCGTCGGTCAGTTTACGATGGTGGCGCATGTGAAGTTTACGTTCCTATTTCTTGCCAACTTCCTCCAAGCCCCCCGCCTCCCAGTGTCAGCGGAGGTGGGTCAGGGGCTTGGAGTCCGTTTCGGTTGGTTTGCTCGGTTGGACGGTGCGCAGGGGACGCGATGCAGGAAACGCGATGCGAACAGCACCGGGCACCGGACGCGGCGCAAAAGACGTGATGCGCGATGCGGAAGGCGCGGCGCAAAGGACGCGAGACAGGGCACACGCTCCAGAACGCGCGATGCACAGGACGCGATGCGCGGCGCATTTTGCAGAGGACGCGCCGCTCATCCCGCCAACCCCGCCGCGCGCAGTTGGCCATCGGTCACCAGCCCCGCCGCCACCAGCGCCGTCACCTGCGGGGCGGTGATGTGCTTGCACATCGGGCTGCGGTCGCGGACCCATGCCGCCAGCCGGGCGTGGTGATCGGCGGCCAAAGCCGTCCGCGCTTGCCGTTCCTCGGTGATCGCCTCAAGGAAGCGCTGCCACCGGCGGGCGGCGAACCAGTTGTCGGAGAAGCAGACCTTCGATCGGGTGAAGCCGGCGCTTTCGGTGGCGTAGGCCTGCACGGCGCGCAGCAGGTCGTCGGGGTCGATGCCCTCCTGCACGGCCTCCTCGATCTTCGAAAGGCACGCAGCCTTTCCGCGTTGCCGGTCCTTCGGATAGGCCGACCAGATCTTTTCAAATCTTTCATCCACCGCCGCCTCCGCGCGCTTGCACGTAGGTGGTTTATGGATGGTTTCATGGTGGTTTGGGGTCCACCGTGGACCCGGTACCCCGTCCACCCTGGACCCCCTGCCGGGGTCACGCTGGACGGGGTCCACTGTGGACCCCGTTCCTTCGTCGGGTTCGGCGGAGCCTTCCAAGGTCATGACCCGGTCCAACACGATCCGGTAGATCACGGTGAAACCGTTCTTGCAGGGACGCCGCCCGGTCTCGATCAGGATGCCCTCGCGCAGGAAGTCGGTGATGGTCCGCTTCACGGTGCTTTCGCCCAGCTCAGTGTGCCGCTGTATCGTCCCCTTGGAGCACCAGATGCCCGAGCCGTCGTCGCTCGCCTTGTCGGCCAGGAACATGATGATCTGCTTGCGCGCGGCGCTGCCGAAGATACGGTCGGCGCAGAGATTGGCGACCTTCCAGCTCATGCGCGGGCCCCCGGGAAAGAGGCGCGGCGACGTGTTAACGGCGATGGATCATTCCGCTTGACAGAACGGAAAACGCCGCCGCACCATCTGCCAAAAGCCTCTTTCCGGGCCCGCAAATGGTTTGACAATCGGCTGCTAAGTGCCTGATTTTCCGTGGTGGGTTTGACAGAAATTTCGCCCGTGACCACCTGATCTTCCATCCACAATTTGGGATTGAAAATCCTCGTGTCGGTGGTTCGATTCCGCCCCCGGGCACCATCACAATAGCCAAGCGATTGTTTTGCCTCAGCTTTGTCGAAGGATGAAGCCAGTGGCACACAGATCGTTGCACAACACACCTGCCCATACATTTGTGAAGCAGGGGATCTACTACTTCCGCAAAAGGGTCCCGAGCGACCTCCGCGAGCACTACAATTCACCGCAGATTGCGCATTCCCTGCGTACCAGATCGCAAAGGATCGCAGCAGCAAGGGCGGCGAAAGCCGCTGACCAGCTTGATGAATTTTGGTACCACATGCGCCTGCAAAAGCGGCATGTCCCCGGAAAACACCTTCTACGGCTGAACGCACCAAGAGCGGGCCTTCCTCTCGAGCGAGTTGGTTCGCCCTCCACAGTTTCTGTGAACCTCTCTGAAGCCGTAGCTGTCTATCTCCGGCTCAAGGGTGCCAACCGCCCCAAGACCTTCCACAGAGGCGCGGAGCGCTCCTGCGGCTATCTCATCGAGATTTGTGGAGACCGGGAGATCAGCTCCTACAGAAGGCAGGATGCCAACGCATTTCGGGATGCGCTGATCGAGCGAGGGCTGGTCGGGAGCAGCGTCACTCGTGTCATGGGCACCGTTCGGACGATCATTGCCTTTGCCGCCAGCGAAAGCGGCATCGAGATGAGCAATCCTTTCGCGGGGGTCTACTTCGACCGCCAAGCAGGGATGAAGGATCGCATGCCCATTCCGCTTGAGAGCATCCGGGAGGTTCAGGCGTAAGCGTTGCAACCGGCCCCCTAATCGGTCTATTCCACGCCGCACCTCGACGTCCTATATTGGCGTACGCCAATACGGGAGCGCAAGAATCGGCCATGATCGGCCCACAGCCGACATTCAAAACAGGCAATTAGCGTATCCGCTCCTCGACGCAAAGCTGCCGTTCGTACCTGACATGCCGCATAGCCGGCGCCAGTGAATATCTGTTCTCCGGGCCTGCCTCGACGCAAGACCGGAACAGCTTGAGAGCCGACCTACACCTCGCTTCCGCAAGTCAGCGAAAGCCATCTCAATCCGATGGCCTATGCCGAGTTCAAGATCAACGTCGATCTTTGCAAGTGTTTCCTCAAGACGTCTGTTTCACCTCTTTCTGCGCCAACAACCTTACCCGTCTTCCCAATGGCAGGTCTCATCAAATCAAACAATTCCCGAAAAAGAATAAGAAGTTCCCCAGGGATTATATCGACATGCCGTTCCAGCGCAGGCTCAATCAATTTAAGCGACCTTAGCGGGTAGATGGCATCATCAGGTGAGTCTTTAAGGGACTTTATGAGATACTTCACAGCACCATGTAGTTCGGTGGTATTTGGTTGTTCGGATCGCAAAGATTTATGCAGCCACAGTCTCGCAAACTGATCGTCTATTTGCTTCGTATCCCAGTCGTGTCCGTGCCCCTTCGCGATTCCTATTGCATTTTTTAGGTATATCTCAGCAAGGTCAATGTCTTCATCTGCCATACGGGACATTGCAAATTGAAGCCAAAACTGATCCCTTTTCTGTATCTCCGGATCCGCCGCTAACTTGTTATATATTGAAGAAATTAAGCTGAGAGAGTCGTGGTCATCCCCGAAAAGAAGGCTTAAGATTCTAAATCTCATAAGCTCCTTTAGATTCTCTCGAGCATCTCCTGACTTCCTGGTGTCGCCAATTTGTCGTGCAGTTCCCAATACTATCTTAACATACGCATCAGAGATATCATCCTTAGAGATAGACTTGAGCGAGCCAGCCTCCAGAAAGTGCCGAGCCAGTTGCTTCGAAGGGGGGGCGAACTCACCATTGCGTTGAACTAGTATATTCACAATGGGACTTTCAGTGATGTCCGATATAAACGCAGCCTCATCGACCTGAAGCCAATCCACTACATTTCTCCATTCCACATGCCTATTCACCAATGAGCAAATGACAGCCCCAATGAATGCCTCGATCTTATTCCTTCCGCCCTTTGAGTTGAGGAAGTAGTCGATCATACCAGAAATTCGATGAGCAACATTGGATTCTTTGTAGATCCCAACGACGGTCGATCGAATCTCGGAGCCGCACTGAGATGTCAAGTAATCTTCTTTCTCACTACCTGACAGGCCGGCCAACCGATCACCCCAAAGGCCCCAGCTGTCCAAGTATTTTCGCCACTGGACTATTTCGGCGCGAGTCATCTTGTCGACAGAAACTTCAAAAATTTGGCCATGAGAAACTTCACGAAGGTCTCTAACGCCGATACGGTTGAAGCTATTGAAGTTGCTTAAGACCAACCCACAGTCACTCGTCAAGTGGCTCCCTATCAATGATATTTGCCGAGTGTATCGGATCGCATCATCGACCACGAAAAGCTTCTTTCCGGGCTTCGACACGATGTTTTGAAGTTCACTCGAGTATTCAGGCCCTGAGCCATCAATGCGATAGACTTGATAGCCTTCCTCAAGACCGCGCTGCTCAACCTGCCTTAGGAAAAAAGTCTTGCCATTTCCCACGTCGGCAGTAACAACCACTCGTGAATTTCCAGACCTTAATAGCTGAAAAACTCTGTCTAGCTTTTCATTCCTTTCAACAATTGCAGTTACAGCGTCCGAGCTTTGCTCTCGATCTCTTTTTTGCGCGACATAACTTGAAGTATCAAAGACGCCAGTAATAAGCTGCTTGTGAATCTCTCGATCAGTGGCCGTTTTCAATAGCGATCGATCGCTTGAGTCGAAGGATATTTTATTTACGAACTTCGGCCGATGGCGCAATACATCTGGGACATCGGTATCGCGCAGAGCATCTGCTAAGCCTTCAGTTCCAATCGTTGCTATGGATCCATAGTCTTCAATCCGGGCGCGGTCAAAA